>JALONT010000044.1 GCA_025454795.1 Bacteroidales bacterium | reverse complement strand
TTCCGAATGAATCCGCCGCAAGGCGGATGAATGAGGAATCTCCTCCTTGCCCAGTGATTATTTTTGAAATTGTAAAAGATGTGTATAAAGGGTAGTGCTCTGCAAAGAGGGGGAGCTAACACACTGTATATTAATTCTTTTTCCCCTCTTTACGAACCAGAGAGAGCCTGTCCCGAACTTGTTCGGGAGGGAACACAAGGGGCTGAGTACATGAAGTCCAAATGGATTGTTTTGAGGTCAATTACTCTCCAAGTGTAGCAACCATAACAGCCTTAATAGTATGCAGTCTGTTCTCAGCTTCATCGAATACTATAGAATGCTTTGATTCAAATACATCTTCTGTGACCTCCATTCCATCCAGTCCGAATTTCTTGTAGATCCCCTCTCCTGTTTTAGTCTCTCTGTTATGGAAAGCGGGTAAACAATGAAGGAATTTAACATCAGGATTGCCGGTACTTTTAATAACTGACATGTTTACCTGGAATGGACTAAGGAGCTTAATCCTTTCTTCCCAAACGGAATCAGGTTCACCCATAGAAACCCAGACATCAGTATACAGGAAATCTGCTCCCTTTACTGCATCACCGACATTTTCAGTAATAGTAATCTTTGCACCAGTCTTTTCTGCCACTGATCTGCATTTAGAAACCAGTTCTGCCGAAGGCTGGCAGGCACTGGGTGATGCAATCCTGAAATCAATTCCCATTTTTGCTGAACCAACCATAAGTGAATTCCCCATATTATATCTTGCATCTCCCAGATAACAGAATATCATCTTATTAAGCGGTTTGTCTGAGTGTTCAATCATTGTAAGGAAATCAGCAAGTATCTGGGTTGGATGAAACTCATTGGTAAGTCCGTTCCAAACAGGCACACCGGAATATTCAGCAAGTTCTTCAACTATCTCCTGTCCAAATCCGCGGTACTCTATTCCGTCATACATTCTGCCAAGAACCCTTGCAGTGTCTTTCATCGATTCTTTCTGTCCGATCTGGGAACCGCTGGGACCAAGGTAAGTTACTCTGGCACCCTGGTCAAAAGCAGCCACTTCAAATGCGCATCTTGTTCTGGTTGAGGATTTTTCAAAGATCAGGGCAATATTCTTGCCTTTCAGATATTGTTTTTCATTTCCTGATTTTTTGGCCTGCTTCAGTTCAGCAGAAAGGTCGAGAAGATATTTAATTTCTTCAGGAGTAAAATCGAGAAGCTTAAGAAAATGTTTGTTGTGTAGATCTGGTTTCATTCTTACTTTGTTTTAAAAATTAAAATGGCAAAGGTAATAATAATTTAGGCGTCGGGCGTCGGGCGTCGGGCGTCGGGGGGTTGCTTCCTGGCGCCTGTCACCTGTCGCCTAACGCCTGTCATCTTCGTATTCCATAGTGATTTTCGATCCGAATTTTTTATCAGCCAGCTTGAAAGCTTCGGTAATTATGCTCTTTTCCCCACCATTCTTGATAAAATTCAGACAAGCCTCTATCTTTGGTGCCATGCTGCCTTTAGCGAACTGTCCTTCATTCAGGTATTTAAGTGTATCGGCATAATTCAGGAATTCTTTTATCTCCTGGTCTGGTTTCTTATAATTTATATAGATATAAGGCACATCTGTCAGAATATAAAATTCATCAGCTCCAATCAATGTTGCAAGAAGGGAGGAAGCCATATCCTTATCTATAACGGCTTCGGCTGGTCTTACATCTTTCTTTTCATCAATATAAACAGGTACTCCTCCGCCTCCAGCTGCGATAACGATATTCCCTTTCCTTGCAAGATCCTGAATAATCGACTGATTCATTATCCCTTTCGGTACCGGAGATGGAACAACCCTCCTGTAACCACCATTATTTTTGATCTCTTCCCTGAATATCCATCCCTTTTTCTGCGCAAGCTCATCAGCTTTTTCCTTTGTATATATCTTTCCGATCCTTTTCTGCGGATCTTTGAAGGCGGGATCATCAATATCAACAATAACAGATGTCACAATACAGACAACGTTTTTACCGATGGCATGTTTATTCAATACATTTCTGAACATCCTCTCGATCATATAGCCTATACCTCCCTGTGAATCTGCAACACAGATATCGACAGGCATTTGTGCTATGTTATAGATCTGCTCGCCTGCATCATTACGCATCAGGATATTTCCAACCTGAGGGCCATTGCCGTGGGTTATGACAAGGTCATAACCTTCATTTATCAGGAAGATAAGGTTCTCAAGTGTTTCGGTAGTGTTCTGTTCCTGCTCCTCAATAGTTCCTGCCTGATCACCCCTTAACAATGCATTACCTCCCAGCGCTACTACTGCTAACTTCTTTGCCATTTTACGGTTTTAATTTCTGAATACACAATATACTATATACCTGCATATTATGAAATATTTTTATATTCTGAATGATCACAAAGCTATCAATTCCCCGAAAATTTCCGGCATCATTTATCAGGAAATGAGGTAGCAAAAATGAAAGTAATTAAACTGAATAATGGTGATTAATCTCATAATTATCAGCACGGTGAATTCAGATTAAAAAAAAATGTTACATTTACATGTTTCATAAAAAGAAGATCAGTGAGATTCAGATCCGGATTGTTAATTGCATTGGTAATTGCAATGACAGTGTGCTCCTGCAGGGATAAAGGTGGGAAAAATATAAATCAGGGTGAAATTCATTATACCATAGAATACATGGGTAATGTAAGTATGATGCCCAGGGAGATTATGCCCAGAAATCTTATTGTATCTTTTAAGGACGACAAAATCCTTTTTGATATTTCAGCTCCCTTTGGCAATTCCGGAATATTTAACCTTTCCAATCCTGAAGAGGGAATTTTTGATACTTACATAAGCCTGCTGGCATGGAAATATTATTATTCCGCCAGGGAAGGGGAAACTCATCCTGGGTTTGAAGAAATGGAAGGAATAGAAATCAAAAAGACATCCAGGACATCTGTAATCTGCGGATTTAACTGTAAAAGCGCTGAAGTGACATTACCTTCTGACAGATCAAGGGTCTATGAAATCTGGTATACCAATGAGATAGATGTAAAAAAACCAAATATTGCCAATCCTTTCAGCGATATTGACGGTGTGCTTATGAAATTCTTCTTTAAAATGGGGCCCGCGGAAATGCACTTCGAAGCTGAGACGGTTTATAGAAAAGATATCTCCGATAAAATATTTGAAAGAAGAGAAAAATACCTCAGGGTCTCAAGGGAGGAGATCGATCAGTTTATCACAAAGATGATAAGTATGTAACCGGCTAGCGGCGAACGGCTGCTGGCGACCGGAAAATCCAATTTTTCTGTTCCACGCAACATGTTTCTTTAGTCTTTTGAATTATTTATTACCTTTGGATTGCATTTTTTTTAGCACATCATGTATAAGGAGAAGGAAGAGAGAACAAAAAAATCTGTCAGAAATGTCAAGGATCCTGGTAAATCTAAATCATTCTTTACTGATGAAAGAATTAGATTTGTTTTTGGGATTCTGATCACCGGTTTTGCATTATACCTTCTTCTTGCGTGTATTGCGTACCTGTTCTGGTGGAAAACTGATCAGAGCCTGCCCGATTCAGACATCGTTTCAGGACCTGACGTTGAAGTTAAGAACTGGTCAGGAAAAAGCGGGCATTTTCTTGCAAAAATCATAATTGGCTACGGTTTTGGCTTTGGAGCTTTTTTCATTCCTCTCATATTCGGAACTATCGGATTGTATCTTCTTAATTTTCCAAAGATCAGACCCTGGAGCCTTGTCGCTAAGTTTTCCTTTGCAGCTATAGTAGTTTCTCTGATCCTGGGTTATATTTTTGGAAAATCAGAGGGTTACCTGATCAGCGGGCCTGGCGGTGCCCAGGGGTATATCATAACAAGATGGCTGAATGCTTTTTTGGGAAAGCCCGGAACAGGAATAATTTTGTCTTTGCTGACAATTTCTTACCTGATCTTTGCTTTGAAATTCCATCCATCAGCATTTACTCCTAAAGTACCGGGATTTTTATCATTGTTTAACCGATTGAAGAAACCACAGGAAGAACCATCACCTGAAAATGAAATAGTTACCACCGTTTTGCATGATGGACAAACTTATGATAAAGAGAATCCTGAAGAGGGCAATGTCGAGTTTCTTGTTAGAAACAGAATGGAAGGCCGTGATTATCAGGAAACTGAAGAAGCTGAGCTGGTTACTCCTGTCACAGGATCCCTGATACATGATCTTGATAATGACAAGCGTATTGTTAAGGAAGCGAAAAAGGTGGAGATGGACGTTATTAAGCCTGAAGCTAATGACATTCTTTCTGAAGAAGAAGTGAATGAGCTGATGGAAAATTATGATCCTCGACTGGATCTTTCGAGATACAAGTTTCCTCCGGTTTCAATCCTTAAGGAACATAAATCAGAGAGTTCATTCGACAATAATGAGGTCTTCGAGAATAAGGAAAACATTATAAAAACTCTTGGTGACCATAAGATAAGCATCAGGCAGATATCTGCAACAGTCGGTCCCACGGTCACTTTATATGAGATTGTCCCTGAACGCGGGGTAAGGCTTGCAAGGATAAAATCACTTGAAGACGATATCGCTCTTAACCTTTCAGCTCTGGGTATCAGGATCATAGCTCCCATTCCCGGCAGAGGTACGGTGGGAATAGAGGTACCTAATAAAAAACCCGAAATTGTTTCGATGCGGTCCCTTATCACTTCAAAAGCATTCCAGGAGTCAAAATATGATATTGCCCTGGCACTCGGGAGAACAATCACAAACGATCCCTTTATTGTTGATCTTACAAAAATGCCTCACCTGCTTGTTGCCGGCGCTACAGGACAGGGAAAATCAGTTGGGATTAATGCAATAATTACTTCAATCCTGTACAAAAAACATCCGGCAGAGGTAAAATTTGTCCTGATTGATCCTAAGAGGGTTGAACTGCCGCTTTATACAAAGATTGAACGTCACTTCCTGGCAAAGCTCCCGGGTGAGGAGGATGCAATAATCACCGATACTCAAAAAGTCATTAATACCCTGAATTCCCTTTGTATTGAAATGGATAACAGGCTTGAGCTTCTGAAAGCTGCACAATCGAGGAATATCAAGGAGTACAATGAGAAATTCATATCACGTAAACTTAATCCTGAAAAAGGTCATAAGTATCTGCCATACATTGTGCTTATTATCGATGAATTTGCCGACCTTATCATGACAGCAGGCAGGGAGATTGAAGGACCCATTGGCAGGCTTGCACAGCTGGCAAGAGCAATTGGGATACATCTTATCATTTCGACACAGAGACCATCTACCAATATCATTACCGGATTTATCAAAGCCAACTTCCCTACCCGTATTGCATTCCGTGTCTTTTCATCCATCGATTCAAGGACCATCCTGGATGCAACCGGTGCGGACAGACTTGTAGGGCGCGGAGATATGCTTGTTTCTTCAGGTAATGAACCGGTAAGGGTTCAGTGTGCTTTCATCGATACTCCTGAGATAGAGGAACTTACAGAATTCATTGGATCGCAGCAGGGCTATCCTGACGCGATGCATCTTCCTGAATATATCGATGACAGTGAAAGTGGAATTTTTGAGGTTGACCTGAAAAAACGGGATCCCATGTTCGATGACGCTGCCAGACTGGTGGTACAGCATCAGCAAGGTTCAACATCACTGATTCAGAGGAAGCTGTCAATAGGGTACAACAGGGCAGGAAGGATAATTGATCAGCTTGAAGCTGCCGGAATAGTCGGATCCTTCGAAGGAAGCAAGGCCAGAGACGTTCTCTGCTCCGATATGATAGCTTTGGAACAGATTTTGAAGAGCCTTGAGTAAAACATATCTCATGAGAAAACTTCTCTTTGCTTTTTTTCTGTGTATATTTTTCGGACTTTATGCTTCGGGACAAAATGATCCTCAGGCAACAGTAATACTTGATAAATTTTCTGCAAAAGCCACATCAGCGCCTTCTGTATCTATAAAATTCGTGGTTATCACTACGGACCAGACCGATAACACAAATGACACTCTTGCAGGTTCTGTTGTTCTGAGCAAAAACAGCTATAAACTTGACCTTCCTGACAATATTGTATGGTTCAACGGAGAAACATCCTGGAGCTATCTTCCGGCAGAACAGGAGGTAACAATAACCAAACCGGATAAGAAGGATGATTCATTTCAGAGCCACCCTGCCTCGATTTTTACTATGCACAGGAATGGGTACAAATGCCGGCTGATTGAAGAGAGACCTGATATATATATTATTGACCTGTACCCGGAGGAGATCAGGAACGAACTTATCAGAGTAAGGCTCTCAATAGCAAAATCATCCTTGAACCTGAAAAGTTGCGAATATAAGAGAAGAGACGGGCTCGCTGTTACTCTGGTCGTCAAAGAATATAATATTAAATTGGTACCTGAACCGGGCATGTTCATCTTTTCCGCTGAAAAGTACAAGGACGCTGAAGTGATTGATATGCGTTAGATCCGCTCAGGATAAGCTATCCTCACATGGTAGATATTTGAAATTCTCTTCCTGAAAACAGCTTTTATATCTGATATATCTTTATAAGTCAGGGGTACTTCAGAAAACTGTCCATCCTGCTCCTGGATATAAATGATTCTTTCGACCAGCTCAGAGATACTCTCCTCGCTATATTTCCCAAGGCTCCTTGATGCAGCCTCTACGGCATCGGCCATCATTACAACTGCAGTCTCCTTTGTAAATGGTTTTGGACCCGGATATGCAAACTCCTTTTCCCTGTTCATCGTACCGGGATTCTGATCGATGAACTTTTTAAAGAAGAAATAAGCAACCGTTGTTCCGTGGTGCGTCCGTATAAAGTCAATGATCTGGACAGGAATTTTATAATTTTTAGCCAGTACGACACCATTTTTAACATGGTTAATGATTATTCTTGAGCTCTCATCCGGATTCAAACTGCTATGAGGACTGACCTCATCGATCAGATTTTCAATAAAATATTTAGGATTGGCAATCTTACCTATATCATGATACAGGGCTCCGGTTCTTACCAGCAGAAGATTTGCTCCGATAACCCTGGCAGCCTCCTCGGCAATATTTGCTACTTGCAGAGAATGCTGAAATGACCCCGGAGCCTCCTCAGCCAGTTTTCTGAGCAGAGGCTGATTAGTATCAGCAAGCTCAAGAAGTGTAGCATCGGAAAGAAAGAGAAATCTCTTTTCAAAAATATAAATCAAAGGATAACAGATCAGTACAAGGAGTCCGTTCCCGGCAAAGAGAAGAATTCCCGAACTTACATCTTCCGGCATTCTGCCGAACTCCATTAAATTAACAGCAAGCCAGAGGCCTAAGCAACTTATGAAAACCATAAGGGCGGTAAAGAATAATTTAGCCTTCCTGTAAATATTTGTCAATGTGAATATCGCTGCCATCCCTGAAATAAAACTCATAAATATGAATTCAAATGGCCGTGGAACAAGTAAGCCGGCCAGCATTATTGTAATTAACAGTATGAACAGGGCAAGCCGGGCATCATAAAATGTCCTGATAATCACCGGGATAACTGCAAACGGTACAAGGAAAATGAGATTTTTTCCAGGAAGATCAGTTACAATTTTTGTCAACAGGATAAATGCAAGTATTGCAATTAATATAAAAAAAGTCTTCCGGAGAACATGAAGGACTTCATGACGGAACTGAAGGAGGAAGAGAAACAGGACAAGGTAACATGATGTAACAAGAATAAGTATTCCGGTAAATTCGTAGCTCCCGGTCTTCCGTTTATATGTTAGCAGGGCAACTACTGCAGCTATGCTTGCTGAGAAGAGAATCAGATTGAAAATGCTATTCTTAAGTTCCGGAAATTTTCTGGTACCTGATGAATAATGTGTCATCTGTCAGATAAGGTTTTCGAATGCAAAATTAGAGATATAATACTGTTAATTTAGTACTTTTGATATAAATTAATTCTTGTATGGAAAGGTTTATATGTGAAAATGTTTTTGTACCACTAAGGTCAGGGCCATCACATAAGTCGGAGATGCTCAGCCAGGTGCTTTTCGGAGAGAAATATGAGATCCTTGACCAGGTGGGCCACTGGATGAAAATTGCCACGCAGTTCGATAACTATATGGGTTGGATTGACTCAAATCATTTACAGCATTCTGAGATTCAAAGTGATGCATGTGGTCATGTACTGAACAGATCACTGCTTTGCTTTAAAAGCGATAAGACAAGGATTAACCTGGAAGCCGGTTGTGAAATATTTAATCCTGATTTTGAAGATAAAACATTCACTGTCGGAAATAATATCTACAATACCATAAATGAATTCGGAAACCAATACATTTCAATAAACGATTCGCTTGCCGATACTGCGATGAAATTCATTAACAGCCCCTACATCTGGGGTGGAAGGATTCCTTCCGGTATTGATTGTTCAGGCCTGACACAACTGGTTTTCAAAATACATGGGAAGCCTATCCCCCGTGACAGCTGGATTCAGGCCGAGACTGGTGAAGGTGTTAATTTTATAGAGGAAACAAAACCAGGAGATCTTGTATTTTTTGATAATGAAAAGGGCAGAATTTCTCATGTCGGAATGATCATCTCCAGCGGACTCGTTATACATGCTTCCGGCAGGGTCAGGATTGATCGTATCGATCATCAGGGAATCTTCAGACAGGAGTCAGGAAAGTACTCACATCATCTGAGGATGATTAAGAGAATAATGGTGTAACGGCATAAAGGCGCAAAGGCGTAATGGCTTTACGGTGTAATGGTTCATTATATTCCCCCCCTTGAGGAGGGCCAGGGGGATGTAAAAAAGATTAGAAATCAGGGTTTCCGTTGCTTAAGGATTTCTGCTTCAACTATTTTCAGTATGTCTTCTTCTGCATGTATTGCCTTCGATTCAATATCGGATCCTTTCCTGATAATTTCTTCTGCAAAAGTTTTATCGTCAAGACCGGCAGAATTTATTTTTACATTAAGAAATGCTCCTTTAATACATGAGCACAGGGCTAGTGCTCCCACTCCGGCGTCGGTCACAGAATTGGGATTTCCCTTTTCGACCATCTCCTTTATAAGTGTAAATCCGGAATAAGCAGTCTCCATAACTTTGTAAGGGACCATAATTGCATTTCTGACAGCTGACTGAACAGCCTCATTTCTTGCTTTTTTCTCTTCCTCAGTCTTTTTTGGAAGCCTGTAAGCCTCAATTATCCTATTGAAGGCATCTGTATCCTCATCGACGAACGCAAGCAGCCTGTTCTGAATATCCTTTCCTTTCACGGCCTGGTCGGAGAATTCCTTCCACTTGTCGTCCCAGCCTTTTTTATGACTCGAAAGATTTGCGACCATCGTGCCCAGAGCAACTCCCAGCGCACCCATGTACGAAGAGATTGAACCTCCTCCGGGAGCAGGCGATTCTGAAGCTGTCTCATCCATAAATGCTTTCAGATCCATGCTTACCAGTTTTCTTTTTCCTTTTTCTGCCATAACAAATTCAATTATTTTTTCTTCGGGCTTAAATTGGTGGATATCATTAAGTCCCATTGATTTCACAGCTATCTTAATAAGCTCATAATCAGAGACTCCTGATGATCTCTGCTGCTTCCCGAGAAAATATCTTCCTGCATCCAGAATAGCTTCCAGAGGGATCAGTCCGACAAGTTCTGAACCGGTAACCCTTATCCCTCTTGCTTCAGCTTTCCGGCACACTTCATCAAAAGCAATATGGACCGGAGTTACTGAAATATTTGTCAGGTTCATCGAGACCTGCGCAATACCGTATTCTTCAATATACCATCCAATTGCTTTTACACTTTTAAGTGTACCCGGTACATTTATTTGATCTCCAATTTCATTAATTATACTTCTCCCTTTTTCCCTCACGTCTGAGGCTATTGCATTTGCACGACGGATTGAAGTTGTGTTGAGATTGACGTTGAAAGCAACAAGGAAATCCCTTGCTCCGACTGCAGTAGCTCCTGCTTTTTTGTTAAAAATTGCCGGACCGAAATCAGGCTTCCATCCGGGATCAGCAAGTTTTTTCTTCAATCCTTCATATTCTCCTTCCCTGCAATTTGCAAGATTTCTTCTTCCTTCTTCAAATGCTGCATTTTCATAGCAGTAAACCGGTATATTCAGTTCCTTCCCTATCCTCTCAGCCACTTTTCTTGCAACGATTGCTGTCTCCTCCATTGTGATTCCTGCAACAGGGATAAACGGGCAGACGTCGATTGCACCCATACGCGGATGAGCCCCGTGGTGACGTGACATATCAATTACTTCGGATGCTTTCTTTACGGCCAGGAAGGCTGCTTCTGCAACTGCTCCTGAGTTACCAACAAATGTAACAACAGTCCGGTTCGTATCTTTCCCCGGATCAACATCAAGCAATTTAACTCCTTCAACAGACTCAATAACATCCGTGATTTGTTTAATTACAGACATATCCCTTCCCTCGCTGAAATTCGGAACACATTCTATGATTTTCTTTTCCATAAATCTTTTTCTCCTCTCCGTGAATCTCTGTGGTTATCCTGATTTCCTCTGTGAAAGTTCTTTAATTAATATTGGTACACAGAGTTCCACAGAGAAGCACTGAGAAACACAGAGTTAAATCACTTTGCCTTTAAGTATTACAGTATCAATCAAATCGCTTCCAAATGCATACGGCATAAACTCATAAGATGGTATTTCTTTAGTTATAAAAATATTTGCCACTTTCCCCATGGCTATTGATCCGTGAGTATCTGAAAGTCCCATAGCATACGCCGAATTGATGGTAACTGCATTTATCGCCTCTTCCGGAAGCATCTTCAGCTTAATGCAGGCTAACGACATTACCAGTTTCATGTTTCCTGAAGGCGATGATCCTGGATTATAATCTGAAGCCAGTGCAACAGGCAGTCCTGCATCAATCATCTTCCTTGCAGGAGGATCGGGCAATCCAAGGAAGAAAGCTGATCCCGGCAGTAGTGTCGGCATTGTTCCGGTTTCCTTAAGCGTTTTGATCTCACTGTCGCCTGTCATCTCAAGATGATCAACTGAAAGGGCATTGTATTTTACCCCGGCTTGAACACCTCCGGAAAAATCAAGCTCATTTGCATGAATTTTCGGTATGAGATCATACTTGAGCCCTGCCATAAGAATTCTCTCAGTATCTTCAGGAGTGAAGAATCCGCGATCGCAGAAAACATCAATAAAGTCAGCTAATTGTTCTGCAGCAACTGCCGGAATCATCTCGTTGATTACGAGGTCTACATATTTTCCCCTTTTATTTCTGAATTCCTCCGGTACGGCATGAGCTCCAAGGAATGTAGCTTTAACTTCAAGGGGTGCTGACTCCTTAATTCTTTTAATGACCCTCAGCATTTTGAGCTCATCATTGAGATTCAGTCCATAGCCGCTTTTTATTTCAACTGCGCCGGTTCCCAGGCTTATTATTTCATCAATACGGACCATAGACTGTTCAAACAGCTCATCTTCAGATGTTTCGTGAAGCTTCTTAGCTGAATTAAGTATCCCTCCTCCCCGTTTTGCAATTTCTTTATATGACAGCCCTTTTACCTTATCTTTGAATTCTGTTTCACGGCTGCCTGCATAAACAAGGTGTGTATGTGAATCGCAGAAAGAGGGGAAAATAAATTTTCCGGAAGCATCTATATCATCCTTGATCCTCAACTGTTTAATAGCGGCTTTTTTGAGATCCCTCATATATCCGAAATCTGAAATAAGTCCATTTTCCAGGAAAAGGTAAGCATCTGATATTGCATTAAGGACTGCCATCTCCTTACCGCATACCCTAATTTTCGGATTATCCTCTGTCTGCACCAATCCTTTAATATTCCTGATAAGTAATCCCATATAAGTATTTAGTCGTAAAAACAGAGCCTAAGGTAGCAAATATTAAAAAAAGAGTCCATGATTTCCATTTTTCTTTATCTTTAAGCCTGACAACCAAAAAAATAACTTATGAAAAAGTCTCTATCAGTACTTCTTATGGCAATTTTGGTACTCAGTGCAACCGCACAGGAGGAGAAGAAGGTAAAAACCGGATGGAAGTTCGGCGGCGCTCTGCCTGCAGTTTCAGCAAGCTCAGACCTCGGATTCCAGTATGGAGCTCTTGTTGAATTCTTTAATTATGGGGATGGCAGTAAATACCCTGATTATTTTGATCACACCTATACTGAAATATCGCGTTATACAAAGGGCAGCGCTGTATACAGGTTTATGTTCGAATCAAATCATATCATTCCGGGTGTCAGTTGGACGAGTGACCTAAGCTATCTTCCCGACAAGGCAAACCAGTTTTACGGATTTAACGGGTATGAATCAGTTTTCAATAAGGATTGGATGGATGATGAAAAAACAGATTACAGAACCAGGATGTTTTACCGTTTCCAGAGAAATCTGTTCAGGTTTAAGAATGATTTCCAGGGAAAATTATCCGGGGACCATATAAAATGGAGCGCTGGTTTTGCTTTTCAGAATTTTAAAGTCAGTTCGGTTGATATTGACAAGCTTAACAAAGGAAAGGATGATGTGGATAAGCTCCCTTCCCTGATCGATCAGCCAGGGCTGTATGAGCGATATCAGGCACTGGGATTGATTTCAGACAATGAGGCAGACGGGGGATGGGTAAATACAGTTAAAGCAGGTGTCATCTGGGATAGCCGTGACAACCGCCCCAACCCGATGAAAGGGATATGGACTGAACTTGGCGTTGAAGTCGCTCCACAATTTATGGGAAATGACTGGGGATTTTCAAAATTCTACATCACGCACCGGCAGTATTTTACACTGATTGAAAGTGATCTCGCATTTGTTTACCGGCTGGGATACCAGACAACTCTAACCGGAGAGGTTCCATTTTTTTACCAGTCTCAGGTAATTACTTCACGGCTTACAGGTACAACGAGTGAAGGTCTTGGAGGTGTAAGCACATTACGAGGAGTTATGTTGAACAGGGTTATCGGTAATGGTTTCGTCTTCGGAAATGTTGAGTTACGCTGGAAACCGATTTATTTTAGACTCTTCAAACAGGATTGCTATCTTGGTCTTAATGCTTTTTATGATTTCGGAAGAGTTACAGAAGGCATCAATCTTCCTGATAATCTTCAGGATACGTTTGTAAATCTGTATGGAGAGTCAAGTGATAATTACACTGATTTTTTCAATACCGGAGAAGAAAAGCTGCATCAATGTGCAGGGATAAGCATTATGCCGGTAATGAATCAGAATTTTGTAATTGCGGTTGATATTGGTAAGGCATTTAATCCGCAAGATGGCAATATAGGATTCGCGTTTGGGTTGAATTATTTGTTTTAGAATATCTTATCCAGCCATACACCAAAGGCTATACCAATATAATTACCGAACATCCAGCCGATAATACCGGTTGCCAATCCTGTGAGGATCACATCCTTGTTCTTCAAGGCTGCAGCAACCATTGGCACAAATGGCGGAGAATAGACAAATCCCGTTGTAGTGATCAGGTAATCATCAGCATCGACCCTGAATATCCATGACAGAATCATATGCAGAATTAGTGATCCGAAGTATGCCCAGGTAACAAAAAACAGAAGGTTCAGGTATTTAACCTGGAAGAATACGCTCAGATCACACCTTGATGCGATTATCAGGGAAAAGGCAATAATGAAGTACATTCCCATCTGGAAACTCTTTTTGATCTGCCTTATCTTCGGGATGAAAGACGCTGCTACACCGAGAGTCGTGATAGTCAGTATGACTGAGATCAGCTGAGGCACTTCAGGCACCAACATGCTTACACCAAAAGCTACTGCAAAAATGAGTACGGCAAGTCCGAAGGCCCCAAGAAGCGGCAGAATTATTCCTTTTTTGAAAATTCCTGAATAATCATCAAAATCTTCAGCCATCTTCTTCTCCATTACACCAAAATCAAAGTCTTCGCCACTCCGGTCCGGATGACTTTTAAATGGTGGCAGAAAATACCTGAAGACAGCCGGTCCTACTGATACAAAGAACATAATTGTAAGTCCCCCTATGATCATGTCATAGGTATTTGTCATGACAAACGTATTTGGCTCAACCTTAAGGGCTACTGCAAGCGATGCCATATTAACTGTACCTCCGGTATAGCATCCGATCAGCATCCCGGCCACTTTCTGGGCCTCAGGGATCTTCGACCTGAATATCAGGTAACCGGTTGCCACAATAATCATAACTGACACCATGGCAAGCAACATTGAAAGAAATCCTTTACCCGAGAATTTCAGCCATCGTTTGACATTCAGGGAAAAAAGTATTAATGGCAGAGCAAGCGGGATCACGGAACTCTGTACAAGATCCTGGATGTTACCAACATTGTTTGCCTTAATGTCCGTTTCTGTCAGGACACCGGCAGAACGGAGTTCAGTAAATTCTGCCTTTGGTATTGATGACCTGTTTTTCCCGATCGTTTGAGCACGGAATTCTTCGCTTCCCTTTGGCAGAATTCCGATATTGGCAATAATGATCCCAATGGCATAAGCAAGAACGATCGCACCAAGCTTTTTACAATATTTCGACTTTGTAGTCAGCCAGATCAGAAACATCGGAAAGGTGACATAGAACAGGATGAGAATGATGAGATTAAGCATGGCTTTCAGTGTTGGTATAATCAAATTTAAACAAATCACCCTGCACGGTTGGCAGGGTGATTGAAAAAGAGGTATTTATACTAAAATACGTAAGCATTTTTACCTATTATGGGCAATCTTCAAAGCTCTTTTTATATTGTTCGATGGCTCTAAGGCTCATTCCCATGCTTGAAAAACCTCCATCGTGGAAAAGGTCAAAAGTTCTGAGCATGTTATCGTAGCTGTTCTGCTCATAGGGGATATCTTTGCGCACTTTAGGTGACATACCTATTGAATGCAGTATGAAATCGAACTGCCCGCCGAAGAATTTCATACTTTCTGAAAGAAGATTTTCTATATCCTCCATTTTTGTAGCATCAGCAGTAATGACTTTGCTGCCGGTTTTTTCGGCAAGTTCATTGATGGTGCCCATCCTGACTGCGACAGGCGAGTTTATAAGAACAAGATGAGCACCGTTTTCCCATGCTTTTACAGCAACCTGCCAGGCAATGGATTTTTCATTCAGTGCTCCGAAGATTATTCCCTTTTTTCCATGTAGCAATGATTATTTCATTCTGAATAACTCTTAAATAATTAATTACTGGCTGATTGTAGTAACTCCTTTGCATTTTTAATTGCTGTCTCAGTAACTTCACTCCCGCTCAGGAGTCTGGCAACCTCAAGAATCCTTTCATCATGTGTCAGCAACTTAATCCTTGTAATTGTCGAATCACCCGTATCATCTTTATAAACATGATAATGCTTTGTCCCACGTGAAGCAACCTGCGGAAGGTGAGTTATATTGACAACCTGCATGTATTTTCCCATTCCTGCAAGTATCTGTCCTACCTTATCCGCAATTTCTCCGGAGACTCCGGCATCTATCTCGTCGAAAATTATTGTCGGGAGGTTATTGTTTTTTGTCAGGAGTGATTTGAGGCACAGCATAACTCTGGACAACTCCCCACCGGAGGCAATTTTTGCCAGGTTTTCAGGTTCCACCTGCTTATTGGCGGAAAAAAGAAAGTCCACATAATCATATCCTGAAGGGGCAAAGTCATCAAGCCGGGTCAGAGATATCCTGAATCTGGCATTTGGCATTCCCAGCTGCTTAAGAAGGTCTGTGATCCTGTTTTCAACGTTTTGCAGAGTGCTCCTTCGTTTCCCGGATATATCATCAGCAAGAGCCTTTAAAGATGCTGTTGCCTCTTTAAAAAGAGTTTCAAGTTCCGTCAGATGTTCATCGCTCGTAATTATTGATTTGACTTGCTGTCTTAACTCTTCCCTCTTTATTATCAGTTCATTAAGTGTATTGACACGATGTTTCAGGATTAGGGAATAGATGGTGTCAAGACGGTCATTGACATGTGCGAGCCGGTGAGGATCGGCATCAATAGTTGCGGCAAGCTTTTCAATCTCTCTTGCAAGGTCATTAAGTTCTATATATGATGATTCAGTTCTGGCAAATATCTCATCACCCCGGGGCAGAAAATCTTTAACCTTATCCAGATTCATTCTGGCTTCTCTGAGCAATATAAGTATTGAATTGCTGTCGGATGAGAAGATGGTCGAGGCGGAGCTCAATCCGAGTTTTATTTCTTCGGCATGACTAAGAAGTTCCTGCTCCTTCTCAAGTTCTTCCTGCTCTCCTTCAACGAGTTTTGCCTCCTCAAGCTGGGTCAGTTGAAACTGGAAATATTCAAGATCGGTTCTGTTTTTATCAGCTTTTCCACTGGCTTCTTTATACTCCTGCTTCAGTTTACGGTAATCTGAATAAACCTGTTTATATTCTGTTTTCAGCTTTGAGGTGCCGGCAAAGGAGTCAATGACATTCAGCTGGAATGAATTATCATGAAGCATCAGGGTCTGATGCTGTGAATGGATATCAATCAGCCTGTCACCCAGCTCCTTCAGCAGGTTAATTGTTACCGGAGTATCATTGATAAAGGCTCGTGATTTACCGGCCGGATTGATCTCTCTTCTCAGATTAGTAACAGGTTCATAATCAAGTTCATTTGAAGTAAAGAATTCAGACAGGTCGTATTCCTCGATTCTGAAAGTCCCTTCAACAACACATTTTTCGTTCTTTTTCAGAAGAACGGAACTGTCTGCCCTGGTCCCCAGGATGAGCGATAAAGCGCCAAGAAGGATTGTTTTACCGGCGCCTGTCTCGCCTGTAATGATAGTCAGTCCGTCTTCAAGTTCAACGTCCAGATCTTTAATAAGTGCATAATTTTGAACGTAAAGTTTTACGAGCATGACAGCGAATTATAGTAGAGCGGATGATGTTATCTTTTCATATTTTGATTTGTTGGCAGGATCAATTTCGTTAAGGATCTGCACGACACGGCTTTTTTCTTCAGGGAAGGATTCCGAAAAAATATTTATCAATTCGTCATTTTTGGCTTCAAGTACAACCTGTACAAGATAAAGGAACGGATCAGGTTTATTGCGATAAACATCCTGAATAAGTTTGAGGCTTTCAACCATATTTGTTCTTGCTTCGCCAACCTTTGATTCCATCCTATCAAGTCCGTTCATATAATATTCGTACAGGAATTGTCTGACTCCCTGGTACTCCTTGTCAAGGAGGTTTTTCACCAGCCAGTACCTGTTACGGTTCCGCGAACCATCATATGGTTTCCATCCCATTTCAGGAGCATTCTGAGCATTATTCACAATCTTTTCTGCCATCTGGAAAAACTCCGTACCACCTTCCGGGGCAAAAGAATCATAATCAAAACCAAGTATTATATAAGTGTAGTATGCAAGCACGGAAATAAGATTTGACCTGTGAGTTGTCGGATCAAACTCAAGAGGTTGGAATTCCACATATCTGAATCTGAAGTTATTATCGACGAAATTCAGCATAGTGGAACTATAGGTTGTATTATATACCGGTCTTTTAAGCTGTATCTGGATTGTTCCGTTAAATTCGTCGGCAGAGAACTGTTCAGTCAGGTTAATGAGGATATTACAGTCGATCCTTTCAGAGTAGCTAAACACATAATTAGTCCAGACAGTATTATTCATGAACTCATAAATATCCCGTTGCATATTTTCAAATACCTGGCGGTTTGAACCCTGTATCCTCTGAGCAGAGACCTGAACATTACAAATCAGCTCCTGGGAAAATGCCATAAACGGAAGCAAAACCAGATATGTAAGAAGGATATATTTTGGAAACCGGATCCTCTTCATCCTATTGAATTATTTGATCATTGAAACAATTTTCTTTAGAATATCACCTGCAGCTTCCTGCTTCGATTTTAACTCAAATTTATCAATATTATTGAACTTGTCAATGATGGTTATCCTGTTAGTATTGTGTCCGAATCCGGAACCGCTGTCACTCAGCGAGTTTAACACAATGAAATCGAGGTTCTTCCGTTTAAGCTTTCCGGTTGCGTTCTTCACCTCATTATCCGTTTCCAGGGCAAATCCTACCAGTATCTGTGTTGGCTTTTTCATCTTACCCAGCTCTGCAGCGATGTCTGTTGTGGGTTTCAGTCTTAAAGTAAGTCCCTTGTCATTCTTTTTCATTTTTGCCGGCTCGGTTTTCTCAGCTGTATAATCGGCTACGGCAGCAGAAAGAATTGCAGCATCGCAGGTGGGGAATCTTAAAATGCATTCATCTGCCATCGATTGAGCTGTTGTGACATTAATGATTTTAACTGTTCTGTTTTTCGGAAGTATATCTGCAGGACCGAGAACAAGTTCTACTTCAGCTCCAAAATCTGCAGCAGTATCAGCAAGTGCTATTCCCATCTTACCGGATGAATAATTGCTTATAAACCTTACCGGATCGAGTTGTTCACGGGTAGGGCCCGCGTTTATAAGGATTTTCCTGCCTTTGAGAGGCTTACCGGTTTTTTTTTTTGAAAAGAAGTTCCGGATCTCCTTAACAATATCTTCGGGTTCTGTCATCCTCCCTTTACCTGTAAGTCCGCTAGCAAGTTCTCCGCTCGGCGGTTCAAGGATTATATTTCCAAATGCTTTAAGCGTTTCTATATTTATTATTGCAGCAGGATGATTCAGCATATCGACATCCATTGAAGGAGCTACAAAGACAGGACATCGTGCTGACAGATAAGCTGTCAGAAGCAGATTATCGGCAATTCCGGCAGCCATTTTTGCTATTGAATTGGCCGTTGCGGGGGCAATTAGGTACAGATCCGCCCACAAGCCAAGATCAACATGACTGTTCCAGTCGCCGTTGTCCGGATTGTAAAATTCCGAGAGCACCGGATTTTTTGACAACGTGGAAAGGGTGAGTGGAGTTATGAATTCTCTGGCATGATTTGTCATGATGACTTTCACTTCGGCACCCTCTTTGACAAGCAAACGGATGATAGTTGCAGTTTTATAGGCTGCAATACCACCCGTGACACCCACTAGTATGTTTTTGCCTTTCAGCATAATCAGGCTGTTTTTTACTTTTGCCTGTCCGGTTTCTCAGGGTTTCTGTGAAATATCTTACCTTCCTCAAGCTCCTGTAATGCAATAAGAGTTGGCTTCGGAAGTCTTTCATAGAATTTTGAAATCTCAATCTGTTCGCGGTTTTCAAAAACTTCTTCCAGGTTATCGCTGTAAGAAGCAAACTCTTCAAGCTTCTTATTGAGTTCCTGCTTCATTTCGACAGAAATCTGGTTGGCTCTCCTGGAAACAATGATAACTGTCTCATAGATGTTTCCTGTACCCTGAGTCATCAGTTCAAGGTTTCTGGTAATAGTTGTAACCGGTGCGGTAGATTTTCTATAATCCATAATTAGTTATTGAATATTAATCTGTGAAGTTGCAGTGTCTCCGATTTTTAGAAATCTGGATGTCTGCTGGTAAATCTTTTTTACATCTCTTGAATACTTGCTTTCCGGAAATTCTTCCATGAAAGAAAAATAATCATCCAGTGTCGCCTGATATCTCTCCTTTTGCTTTATTGCAAGGCTGTTTTCAGCATATTGGAAGAGAGAACTGAGTTTCAGGAACATCATCTCCTCGCGGTATTTTGAATCGGCATATTCTTTCAGACTATTAGCAAGAGCAACAACTGCTGCCTTGTACTGGTTCATATTATAATAGACCTTTGCACTGAGATATGATTTCTCTACAAGTCTTTCCTCAAGCTCTTTTGCAAGTTTCCTGCTCTCTTCAACCCTAGGGCTCATCGGGTATCTTGAATTAAAGTAATTAAATCCTTCAATAGCATCCATTGAGCTTTGCTGATCGAGCTCAGCGCGTGGGGCCATTTTAAAGTCGCACATGGCACCCATAAAACTTGCTTCCTCAGCATATTTACCATATGGATACTGGTCAATATAGGACTTAAAATAGCTGCCGGCAGTCAGGTAATCTGACATACCATAATAACTCTGTGCGTTCATCCAGTTCAGATCCTGAGCTTCTTCAGTTGCCCTGTATCTTGGGAGTATCTGCCCAAGCAATTCAGATGACTTGACGAACTTTCCGGTTTCAAAGTACTCCTTTGCCTTTTCTTTCTTAAGATCATAGTCAGTACTCTTAAGGAGCTTCTCGTACTCACCGCAGGAACTCACCAGCACTGAGATAATCAGAACTATATATATTCTTAACCTCATAAAAAAATGTTGCGCAAAATTACAATAAAAATTCCATATCAGGTAAATTAACGTAAGAATAATGCATTTATTATAAAAACCTGAGGCATCAGAAGTCAGCCGTCAGGCGACAGACATCCGGCAATTGACAGCAATACCGAACGATTGCATGACCGCTGGACATTATTAAAAATTAGGTATAAATAGGTATTAAGGGTTTACTGTATATCTGTACATTTGTGAAAATTTTAATAAACGAGAATCGATATGGATATTTTTGACAAAATCAAATCCACCACAGGATCTTTAGGACAATATTCAGAGATGGCGGACGGCTATTTCATGTTCCCCAAGCTTGAAGGGGAGATAGCTCCACGAATGAAGTTCAGGGGAAAAGAAGTACTTTCCTGGAGTTTAAATAATTACCTGGGTCTGGCAAACAATCCTGAAATCAGAAAAGCTGATACCAAATATACAGAAGAATACGGACTTGCCTACCCAATGGGTGCAAGGATGATGTCGGGGCAGACTACAAACCATGAGAAATTTGAAAAAATGGCTGCTGAATTTGTCGGAAAAGAGTCAGCATATCTTCTTAATTTCGGTTACCAGGGAATGGTTTCTATAATAGATGCTCTCGTTGACAGGCACGATGTGATAGTCTATGATTCCGAAGCTCATGCCTGCATAATGGATGGGCTAAGACTTCATTTTGGCAAGAGGTTTGTATTTTCTCATAATGATATTGAAAGCTGTGAAAAGCAGCTCCAGCGTGCAACCAGACTTACTCAGGATTCAGGTGGTGGTATCCTTGTAATTACCGAAGGTGTTTTTGGTATGGCAGGTGATCTGGGCAAGCTTGATAAGATAGCCGCATTGAAGAAAAAATACAACTTCCGCTTCCTCGTCGATGATGCTCATGGCTTTGGAACAATGGGAGCAACTGGTGCCGGAACGGGCGAACATTTTGGCGTTCAGGATCAGATCGATATTTACTTTGCCACCTTTGCAAAATCAATGGCAGGTATCGGTGGTTTCGTTGCAAGCAAAAAAGAGGTGGTTACCTATCTGCGCTTTAACCTTAGGTCACAGATCTATGCAAAATCCTTGCCTATGGCCATGACTCTCGGGGCAATAAAAAGGCTGGAAGTTATTAAAGCACATCCTGAATATAAAGAGAAGCTATGGATAATTGTCAAAGCTCTCCAGAAAGGTCTTAAGGAAGCAGGGCTTGACCTTGGCAAAACTGAATCGCCGGTTACTCCTGTTTTTATGAAATGTCCGCTCACACAGGTCACCCAGCTTATCTATGACCTGAGGGAAAACTATGGGATTTTCTGTTCCGTTGTCATTTATCCGGTTGTCCCCAGGGATGTTGTAATGCTTCGTCTGATCCCAACCGCTACACATTCCCTTGAAGATGTGGAATATACAGTTAAAGCTTTCAAAGAGATCAAGAGGAAAGTCGACAATAATGAGTATCCTGATGAAATGGCAGATTTTTTAAAATAAGAAACTGAATCCAGGTATTTAACTGATAAGGGCTGTCAATTATGACGGCCTTTTCTGTTCTATTTTACTCAGGTGCCCAATACCCGGCTTATCATTTACTATAAAAACCTGTTCCTCAGCCTCTTTTCGGACCATATCTATCTATTTCGAACAAATTCCTTCCGCATTGGTTATGTTATTAATAGATATCAGAACATCGTGATGATAACCCCTGATATTTATCCTGGTAAATTGCCATATATGAAAGAAACCCTGAAAAATCTTCTCAAGGGATATAATATGCTACTCTATTTTGCAGGCAGTATGATAATGAGTGAGCCCACCGAGGAGTGTGTGATAGATTTTCTGACAAACGGAACACTCAGAAAGCTTCCTGTTTCAAGCTCAAATCCTCGTTTTATCGAAGCCGCTGCCCTGCTCAGGGATTCATGCACGGATAATAAAAACTGCATGGAAATGCTGAAGGAGGATTATTTCAGATTATTTTCAGCCGCCGGTTTACATCTTGCTCCTGCATATGAATCAGCTTATGCTAAGAATGATTATTATTCAGGGAATCCTTCAGAAAAGGTCACCGGGTTTTATAAAGCTTATGGGTGGGATTCAAGATCACGGGTTAAAACAGCTGATGATCACCTTGGAATTGAACTTCTTTTTCTGACCCGGCTTATTGATAAATATTCTCAGCTTGATGATGATCCATGTTGCAGAGAGATGGAGAAAGAGATTCAAAGATTTATCGGAAAACATCTGTTAAGCTGGATACCTGAATGGAATTATGATATCCAGGAAAATGCACACACGGTTTGCTATAAAGGCATTGGAACCCTTATCTATGCGTGCATGGAGGATATTAGCAATATCTTCTTTAAAAATTAGGATTAAAAAAGTTTATAATAGCACCAATATAATATTCTCTCCACCCCTCTGTAATTTCCGCAAAATCCGCATCAGGAATGTTGGAATGTTCAACTGTAACCATTGAGTTATCTTTATCAGGTATTATGGTTATTGAGACTATTGAGTTATCGGGCTGATCACCAAAGTACCACTCCTGGACTACCTTTCTGTCCTTAATGAATTCTATATTCTTGCCGGCTATATCTCCTCCCCAGAGAGAGAAATCGGATCCGGGTACTTCTGACATTTCAGCAGGATACCCCGACCATAATTCAATTGTATAGGGATTCGTCAGAGCTGAATAAATGTCTGATGGTCCGGCATTGATCTTAAAGGTCTTTTTGAATGTTTTCATATTTATCAGTTTAAGTTCATATTACCACCCCGTCCCCTTTAAAGCGGGGCCACCCCTATTTTAAAAAGGAGGGGAAAAAATTGATTTACAATAACTTTCTCCTCCTTTTCAAAGGAGGAGTACTCCCGACTTGTCGGGAGGGGGGTGGTTTGAATTATAATAAGCCTATTTTAATTCCGATAGATATCTTTCTGCATCAATTGCAGCAATACATCCTGATCCTGCAGCTGTTACAGCCTGCCTGTAATGTGGATCCTGAACATCACCTGCAGCAAAGACTCCGGTCACATTTGTCTTTGAAGTTCCCGGGATTGTTTTAATATAACCTGTTTCATCTGTCTCAAGAAACTTCTTGAAAATGTCCGAGTTAGGTGTATGCCCGATGGCCAGGAAGAATCCGTCGATTTTAATTTTTATAGTTTCCTCACTGGATGTTCCTTTTTTCTTTACAAGCACTGCTCCTTCTACGCCATTCTCCCCAAAGAGGTCAACCGGCTGATGCTCCCAGAGGATGTCAATATTCGGAGTCTTAAAAACCTTTTCCTGCATTGCTTTTGATGCCCGGAGAACATCCCGTCGTACGATCATGTAAACTTTATTACACAATCCTGCAAGGTATGATGCTTCTTCACATGCAGTATCTCCGCCTCCGACAACTGCAACATCCTTTTTCTTATAAAAGAAACCGTCACATGTTGCACATGCAGAGACTCCCATTCCTGCATATTTTTTTTCAGCTTCCAGTCCGAGGTACCTTGCTGTTGCACCTGTGGCAATAATAACTGTATCAGCCTCAATCATTTTATCTTCGTCGATTTTGATTTTGTGCTTACCACCGGAAAAATCTGCATTTGTAGCTATGCCGAAACGTATATCAGTACCAAATCTTGCAGCCTGCTTTTTTAGATCCTCCATCATTTCAGGGCCTGTGATACCCTCAGGGTACCCTGGAAAGTTATCGACTTCAGTAGTGGTTGTCAACTGACCTCCCATCTGCAGACCGGTGTAAAGGACAGGTCTAAGGTTGGCTCTTGCAGCATATATTGCAGCTGTATATCCTGCAGGTCCTGAACCGATTATAAGACATTTTACTTTTTCTATATGTCCTGTCTCATCGTTATGAGAGTCGGGGTTGATATCTAAAGGTTTGAATAGTTCCATAGACAGATAATAAGAATAAATGCAAAAGTACATAAAAAGGCTAAACAGTGCAACGGTGAAGGGTTAAGGGTTATGCCTTTAAATACCCCTCCCTGGAGGGGGGGTGGGTTATTCTAATTCTGGATTCAGAGTTCGGATAACTGCAACACTTGTATTTTGGAGAATTGGAATAGTTGATTAATTTTGCATAGAATTTTTTACCGCATTTGCTTGAAGTATGGCGGTCGAAGCGGGGTGTGGCGCAGTTGGTTCCGTTCCGCCTTGCGGAACGAGAATCCTCGAAAAACATAAGAATCATAGATTCTTTGTTTTTCGGGACTAGCGCACTTAACCAACCAATTTAATAAGGTTGGAATTAAATATCGGGGTGTGGCGCAGTTGGCTAGCGCACTTGCATGGGGTGCAAGGGGTCGTCTGTTCGAGTCAGATCACCCCGACAAAGAATAGATGAGAGTTTGCGATGAAGCAGGCCCCTTTCTTTTTTACTCATTTACATACAGTTTGCATACAACTCTATGAGATACGATACCTGAAGGGGGATTTTAAGCAGTAAAAACAACCAAGTTTCATCTCAAAGTATTCCGCTGGTTAAAGCGTTTTTGATAATGAAAATAAATTCATGTATTAATTTTCAATTAACAGGAGATTAATGGAATTGATAACTAAAATGAACATTCTCTAAACTGCATATGCCGGTTAATCTGACCACATTCCGCCGGAGTATATTGACCACATTGAAGTTGGTCTTGTAAAAAGAGCTTTCTCACGGTAAAAAATGGTTTAACAAATTTATCTTTTTTAATTCATTATTTCCATATCTTTCTGCCTTAAGTGTTTATAAGAAGATTACGATTTATATCAGATTTTGTCGATTCCATCAATTTGTTTCTTTATTTTTGTGGTACGAGCCCGGAGTGTACAGGAATCCTGAATCAGGAGATAGAAATTTAAGATTTTTAATTTAAACTATCCGTGAATGCACTTAAATAGACCAAGAAGGTGGATGAAGTATCAGTTTCTTGTGATATTTCTTGGAATTCTTCTGTCCATCTCAACTGAGAGTGTCTTATCGCAGATGTCCGGTCTCGGGTTTTATTCATATGGGAAATCGAAAGATCTCCGGACCGGATTAAACCTGACCCCCGATAAGCTTTTACCTGTTAAAGATGAATTTGAACTCTCATTCAGTTTTAATCT
>JALONT010000043.1 GCA_025454795.1 Bacteroidales bacterium | reverse complement strand
TTCCGGCCTCCTTTTCTTTGGTTCATTTCTTTTGGAGGAGCAAAAGAAATGAACATAATCCAAATAAATAAAAGAGGGTGCCCTTTTGAGACACCCTCTTTTTATTTTAAAGAGTGACGGAATTTGTGACGGATTTTCCATTGAGTTCTTATTCAGCACTTTATAACCTTTAATAGTGAAAAGTGAAGTTCAATCTGATTTAACAATGGCAGGCTTCCTTGGATTGATTTTATAAATTCTTTACATATTAACAAAAAGTCTTTATAAAGTCTTAATAAAATCACATGCAATTTTGTGCGCTTTTAAGAACCTTTCAAATGAAGGTTCATAAAAGAATTATGCAGATGGCTAAAATGATTGAGCTTTATATAAAGTGATTCTGAACATAATGAATTAAAAATAAATCATCAGGTGATTAAAACTGATTCATATAAGATTACATTAAAACAGATTGGAAGTATTATTATTGTTTTAAGTATTGTTACTGCGATTCCGGCAATAGTAGCAGCGATATATTCTGAATGGTTCTCATTTGCAGGATTTATTTTATCAGGTTTTGTCATCTTTATGATTGGATCCGAATTAGCAGATAGATTTAAAAAAGCAGAAGATCCTCAATACAAGCATGTTCTGATAATTGTTGCATCCGGATGGCTGGCGATAACTTTATTGGGCAGTCTTCCATTTCTTATTATTGCCCTTATAACTCCTGTAGAGGTTATGAATAAATTCATTCCTGAGGGTGCAAGCTATATTTCATCAAGCATTCTGTATTTTAAGAATCCATTGCATTGTTTCTTTGAAAGTATGAGTGCTTATACAACTACAGGGCTTTCAATGGCCGTTCATGAACCTTCAATTGGGAAAGGACTTCTTTTTTATCGTTCTTTTGCACAATGGATTGGAGGAGCCGGATTTGTTGTAACAGCTCTCGCTATTTTTAGAAATGTATCCGGAGGAAGTGCCAGACTTCTCTATGGTTCAGAATCAACCGGTATCAAATTATTGCCTCAGGTTATGAAAACTACAAAGGCCATATGGAAAGTATATGTTCTTGTAACAGCTTTTTCTGCATTGTATCTTATTATTGGTACTAAAATGATACTTCCTCATTATGCGATACAGGAAAATATTTTTGATTCAATCAATCATGCAATGGCAGGCCAGTCAACAGGAGGATTTAGTACCCTTGATGATAGCATCGCAACGTATCAGTCTGCAAAAATGGATATCCTTTACCTGTTACCGATGATTCTTGGTTCCTTTTCTCTCCCATTCTTTTATAGAATCATTTTTGAAAGAAAGTTCAATGAAATATGGAAAGATATCCAAACCAGATCATTAATTATTGCTTTTGTCGTTGGTAGTGTTATCCAGGCAATTCTGCTTTTAAATGATAATTTATTGCCAAATCCGGTGCGAGAGGGAATTTTTCAGTTTGTAAGCGCTATGTCAACTACAGGATGGCAAACTTCAAATGTCAATAACTGGAACTGGTATTCAATAGTGTTTATTGTTTCCACAGCAATGTTTATCGGGGGTGCATCAGGTGCTACAGTCGGGGGTATAAAAATGATCAGGTTCCTTTTAATTAAGAAAGGATTGCGATGGCAGATCAATAAAACTTTCTTTTCAGACAATACCATTAAGGTCGTCAGGTTTAATGGAAAGACCTTACTCCCGAGAGAAATGTATGAAGAGTTCACGAAAGCTGCTACTATAGCCATAATATTTTTCTTAATGTTAATTGGATCATCCTTAATAACATATCTGGTTACTCATAATGAATTCAGTTTCACTGCTGCGTTATTTGAATCAGCATCAGCTCAGGGCACGGTAGGCTTATCCTCCGGTATTACTGATCCTTCAATGTCTCCGGTCCTTGAATCTGTCTATATCTTTCAGATGTGGACAGGCAGATTGGAATTTATTCCGGTATTTGCCATGATCAGGGCGATTATGTGCGGCACAAGTCCAAAAATTATTTAATCCGTTCATTATGTTTAAAAATACTGGTTCCCGGGAATTTTATTTTTTCTTTATACCTGTCTTTCAAATTTTTATGATGCCTTTATATCTTCCGGTATATTTTTGTAATTACAAAGAAATATTAAAATGAACTTTAGAACTTTTCTATTTGTTGTTTTTTTTCTCATTTCAGTGGCAGGATTCTTTCTTGTGGTAAATTTTCTTGCAAAAATTATCGAGAAAATATTTCATATTCATTTGTTTTAATGAATAATCAGGGCTCTAAATAGGTTAAATTTGCGTTAAATTGAAATTAAAAGGATTAAGTGAAACACCTGAAAAAATTATCATTACCGGTTTTTACTTCGAGGATCAGCCAATATTTAATTGTAATCCTGGTTATTGCAATAACAATATTATTATGTAAGCCTCTGGCAGATCAGCAGGGATATCATATAGTTTCATTTATCCTGCTTTTTGTAATATCAATTATGGCGACTTTCTTCGGAATAGGCCCAATTCTGCTAGCTTCAACAATAAGTGCTTTGGTGTGGAATTATCTTTTTATTCCTCCATATTTTACTTTTCATATCGAAAGAACTGAAGACAAACTTATGTTTGGCTCTTTTTTCATTGTTGCACTTCTGAACGGAGTATTAACCAACCGGATACGCAGGCAGGAGAGACTTGTACGGGAAAGAGAGGACCAGACTAATGCTCTATTTCAGCTAACAGAAAAACTTTCCAAAGCGAGTGGAATTGATAAAGTATCTGAGGTTGCCAATAATGACTTCAAAAAGCATTTTAATGCCGATTCATTTTTTATATTACAAGATGGGAATAATAAATTAGGACCTTCGAAACAACCTCAAAACAGAACTGACTTAAAAAATATTAAAGATGATCTTATTGAATGGGTTTTTATTAATTCCAGAAAAGCAGGCAGATTTACAGATTCATTTCCAGATTCTGATCTGACATACTATCCATTAACCGGGACACGATTAAATCCCGGAGTTATCGTATTTGATATTGATAAATCACTTTACGAAAAAAAAGATACCTTCTGGGATACATATTTTACCCAGATTTCTAACGCGCTTGAGCGGGAATTTCTTGGTGAATTTGCCCTTAAAGCCCGCATTCTGGATGAGTCGGATAAATTATATAAGACATTGTTTAATTTAATTTCCCATGAGTTCAGAATACCAATTGCGACAATAATGGGTGCTTCCGATACTTTGTTATTATCTCCAACTTCTGAAAAGAACAGAGAGGAATTATTAAATGAAATTTTCAAAGCTTCAGGGCGATTGAACCATCTTATTGAAAACTTATTAAATATGTCACGACTTGAAAGTGGTAAGATTTCAGTTCGTCTTGACTGGTGCGATGTTAATGATCTTATAAATAAGGTCACTCAAAACCTGAAACAGGAGTTGGAACATCCTAAACTTATAGTTATTGTTCCACAGGAGATGCCTCTGATAAAGCTCGATTTTGGATTAATGGAACAGGTGCTATATAATCTCCTGTTAAACTCATGCCAGTATTCACCTGTTTCATCAGCAATCAGATTAGAGGCTTCATATGATAATGAGAACTTTATTTTGCAGGTTGCCGACAGAGGTCCCGGTTTCCCGGCAGAAGCATTGCCAAAAGTGTTTGATAAATTTTTCAAGGTTGATGATTCGAAGACTGGAGGTTTAGGATTGGGATTATCAATTGTAAGAGGACTGGTTGAGGCTCACAAAGGAACTGTTCAGGTTGAAAACCTGACTGAGTGCGGTGCTCAATTTACAATAAACATACCATCTGAAATACCTGATATGCAGAATATAAATCTTGAGTAATGAATGAAAATGAGAACATTCTGATTATTGATGATGAAGTACAGATTCGTCGCCTTCTGGAGATATCACTGTCATCAAATAAATATAATACTATCTATGCTACAAATGGTAAAGAAGACCTGATAGCAGCTGCTTCTTATCATCCGTCTTTAATTATTCTTGATCTGGGATTACCTGATATCGATGGACTTGAACTGTTGTCAAAACTCAGGGAATGGTTTTCTAAACCGATTATTGTATTAACCGTACGAAATACAGAGGAGGATATTATTACCGCTTTGGACAGAGGCGCAAATGACTATTTAACCAAACCTTTCAGAAGTGGTGAATTAATTGCGAGAATCCGTGCAGCAATAAGATTGAACGAGGAAAAGAAAGATAGCCCATTACTTGAGTTTGGATCGCTGATCATTGATATGATAAACCATGTGGTAAGAAAAAACGACGAAATAATCAAACTTACTGCTACCGAATTCTCATTGTTGTCACTTCTTGCCAAGAATCACGGGCGCGTCCTTACACATCAATTTTTATTGAAAGAAATATGGGGATACAGCTATCTTGAACAAACACAATACCTTAGAGTCTTCATAGCTCAATTAAGAAAAAAAATAGAAGATAATCCATCAAAGCCTTTGCTTTTAATAACTGAATCAGGTATTGGATACAGATTTGGAGATTAATTTATAATAGGCAGCTAATTCTTCAGGTTAACCACGCTTTATTCTGCAGGTCGCTATAATTTTATCCTCTCGCCTGAAGCGAGATTCTTATAAAATAAACCATTCTTGTAAGATCAATGTCTTACGGGTTTTTGTTTCAAGAGGTGACGTAATTGGAGATGTATTTTGTAACATATACGTTATCAAGCAAATAGGCGAGTATTTTAGATCATTTATGCCTTTTAGCGGGCTTTTTGTCAATTTTTATTATAAATATTTCTTTACCGGAAAGCAATTCAATTGATTCAAAATAGTTGGCTTGTTCTTGCTTTAATCTATCTCCTTCCCCTTTTACTTCACAAAAGAACCAATCAGTCCTGTCCTTATTGTAGCAGAATAAATCTGGGCATTGAGAACGTTTTTCTTTTTTAGACATCATAGTCAGGGTGAATTGATCAGGCAGACAATTAGCCTCAATAAATCTTCTGTTTTGCAATCATTTCAATTTATTACAATGCTTTTTGATTACCTCATACAATAAAGTTCTATTAATAGGTTTAGCCAGATAATCGTTGCAACCCGCTTCTAATGCTTTTTCAAAGTCATCTGAAAAGCCATAGGCTGTTTGTGCAATGATGATTAAATCTTTGTTAAACTGACGGATTTGTTGTGTGGCATCCAATCCGTTCATAACCGGCATTCTGATGTCCATTAAAACCAAATCTAAGTCAGGATTATTCCGACAAGCCTCAATAGCCTGAACTCCTGTTATTGCATGTAAAACTTCTTTGCTGATTTTTTGTAGCGTTCTGGTGAGAAGCGAATAAGATATTTCATCGTCTTCAACAATCAATATTTTCAGTTTTTTTATCTGAACTTCTTTATCTTCAGTAAAAACTGCATTTTCGATTGTGTTTATTTCTTCAGATACCGGATTGTAAGGTATTGTAAAATAAAATATTGAGCCTTTCCCTTCTTCACTTTCCACCCAAATCTTCCCGCCCAGCATTTCTACATAAGATTTGGATATTGATAAACCCAGGCCTGAACCTTCGTAACCCCGGTTATGCGATTCACTCCCCTGCCTGAATCTCTCAAAAATCAGCTCTTTCTGATTATCAGGAATGCCTACCCCCGTATCTTTTACAAAGAATTCCAGCTCGGCGTTTCGACTCCTCTCAACGACCTCTCTGTCTGATTTTATTACATACCCGAATTCGATTGAACCTTCAAATGTAAACTTAATGGCATTTCTAATAAGGTTAGTCAGTATCCCATAGACTTTTTCATTATCTGTATTAATGATTGCTTCATTTGTTGGCAAACTGGTTTTAAATAAAAACTGCAACCCTTTATTTTCAACTTCTGGTTTAAAGAACTTATAAGTGAATACCATTTTCTCGTTTAGATTCGTTTCCTTAATGTCAACGCTTATAAGTCCTGATTCAATTTTAGACATATCAACTATGCTATTGATAGTATTGAGCATACGTGCTCCACTAATCTGGATGGTTTGAATAAAATCCTGTTGCTCTTCAACTGTTAAGAGAGGTTCTTTCAGGAGTTCAGTAAAGCCAATAATACCGTTCATGGGTGTCCGTATCTCATGACTCATATTAGTAAGAAATGCGGATTTCAAGCGGTTGCTTTCTTCAGCTTTATCTTTAGCATTAATAAGTTCCGCTTCAGCCAGTTTCTTTTCGGTTATATCCTGGAAAATCTCAAGCATAGCCTTATTACCATTGTACCACATACCGGTATGGCTAATCTCAAATATCCTGTTTCCAAGAACACCGTGCGATTCATAAGCCTCTGTTTCACCGATAGTGATACCTTTAATCAAAGGACAATCACTGCATTGCTTTTTATCATCCCTATACAACTCCCAGCATTTTTTATCGATTATATCTTCCCCAAATACTATTTTAAAATTATCGCTCTGGAATAAAATATTGCCTTCCTGGTCAACAATATGCATCCCAAAGGGAATGGTCTTAAGCAACGTCTCACTGAAGGTAAGGCTTTGCCGAAGCGCTTCCTGAGCGTGTTTGCGTTCAGTTATATCCCTGCAGCTTCCATATACCAATCCCCCGGGTAATAAAACCGAGTTCAGGTCGGTTGAAATGAAGTTGCCGTCTTTTTTCAGAAGCTCAATTTCAGCAAAGACTTTACCTTTACTCAGTACCTGTTTAAAAATCTCAAAGTATTCATCTCTTTTGTCCCGGGGTGAAAGGTCAATGATTGTCTTACTCTTCATTTCTTCCGATGCAAAACCAAGCATTACTGTTACTGCTTTATTAGTATACAGGTATTTTCCCTTTTGATCAGAGATAAAGATGGCATCCGCCGAATTTTCCATTATTGACCTGAATTTTTCCTCACTTTCCCGTAATGCCTCCTCAGCCCTTTTGCGTTCGGTGATATCTCTCGCCAAACCTAATACAAGCGTTTTATCTTTTATTTTAACCGGGTGAGTAATTATTTCAACAGTAACTTCTGATCTGTCTTTCCTGCTTAATACAAATTCATCGGGGCCTGTAGGTTGCCCTAATGAGTTTTTAACTAATAGTTTTGCTGCTTTGGGTATTTGTTTAAGAGACAGGAGATTTAATTTCAGGAAACTCTTTCCAATTAATTCATTTTTACTGTGGCCCATCAATTTTTCAGAAGCAATATTGCCGTCAATGAAATTTCCCTTCAGGTCGCTCAGATAATATGCATCCGGTGCATAATCGAATAATATCTTCAACCTTTCTTCTGAACTTTTCAGATTATCTTCCACCTGCTTAGATTCAGTAATGTCGCGAGCCGAGGATAGTCCTCCGGTAACATCACCGTTTTCGTTCCTAAGTGCTTTGCAGACCCAGGACAGCAGTCTTTTTTTCCCATCTTTACGCAACTGCCAACTCTCAACATTGATCAGGTTTTCACTTCCTGCAAAAAGCGGTTGCATGGTATCGTAAGTCTTCTGCTTTCCTTCAAAATAAGCAGAAGCAGCATGTCCTATGACATCTTCGCCAAAAAACTCCAGGCCATATTTATTAGCCCAGGTATAATTTTTATTATTATCTACCTCCATTATTATTTCAGGGATAGCAGAAAGAAGAGCCTCATGACGCAAAGAGAGTGAGCGCAGAGAATTTTCCGCCAGCCTACGCTCGCTAATGTCTTCCACACTTCCATCATAAAAGAGGATTTTTCCTTCATAATCGCGGATAGCTCTGGCGTTTTCCCTGACGAAAATCTCCTTACCATCGCGACAAATCCAGGTAGCTTCAAGGTCCTTAACCTCTCCATCTTTTTCGATTTGATCAATGAATTGCTGACGCTGATATGAAGGGCCATATCCTGTTTCTTTAAGGTTTCTTACAGTAAGCTCTTCAAAGGATTGAAAACCAAGCATTTTAACCAATGTCTTGTTTGCCAGTAATATTTCTCCCTGCAAATTTGTTCTGTAAAGCCCAACGACTGCATCATTGTAGAGAATGCGGAACCTTTCTTCACTTTCCCTAAGTCTGTTTGCTATTTGATTACTTAATTTTATTTCTTCGGTAAGATCAGAGGTTCGTTCCTCCACAATTGATTCCAACCGTTTGTTCAATGAACTTAGTTCTTCCTGTGTTTGAATGAGCATTTCATTTTGATGAATAGCTGCTTCGTAAATATCAAGCATCAGCAAAATTAAATTTTGCTGTTCCGCCTGGATAAAGCGTTTTTTCCCTTTGAAGAGGATTTGTGTACCAAAAGGTACTTTTTCATTTTCTGTGCGATCTTCTTCAGTAAGAAGTTTTTCAATATGAGAAAGAAGAATTTTTTCATTGAAAGGTTTGGTAATAAAACTGTCGGCTCCACAGGAAAGGCCTTCAATGATTTCCTCTGAATCGGATAACCGGGTCAGTAATATCACCGGAATATCACTCGTAGTCTTATTTGATTTAATTTGTTTGCACAGTTCATACCCATTCATCTCCGGCATCATGATATCCGAGATAACCAAAGCCGGTGTATGATTTGAGAGCTTACTTAATGCCTCTTTCCCATTATTAGCAACAACAACTCTATAATGATGACTTTCCAACAGATTCTTAATCTGGGTAGCCTGGGTAGGACTATCCTCAGCAATAAGTATTTCCGGGCTTTCTTGGGCGGAACTTTTACTTTCTTTTATCATATCCGTTTTATTCTGTATTCTGTTATAAAATTTTTATAAGACCGGTGACCGAAGTCCGGAGACCGGAGTCCGAAGTCTGAAGATTACTATTACTTCCGTCTTCTGTCTTCCGTCTTCCGTCTTCCGACTTACAGCCTCAACCCAACCACTGTTATATCATCAACCTGTTCTCCATTACCTTTCCATTTAAGATAAGTATCAAGCAGCATTTCTTTCTGAACCGCCAAAGGATTCTTATGATTCTTCAACAGAACTTGTTTGAATTGGGCCCGCCGGAATTTTTTATCTTCCTGTCCGCCAAATTGATCCACGAATCCATCAGTAAAGAGATACACAAGATCTTTCTGTTTTGTTTCAATTTCCTGACGTGAAAAATCAGGAGTATTATCCTGGTAAGATAATGTCATTCTGTCTCCCATGAATTCAATGATTTTATTGTCGCGAATGAGATACATCGGATTAAATGCTCCGGAATAAGACAATATTTTATTAGTCAGATCATAGCATATTATTGAACCATCCATCCCATCTCTCACCTCAGAAATAATGCCCTTTTGTCCCAATGCATCAATAATCTTTACCCTCAACCGGTTTAATATCAGATGAGGTTCAGTAATTTTTTCCCTGATCACAGTTTCATTTAAGAGAGTTATTCCAAGCATACTCATGAATGCCCCGGGAATACCATGACCTGTGCAATCAAAAACACCAACAAGCAACTTATTATCAATTCGATGAAACCAATAGAAGTCGCCACTGACAATATCTTTTGGAAGAAGAAGGCAAAACTGCTCATGGAAATAGTCTGACCCATTCATAGATGCTTTCAAAACCGCTACCTGTATTGTATGAGCATACTGAATACTGTACTTTATAAGTTTGTTTTTATGTTCAATCTCTTCCAGATTTCTCGCTATTTCATCTCTGCCCCTTTTAATTTCGATCTGTGTTTTTACCCTTGCGATCAACTCTTTCTGGTTAAAGGGTTTTATCACATAGTCAACAGCGCCCAGGTCAAATGCATTTACTATGCTTTCTGTATCGATTTTGGCTGTCAGAAATATTACGGGGGTTTTTTGATTTACCCGGCCACTCTTGATAATCCTGCACACTTCGAAACCATCCATTCCCGGCATCATTATATCTAACAGAATCAGGTCAAATTCTTTCCTGCTTATCCAGTCGAGGGCTGATTCCCCATTCATAGCGAATTCGACCAGATAACCTTCTAACTGTAAATAATTCCCAAGGACCTGAAGGTTTTTCGGGTTGTCATCAACGATTAATATCAATGGTGTCGCAGTCATGTTATTTTCAATCAGATGTTTCTTAACTAATAAGTCGGAAGTCGGAAGTCGGAAGACCGAAGACCGAAGACCGAAAACCGAAGACCGAAGACCGAAGAAGTTATAACCTCCGACTTACGACTCCCGACTTTTATACATTTTTCCATCTACATTTGTTCAAGTTTAACAAGAGCATCTGCAATCCGTTTTGCAATTTCTTTATATTGGCTTTTTGTTTTTGGATCGTTACTCTTCCCGATTAATTTTTCAATCTCTTTTACAGATGTACTAAGCTCAAGATAAATATCCTTTAGCACATAGCTTTGATTTTTATCGAACTCTATCAATTTAGCATTAAGGTCGGTTGATTCCGTACCACCTGGTTTGCCAAGGCTCACCTTAAGCCAGTTATCAATCTTTTTACCCAGCCAATCATTAATCTTTTCGAGCTTTTCAGTTTTAGATTTAAGATCGAGCTGAGTCTTAACTCTTGCAAGCAGTTCTCTGCTGTCAAATGGTTTTGTAACATAATCCTGTGCACCGACCTCAAAGCCTTTCAGAATGCTCTCCCTTTCAGACTCGGCAGAAAGGAATATTATGGGTACCTCATACATTTCCTTATCTGAGCGAATTCTTTTACATACCTCAAATCCATTCATTCCGGGCATGTTTAAATCCAGCAAAATCAGGTCAAATCGCTTATTTTTTAACCACTCTAAAGTTGATTCGCCATTTACGGCGAATTCGATTTTATATTTTTCCTCCTGCAATAGTTTACCTAAAACCTGAAGGTTCTGAGGATTGTCATCAACTAACAGTATGACAGGACCGGGCGGATATATCTTATCCATATTTTTATGTCTTATTGTTTTTTTTACCTTTCAATAATTCAATAAATCCAGGGTATTTCCTTATCAGATTCAGTATTGCCTCAATATTGAAACTGTCTGCAGCACTGATTAAATCTTTACCATATTCAGTAATCATTACCGCATTATGATTTTTACCAAGCTTTGCCAATTGATTTCCGAATTCCCGGACTTCATCGATTGGTTGCCGGATCCCAAAAGTCATCCAGATGTCTTTAAATTGGGTATCAAGGGAATGAATTAGTCCCGGAAGATCTGATATTTCTTCAGTGAAGTTTATTTCTGATACAGATTGTTCTGATTCAGGTGCTTTGATAGACTTAAATGGCAGATTATTCATAAGTTCAAGGTATAATTCTGTGACCTGAACCGGTTTTATCAATAAACCGGCAAATTCACTTGACTGGATACGATCTTTCTGAGCTTTCATTACTGAGGCAGAATAGGCAATCACAGGAATATGTTTCAGTTCGTTGTCACTTTTTAATTTGTTTAATAAATCAAACCCGTCAAGAACCGGCATTCTTATATCGGTAATAATAAGATCGGGTACTATTTTTTTAGCAAGAGAAAAAGCTTCCTGCCCATCTGTAGCTTCAACAATCTCTATATTTGTTTTACTCAGGGCATCAATCAGGTACTTTCTGTTATGTTCAACATCGTCAGCAACTAAAATTGTTGCCTTTTCAAATAAAATATCGGCAGGATCAAGATGAATTTCCTCCGTTCTTTTTTCAAAGTCCCTTAAATAAGAAACGCCAGGAATTTTTATTATAAAAGAGCTTCCCATGTTCAATTGAGAATCAAGTTTAATGGTTCCGTTCATCAATTGTACCAGACGTTGAGAAATTGCCAGTCCGAGCCCTGTTCCTCCATATTTTTTTACGTTCTGTCCCTGACCCTGCACAAAAGGATTAAATATCTCTTTCTGCAGCTCCTGTGAAATTCCAATACCGGTATCTGTCACCTCAATTATAAGATCAATAAATTCCTCGGTTTTTTCTTTGGAATAATTAATGATTTGTGGATTTTCAGTATATACTTTTAATTTTATGCTTCCTATTTCGGTGAATTTCACTGCATTTCCGATAAGATTAAGAATGATCTGACGAAGCCGGGCATCATCAATATAGATACCTGCCGGTGTACCTGAAGAAATCTCCAGAATGAATTTCAGTCCTTTCTCGGATAATCTTAATGAAAATATCCGTTCGAATTCTGAAAAGAAAGGTTGTGAATTCACATACTCAAATTGTAGTTCCAGTTTCCCGGCTTCAATCTTGGATAGATCAAGAATGTCGTTAATCAGTGTAAGAAGGCTTCTTCCGCTTGATTTGATTGATTCAATATAGTTTCTCTGGGTACTATCCTCAAGCATGAAACCCAACAGCTCGGCATAGCCTAATACTGCATTCATAGGGGTACGGATCTCATGGCTCATATTGGCAAGAAATTCACTTTTAGCTTTGTTGGCAGCATCGAGCTGGGCAGTTCTTTCCTGTATACGTTGTTCCAGTTCCGCATTGAACGCAAGAATTTTTTGTTCATTCTTTTTAAGTTCCCTGGTTCTCTCCTCAACCAGATCTTCCAGCCTTTCATTTAGGGATCTCAATTCATCACGGGTTTGAATAAGTTCATTATTCTGATAAATGGCCCCCCGATAAATATTTAGCAGGAATTTAATCACTTCCTGCGGTCCGGTCCGGATAGTTCTTTTCTTTCCGCCGTAAAAAATTTCTATACCCTTTGTATCTCTTTTGGACTCAGGAGTGCCTTCTTCCGTAAGTATCTTTTTAATGTTAGAAACCAGATATTCTTTATTGAATGGTTTGGTTATAAAACTATCTGCGCCGCACGAAAGGCCTTCAATGACCTCCTCCGGATCGGACAATGAGGTCAATAAAATTACGGGAATATCTTCAGTACGTTCATCCGATTTTATTTTTTCACAGAGTTCAAATCCGTTCATTTCAGGCATAACGATATCCGAAATTACCAGTGATGGTTTATGTTCAGAAAGCCAAATCAAAGCCTGCTGTCCATCGCGGGTAACCTCAACTTTGTAATGATAACTTTCGAGCAGATATTTTATCTGGGCAGCCTGTGTGAGGCTGTCTTCAACAATCAGGATATCTGTCACGGTGTCTGAGGTTTTTACTTTTTTGCTCATAATCTATTTTTTTGTGCCTGATTTTGCCAGAATTTCAGAAATCTTCTCCGGAGATAACGCCTGATCGGCAGCTCCGATGCTGAGAGCCTCACCGGGCATACCGAAAACAACACAACTTTCTTTATTCTGAACTAAAGTGAAGGCTCCCTTATCTTTCATAGATTTCAACTCATCAGCTCCGTCTTTGCCCATTCCGGTAAGCAGGACTCCCAAAGCATTCGGTCCAAAGTTTTGTGCCACAGAACGGAAAAGGAAACTGACAGAAGGTTTTAATCCATTTTCAGGAGGTTGATCGCTAAAACTGATTTTATTTCCCCTGCCGACCCCCATATGAAAATTATCGGGAGCGATATAACCAATGCCAGGTAGTATATGTTCTCCATTCTCAGCGATCTTCAGTTTAATACCGGATGTTGCCGATAACCATTCAAGGAATCCTTTTACAAATCCTTTGGCAATGTGTTGTACAATAAGAACAGGTATGGGTAAATCTTCAGGTAACCCTGAAAGGATTATCTGAAGGGCTATAGGGCCACCTGTGGAGGCGCCAATTGCTATAACCTGAATTCGCTTAAGATCATTTTCAAATGTTTGTACTAAAAGAAGTTGTTTTTTTTGCTCCTTTCTACTTCGCGGAAATAGCCTTACAACTTTGACCTCCGACATGAGTTTTACGGTCTGAATCAGTTCTTTACGGGAAGCTGCGAATTGAGGATGTTCGAAACCGGGCGGACGAATAACAACAGCAAGTGCACCGGCATCCAGAAGCCTGAAGGTGTTGGTTACCTCTTTTTTATTTGAACTTCCTGATACAATGACAATAGGCGTTGGATAAGTTTCCATAATTGTCCGGGTAGCTTCATATCCATCCATCCCGGGCATGTGAATGTCCATGGTTATTACATCCGGCTTTTTTAACTTAACGAGTTCAATAGCCTCATGGCCTGAATTGGCAATACCCACTACATGAATATCGGGATCAGAAGAGAGAAGGTGAGCAAGAAATTCCTGTATTACCTTCGAATCATCAACAATCAGAACTTTAATCATATCAGTTTCTTTATTATTTCTAAAAGATTGGTCTGGTCAAAGCTGCTTTTTATTATGTAAGCATCTGCACCAACCTCAATGCCGTGTTCGCAGTCTTCGCGCGATTCAAGCGCTGTTACCAGCACCACCGGAATTTCGTTCAATTTTTTATCGCTTCTGATCTTTGCAGTAAGTTCAAACCCGTTCATCTTCGGCATATCCACATCCGAAACTATAATATCGAAATCGCCGGTGCGGGCTTTTGTAAATGCATCCGCCCCGTCAACCGAAGTGGTTACCTGGTAACCTGCCGTTTCCAGAATATTTTTTATCAATGTCCGCGAGGTTATTGAATCCTCCGCAACAAGGATTTTACCGGGTTTTGGAACGAAAAGTACACCGGCTGATACTTCGCTCTTCCTTTCTTTTGTCTTCACTGCAGATTTCATGAGGTCGGGGATATTAAGCACCGGAACCACCTTGCCGGAACCCAGAATAGTTGCACCTGAAATATTTCTTACCCGTCTAAGTAATTTCCCGAGCCCTTTTACAAGAACCTGCTGTTCGTCAACCAGGTCATCCACTTTAAAGGCAATACGATCTTCTCCTGAAACAAGAACAACTATACGGATCTGATTTGAATTCGCCGACCCTGGTTCCATTTTACCCTGACCTGCATGCTTATGTTCTGGTAAACCCAACACTTCCCCGAGATCTGCCACTGAAATGATCTGGTCGTCAATCCGGATGGTTTCATGGTTTTCAACAGTTTTGATATCTTCCTTTTCTACTTTCATCACCCGTTCAACATTCGTGGTAGGAAGGATGAACATGAATTCTTGTAACATTACCAGGATGCCTCTGAATGTGGCAAGTGTCATTGGCAGAAGAATACGAAAGGTAGTGCCTGCATTTTCTTCCGATTCCACGGATATTTTCCCATTCAGTTTCAGGACTTTTTCCTGCACAATCGACAAACCCAATCCATGTCCGGAAATATCTGTAATAATAGAACTTGTGGAGACTCCCGACTGATAAATAAGGTTCAAAACCTCTTTTGGTTCAAGCTTTCCGGCATACTCATTCGAAATTATTCCTGATTTAATGGCTGCTTTCAGAATATGTTCTTTATCAATACCCTTTCCATCGTCGGCGAGAGTTATCTCAACCTGTCCGCTCTCTTTAGCAGCAAAGGCAAGTGTTATGTTTCCACGGACCGGTTTATTCTTAAGTATGCGTTCCTGTGGTTTGCCAATCCCATGATCAATGCTATTGCGGATAAGGTGGATCAGCGGATCCTTAAGCTCCTCAAGGATACGCTTGTCAATTTCAAGTTCCGTTCCGCTGATGATAAAGTCGATTTCCTTATTTTGTTCATGTGAGATCTTCCTGACCATCCCCGGAAAAGTCTCAACCAGGGAGCCCACGGGAAGCATCAGCACCTGTTTCATCGCATCAAGATGATCGTTGACAAGACGATCGAGACTGTGCTGATGGCGCTCCATTGAGCTTATGATCTCTGTTATCCGGCCCTCCACCTTATTCAGGCGCATATCGCTGTTATCGCACAATTCATTCCACAATTCAGGTGTGGCAGCAGCCTTGCGGCTTCTCCATTTCTGTGTCTCGGTTTTCCATTCATTCAACTCATCACTTAACCTCTTCAATTCACCGGTCTGCTGATTTATCGCCATTTTTGCCTGGATCATCTCCTCAGCCTGAAAAAGTAACGGATCAAGTTTTGACATCGGGATGCGAGCCATCACAACTTGTGTATTCGCTATATTCCCTTGAAGGTCAACTCCAGGCTCAGTTACAGGAGTTATATCGGACTGAGGTAAACAGGGGATTTCAATATCTGTTGCTGATGGTTCCTGTATCAGGGTAGAAAAATATTTTCCCGAAACCATCTCCTTCAACCTATTAATCAATTCCTGCCGGGTTTGTCGGAAAACATCTGTTTGTTCAGATCCTGAGATAACAATATGCTTTGAGAGCCACTCGACTGTTTTGTAAAAAAGATCGAATGACAAAGGCGACAAAGTGATTTCCCCGCGTTTCAATGAGGAGAATATGCTTTCCAACGGTTGGCACACATATTCGATATCCTTCTGATCAACAGAACGAGCTGCACCTTTAAGGCTATGGATTTCGCGGAACATGACCTCAATTATCTCCGCAACTTTTTCCTTTGAAGGTGTTTTCTCCAATTCAATCAAGCCTGCAGAGAATGCATGAAGATGTTCCTCTGCTTCAATCCTGAAGGTTTCCTGGATACGTTTGAGAAATTCTTTATCTTTCTTATCCATTTGTTATCCTGCTTTACATCTTAAATTGTTCCACAAGCTCTTTTAGCTTCTGTCCGAGCTCATGCAGGTTTTTTACCGAATCTTCGGCCTGGGTCATACTTGCAGAAGTCTCCATTCCAGCCTGATTAATGCTTTGCATGGCGATTCCGATCTGGTCCATCCCTACCAGCTGTTGCTGGCTCGATGCTACGATTTGAGTGGATACCTGGGCTGCCTCAGCACTGCTATCTGTCAGTATCCGTATTGCCTCACCTGCCTGTACCGATTGTTTCACTCCTGCCTCCACTGCTTTGTTCCCTTGTTCCGTAGCAAGAACAGCTGCATTGGTTGCTTTTTGTACATCATTCAGTATGTTGCGCACCTGCATAGTTGATTGCTTTGACTGTTCTGCCAGGTTCCTGATCTCCTGCGCAACCACAGCAAAACCTTTACCCTGCTCACCGGCTTTGGCCGCTTCTATGGCAGCGTTTACTGCCAACAGGTTTGATTGATCGGCAATGTCAGTAACCGAAGCTATAATACCTCCGATGGATTGGCTCTGTTCGCTCAATCGTACAACTGTTTGTGCAATAATCTCCATTTGTTCGCGGATACGGTTCATTCCGTTAATAGTTTCGTCCACAGCCTTTTGTCCGCTCTGAGATACCTGAGCAACATGCTGTGCGCTATCGGAAAGACTTTTAGCTTTCTGGCTGGATAACTGAGCCGCCTGACGGACCTCTTCAACTGTTGTCGTAGTCTCGCTGATTGCAGTAGCCGTTTCTGCAGAACCGGATGCTATCTGAGTGGTTGAAGCAAGAATTTCAGAAGAAGAACTTGCAAGAACATTAACACCATCCAGTATCTTAAGCATCTGCTCTCTGAGAATCTCGATCATTTTGCTGAACGACTGTATCATGATACCAAATTCATCCCCCCGTTTCTCATAAACAGAAAGATCTCTGGTAAGATTTTTTGAGGCAATCTCGTTAGCCGTTTGTACACTTATCTTTAATGGCCTGGTAATACTTTGGGTCAAGAAGATGGATATCATTATTGCGAGAGCTATGGCCACTGTACCAAGTATATACATGAATGAACGTGCCGTATCCTGTGCTTTTTCTGCTTCCATGTAACGCATCATACTACGGTCTTCATTATGAGTTATGAGTTCATCAATATCAGTTATCCAAACAGCTACACTCTTACTTGCCTGTTGATTCATTAATAATATTGCCTCTTCATGTTTTCCTGCCATCGCCAGATCAATTACTTTATTGTTTAGCTGCCTTGAGACATCCTGAGAAGCCTTGATTTTAGCAACAATAGAAAATGACATAGTATCATCGTTTGTGATTAATCCTTCTAACTTTTTTAAACTTGCATCGTGCAGATTCCTGATAGAGTCAATCCTGTTTTTTAATTCCAACGTCTTTTCGCTATCTTTTAGTAATAAAATATTGCGCAGGTTAATAGATGCTTCTCTTGTATGATCAATCATATTATTAGCCAGTTGCAGGCGGACATTGTTTGCCTTTATTATCCGATCAAACATTGTCCGGGAGACTTTGATCTGATTGAGACTTACAAGGATTATTACAATCATAAATACCAGAATAAAGCTGAAGCTCAATCCCAGGCGTAAACTAATTTTCAAATTTTTAAACATTGTGTAGTCCTCCTATTATTTGGGTTAAAACTATTTTTACTACAAACTCTTTTTGTATTCTTTTTTAATTTGCTTCTTCATTTACTACAATACTTTTATCAGACAATAATCTCTTAGCGTTTAATACGATAAGCCTCTCTTTTGTGACCCCCTTCAGGTATTCTTCTCCGATACCTGTAACTGTAGGAGGAACGGTCAGGATATCCTCGAGTTCAATATCCTGAGTACCGTGAACCACATCGGCCAGGATTCCGAACTCCATCTGGTCATCGTACAGGATAATTACTCTGTTCAAATCACCTAGCCCTTTTTCCGGAAGGTTGAAGAATTTTTTAAGATCGACGACCGGAAGGATCTGTCCGCGAACATTGATAATGCCAAAAATATAAGAGGGCACTCCCGGTAACGGGGTGAAATCTTTAAGCGGATAGACCTCCCTCACAAAAACAGATTCAATGGCATAGGTTTCTGCCGCCAGTGTAAAAGCTATTACCCCTATTGTTGCAGAAGTCGTTCTTTTTTGCACGGGCTCCAGTGCCATGGCAATGGCGCGGTTTTTAAGTTTTATACGGATTTCTTTCTTCATTTCATTCATTCATTCATGTATTTGCATATTGGCAATGATGATTTCCCTGATATACTTTACTGATAATCCATCTGATTCAGGCAGAATGTCGTCATTTGCACGCCCGTTTAATAAATCAAGTACATTTTTAAAATATCGTTTTGCATTCTTTGAATTTCTCTGCCGGATAAATAAGTTACCGAGTATAAAGTGTCCCATAACATAATCCGGGTCGATATAGATTCCCTGCTTAAGTGAAGTGATAGCTTCAGATGTTTTATCCATCTCCTGAAGGATTGAGGCCCGCATGAAATAGAAACCCGGAGCGAGTTTTTCCGATGCAATTGCTTTATTGCAAAGAGAAAGCGCTTCAGAGAGATACCCCTGGTTGGCTAATAAACGAATGGCAAAAATTTTGTCAGCATAAGATTCTTCAGGAGTTGATTTAGGTTGTTGAAGAGTTGAAGGGTTGAAGGGTTGAAGGGCTTCGTCTGCTAAAGCTTTGGATGATAATTGTTGCAGATCTTCATCTATACGGGGTACAAAAGATAAAAGTTGAAAAGGTTGTTTTAGAGGTTCCTGTATTTCAATTAAAGAAAAATCGAATGGTTGAATATATTCCTTTTTTGTTTTGCGGTACAAAACTGCACCCGGGAAATTAACCGGTGTATACATAGGGAAAACATGGGCAGAGAGTTCACTGGAAGAGACCACAAACCAACCATCTTCAGATAGGGATTGAAACATGTTTTGAGAAATTTTGCTTACCCAATCACTGGTAAAATACATCAAAACATTCCTGCAGAAGATGATATCCATTTTATTCGCAATGGCAGAAAAAATGTTATCATCAATAAGGCTGCGGGGATAAAATGTTACCATATTTTTTATCTCAGGAATAATCTCAAACCTTCGATCCCCAAGATCATGAAAGTACCTTGTCTTAAACCAATCCGGAGTGTTACGAAACGACCATGGCCCATAAATACCCGTTGCGGCTTTGTCAAGCGCTTTCGAATTTATATCAGTAGCCAGAATGCTAATATTCCAATCCTTAATTTCCGGAATCGTTTTATGAAGCGCTATTGCAATGGAGTATGGTTCTTCACCTGTGGAGCATCCTGCACTCCATATCCTGATGCTCCTGTCTCTTTTCTTTTTCGATTTTATAAGTTCCGGTAGTACAAAATCTGATAATGCGGTAAAAACCTGTGGTTCCCGCAAGAAATAAGTTTCAGAGATAGTAAGATGCGATGCCAGTATCTTTATTTGATCTTTGTTCAGTTTTGAAGACAAAAGCCATTGAATGAATTCGTTCATGTTTTGAAACCCGAACTCCCTTGCTGCCAAAGCCAGGTTACGACCAAGTATGGCCCATCTCTCAACAGGGAAGTGCAATCCTATGCGAGCTGCGATTACTTCACATACTTGCACTAATTCGCTATCTGTGAGATTACGATTCATTTGTTTTTAGTTTTCAGTGCATGCTCCAGTCCCTTCTCTTCATCAAGACTGAGAAACTGCTCAAGGTCATAAATCAAAATAAGTTCATCATCAATTTTTGCTACTCCTCTTATATATCCTGCAAAGGGTAACTCCTCTTTGGAATTTACAAATTGCCGGGTTGCCAGGTCTTTAATACCAGTCACAGCATCGACGAACAGAGCAACCTTCCTTTTCCCTGTATCGGCAATAATCATCCGGTCGTTAAGTTCAATTTCCCGTTCTGCCAGTCCGAAACGTTTGCGGATGTCAGCAACCGGAATGATCTGGCCCTGAATATTGATAATCCCTGAAATAATCTCAGGGGCTTTTGGTAAATGCCTTATTTCCACTGCATGGATAACTCTTGCCACTGTGGGTAAAGGAAGGGCATAGAGTTGTTCATCGAGAGTGAACACTACAATCTGATCTGTTATTGTATGAATAGATTCATTCATTTTCTCCTCCTTCTTCACTGTTTGCCAATTCGGTAATGACAATTTTAATATCTTCAAATTCTTCGGTTTTGCTGAGAAAATAATCAGCACCTGCTTCAAAGCATTTTCTTTTGTATTGAGGGTAAGGGTAATTTGTGAGAATGCAGACTTTAACTTTTATTTTCAATTCCCTGATTTTCTTTAACACCTCAATGCCATTCATTTCGGGCATCCGGATGTCAAGAATTGCAAGATCAGGCTTTTTATCCTTAATAAGTTTTAAAGCTTCCAGTCCGTTTTCAGCTTCATATATCACCAATTTTTCTTTTAAACCATTCAGTAAACTTTTAATCCTTTCTCTCAACAGTGAGGAATCATCTGCAATAACAATTTTCACTTTACGATTTTTTTATTAGAACAGGGGTCATTAGATTTTAATGTTTTCCCCAAAGAGTAAATTTAGTTATTGCAGACAGTGTAAGTTATAAGGATTCAGCCTGTTCGGATGTAGGGGGAAACTGATTTTAATGTAGGGGAAACACTACAAGACAAAAGACAAAAGTTGAGGCGAAGCCGAAATCCCGCTTCAGCGGGGACGAAAGGTAAAAATAAAAGGGCTATGTAGTCATTCGTGAAGGCAGTAAGTAGACAGGACATCAAGACCTTTAATAAAAACTTCTATTCTATCAGGTCATTCTTATAGGCATATAGAGCAAGCTCTGCATTGCTTTTCATTTCCATTTTTTCGAGCAGACGTGCGCGATGGGTACTGACAGTTCTTTCGCTAATGAACAGCACCTTCCCGATTTCTTTAATTGGAGTGCCTTTTGCCAGAAAGCACATAACCTGGAATTCTCTTTCGGATAAACGTTCATGCAAGGCTATATCATTCTTTTTATTGAAGTCAGAAACAAGTTTCCCGATAATATCTGATGAAACATATCTTTCACCGGCAGAAATTTTTTTGATTGCCAATTCGAGCTCTTCCGGAGCGCTGTTTTTTGAAATGTACCCTGCAGCACCAAGTTTTAAGGCACGAACTGCATATTGTTTCTGAGGATGAACACTCAGAATCAGAATACTAACATTTATATTACAGTTTTTCAAAGCCTTAAGAATATCTAAACCACTCTGTCCTGGCATTGATAGATCGAGGATCACAAAATCAAATTCTCCTGATTTAATTTTAGTGAGAGCTTCATTACCATCTTTTGCCTCTTCAACCAGGCCCGATATTTTGAGACTTTTCAGTATCTGTTTTAGTCCCTCGCGAACCACCTGATGATCATCTGCAAGTAAAATCTTCATGTAAGCTAAAGTTATTTTATTGGTATATAAACACTTACTTTTGTACCACCTTTGTCGGGGGCTTTAATTTCCATATGACCACCGGATTGATTTACCCTTTCTGACATTCCCAAGAAGCCTAAAGATTTGGACGATCTTATTTTATCAGGGGAGATCCCAATCCCGTCATCCTGAATTAAAAGTACAATGTCTTTTTTGATTTTGCGAAGTTTTATCTGAACCTTTTTAGCGTCGGCATGACGAACAATGTTGGTGAGTGATTCCTGGGCCACCCTGTAAATGGACAGATTTCTATCAATGTTTTCAGTTTGTACATCTTCTATTTCCATTTGTATCTTCAATCCAGTCCTGTTTGCAAACTCCTCACAGTAACATTCTAGAGCAGCAGCCAGGCCAAGGTCGTCCAACATTACAGGGCGCAATTCGAAAGAAATCCGATGTACATCCATGCTGATGACATTTACCAGTTCAATCATTTCATTTAATTTTCTGCTTTCTTCAGATTCACTGGTTATTTTCTGACGGAGCCAGGTCATATCTATCTTTAAAGCGGTTAATGACTGACCAACCTGGTCATGGATTTCCCTGGAAATAACTGCTCTCTCATTCTCCCTTATATCAGTAAGATGCTGATTTAGATTTTCAAGCAATTCTTTTGACTTCCTGAGCTTTTCTTCCATTTTTTTTCGTTCAGTAAGGTCGATGTGAGTAGCCTGATTGTAAAGAAGCTTTCCATCAGAACCTCTTATTTCACAAGCTGATACGAGAACAAAAAAATGTGATCCGCTTCGCCTTATAAGTTCAAATTCCCGACCTTTCATGAAACCTTTGGTTTGTAATATCCTTATTACTTCTTTTCTTTCCTTAGGATTAGCATACAATTGTTTTACGTCGGTAACAATTGCCAGCATCTCTTCAGGGTTTTTGTAACCATACATTTTTGCGTATGCCATATTGACATGGATAAGCTTGCCTTCTGGATTAGCTATAGAGATTCCAAGAAGCGAATTCTCAAAAAGACTTCGGAATCTGACTTCACTTTCTCTGAGAGTTTTCTCAGCTTTTATTCGTTCTGAAACATCAGTCGCCACTCCAATCAATCCCATGACATTACCTTTATTATCAATGATAGGGACAAATTGATTATCGAAAATCACATCATTTAATTCTGTAATTCCTGAAAGAGTTTCACCATTAAGTACCCTGTCCAGAACCGATTTACCTTGTGTTACATTACCATTATGCTCAACCACTTTAAGATCAGCGAAAAGTTTATAAGCTGAAACTCCGACATTTTCACCTGATTTCATTCCCACTTTTGTCAGCGCTTTGCCTTCATGGAGAATGAAAATTCCATCTCTATCTGTTGCAAAGATTGAAATTGGTGCGTTAGAGATAACTATCCGGAATAACTCCTCGCTTTTCAGCAGAGCTTCATCAGCCTGCTTGCGTTCGGTGATATCGCGGATGATCATACTTGTTCTTTCATTTCCTGAAGAATCCATGAAGACAGTGCTTATTACTTCTGCAGGAAATACTGTACCGTCTTTTCGTAAAAGATTGAGTTCGCCTTTGAATTTGCCGGTTTTTTTTCTTTCATTAAGAGCAGGTTCTAAGTTTGGATCATTCAGATCAACAACACCTGTTCTTCCCAAATTGCAAATTTCTTCTTCGCTAATACAAAAAATCCTGCAGGCTTCCGGATTAGCGGAATAAATTTGACCATCAGGATTGGTAAGCAGAATTGCCTCACCGGTGTTCTCAAAGAGCAAACGGTATTGTTCCTCGGTTTCATTCAAGGCTTTCTCTGTCTTAATATGCTCGGTGATGTCTTTATTGCATGACATTTTTAACGAATCATATTCCTTCTGCAAATTTTTAGCTCTTTAATGAGTTCGCCTTTGGTTTTATATTGGAAATTCATAAATTTTTTAATTTTTGAGTTGGCTCATTTTCGAAGTATAAAATTATAACTTTCTGTCCACTTTATCTACTATCCAAATATTGCATCTTTATAAAAGTTCGGATTGGAAAAAAGGCATGTACCTGGGAGCGATAGCTGTGATGGTGTGGTTTTTGAAAGTCCAGGTAGACGGGTAGGAATAGCCGTATCATACTAAAGTTGTCTTAGCGGCGAAGTCCATATTAACAGGCAGGAGTTTTCGTGTTATGATAAATTTATCTAGGCGGCAAAGTCCTGGTAAACGGGTAGGAGTTCTCGTGTCATGATGAGGCTGTCTAAATGGCAGAGTCCGGGTAGGCAAAAAAGCATGTGTTTTGCAGCGAATAACTATTCCCTACCAGTAGGTATACTTCCGCCCCGTCAGCCACATTAATAAAATAGACCAACTTGGAAACTAGATATCACTAATCCAATATATTTCAGTAACTTACCCTATTATTTAAGCGGGCAGCTAATTTTATTTTACTGAATTAACAATCAGAAACTTTATGGTTGTTAATCAGTCTTTCGAAAGTGTTTCTTTTGTACAATTTTTTAGTTAATAGGAATTATAGCTGATTTGTTACCTGCATTATACAAAAAATGCCATTGTTGATTAAGTCCATAAGTGTCTTATTATCAAAGGTCAGTTAGGAGCAGTCTACATACAGATTAGCTTCAAATGATGTGGTTTTTGTTAGTCCAGATAGATGGGCAGGAATTGTCACGTCATGATAGAGTTGTCAAGATGACAAAGTCCCGGCAAACAGGCAGAATTTGTCCTGTTTTGATGAAGTTGTCCAAATGGCAGAGTCCCGATAAACGGGCAGGGATTGTCATAGCATGATGAAGTTGTCTAAATGGCGGAGTCCGGGCAGGCAAAAAAGCATGTGTTTGGCGGCGAAGGGACGGTTGCAGGGAAGGGCCGCCAAACTCTTGCGCGCGCGTCGGCAAAGTCCTGGTATACTGCGAGTTTGGTGCAAAGTCGGATAGGTCGGGCGGGTTGCCCCGCCTTTCCCTCCTAAGAACCGTACTTGCGACTTTCACCGCATACGGCTCAAGCACTCTAAAGGTAAATAAGTAACCCGGCAATACAAATTCAGGCGGCCATTTTACGGGCATATCTGCGTAGGTAATATTTATCCCACTGTACACAGTAAGGATTAGCTTTACCATTAATTAGGACATGTCGTTTGATATGGGTATCCGAGGCATATTTTATTAAGATCACAGTACCATTATCAAAAGTGCCGAAGAAAGTCCATTTACGGGAACCGATTCTTTTAAAGTAGTTAGAAGCGATCCAGCGGAGACCTTTCTTGGCATGTCTACGTTTAGCCCATTTCCAGAGGTAAAACCATATAAACCTGTCTAGGTTGCAGAAGTATCTGTAAGCAACGATGTGCCTATGATAGTTTGTCCATCCGGTAATCACAGAGTTAAGTCTGCGAATGAGAACGACAGTAGGAGTTCCCCAATGTTGTTTGATAATAAGCTTGATCTTTGACAGAACCGACTTAAAGTTGTCCTTTGAAGGTCTGATCAGCAATTTTCCATTTGAGAACTTTCTGATATTCTGACCAAGGAAGTCGAACCCGGTATACACGTCTGTGATTTTGGTTTTAGTCTCTGACAGCGTTAAACCTCTTGCGCTTAAGAAATCAATGATGACAGGCTTAACAACGTTTCTTAAGATGTCTTCGCTTGATCCCGTTACAATGAAGTCGTCAGCATATCTTACAAAATGGATTTTGTGATAGTTCCTTCTGCAACCGTCGTATTTTCTGATACGAGTGTTAACACTTTTATAAATGGCTGCTTCCAGTCCGTCCAAT
>JALONT010000042.1 GCA_025454795.1 Bacteroidales bacterium | reverse complement strand
TATAATATGAAGAAATGGATGAGGTTGGAGAAACAAAAAATACTGGATTTAATTTTTGGCCGGATTTACCAGAGACTTATTTTGGTCCCGGTAATATCCAACGTTAAGAATATAAGAAAAACAGGTATTAATAAGGATCAACTATTTAAAATGAAAAACAATAATTTAAACAGAAGGGAATTTTCTAAAAAAGTTGCTTTTACCGGCATGGGTGTCGCAGTGTTCCCTGTAACCGGTACAGGAAGTAAAACAAAAAAGAAGCCGCTAAGCCGGATTTATCATGACTGGCTGAAGATCAGCCTTAACGCATATTCTTTCAACAAGCCTCTGCTGGCAGGAACCATGACAATTGATGATTTGCTTGAATATTGCGCCAAAACCGGGTTTGATGGTGTTGATATTACAGGATATTATTTCCCGGGTTACCCTTCCGTCCCTTCCGATGATTATATTTATCATGTTAAGCAGAAAGCTTTCAGGCTCGGAATTGACATGGGCTGCACGGGGGTCAGAAATGATTTTACATGGTCCGACCCTTTGAAGAGAGTTCAGGAAAAGAAACTTGTAAAAGACTGGATAATAGTAGCCCAGAAATTGGGAGCACCCGGGGTCCGTATTTTTGCAGGGAATCTGTCAAAAGAAAATTATCGCTGGGACGAGAGGGCAAAATGGATAGCTGAGGATATACGCGAATGTGCCGAATTTGGAAAAGAACATGGAGTTATGGTGGCTCTGCAAAACCATAATGACTTCTTAAAGGTATCATCGGAAGTAGATATGATGATGACAATGATCAATCATGACTGGGCAGGACTGATGCTCGATATCGGAAGTTACCATACCGCTGATCCGTATAAAGATATTGCAGCTAATTCAAAATATGCAATAACATGGCAGATGAAAGAAAAAGTTTTTGTCAATGACACTCAGGTCGATTCCGATTATGCAAAGGTCATAGATATTGTGAGACAATGCGGATTCCGGGGGTATCTGCCTCTGGAAACTCTGGGAGACGGAGATCCGTTCCTTAAGATTGACTCACTCTTTAAAAAAGTATCAGAAGTGCTTCAAAGATAGTTCTGACGCTGCCGCAAATTCTTTAACCTGGAATACAAAAGCCTGCAACCTTGTATCAAGGGAAACAGTATCCTGTCCGTCATAAGCAATATTTAAAAATGGGATATTGTTATGATCTTTGCGGAATGAATCGCTCACTGAGGCTATGAGTGTTCCGGGCATGCAGGTAAAGGGAAGGATTGCTGCAAATCCTGAAACTCCTCTCTTTGTAAGTGCTACCGAAGTACCCATCGCTATCGGTGGATCTCCGTCATAAAACTCATTTACATATGTATTGCAAAGATTAAGCATGTCGTGAAGCGAAACATCTTTCTGGTGATCAGTATATTTCTTAATTCCCCTCAGTAAGGAACTTGCGATGACATCCTGCCCGAATCCCTGGATCTTTGATTTTATAATACCTTTGTTATCATTTTTCCAGCGGCTGTCGCGGGTAAAACGATAGGTCGAATAATATATCCATTCCGAAAAAGGTCCGATAAGAACCTCAACACCGAGTTCTTCAAGCCGGTTTGCAATATTTCCGTTGCATCCGGCATTATCGCGCATAAATATTTCTCCGATAATTGCAACTACCGGTTTCTTTTTGCTTTTATCAACTTTTATTGACATAAAGTCAGATGCAATTCCTGCAAGCACAGTATGGAGCCCGCGTGATCCTCTTTCGATGCATCTTTCCAGCCTCTTGATTGCATCCTCATAAAGTCTGTCTGATTCACCCTTGTTTATCTCATAGGGTCTTATCTCCCTGTGGATCTTCCTGATATAATCTGCCACAATAAATCCTTTCCAGGCATTTATTCTGAACTTCTGTCCATGTTCGCCCGCAACATCTTCATATGAGGTATCATTTGAAGGAGTTATCAGCTCTGCATTACTGTATCCCAACCTGTCAAAAAGTATCCTGTGAAAGTGGTTATATTGTCCAAAGCGGCAGGGGCCATTATGATCGGGCATGAAAAAACACATTTTTGAAGGGTCAGCACCCGGTTCTGATAATTTCTTAATAAAGCTTCCTGTAACACAGATCATTGGAAAGCATTCTTTGGAAGATGTATATTTTCTTCCAATAGACAGATCCTCTTCTGTCTGTTTCGGAAGAACTTCAGAAGGAACACCGATACTCCTGGCAGCTGCAGCAAGCATAGATCCTCCGTCATTCATATAAGGAAAGTATAGCACCCTGTCCTTTGGCGGAGAAGAGGGACTGGGCCTTGGCCTGTAAATAGTGACTTCTTTCTTTTCGTTCTGTTCTGATCCTTTCAGACTATCGAGGAATGCCTCAATACGGGTAACCATACCGGCATCAGCAGAGTGTTCATCCACTTCAAGATGAAGGAAGGGTTTTCCTTTAAGTTCTTCTGTAACATAATGCCAGATAAATGAATCGGGTCCGCACCTGAAATTGCTGATGTAAACTGCATACAGTCCATCAGTTTTTGCAACGTGCTGAGCTGCTGCAATCATCTTCTGTCCATTTGGCCAGTACATATTCCTGTAATTGACAAAAATATTGTAAGGTGAAAGATCGAGCATATCTATGGGAATGGGCATAACATTCTGAGAAATAAGCTTCTCGATCAATCCCAGGTTGAGATGCGGATCAGTACTGTTATAGGGTTTCCCGAGGAGTACCACGGGACGACAATTTTTCGGGATCTCTTTGAGAACATCTTTTCCGTAAGCCACCAAACGCTTTTCAAATGAGGTCTGAATTGTATCAGCATAATAGATTGCTTCCCTGATCTCATTTTTACCGATTCCGAACTTCTCATTAAAATATGTTGTCATCTCTTTAACAAGAGCACGTTCAAAGAACCTGAAGTGGAGTGTGGGGATTAAGAGTTTTGATTCATCTATTTTCCCTTTCAGAGCTGCTTTTACCATGAAAGGATAAGTCTGAATCCACGGGCAATTGCAGTTGAATGTCTTATTTCCTTCACGGAATTTGGCATTGACAATAAAAGGCAGAAAGATATAATCAACATTTTTCTCAACCAGATCAATAACATGTCCATGCATTATCTCAACAGGCAAACATGTCTCGGTTGTTATCGTTTCAATAGACCGGGTAAGAAGCGACTTATCTGATTCTTTTGAGATCACCACGGTAAATCCAAGTCTTTCAAAGAACGTCCGCCAGAATGGAAATTGCTGGTAATAAACCATGAGTGCTCTTGGAATCCCTATTGTTGTGGTTTTATATTCTTTCGGTTCCTTGTATCCCTCCGTCAGCATTTCAAGTCTTTTCAGGAAGAGGTTGGGGATATCATTAGCTGCCTTTTTACGTCCGTCTGTCTCATATTTCTCACACCTTCCTCCATAATAAAGAGATTTCTTTTCTCCGGCAATTTTTACACGCCTTATCTCGCAATGATTGGTACATCCCTGGCATACAAATCTGCTGAGATCATAAGTTGCATTCCTTATGCCAAACCCTCTGAATGTGGTTTTTTGCCCCGGGATCATTGATCTTTTAGCAAGGATTGCAGCTCCAATGGCTCCGGTCACATCAAAATGAGGAGGAATAATAATTTTCTTCCCGAGTACCTGCTCGAATGCTGCAACAACAGCTTTATTATTCGTAACTCCTCCCTGAAAGAATATCTTGTCTCCAATCCTCCGGTCGGCAACTACTTTCTGAAGGTAATTGTATACTATTGAATAGGCGAGACCCCCGACAAGATTTTCATTCCTTGCACCCTTCTGCATGAATGAGTTGAGGTCAGATTCCATAAACACTGTACACCTGTCTCCAAGCTTTACGGGACACTCTGAGTTCATTGCCATACACCCGAACTCTTCAACAATATTGATATTCAGCTTCTCAGCCTGTTCTTCAAGAAATGATCCTGTACCCGCAGCACAAACCTTGTTCATTTCAAAATCGACAACCACTCCGTTTTCGATACTGATATATTTCGAATCCTGCCCACCGATTTCAAAGATTGTATCAACCGTAGGGTCATAATCAATTGCTGCAGTCGCCTGTGCAGTTATCTCATTCTGGATCGTATCGGCACCAATGAAGTCGCCCGTCAGATACCGGCCTGAACCGGTAGTTCCTGCACCTATCACTTCAACATCTTCGCCTACCTCATCGTAAATCTCGGTAATCCCCTTCTGAATAGCTTCCAGGGGTTTCCCGGCAGTCGGAAGGTAACGCCTTGCTATTACATTATGATCAGTATCAATCAAGACTACATTTGTACTCAATGATCCGACATCAACTCCAAGATATACTTTAAGCTTCTGATTCCCATTCTTTTTAAAATAGACATCCTTGTTATAGAGTGCTTCCGATTCTGTAAGCTTTGGAAGGCTGACAAATGTTGTTGAATCATCAGCAAGATACTCCTGCAGTTTTTCAAGGCCTCTGAAATGATTCAGATCGAGGTTGTTTGAAGTGGCATACATAACGGCTCCGATAGCTCCCATCGATGCATGATGCTCAGGGATTATCAGTTCCCCTTCCTTAAGATCGAGAATTTTTGTGAAGGCTCTGATCATGCCTGTGTTTGCTGCAACGCCTCCTGAAAAAATAACCGGCTTATTAATCTCCTTACTCCTGGCTACATTGCTTCTGAAGTTACGGGCAAGTGCAAAACATAGTCCAGCCACAATATCATGAAGAGGTGTTGCTATCTGCTGGTGATGGATCATGTCACTTTTTGCAAAGACGCTGCACCGGCCGGCTATTCTTGGAGGATCAGTCGACTTAAGTGACATTTCTCCAAATTCTTTTTCTATAGGGACGCCAATCCTGCGGGCTTGCTGGTCCAGGAATGATCCTGTCCCTGCAGCACAAATGCTGTTCATCTCAAAATCAACCAGCCGTGAGGTTCCGCTGACAGGATCTTTTTCGAGGATGATTAGTTTTGAATCCTCACCTCCGATCTCTATTACTGTTTTTGCATCCGGAAACAATTTACCTGATGATGTTGCCTGTGCAATTATTTCATTTACAAAAACTCCGCCAATTAGTTCCGTGGCAAGTTTACCCCCTGTACCTGTAAAAGCTATACCCTCAAAAGATCCGATCCTTTCAAGGATTGACACAAGCCTGGTATTCAGGACATTAAATGGTTTGCCGTGAACATAATCATAATACTCCTCAATAATATTATGATTTGCATCCATTACAACTGTATTCAGGGATACAGAACCGATATCCACGCCAAGGAGGTAATATTGACCATCAGTGGTGCCAGAAACAAACTTATTACCCATTTCCTTATTGTTTCAGGAATTCCATTGTTTAAAAATCTGCACTTTAATGATAAAGATACACCAATATTATTTTCGACAATTTATTTATGACCGAAACTATTACCCGAATCCAGCCTCAGAACAATAATCTCTAAATCCACTCTTCTTTGAGAATGCTGCCATTTATTCCGGTGACCATCATTTTTACTGGTACTTTCCTTGAAGCTTTCGACATTGCCGTTTTTACCATCTGCAGAAGACCACTACAGCATGGAACCTCCATCATCATTACAGTTATCGTATTCACTTTTGCTGTATCGATCAATGCTGTCAGCTTACCTATATAGATATCAAGTCCCTGATCGAGCTTGGGGCAGGCAATTGCAAGTGATTTACCTTTCAGATACCTGCTGTGGAAATTGCCCATTGAAAATGCCACACAGTCGGCTGCAAGTATCAGGTCTGCATCTCTGAAATATGGAGCATTCGGGTTCACCAGGTGCATCTGTATGGGCCATTGTCTTAATTCAGAAGGCTGGTCGGCTGATGCAACCTGATTCTCCGGTTGTCCTTGTTTCTCAATTACTATTTCACGCGATCCCGGGCAACCACTCCTATTATTCATCTGCTCAATCACTTTTGTTTCGCTATATGGCTCTGCCTCTGTTGTTTCTATAGTTATTGCCCCTTCCGGACAATGCCCGATACATGCTCCCAGCCCGTCGCACATAAGCTCGCTTACCAGTCTTGCTTTTCCGTCAACAATCTGTAATGCACCTTCATGACAGCTTGGAACACACAATCCGCAACCATTGCAAAGCTGTTCATCTATTCTTAAAATATCTCTTTTCATAAAGTTTCTAAATCTAAAGGGCAGCTTCCGGCAGGATTATTGAGAAGCACGATCCTTCACCCTCCTTACTCTCAACAACAAGTATTCCTTTGTTAATCATAACAAGCTCATAACAGAGCTTAAGGCCAAGTCCTGTTCCCCTTTCATTTTCTGTACCGGGAGTGCTGGTTACCTCTGTTGCCGTAAAGAGGTATTTCTGTTTTGCCTCAGGTATCCCGATTCCGTTATCACAGATCTTTAGCAGAATGCCTCCCTCTTCAATAGTCTTGTCTTTTAACAGGATGCTTATTCGTCCTCCGCGGGGAGTGTATTTGACAGCATTCGATAACAGGTTACGGATAATTATATCCATAAGATCTTTATCAAAGTATGCCATAGAGTTCCCTACCTGCGTAAAATTCACATATATCTCTTTTTTATCGGCAGTCTCTTTAAAGATTGAAAGGTTTGTAAGAATAATGTCTGCCAGGTTTCGTATTTCCGGGGAATATTTTATTTTATCCTCCTGCCCTCTTCCCCATACAAGCATGTTCTCAAGCAATGAGATAACAAGCTGGGCATACTGAATGCTGGAATTTGCAAATGTATCATACTTCTCCTTGTACTCTTTTTCTTTAAGGAGATTCAGCATATAAAGGATATTGACAACCGGGCTCCTGAGGTCATGTGCAATGAGTGAAAAAATCTTGTTCTTAAGATTTAAGGTATCCGACAGTTGCTTGTTCTGCATTGCTATCATGCTGTTCTGTTTTTCTATCTCTTCATTGCGGGTTTTCAGTTCCAGTGTCCTTTGATTTACAAGAAGCTCAAGGTTCTTGTTCATAAATTCAAGTTCAATCTGAAGTTTATCCTTTTCATAATAAGATTTAACCCATTTATAAAGCAAAAGAAAAGCCTGGATGAAAACAAAAATGACCACATCATAAGTCATAATGTATCCAAGTGAACTTTCGGATTTACCAAGGGATACACTTATATCATGGATTCCTCCTGCAACAAGCAGAACAAAAGCTGAAAAATATGCTATGTCAATCCAGTTCTTTTTAAGTATTCCGATAAAACTCTGTAATAATGTATAAACCATCAAAATAATCATTGACGGATATAGTAAAAGAGTAGCATAGCTAAAGATCTTTACAGGAAGAAACAAAGTCAGTACGAAAAAAAATGAAAAGGAAGCAGTTATTAATGCTGTAAACGCCTTAAATATTCTTGATGGGTAAAGTAACTGTGCAAACCAGAACCATCCGATAATTATAAAATAGAGTCCCTGATACTCGAATCTGACTATCCATATCCAACTGAGATCAGTTATATTATGAATAAGGAAATGAGAAGTAAATAGTGGTCGTATAGCAAGTCCTATCGTTGCCATGCAAAAGAAGGCCATTACCTTTTCCCTGGGGTATATAAGAAAGAAGAAAAGAAAGAACAAAGAAAAGCCCAGAAGCAGACTTATTGTTGCCCATTCTCCGGCCCAGCTGTTTGCAAGAGTTCTTTGTACTGAACTGAAAGATCCCAATGTTACCGGAAGCCAGAAACCCCCGCGACGATGAGAAAAGTTAGCAACGTTGATTATAATATCCAGTGTATCGGACCCGGGATCAATCCTGAAAAAGTTTCTCTTATATCCGGGGGTCGTCTCATCCGCGGTTTTTCCCGGTACGCCGTTGCCTCCATAGTATCTTCCGTTAATATAAATGTCATAAGAGGAATCAAATACAGGAAGATCAATGGCAAGCGATTTCCTGAATTTTTGAGGGAGAAGTACTTTTAAACGGTATGTTGCAAAACCCTCCTTCGCAGTTTTGATTTCTTCCTTAGGATAATCAGTCCAGTATGCAGGAACGATGCCATAGTAGTCAGGTTTTATTTCATTATTTACAAAATCGTGCGGACGAAGCATCCTGTTCCAGTAAAATTCCCATTCTCCGTTAAGTTTCAATTTAAATTTACTGGTAACCTGCATCTGCCGGAGGTCTATGACTCCCTTCTCCGCTACAGGAGTATTTACTTTACCGTCCAGGTTAAAGACGACTTGTATAAACAGCATTATCAGGATCACTTTCTTCAACATGGTCACTCCGGAATTTACTGAAAACGTAAATATAAATATTTTATAAAGAAAGGAAGACATCTGGCAATGTCTTCCTGAAATTACCTAAAAACCTGATCGTAGAGTTGGCCGAACGGCCATTTGTGTGAATTGTTAAGTCATACTATAGACGCCCGACTCAACAAAATGTTGCATTCTTTTCCGTTAATGTTATGTTAATCATTTGCTAAATTGTTGTATTTACTTAACCCTGAGGCTTTAAACGCAACAGAGGCTATAAAGGATAATTACCTTTACAGCCTCTATAGCTTCAAAAGTCTTTTTATTGCTTCTTCTTGTCTTTAACTTCATTAAACACCGAGGTAGCCGTGGCAACTATTCCTGCTATATCGGATAAGTTGGAAGGTAATATCAATGTGTTGTTCGTTCTGGCGAGGTTTCCGAAAGCATTTAAATACTGTTCAGCTATCCTGAGGTTTACTGCATTGAGTCCGTTCTCCTCTGAGATTGCCGACGATATTGCTCTCAACCCGTTAGCTGTTGCAACGGCAACCTGCTCAATTTCTGAGGCACGGCCTGCGGCTTCGTTTATGCGTCTTTGTTTCTCACCTTCTGACTTAAGGATGAACTCCTGTTTATCACCATCAGCATTATTAATCTTAGCCTGTCTGGTTCCCTCTGATTCAGCAATAACTGCTCTTTTCTCCCTTTCCGCTCTCATTTGCTTTTCCATTGCATCTTTGATGCTCTGAGGCGGAGATATGTTTTTAACTTCATATCGGGTTACCTTTACACCCCATGGTTCACTTGCTTTGTCAACTGCATCAACGATTGAAACGTTTATTGTTTCACGTTCCTCAAAAGTTCTGTCAAGTTCAAGTTTACCGATTACACTTCTCATTGTTGTCTGTGCGATCTGGATGGATGCAAACCTGTAATTGTCGATTCCGTAAGATGCTTTCTGAGGATCGAGGACCTGAAGATAAAGGATACCATCAACCTCAACGGCAATATTGTCCCGGGTTATACAGATCTGAGGGGCAACATCTATTGCCTGTTCTTTAAGTGTATGCCTGTAGCGTACCTTATCGAAAAAAGGAATAAGAATCTGGAAACCGGCTGTGAATGTAGTGCGGTATTTTCCAAGTCTCTCCACAATTATAGCTGTTCTCTGCGGAACAACTTTAACCATTGATGCAACCAGGATGAATAAAAGGAATATTGCACCGATTAGAATGAAAGTCATGCTTGATTCTGCCATTTTGTTTATTGTTTTGGTTCTACTTTCAATTTAAAATTCTCTTTTTCTAGAATAATAACTATTTGTCCTGCTTTTATATCTGATTTAGAATCAGTTTCAGCTTTCCAGGTTGTCCCTTTAAAATCAACTTTTCCTCTTTTGTCGGCATCGAAATCAGCAACAACGAGAGCCTCTTTGCCGCTAAATTCGTCTTCTACTGCATCGGAGCGGTCTTCCCGAACGTAAAAAAATCTCTTCTGGATCATTTTTCTGAAAATCAGAAGGGAAAGAATTGAGGTAACAGCGAAAACAACAACCTGCAGGTTTATGCCGGGTTCGGCAATCAGACACAGAAGAGCTGTAATCCAAGCACCGACACCAAAGAAAAAGATTACAAATCCCGGTATAACCAGCTCAAGCAGGAATAAGACAAGACCTATTATAAACCAGAGAATCTCAGGTTTTGAAAAAATGGAAGTGCTCATGTTTTAAAGTTTAATTTGACTTGGGAAAATTGTTTTGAATGAGGTAAAGATAAGCAAACCGCCACAAATAGCCAAGAGATATGAATTATAAATAAATTTTCACTTTTCGTTTTTTCTTCGTAAATTAATACGTCTTTAATTCTTTGGGAGTTGCTCTGGGATTAGTGCCTGTCCCATCCGATTTAAATACGGGATAAGTCGCTCATTAACAGGAATTAATTAATTTGTCGTATCGGGTTCTTTATTTCAGTAAACTGGATAGGAGGAAGTTAAAATGGATAAATTCTTTGATTATTTTGACAGCCGGCACAGGGAGTCGATACTAAAAAAATCGTCTGTTGATGACGGTCCTGTTATTACTATTTCAAGACAAACGGGATGCGATGCCCGACAGGTGGCTTCGAATATTGTGGATACTCTTAACCGGAAAGCAGGTACAACAAAATGGAGATGGGTTGATAAGGATATCATATATGATATTGCAAAAGAACTGAACACAGATACCCAGCGTGTTGAAAATTTTTACAAGGGCATTGAACTTTCAAATATGTCAGAAATGATTATGGCATTTTCCGGCGGATTTGTAAGTGACCTTCGGGTGAAAAAAGCAATTAAAGATGTTGTATTGTCAATCTGTAAAGAGGGCTATATTGTGCTGGTCGGAAGGGGAGGGGTTTCAATTGCCCACGATATCCCGGACTCTTTGCATGTGAGACTCATCAGCCCTTTCTACTGGAGGGTAGAGAATGTTATGAAGAAGAAAGAGATAGATATCGAAGCAGCTGAGGAGTATGTCGTCGATAATGACGAGAAAAGGCATAACCTGATCACAACATTCCTCGATAAAAAATTAATTAACATCGATTATCTCTTCGATGTCACAATTAACCGCCAGTCTTTTGATATAAATGAAACAGCCGATATAATTGTTTCTATGTACGAGAAAAAGATTGGCAGACAAATGGCTGACCGGAAACAGAAGACACAGGCATTTTAAGAAAACCGACGCCCAATTCCGCAATAGGGGCGCTAATACCCATTACAAAATTGACTAATAATCTGGATTTAAGCCCCCTTCAGGGGGCAAGCCATCAGCTAACCAGCTGATGGCCGGGGGTCTCTTAGATATTTATTTCTCCAATCTTTTTGATATGGACGCTCAACCTGCGATCAAGACTCTTTTTATATGCATCCCAGTCTGTTATCGGGAATTTTGCAACGCCGGAATCAATAGCAGCTTTTGCAACTGCAGATGCGACAGTGGATATCAGTCTCGGATCGACAGGTTTCGGAATAATATACTCTTTTCCGAAAGTGAGTTTCTCAATATTGTAAGCTTTCAGAACTGATGCAGATACCGGTTCTTTGGCAAGTCCTGCAAGTGCTTTTGATGCTGCCAGCTTCATTTCCTCGTTAATTGTGGAAGCTCTTACATCAAGGGCACCGCGGAAGATGAAAGGAAACCCGAGAACATTATTGATCTGGTTCGGATAGTCCGACCTGCCTGTAGCAAAAATAAGGTCGTTCCTGGTTGACATTGCATCTTCATAGGTTATCTCAGGATCAGGATTTGCCATTGCAAAAATAATAGGATCTGGAGCCATGGTTGCCAGCATCTCTTTCGATAGCATATTGGCAGTCGATAGTCCCAGGAAAAGATCAGCACCTTTGACAGCCTCTGCCAGTGTATCTATGTTCCTGTCAGTTATGAATTGCTGTTTGTACTTATTAAGGTCTTTTCTCTTGCTGTTGATAACACCTTTAGAATCGACCATCACAATGTTTTCTTTCCTGACTCCAAGTGACAGGTAAAGCTTTGAGCAAGAAATTGCTGCAGCACCGGCGCCGCATACAACCAGCTTTATCTTATCGATTTTCTTTCCAGTTATTTCAAGAGAATTGATAAGCCCTGCACCGGATATTATTGCTGTACCATGCTGGTCGTCGTGGAATACCGGGATATCAAGCATCGCTTTCAGTTTTGTCTCTACCTCGAAACACTCGGGAGCTTTAATATCCTCAAGATTTATACCTCCGAATGTGGGAGCGATTCTTGCACATATTTCTATCAGTTTGTCCGGATCTTTTTCATCAACTTCAATATCAAATACATCTACATCGGCAAATACTTTGAACAGTAGACCCTTACCTTCCATTACCGGTTTACCGGCAAGAGTACCAATATCTCCGAGTCCCAGAACAGCTGTTCCGTTGGAAATAACTGCAACAAGATTTCCCTTTGCGGTATACTTGTAAGCATCCTCAGGATTCTTCTCTATTTCAAGGCATGGATAAGCTACACCAGGAGTATAGGCAAGGCTCAGGTCGAACTGTGTACTATAAGGTTTTGTCGGTATCACTTCTACTTTACCATGACGGCCCCTGCTGTGATAGAGAAGCGCATCTTCTTTCGTTACTTTAGCCATATGTGAGGTTTTATTAAAAAATTAATATTTATTCTCAAAGGGAACTATCAAATTTACATTTAATTATCCGTGATTTAAATGAGAAAAATCATTTAATAATCATTTAATGAATAACGGTAATGTCCATACAGATTTGATATTTTCCTGAAAAAGTGCATTTAAGCAGCAGGGTTTTCATTATAATCCTAATTAATTTTGGATTCACAACAAAAATAAATACTTTCAAAGCCTGTTTTCAGAGTTAATTAAATATTTTATTATATCACAATTCATATGGAGCGAAATCTTGTAATAGGTGCTGATATAGGCGGAAGTCATATCAGCTGCGCAGCCGTTGATATGATCTCCGGGAAGATACTCAGAGATACTGTAACCGGAAGAGAAGTTAATAACCAGGCAAAGGCAAATGTAATAATTGAGGTCTGGACCGAAGCACTTAAGGAGTCGTTATCCAGGGTTCCTCCTGAAAAAGTAAAGGGAATCGGTTTTGCGATGCCGGGGCCGTTCGATTATGTAAAAGGTATCTGTTATATAAAAGGAGTTACCAAATATGAGAATCTTTATGGTTTTAATATTACCGATGCCATTTCAAGCAGCCTGGAGGTACCCGACGGTTTCCTTATCAGATTCATGAATGATGCGTCGTCATTTGCAGTAGGAGAAGCATGGGCCGGAAGCGCTACCAGGGTCAACCGCTCACTTTCAATCACGTTGGGGACAGGCTTCGGATCAGCTTTTATTGCCAATAAAATACCTATTGTAGATGGCCCTGAAGTACCAAAGCTGGGTTGTGTTTATCACCTTCCCTATAATGATGGAATTGCCGATGATTACTTCTCAACACGTTGGTTTATACGTAGATATAAAAGTGCAACAGGAAAAGAACTGAAAGGTGTAAGAGAACTGGCAGAGCTTGCCTCTTCCGATAAGATTGTGTCTGACCTGTTTACAGAGTTCGGCCATAAGCTTGGTATCTTTCTTGCTCCCTGGCTAAAAAAGTTTCATGCTGAAATGCTCGTTATAGGAGGTAATATTTCACATGCATATAACCTGTTTGGAAATGTCTTTGAAGAGAGCCTGAAAAATGAACATTGTGATTGCAATGTCGCTCTTTCATCGCTGAAGGAAGACGCTGCCATTATGGGTTGCGCTTATCTTTTAAATGATGATTTCTGGAAATCAGTACAGCACGCTTTACCATTAATGTAATGAAATTTAAGATACCTGATGCCTGATGCCTGACGCCTAACGCCTTTTTATAAATGGCTACGGGCATCAGGCATCAGGCGTCAGGAAGATTAAAATGATTAATTAACCTCAAACCTAAATATCATGAACACTCAAAAAATCAACCTTTCAAAAATTGCCCCGGTTCTCATGGCCTTCTTCGTTATGAGCTTTGTTGACCTCGTGGGTATCGGTGTCGACCGCGTGAGCAAGGATATGAACCTGAGTGCGACATTAGCCCAGCTGATACCATCAGCCGCGTTTCTTTGGTTTCTTCTGCTTTCAGTACCTGTGGGTGTAATGCAATCGCGCCTTGGTAAAAGATTTATGCTCAATATTGGAATGAGTGTAACTGCCCTGGGCCTTTTCGTGCCATATTTCTTTTATTCGTTCTCGATGGTGCTTGTCGGTTTCGCACTCCTTGGAATTGGAAATACAATTGTCCAGGTTTCAGCGAATCCCTTGCTCGTTGACGTTGTCCCTGGCAGCAGAACCTCGAGTTTTCTGAGTTTCTCGCAATTTATAAAAGCTATTGGCTCCATGCTTGGAGCTCCTCTTGCAGGGATTCTTGCAGCTCAATTCGGTGATTGGAAGCTATTGTTTCTTGTATTCGGGATAGTATCGATACTTTCAGTTCTCTGGCTTGGGAGTGCAAAGATCGAAGAATCGAAGCAGGAAGTTTTCAAAGCATCGCTTTCATCATCTTTCAAACTTCTTGGAAACGGGTTTGTCCTGCTTATGGTGCTTTCAATATTTATTGTTGTAGGTATTGATGTTGGTTTCAACTCAAATTCAGGACAGTTCCTTATCAAACAGTTCGGGATTGATCAGACCGCTGCAGAATCAGGGCGAAGTGTATATTTCTTCGGACGTATGCTGGGTACCTTTGCCGGGGCAATCATGCTTACTAAGATTTCTTCACATAAGTTTTTTATGTGGACATCAGTGCTGGGTATCTTGTGCCTTGTTCTGATCCTTTTAGTTAAATCCCAGGCAATGGCATGGGGACTGGTATTCCTTATCGGACTGGCTGTTGCAAATATCTGGCCATTAGTATTTTCTATAGCTGTTGAAAAGTATCCTGCTCGCAGCAATGAGATTTCAGGGTTAATGATGATGGCAATCTCTGGCGGTGCAGTAATTCCTTTGCTTGTTGGCTGGATCAGTGATATCAGCAGCGTTGCCGTCGGCATGACCGTTCTCATTGCATGTATGGTTTATCTCTGGGCTGTTTCAATGTACTGCCTTAAGAAATAGATTATTGACCAGAGACTGAATTAATATTTATTTTCTGGTCGCTTGTTGCACGTTGCTGGTTGCTGGTTATTTGTAGCTGGTTGCTCGTTGCCGGTCATTTTGAACCCTGCACCATGCATCGTGTGTCTTGCGTCCTGCGTTATTTGAAGGACATTATACATAAAGGTTAATACAAATTATATGAAGGAAATAAAATCCGGCCGACGCGACTTTCTTAGAAAGAGCACAGCTGCCACACTTGCTTTTACCCTGATCCCCAGGCATGTGCTTGGAGGCCGGGGTTATACAGCATCGAGCGACCAGCTTACGAAAGGTATTATAGGAGTCGGCGGAATGGGTTGTGGTCATATCGGTTACGAAGGTACCCGTCTGCTGGCTGTATGTGATGTTGACTCAAACCACCTGAAACAGGCAATAGCTCAGGCAGGAGGAAACATTTCCGGATATCATGATTTCCGGGAGATGATCGCCAGGGATGATATCGATATTGTTCACATTGCCACACCACCACACTGGCATGGGATAATAGCAAAGACAGCGGCAGAGGCAGGAAAGGATATCTGGTGTGAGAAACCAATGACCAGAACAATAGGTGAGGGTATGAAGGTTGTTGATGCTGTACAGAAACACGGAACTATATTCCGTCTCAATACCTGGTTCCGATTCAAGGATCAGTTTTACGGATTAGGCACAACTGTAAAACCTCTGAAAAAACTTGTCGACAGTGGCGTTCTTGGATGGCCACTGAAAGTAACTGTCAGCGGCATAACAGGCTACGACTGGAAATTTTACTGGAGTGGTCTTCCAAACCTCAAACCGGAGCCTGTTCCTGAGGAGCTTGATTATGACTTCTGGCTTGGACCTGCTCCTTATAAACCATATAATCCGGAGAGAGTACACGCAAAATTCCGCGGATACTGGGATTATGACGGAGGGGGTCTTGGAGATATGGGCCAGCATTATCTTGATCCTGTTCAGTATCTTCTTGGTAAAGATGATACTGGTCCTGTTTCGGTTGAGATAGATGCACCCCAGCAGCATTACGATGCTGTTGGTTCATGGCGCAGAATAACTTACACTTATTCAGATGGCTGTCAGATAATCCTCGATGGAGAGAACCGGGACAAGGATGCTGCATATATAGAAGGCCCCTATGGGAAAGTTTACAAAGGATTCAGATCAGATATTAAAGATATGGATGAATTAATAAGATCGCTTCCTGATCCTCAGCCTCAGATTACAACATTCACGGAATCGGTGAAGACAAGGAAGAAATTTGCACTTAATGAATCTAACGGACACAGGTCCTGCACAATTGTAAACCTGGGGATTGTGGCATTGCGCCTTGGAAGAAATCTTAAATTCGATCCTGTAGTACAGCAGTTTATCGATGATGAGGGTGCTAACAGGCTCATTAATCAACCCATGCGTGGTCCCTGGAAGATATAAGAAAGTTTAAAGTTTAAAGTTTAAAGTTAAAGACATGATAATCAATAAGATACTTGTTTTAACTCTTTCATTCCTGTTTATTTTTTCCGTTTCTTTCTCGCAGGATAAAAGGACTATTGAAACAAAAGTAGCAGATCTGCTGGCACAGTTCCCGGCAAATGACCTCCGGTATACTGACAAGCTGATGGGAGATATGCTTTCTCTCGGCGAACAGGGTATAGCTAAGATCTGTGATCGGATAATGCCTTCCGGTACAGCTGATGATACCAGACCCAGGTATGCTGTTGAGTCACTTTCCCGCTTTCTTTCGCAAGGCGGAAAGGAAAACGAAAAAGCAATGTGGGAAAAGATATGTATCTCCTATGCCATTCAGTCAAAAGATTCCGGAATAAAAGATTTTTTTATCAAACAGCTTCAGGTGATCGGTGGCGATCAGAGTGTTGAAGCACTGAAGATTTACCTTTCGGAAAAAGATAATTGTAATCCTGCCATTGCAGCTTTGACCGCCATCGGAGGGGAAAGGGCAGAGCATATACTTGCGGAATCATTACAAAGCATGGATATGCCTTGTGCTGAAGCCGTAATGAACGCGCTGGCAGATATGAAATCGAAAGAAGCTGTTAATGAATATATTTTCTGGGCATCCGATAAAAGCATAAATACAAAAGCATCTGCTTACAATGCCCTGGCTCAGAGTGGAAGTCCTGTTGCATTTCCTGTGCTCATGAACGCTGCAAAAAGCAATCTCTATCGCTGGGAGAGTACCGGTGCTACTGCTTCGCTGCTTAAGTATGCAGAAGTTACTGGTCAGAATGGTGATGTAAAAACCGCTGATAAAATATGCAAGCTTCTGATTTCCAAATGCAACGATAAGCTTAATATTCAGAGTAAAACAGCAGCCCTGGAAATTTATGCAGCTTTTCACGGTATTGATGCAATGCATTATATACTGAAGGCTGCAGGTCATTCAGACAGCAGGTACAGAAATGCAGCTATAAACATGTCGGCTTCCTTTCCGGGAGCCGAACCCGTAAAAAAATGGATTAACTTTTTCCCGAAGGCAATTCCTGCCGCGAAACCTGAGATACTGCGGATGCTTGGCTCCCGCGGAGACAAGCAGGCTTTACCGGTTATAATCTCATCCCTCAGCAATGCTGATCCGTCTGTCAGAAGCGAAGCAGCTATGGCAGTTGCAAAGCTCAGCGGTAAAGAAGCGGTTCCTTCCCTTTTGGATTACATTATGAAATTTAATGATACTTCAGATCAGGAAGCTGCAGTTTCGGCTTTGAAGAGTGTTTCGGGAAACGACGAGATCCTTCTTCTGAGGTCGGTTCTTAAGGATGGTTCTCCTGCTGCAAAAAAGAGTGCAATTGACCTGATAGCATGGAATATGAATAATAAGTTATTTCCTGATATACTTCCCTTTACATCATCATCTGACGAACAGGTCAGAACATCTGCTTTTAAAGCACTTGTAAGTCTTGCAGGTCCAGGCGACCAGGAAAGACTGATAAATCTCCTGTCAGCAACTGATAATCCTGAATATATATCTGGTATTCAGAACGCTATCGCCGTAGCGGCAAATGAAACAGCCGATCCAGGGGAAAAAACATCGGTCATCCTTCAGGCAATTACGGGTATGGAGAAAAAGGAAAAGTTCATCCCCGTTCTTGCAAAAACCGGGGGGAGGGAAGCTCTGGCATTTGTTCTGAATGAATTTGAAAATGGAAACCGCGACATGCGGGCTGTATGCTTCAAAACCCTGACTTCATGGAGTGATCACTCTGCTTCTTCTGCATTGTATGAGATATGTGCATCCGGAAATAAGACTTACCAGACACCTGCATTTGATGGATATGTGAAGCAGATTAAATCAGCCGTGATACCTGATGAGCAGAAACTGCTTCTATACCGGAAGATAATGCCCTTAGCCCTCACATCTGAACAAAAGAACACTATTCTTACTGAACTGGGAAAACTTAAAACCTATCAGACACTTTTCTATATTGCTGCCTATCTTGATGATCCTGCGACTGCAGCAACTGCTGCAAACTCGGCAATAAACATTGCCTTGCCATCGGTCAATTCAACAACGGGTTTGTATGGGAATACTACAAGGCAGATCCTTGAGAAATCCATCCCAAAACTTTTAGGTCCGGAGAGTGATTATCAGAAGGAGATGGTCAATAAATACCTGTCCTCATTGCTTCCTGATGTTGGATTTGAACCGATGTTTAACGGAAAAGACCTCTCAGGATGGCAGGGACTTGTAGAGAATCCTGTAAAACGTGCAACAATGAAACCGGCTGAACTGGCCAAAAAGCAGGTTGAAGCCGATATGAAAGTACCTCTTAACTGGAGCGTAAAAGACGGATGTATCTGGTTTAACGGCAGTGGAGAGAATCTCTGCTCAATTAAGGAATATGGTGATTTTGAGATGCTTGTGGACTGGAAGATATCCAGGAAAGGCGACAGCGGGATTTATCTCAGGGGATCTCCCCAGGTTCAGATATGGGATACTTCAAGAGTGGAAGCCGGAGCCCGGGTAGGTTCCGGCGGATTGTATAATAACAAGAAAAATCCTTCGAAACCACTGAAGGTCGCCGATAATCCTGTCGGAGACTGGAATAGTTTCCGGATCGTGATGATCGGTGAGAAGGTCTCTGTCTGGCTGAATGGAGAGCTTGTTGCAGACAATGTCACAATGGAGAATTACTGGGACCGTAGTATCCCTATTTTTCCAGAAGGATCAATTGAGCTTCAGGCTCATGGGACTGACCTGGCATTCAGAGATATTTATATAAGGGAAATAAATGAGAAAGAATTTAACCTTACATCTGAAGAAAAGTCAGAAGGATTCGTTGCTCTGTTCAACGGAAGGAATCTCGATAACTGGGTTGGAAATAATGAGTCATATGTTGCTGAAGATGGGATGATTGTCATTAAACCTGAGCAGGGAAGCGGAGGGAATCTTTATACTGAGAAGGAGTACGCAGATTTTATTTTCAGGTTTGAGTTTCAGCTTACACCCGGTGCAAATAACGGCCTGGGAATCAGGACACCATTAACAGGAGATGCCGCCTACGTTGGTATGGAACTTCAGATCCTGGATAATACTGCTCCCGTTTATGCAAACCTTCAGCCTTACCAGTATCATGGATCAGTTTATGGTGTACTGCCAGCGAAGAGAGATTATCTCAAACCTGTTGGTGACTGGAATTATGAAGAGGTCATTGTTGAGGGGACACAAATTAAAGTTATCCTGAACGGGACTGTAATCATTGATGGAGATATTGCTGGCCCACGTGATAACGGCACGATTGATAATAATGATCACCCGGGACTAAAAAACAAAACCGGTCACATCGGCTTCCTGGGGCACGGCTCAATCGTAAAATTCCGCAACATCAGAATTAAGGATTTGTCAGATTAGTTCTGAGGTACCCCAACCGTCTGGGAGAGGATAATAACCTGATTCGATCTTAATCCCATTTCAGGTGCAAGCTTTTCTTTCGGTACCATACCTCTGATCACACATCCCAGATTCTCTGAAGCGCAGCAGAGATATACATTTTGTGCAATGAAACCGGTATTGGCATATGACCAGTGGAGGTCAGAGTCTTTAATTACATCACCTTCTTTCTTTCCGAGCTTGCCCATGTCGGCCACATAAACAAGATTAAGCGGAGCAGTTGCAACAAAATCCTGGGTCCCGCAAAAACTACGGATATCTTTGTTATGGATTTGCCTAAGAATGTGGCTGTCAGCGTCATACAGATAGAGTCCTCCCTGAAGGACTGCATAAACTTCAATCTCCTGTACATTGCGTGCGGATGGCGCGGTTCTCTTCTTCAGATCGGGCCTGTTTATTCCCCATCCTGCCCATAACAGGTCAGAAAGCTGCTGCAGGGTAAGCTCATCCTTTGAAAAAGCCCTGATTGTCTGTCGTTCGTTCAGTGCCTGCATCAATGGTTTGCCCCCGGTCTTATCAGGTGCCGGCATAATTATGTCCTGAGATGATACTTTATTAAAGTTCAAACTAATAGCCATGAAACAAATTACAAAAATGATAGTTTTCTTCATAGTATATATAATTAATTATCAGACTTTCTGAAATATTTTTGCGATTTTAACTGCACCTGCAACACGTTTTGTAAGACCTTTCCAGTCTTTTTTCTGGATCAGTTCTTTTGTAATCAGGTTCGATCCTATTCCCACACATGCAACTCCGGCTTCGAACCATTCTCTAAGATTTTCAACTGTAGGTTCAACACCTCCGGTGGGCATAATGCTTGTCCATGGACATGGACCTTTTACTGCCTTCACGAAATCAGGTCCACCTATTGATGAGCCCGGAAATATCTTGACAATCTCAGCGCCAAGCTCTTCAGCATAATTTATCTCGGTAAGTGATCCGCAACCCGGTGACCAGAGTATCTTTCGGCGGTTGCATACCCTGGCCATATCCGGATTCAACACCGGGGAGACAATAAAATTTGCACCAAGCTGAATATAGATCGATGTGGTTCCTGCATCTACAATAGATCCGGCACCCATTACCAATGACGGAATCTCTTTCTCAGCCCATTTGTTAAGTTCGCTGAATAGCTCATAGGCAAAATCACCCCGGTTTGTGAATTCAAAAACCTTGATCCCTCCTTCGAAACAGGCTTTGATAACATTCCTGCAGACTTCCGGATCTCTGTGATAAAAAATGGGTACAATACCCCCTTCACGGATTTTGAGTATTACTTCTACTCTTGAAAATCTGGCCATTTTTATTTTTATTTTTATAATAATCACAAATATATCTTTTTTTTACCACAGAGTTCACGGAGTTTCACGGAATTTAGACTCCGTGTTCTTACTCCATGTTACCCCGTGTCACTCTGTGGTTTTATTTTTTATTTTTCTTCCCGAAGGGGGATTTCGTCTCCGCCAGTCGGCGGATCCTCAACTTTTGTCTTTTGTTTTTTGTCTTTTGTCTTTAATATCTATCTTCGTTTGTTAAATTTTCAGTATGGCCTTAAATTATATCTGGATTGCATTCTTCCTTATCGGATTCATAGTTGCACTGGGGCAACTTATATTTGCAGGCAACACACAGATATTCAATGATCTGGTCAATGCAGTTTTTTTAAATGCCAAAACAGGTTTCGAGATATCTCTTGGACTAACAGGAGCACTGACTCTCTGGATGGGTCTTTTGAAAGTAGGGGAAAAAGGCGGCGTGGTGGCAATCCTCGGTAAAGCAATGGGGCCACTATTTCAAAAACTGTTTCCTGGTCTTCCAAAGGGGCATCCTGCTTATGGATCGATAATGCTGAACCTTGCTGCAAATATGCTTGGTCTTGATAATGCAGCCACACCGGTAGGCCTAAAGGCTATGAAAGAAATGCAGGAGTCGAACCCTGATAAGGAGACTGCATCAAATGCGCAGATAATGTTCCTCGTTCTTAATGCAGCAGGACTGACAATTATTCCTGTGAGTGTCATCGTTTACAGAATGCAACTGGGAGCAGTCAATCCTGCAGATATATTTATACCAATCCTTATTTCAACATTCTGCGCGTTAATGACTGGTCTTGTCAGTGTTGCCATAATACAGAAAATAAACCTGTTCGATAAAGTCATCCTTGCCTATCTTGGCGGGCTGTCAGCAATCGTGATTGGAATAATTTTGTATTTCAGCACTCTTCCGGAAGAGCAGATATCATCAACCTCAACTTTTGCTGCCAATTTTATCCTGATCTCGATAATAGTACTTTTTATAATACTGGCTCTTATAAAAAAGGTTAATGTGTATGATGCTTTCATTGAAGGTGCAAAGGAAGGCTTCAGCATAGCAATAAGAATAATACCTTTCCTTATTGCAATACTTGTTGCTATCGGTATCTTCAGAGCATCCGGGGCTATGGACTTCATCATTTCCGGAATTGCTCAGTTCTTTGCATGGCTCGGTCTGGATACACGGTTTACCGGAGCCCTCCCTGTAGCATTCATGAAGCCTCTCAGCGGCAGCGGGGCACGCGGACTAATGATCGACGCAATGACCACCCATGGAGCCGACTCTTTCATTGGACGGCTGGCATGCACGATGCAGGGAACCACGGATACTACCTTTTATATAATCGCAGTATATTTCGGATCCGTAGGCATCAAAAATACCAGGTATTCAGTCGGTTGCGGACTCCTGGCCGATCTTGCAGGATTTACAGCGGCAATATTTGTTGCATATCTTTTTTTCGGATAGAAAATGGCGCAGCGGCACAGTGGATGAGCGGCACAGGGGCACAGGGGCATAGTGGCACAATGGTGGGCAGAGAAACGGCACAAAGAAATTTTTCAAAATGTAACAACAGTGTTACTCCGTGAGAACTCAGTGTAACCCAGTGGTAAAAAATAAAAATATCAGAAAAATACAATTAAATGGTTAAGCAATTATTCCTTTTCGTTTTCCTGATTACAACAATGGGTTGTCAGGACAGCAATAAAAACATATCATATATCAATAAAGAAGTTTTCATAGACACAACAGATATGACAAATAATTTCTATGATAACACGGAAACTTTTCAGCTTCCTGTTAAAGACCTTACTATTGAAGGTGAGATTTCAAATCCTGGTAAGGTTGATTTTTCTTCCCTTGCAAAACATTCACTTATCGTAAAAGAAACCCTTCTGGACAGCACGGGCAGCGACAGGTTTACCGGAGCATTCAGATATGACGGGTATTCGCTCTTTGATATCCTCGAAAAGCGGATTATCAAAAAAGTAAATTACGAAGTATTCAATCCAATAATAGATCTCTATGTTGAGGTTGAAAACGACAAAGGTGACAAGGTTGTTCTCAGCTGGGGTGAGATCTATTATCCGAATACTCTTCACAGGATATTGATTGCCAGTGCTGTGTCGCGGATAGTACCTTCCAAGACAAAGGAGATGTGGACACTCCCTGGTGAAAGCAAAGTGGTGGTTGCAGGAGATCTTATCACGGAGAGGAATATTTCAAATCCTGTTAAGATCACAGTCAGATCTTATCCTATATCATTCCAGATTGTTAAGGGAATGTCGCCGATGTATTCTCCGAAAGCCAGACTTTTCAAAGAAAAAGGGATAGCCGGAGAATTTACATCAATTCCCGGAACGGATAAAAGTGTGACTTTCAATACAGTTTTTTATGGCAGGGGAAGGGGAATTCACAGCACTTCACCTTTCACCGGATCTCTGCTTAAAGATATTCTTGTAAAACATTATCCTGTTACTAAAGAAAATCTCCGGTCGGGCATTATGTGCGTAACCGGGCAGGATGGCTACAGGTGTGCAGTTTCATATTCTGAGGTTTTTAACCGTAATGACCAGCAGGAATTTCTTCTTATTAAAACAGCCGCGGGGGAAGATGGAGGATTATTCAGGATGTTCGCAGCAGGTGACTTCTTTTCTGACCGGGCTATAAAATCGGTAAGCGAAATTCATCTCGGATATTAGTTTTTATAATATTACTAGATTAAAATTACCGGGATGAATAACCGAGAGATTGCAGAACATATTTTCCTGGCAGGTATTAAAGGAGTACTTCCGGAAAAACTGATCAGCGACCTTATTTTATTAAGGAAAACACATTTGAAAATCGGTTACCTGAGCTATAACCTCGGGGAAATAAAAAGTATTTATATTATTGGTGCAGGAAAAGCCAGTGCTGCAATGGCTCATTATGTTGAAAAGATACTGGGAAGAAGGATAACTGATGGCTTTGTCGTTACAAAATATGGTCATTCCTGCAAGCTGAAATATATAAAGGTTGCAGAAGCAGGCCATCCGGTCCCGGACGAAAATAGTTTCGGGGCAGCAGAAGAAATGCTGAAAATTACGGGTCTGGCTGGTAAAGATGACCTGGTTATTTGCCTGTGGTCAGGAGGCGGGTCATCACTTCTGGCTGACCATCCTGTGGCATCATCACCTGTAGAAATATCATTCCTGAATGATATGCTCGTTAACTGCGGAGCTGACATCAGGGAGATGAATGCAGTCAGAAAACATCTTTCGAAAATAAAGGGTGGTCAGCTGACAAGGTCGATATGGCCGGCTGCCGGTGTAAGTATAATGCTGTCTGACGTCATTGGCGATCACCCTGATGTTATTGCTTCCGGGCCAACTTCACCTGATAATTCGACTTTTACTGATGCATTAAAAGTTATTGAGTCTCATAATCTGAAAAATGACATACCTCCCGGTTTATTAAAATACCTGATAGAGGGTACTAAGGGAATCCATCCCGAGACGCCAAAACCAGGCGATCCTGTTTTTAAGAATGTGGGTACAATCCTTGCCGGTAATAATAAAACTGCTCTCCGTGCTGCAAAAGACGAATCTGAAAAGCTCGGATATAATACAATAATCGTAACAAACGATATGGCAGGAGATGTTAATGAAGCATGTTCATTCATTATAGATACCGTGTGCAGGTATAAGAATGATAATAATATTCAAATGCCGGTCTGTTTATTATTCGGAGGAGAAACCACGGTAACTGTAACCGGTGAAGGATCGGGGGGAAGGAATCAGCATCTTGCTCTTTTAGCTGCAATCCGGCTTCAACATATCCCGGGTGTAACATTCCTTTCAGGTGGCACTGACGGGAATGATGGAAATACAGATATGGCTGGTGCTGTGGTGGATTCAGAAACAGTTCATACAGCACTATCAATGAATACCGATCCTGAAAGGTTCCTGGCAGATTTTGATTCGTTTCATTTCTTTAGTTCCACCGGCGGACATATTTTTACAGGTCCCACAATGACAAATGTGATGGATCTGGCAGTGGTAATAATAGAGTGATGAAGATGTTTTTATTATATTTGACCAAATACAGCGTACCATTAAATAAAGTTATAAAAGGGGATGAAAGCTTTAGTCCTTGAAAAATATAAACATCTGGCTTATAAAGATGTTCCTGATCCCGAACCTGCCCCTGATGAAGTTATTGTTCAGGTCAAAGCATGTGGCATCTGCGGTTCTGATATTCATGGATATGACGGAAGTACCGGAAGGAGGATACCTCAGCTTATTATGGGACATGAAGCATCCGGAGTCATCGCAAAAACAGGCTCTGATGTCAGGGGATGGAAAGCTGGTGACAGAGTGACCTTTGACTCAACCGTTTACCAGTTGAATGATTGGTTTACTCTGCGTGGATTATATAATCTGAGCGACAATCGTGAAATTATGGGTGCCTCTCCCGGAACCTACTGCCGTAATGGGGCATTTGCAGAATATATTGCAATTCCGCGACATATTCTGTACAGATTACCTGAAAATGTAACTTTTAAGCAGGCTGCCATGGTAGAACCGGCTGCCGTTGCACTCCATGCAATAAATATATTAGCATTCATACATAAAAACCAGTAACCAGTAACCAGTAACCAGTAACCAGTAACCAGTAACCAGTAACCAGTAACCAGTAACCAGTAACCAGTAACCAGTAACCAGTAACCAGTA
>JALONT010000041.1 GCA_025454795.1 Bacteroidales bacterium | reverse complement strand
TCAGGTTGTTCAAGGCAATCACCAACATGGCATTGTCGTAAATATCGATGGCCGGATGGGTGTTGTTGTCCAGATCGACACCCCAGCCATGCTCAGGCTGCACATCGCCCCAGTCGGCCGTTGTAGCGCCAATGATGAGGCCATATTTTTCGTTGAAGCGGTTTTTCATCAGGAAATCCATAGCCCACTCCAGCCGTTCGGCTACGGTTTTACCGCCTACTTTTTCAGCCAGAATCGTAGTGTCACCTGTCAGCTTTATGTATTTGTAAACCGCCTGAACCAGTGAGCTTTCCTGATCGGTTTCCACGGTATTTTTGTGGGCTGCATAACGCGTTTCAAGTTTCGAATAGGAGAAATCGTAAGCTACTTTACCCACTTTTTCTATGGGCGTAAATCCATCAATTATGTTCCCATTCTCACCTTGCATCCGGCAAAATACAAGAAGGTTTTCTTTCAGCATTTCCTTTGGAAAAACCTGCGCAGCCAGTTCAATGAAGGTATTGTAGTCTCGAATCCAGACTTCGCGGTAACCATCGCCGGCATTAAAACCGGTTTTCATCACCTCAAGTGCCTTGGACTTTACAAATGGAAAGTATTCGTTTTTTGAAATCTGATCAGCGAGTTGTTTGTCAACTGCTTTTTCCCCGGGTCCAATACAGGAAATAGCCGGAATAAGGAGGATAAGCAGTGAAATGCTTTTGTTCATCTGGTTGTAATTTAAAAACTTACGTATGAAAGCAATATTTTAAAGAATTTGTGGAGAACAAAGATATAAACAAAAGGTACGATATGGCTGCAACCAATATCATCATTGCAGCTTAAATGTTTCCGGTCAGGTAGCTGATCCAAATCCGGTTACAAGGGTGATGGACAATGAATTGCTTGTTCCTTAAACTTTCCCGATCCAATCTTCGTCAATGGCAATTGTTTTCATGATTATTTGATTTAGTCACTAATACTCTGAATTCCCCATTTTTTGTTGGGTTCTGTCCCCATTTCAAGAATCAAAGTTCCTCCTTTCAATAACTCACTGGCGGGAAACCTGAACGAATTCAAGGTCTTTCCGTTCAGGATGGCACTTTGCACATATTTGTTTAAGCGCGATGCATTTGGGGCTTCGATGACAAATTTTTTGCCCCGTCCAAACTTTTGCCCAAGATCAATTTCAACTTTGGGGTAAAGAGGACTGCCGATTTCATACACAGGATCAACGCGGCAACCGCCATCGGTTTGAAACAGACCAATCGATGACATAATAAACCAGGCACTCATTTGCCCCTGATCTTCATCGCCCAAATACGCATTGGCCTCTCCGTAGCCGTAGTAACGATCTATAACTGCGCGGCTCCATTTTTGGGTAAGCCAGGGTTGCTGCACCCAATTAAACAAATAGGCAAAGTGCATCGATTGTTGGTTACCCTGAACAACCGGATAATCCCAGTATTGATCGTTTAATCCGTTAAATCTGGTTTTGTAACTTTCCTCAAAACCGCAATCTAATCGTTCGATAAATTTGTCTTTGCCTATAATGCGCGCCAGGGATGGAATATCCTGCGGAACAAAGAAGGTTAATTGCCAGGCATTGCCTTCAACATATTGCTTATTCGCTCCCGATTTAGATGGGTCGAAATCTTTTAGCCATTCTCCTTTCGAGTTTTTCATCCGTGCAAAGCCGATTGTGGTATCAATGGCATTTTTCCAGTAATTGCCCCTCTTTTCAAAAACAATAAACTCTTTTTGCTTTCGAAGGCTTTTGGCAAATTGCGACACCGTCCAATCGTCGTAAGCGTATTCCATGGTATTCGAAAACCGGCCTTTGTTGTATGGCACAAAGTGGTATTTGAGGTAAGAGACTAAATCTTCGTTACCGGTTAAACCACCGCCTATTTTCTGAGCAGGTGTAGTTTGTATTTTTAAAACTGCCTCAAAAGCTTTATCGGCATCAAAATCGCGTATGCCCATTTGGTAAGCTCCTACAATTAGTGGGATTTCATGCTCCGCCACCATTACCGGAATGTATTCCATACCGGCTGGACCTTTTGCCAACCAGCCGTTGGCATCGTACATGGCTAATTGCGATTTCACCCAACGGTTGCTCCATTCGGGCGTTATAAGGTTCCAGAACTGATTCAGGTTCCAGAAAGAATTCCAAAAAGCATCGCATCCAAGCGCCGGTGAAGACGGGTCGTCCATTTTTTGTTTCTTCTCTGTGGCATCTGTCCATTCGCCGTTTACATCGCTAAAGGTGTTTCTACTGCATAAAGCCCTGTACATGTTGGTGTAAAACCGCGTTTTCTCGCGTTGGTCGTTCGTTGTAATTTGAATCCGTTCGAGTAAATTATCCCATGCATCAACATTTGCCTGCCGTACCGCTTCAAAACTCCATCCGTAAGATTCCTTAATTTCTTTATTCAGATTTTCCCTGGCGTTTTCAATGCTAACGAATGAAATTCCCGTACGTAGTTGAACTACATTATTTTCTTTAGTGTCGAATTCGGCAATAGCTCCAAAATCGAGTGCTCTTTTTTTTCTTCTTTCATTTTTCTTTTTGATTCCCAATTTAGTCCAGGTTTTGAAGCCTTTAATCGGTCTGTCGAATTCGGCTACAAAATACAAGGTGTATTCCTGAGAAACACCAACACCCCACACAAACGGAGCTTTTTGATGACTATATCCTTCAATGGTATGGTCGTCAATTTTTTTCACATAAGTTCCAAGAGATAGATACGGATTTTCTGCAGGAATAATGAAATCGAGCAGCACACGCGAACTGTCCCTGTCTTTGGGAAAAGTATAACGTTGAAAACCGCAGCGGGTAGTTGATGTCAGTTCTGCAGTTATATTATAATCGGTGAGTTCTACTTTATAATAGCCTGGTGGCGCTTGTTCTGTTTTTTTGTTTATACTTGAACGGTAGCCGCCATGTTCACTGTTTTGTTTGCCTGTTTTAGTTCGAAGTTTACCATTGGCAGGCATAGTACCAAGCCCAGCCATAGTCCACTCGTGAACGTGGCTGAAAGATGAGATGGATTCGATTGTAGGGTCATAACCGGCCTGCCAGCCCCAGTCCTGATTGTCGGGACTTAACTTAACCATACTGAAGGGCATCCATGGGCCTGGCGCAATCATCCAGCGGGAATGGGCCGTCCCCATTTTTGTATCTACATATCCGGCCGTTGTTTTTAGTTTTTGGGGTGAACGCAAAATTGTACCAGATTGAATTTTTCTGTCGCCTACAAATATTTCGTAAATGCTTTGCTTCGCAGCATCGACCGACGGCATAGGAACTTCAAAAATATACCTGCCGGTTTCTAATGTTTCGGAAAGCAACTCTGTACCGTCAATAACAACTTTCAACTTAGGCTGACCCGAAAGGTGCTCCAAATCCACTAAAAGGGGTTGAGAGGTTCCGCTATCAGTTTTTATTTCGTAATCGGAGGGTTTTACGCTGCGTACAAAAGCTTGCTTGTTCTCCGTTAATGTAACTTGTTGAGGTCCTTCAAGTTTTACCTGATCGAATTTTAGCCACGAACCATCAATTATGCTTAAATTAATTTCGTTTCCTCCTTCAGTCAATAGTCCATCGGGAATTTTAATTACAACCAAATATTCTGAACTCTCCTTTATTGCACTATCAATTCTACTTTTTTTATTTATTACGGGAATCCTGTATTTCCAGGATGTTCCGTTAACAGTGACTTTTAAGAGTGGTAAATCTTTAGGATTACAATCCAGAATATCGATGGTAAGTTTCCAATCGCCCGATTGCTCCATATTTTTCAAGCCAAATAAAATGTTCAGAACGCTTGATCTGCGACCTGAGTTTACATCGGTTCCACCCCAGGAATCGCCCGTACCCGGTATGATATATGGCCAGTTGTTTTTTATGTCCGATGTCCCAATAAGGAAATACTTGTCTTCCCAGCCGAAATCGTTTTCAATAAATTTAGCATATCCATTGGGGGCCATGGCAAATTCAGAACTGCTATTATCGTTTTCGCCTATCTGCCAAATTACTTTATTCTCTGCGGAACGAAAGCCCAGAGTTATTACCAGGAAGGAAAGAAAAACTATTTTCCCCATTTTCCCCATTTATTGTCAACTTTTACTTTAATAATTGAAATTGAACTATTTCGTAAGGTTTAAATTCGTACCAAAGTTCATTGTTCTCATATTTCAATTCTGTCATTTTTCCCAGCTTACCGTTTACCTTGTATATTTTGGTGAAAGTTATTCCAAAAGATAGTTTAACCCGGGCAGAAACGCCCTGAGGTTCGTAGGCTCTCATCAGATAACCATTTTTATAGGGCTTTAAGGATGTGATTACAATTTCGTTACTGCCTTTGGTTAAAAATTGTATGGATTCCAGGTTTCCTGAGCCTGAAATTGTTTTATTCCATAACGGGTTGTTAAATTCAAAACCGGCACGAGTGGCTTCAGCTATGTCTTTTATATCGAGAAATAAAGCATATTCAAAGCTATGTTTTCCTCTTTCCCATGCAAGCGATTCTTTGTAGAATTTTCTTCTTGCATTGCGATGGCTTTTTGGATTCATAGCTCCATGTCCTTCAGTATCGCCCTCGGTAGCAAAGTCCATTAAAAACAGGTTATGCACCGGATAAACAGGGAACTCAATTATATTTAAATGCTTTCTTAAATACACACTAGCCTCTTTCAGACTTTTCACGATGAGACCTAAATTTTTAAATACCCAACGAACTAATGACCAGGAAAACATAGATACACTTCGCATTAAAATAATGTTACCCGTTTTTTTTTCGAGCAGATAACCTGGGATTCCTTTATTCAGAAGAGCTATTTGGTAATTTCCACCTTTGTACAAAGCAAAATTTTGAATCGGAAATGTACCTTGTGTAACTTCCCCGGAATGGAAAATATTCTCGGTTATCCAAATGCCCGAAAAAGAGAAGGGGAACTGAATGGAAACCCTTTTATCTTTGCCTTTAAAATGAATATCAGTCTTAAAGTCAATGCGTTTATTATGCGAATACAGAATAATTTCCTTATGAATTTTCACAAACGGGTTTTCTTCGGTAATCTTAATGGAACCGGTAAAATCACTTATTATTTCGATTTCGTATCCGGTGAACTTTACCGGATACCATTTATTTGTTGATTGCGAAGCCCACAGGTTACCGGCATCATCCTCTATGCAGGTTTGGTTTCCGCCATCGCATATAGGGTAAACTCTCTTTCCCTTATCGAAAACGGAAATTGCGCCATTGAGCTTGTCAATTTCAATTTTTAGAAATTCGCTTTCAACGCGATTATCATGTACAACAATTGGAAATAATGGTTTTTCCATAAGTTCCAACGTAGATATCGATAGTGGAGCTGCTTTAACAAGCACTTCTTTTCCTTTATAACGAATAACTTCGTGCCGCTCCCAGTTAAGGCAATTAAACACATAATGCGAATCGTGTTTTAGAACTGTTTGCAAATAAGAAACAGCTTTTTCTTCCACTATTTGATGAATTAGTTCTGCCTTTAAATAGCGTTCCATATTTTTGCGGTAAACCCTGTCGGTGCCTGTGCCGGCAATAGTGTCGTGAGAGTCGCCTTTTAGCACTTCCCACCATGCTTTTTTCAATTCTTGCCCTTGCAATGAAAAGCCTTTAAGTGACGAAACGGAAATTAGTTTTTCCAGTTCACAAAGTTTGTTTGCGTTTTTTCGTCCTGCTTGTTTTCCCTTTTCACGAGAAGTAAAATAACCATCGAAAACTTGAGGGAAAAGACCTGTATAATTTGGTATTTGAAAGGATTTAATCTTTTCTAAGTAAACAGAAGGGATGGTAAACTCAAGTTTGATTTCTTTTTTTTGATTCCATTCATTTACAAAATCAATCCAAACAGAATTTGGAATAACAAAATCGCCACCCATAGGCAACATAAGCCAGGGCACAGGTGAACGCGAACCCTCAAACTCAATTCGCGATTCCATCTCCTTAAAGAACCTTTTGATATTTTTTTTACGTGATTTCTCCGAATTGATTTTACCAGGTTGACAACACTCGTAATGTGCCGCCCACCAGACAGTCAGCAATTCGCTTTCTGAGGCAGGGTCCTTCCAATAGAACAGTGTTGGGTGCATTGCATTAAAAGGCTTAACGCCACGGACAAAAACATAATAGTTGAAACCTAAAGGCGCCAATAGTTCGGGCATTCGGGCCGGGTGAGCAAACTCATCAATTTCCCAGGCCACTTGTGCCCGAATGCCGAATATTTCCTGAAGCCACGCTTGCCCTTCTTCGAACTGACGGATGAGTGCTTCGCCCGTGGGCAGCACTTCATCAGGGGCTACAATATCGCCACCTACAATCTCAAGTCTGCCTTCCTGAATAAATCTCTCTATTTTTTGAAGACCGTCCGGCCTGTTTTCGATGTAATATTTTAGAGGAAGTACGGTGTCAATTACATAAGTAAATTCAGGATAGATATCGAGCATTTTCAGGGCTTCATCAATAATTACCAACGTATCTTGTTCGTGGTAAGGTTCTTCTTTCCACCATTCGAAATCGAAATGGAAATGAGGGGTAAGAAATATTTTTTCTATCTTCATTAGTTTGCAAGTCTTAATCGGTAATTTGTTTTTTGCGATCTTCAATAATTTGCTTAATTTCATTGAAGCGTTCTTTGTTAATTGGCAGGAATTTTACAAAAACAGCCGATATTAAGAAGAAGATACCTGGGCCAACTCCGATCATGATTCGTATTGCACTTATGGCCGAATCGGGCTGAATAACCTGACCGATAACCGTATCGGCAGTAGATTCAATATAACCCCAAAATCCTAAAAGAAGAGTTGCTACATTTATAGCAAGTGCCGATGCTACTTTATATAGAAACGTAGTAATTCCATAAAAGGCTCCTTCGCGACGCGTTCCATTCTCATATTCATCTACCTCAATTACATCGGGTATAATAGATAACGGAATAACCTGTGATGCCGAAATGCCGATACCTGCAAATGCACTAATAATGAGCATAAATGTAAGGTTTCCGACTGGAGCAATAAGGCATAGCAGAAATGAAAGAGTAAGGTAAACGGCCGCCACCATATATGCTTTTTTCTTTCCCCATTTCTCGCCAAGCCAGACCCAAAGTGGTGCTGCAATAATAGCTACAACCAGGGGCACTGCCATTACAATGAAAGTAACATCTTCTGTAACCCGAATAACATGTTTCAGAAAGTAAATCAACATTACCTGAATAAGGTCGAAGCCGACCATATTAAACAGGAACATTCCAAGTATAATTCTAAACTCCTTGAGTTTCAGTATTGAGCCAAATGTTTTAAAGAAGCCTTCTTTGATTGAATATGCAGATTCCTGCACCCGTTCGCGTGTGCCGAAGAAGGTGAATAGCAACGATCCAATGATAATGATTCCGAATACCATACCCATAACCGGAAAGCTACTACGGTAAGCTTCTTTTCCGGGAAAAATCAAATCGACAATTATCATAATACCTGTGGCGGCTACCAGTGTACCCGAAAACGAAAGCCCCATTCTGAACCCTGAAATTGAAGTCCTTTCGTCGTAATCCTGAGTCAATTCAGGCATCATGGAATTGTATGGAATTGATACAATTGTAAACGCTGTATTGAACAAAACTGAAATGGAAACATAATAGACGAACAACAGGGTAGGACTTTGGAAAGGAATAATCCAAATAAGGGCAAAAATAATCCCAAGTGGAATTGCTCCGAACAAAATATACGGTCGTCGTCTTCCCCAACGGGATTTGGTTGCATCTGTAATAAAGCCCATGGCATAGTCAATGAATGCATCCCAAATCCTGGCAATCAGGAATATATAACCGGCCCATGCGGCGGGCAAACCAGCTACATCGGTAAGAAAAAATACTAAATAAAATCCGATGGCCCCGTAGCCTATCATTAATGCGAAATCGCCCATGCCGTAGGCAAATTTTTCCTTAAGCGATAAAGTGAATTTCTTTTTCATAGCAGCAGCTTTTCAGCTTTATTTATTCTCTTTATTAAAAATCGTTACAACTCGAAAAGAGCAAACAGGAAAAAATGAACCATGAAATAATTGTGATGAATTCATTGTTATAAGGCGTTTTACAGAAGTATCATTTGCATCTTAATCATTATATCTTATCTTAAAAAGTTCCAGTTCACAAACTGTTGTTGCAGCTTAACATTGAGAATATTAAACAATTATTATTGTGATACTTATTTATCGACAGCAGATTTTATTTCCTTAAGGAATTCCGGTTTCGCAGAGGCAAGACGAATTTTGGTTTTCCAGTCACCCAGCGTTTGCCCTGTGACTACCAAAATATGATTCCAGCCTTTCTCTAATGGTAATGCTTCGTATATTGCTTCGCCTTTACTCCATTCGTCTTTATGCATAAATGCCTTGACCATATTGCCGTTGACATAGAGGGCAAACATGTCATCTACCTCAAAGTGCATGTCAAGTCGTGGCATATCTGGTTCAGCCAACAGGTCTGTTAACGAACGTGGACTGTACACCCAAAAGCTTAAATAAGCGCCGCACCATTCTTTATAGGTGATGTTCATCTTTTTAAAATCAAACACACCGCTGGAATCGGCAACTGCATCAATCCAATAAAACTCGTTAACCTTGCCGAATTTTTTAATATCCTTGTAGGTCTCTTTGATATTTATGATGTCATAGCTGTATTCATCTTCAGGTTTGAATGATCCGAGAAACAATGCATTATGTAGTACCATTTCATTATTCAAGGCTTTATGTATTTCTACTTTATCATCATTAAAAGGTGCCCCCATGTTTCTGATGATATCGCGAACAAACGGAGTTATTTGATCCCCTAGTTTAAAGAAATCAATAGTTGATACCAATAATTCTCCCTTACCTATTCTTTCGTAAACAAGAACATTGCCATTGGCCTTGGCTTCCCGTTCGCTACGAAGAACTTTGGCTGTTTTAACCGGTTCGCCCTGATAATTCCAATTATTCCAGTTGGTATTACATGCTTCTAAAATCACATGAGCTCTGTTTAACCAGGCTCCACCTATTGAATACTCTGAAACCGGTTGTTTTGTAAATTCAGAGAAATAATAATTTGCATTGCTAGTGCCATTCAGTATTGCATGCTGGTTCTTTATCACATAACTTGTCGCATCTCGCTTAAAAAACTCAATCTTGCTTTCTGTAAGCGCTTCAATAAGAGATTTGGAATTCCCGGTTGCTCCCCAAATCAAAAGATAGCTTCCGCCTTGAATAGCCGTCCTTATTTGCTCGATAAATGGTAAATCGAAAACCGGAGTATGGTTGCCATCAACTATTATCAACTGCTCTTGGTTGCCTGAAAATGGAACAAACCGAAGTCGCATGTTTTTGAAATATTGCTTTAAATCACCACTCTTACTATCGGACAAAAGAACCACTCCAGTCATTTCCGCCGACTTTCCAACCATTACCGTATTATTTATTGCTTTGCCCCAAATATTATCAAGACTGGCATACTGATCAGAGTAAGCGGCCTTAACTGCATCGAATAAGGGCCAGGTTTCATAAAATGGAAGAACAGGATCATAGCCGGGGTTAAAAGTAGTAGTGTAAGGCCCCAAACGTTCAGGTTGATAACCGGGTAGTCCCTCTTTGTATTCGCCAAAGAAAATTCCATCTGTCAACTGCGATGGCCGGCTGGTATCATTTAATCCTAAAGTCAAGGGTTTTAGTCCATACCATGCCAGATTAAAAATTGAACAATAGGAAGCTCCCAGTTTCCTTTGCGTTGAAATAAGATCGAATGCCTCACCTGCCAGTCCTTCCATTCTTCCTAATTGTGATTCATAAGCACGATCGCCATTCACTTTAGCGACCTGATAAGGCGTTCCATAGTAAGCCATTCCGGTTTCGCCAATCCCCCAGGGTTTGTCCATCCCTGACCATTTCTTCATACTTTGAATATTCCCATAATGACCAATTACGGTAGGCAAATCGGTAACATCGTCGGTTTCCCCGTCACCTGAAATCCAATCTCTTGTTGGGTCTGTTTCTTTAGCCAGGGCTACCCATTGGTTGATTTCTTTTATATTTCTATTGATTAGCTCATCAGGAGCTTTTAATACATTGTGCGTCACTGGCAGCGTTTCATTACAAACACTCCACCCAAACACCGATGGATGGTTTCGGTCTCTTAAGATCAGTCCTTTAACATGTTGCTTACAAGCCTCCCAATATACCTCGGAATCAATTTTAGGACCCCCATCACTTGCCCAAATAGCAGTTTCGTCCAATACACAAATTCCCATTTCATCAGCCATGTCCAAATAAAATCCCGGGTAAATCTGTGCATGTAACCTTACGCTGTTTGCATTGGCATCCAAAAGCATTCTATACCAGGAATAGGCATACCGTCTTGTCATTTGCGGAACTCCCATAAAATGCCACGAATCTCCTTTTAATACAACGGGATTACCATTCAGGTAAAATTCTTTTCCTTTGATGCTGAACTGTCGCCATCCAAAGCGTGAATAGCTTTTATCCAATACCTGTTTTTTCCCATTAACTGACACTATTAATCCGCAGAGGTTGGGACTTTCGGGCGACCATAAATCCAGTTTTCTATTAACTTTTGCGGAAAATGTAAAAGTTTGCTCTGATTGAGGTTTTATTACCAAATTGTCTTTTGACAATGACATACTTTTTTGCCCCAATTCCCAGTTGATTTCCGGTGCATCAAGCATAGATTTTCCTGACTTGCTGATCCAACGATAGATATCTGAAGCAACTGATAAATTAACTGACTTGTCGGTTGTGTTTTTTATAGTAATCTTAAGTTCAAGTTCATCCTTATCGACCAATGGTTTTACAAAGGTACTTGTTACATAAACCTGAGGAAGTTTCTGCAGGTAAACATCCTGCCAAATACCCACAGCGAAGTTTCCCCAAAAAGATCCTCCAATATGATTTCTGAATCCGTATTTCCCGGGAGTATTGAAAAGGCTGCCATGAGCTACCCAGACCAACACTTCAACTGTTTCTCCCGGCTTTGCCTGTTCTGTTACATCGATGTCAAATGGAAGAAAAGTATCAAAATGCTCACCAGCAGGTTTCCTGTTTACAAATACTTTTGCGTAACCTGCAACCGCCTCAAAATGTAATACAATACGATTGCCCGACCATTCAGCCGGGACTTTTACCTCTTTTTTCAGCCATCCCGACTTCACATTTATCCACTTTTCAGGGTAGCCTGGAAATGATCTGAAATCGCCACCACCATCAGGCTCAAAGCCATTTACATTCCATGGCGAAGGAACTTTAACCGGCGTTTTTTCCCAAATGTCAGTTGCAGGTATCTTCGGAGATTTAATTTCATCGGGTGCACTTCCCTCAGGCAGAGTTACAGGCATAAACTGCCATGATCCATTCAGGCAGACTTCATCGCGATAAGGTTTTTCAACATCCGTCACCATCCCCGCTTGTGGGGCAAAAGTCCGGCTAAACTTAGTCTGAGCATTACTATTGTAAGAAAGCAATATCAACAGATAAAGTGCAAATGATTTATTCATATCACAGATTTAAGGCATTTATTATCAGGTATAATTCTGAAATTGCAAACTGTCCATATTTTGTGGTTTTTGGTATCTTCGCCCGCAACAAATTGTCCAACTAAAGGAGTTGGATTCTACTTTATTATTTTTACTTCATATCCTTGAGATGGCTCGATATTGTATTGAATACATCCATTGCACTTATCTTGTTTTCTTTTGCGATTTCTTCAATAGACATATCAGGTTCTGCTTTAACACCCTGGCTCTTTAAAATAGTTAAAACATCTGTAATTTTAAACTCATACATTTTACAAATGTCTATTAATTTAGCTTTGGTTAAATCAATGTTAGAAGCTGCATCTTCAATGATATTGGCCATTAGTTCAACCTTGCCATCAGAGATATTTGAAATTGTATCGTTATGAAACAAAGAACCTGTAACAGTACCTGCAATAAATTTTTTTTCGAATAATACAGCTTGCTTCTTTGCATAGATGTCGCCTGTCCAAGGTCTCACAAATTCACAGTTACTTACAATCAGTCGTCCGTTGCTTGCACGGATACAGGGCTTACCTGCATTCGGGATATCCCAGTCACTAAAATGACATGCGTTCAGAATAAGGGTACCAGAGCCTTCCTGAACGATCTGTTCGTACGTATCTTTAAAAACCCAAAAACCACTGTTTGATATTTTCACAGGACCGGTATTTTCGGTGCCAATTTTAACCGTTGACATAAACTGGCAGTTGGTAAACTGAACCCCGGAATGCTTCTGAACCTTGTTTACCTGAACAGCTACCGGGCCAATATCTGAACCCGACTGCGTTACCAATGCATTGCCTTCTCCAAAGCCAAAATCATCAAACAAAAAGCCTTGTTTGGCAAAAATCACAAAACTGTTGCTAATGTATTCCCAATCTGTTCTGCCAATTTTAAAACCAACCAGGTTTTCCTGAAGATAAGGAGCTAATAAATCGTTCCAGAATTTATCTTTACCACCTTCGTAACCAGCTGGTGGCATTGGCAGCGTTTGCTCCAAACATATGCGTTTCCAGAAATTAGGATTAAAGTGGACATTCTCGATGCGTCCGACATCAGTGCATTGATCAACATAAATTCCTATTTTAAGCGGACAGGCAAATATATTGCGCATTAAATGCAGCTCACTCCATTTTGAACCGGCATCAATTGCCTGATATGGATTGGTCATGGCTATATCCACTACCTGGCACATTACTCCATCAATTTGTATGGTCCAGGGATAAGGAATAACTTGAGGTGGAGCCTGTTGTTCAGGATAATGGATTATTAGATTTTTTACCGAGGAATTGCTTTTCAGGGTAATTGCAGGTTTTGCATCAGCATTGTTCTTGCCACCGTATATGAGTAATACAGTCCCTATAGGATGCAATGGATGAGGAACACCATCATAGCTACCCTTCAGCGTAACTCCCTCCGGAACAATGAGGTTGCCATTAAGGCGATACCTGCCTGATGGTAGAAAACAAATTCCTCCTTTATTTGGTGCATCGTTGAGAGCCTGCTGAATTGCATACGTGTCATCTACTAAACCATCTGCTTTGGCTCCATATTTTTTAACATTAACAAAATCATTTTTGGATTGAGCAAAACCTGCAATTGCAAACGCAATTATCATTATTGATATAACTATTCGTTTCATATTAATTTTCCCTTTACCTGATAGTAATATTCTGTTAAGTTGTACCTAAATACAATATATTCAATTAATCTGCATGTTGAATTCTACGCTCCTTTTTCATAACCAGATTTCAGCCTGAGATAAATATTCACAGGCTGTTTAATCTGGTCAGATATTCAAAAGGCAAAAAACGAACAGGTGAGTATTAGAAGAATTATTTTTTCTTCTCAACCACCTTAGTGGCTGTAAAAGCTACTTTACCATCAGGTGTATCTACTGTACCGTTAATTTCTGTACCGGCAACTTTACCATCTAGAGTTATTAAATCGACCTCAACATAAAGTGAAAGGACAAGCTGGCTGTTGTTATACTTAATTGTGTTGATCTTAATTTCTTCCCCTGAATCAAATTTTACACTTCCAGTAAGCTTTCCTTCTTTCTCGATGATTGTTATAACGCTGTTACTATATTCATATGGCACATCAATAACAGCGCATTTCCATGATCCAATAACAGTACTGTCAGCAGCAGCTACTGGTCTTGCAATCTGGTAAATAAATCCAAGCAACACGATCATAAAGAATACTTTTTTCATAAAAATAAGTTTTAAAGGTTTATAAATGAATTAATTAAAGTGATTTATAAGTTATTAATTTATTACTATCTTCCAGCAGTTATAATCCTGGAAGCAATCACCTGTTCGTTTTAGCCTCAATTGAAAAGGAGGCCTGATTTTTGTTTATCGTGAATTCTATTGTCCGGGTCACTGAATCTCCGGTAACCGGAATTATCATGTAAGCTGCTTTGCTGTCCTTAATTGACCTGATCACAGTGCTACTGATTTTATGGTTAAGTAAAATGCTTTCATTCACAAGATTTTCAATATCAGGAATGTAAATCACCGTTGAGGCATTTACATCGGGCGATTCTTCCCAAGTGCAGGTGAACAGGTTGGTTTCGCGATTGAAACCATAATTACTCAGAACTCCGCCTGTATATTGAGGGTAGGGTCTGATTAATACATTCTTGAAATAATTATCTTGCTCAATGCCCTTATAATAAGCACAGTAGGTATTGCTGAGGCCAAGCCGTTCAAATAATCCAATAATAAAACAGGCTGACATTTTAATTGCTTCTGAGTCACCGGATAGAGCGCCCCATTCTCCAACAATTACTGGAATATTTATGAGCTGTGATTTTTCATTGATCCTGGTGAAGATCAGTTCGACCCTGGAATTACTCGGGTTATCATAGTTTTTGGTGTCAACCGACAGGTCATAAGCATGTGCAGCATATGCTACAAGATCGTCCTTTTCCCCATTGGCCTTCTTTAGAGGTTGTATCCCGCTCGAGATCCCGCTATTTCCGAAATAGGAATGTTCAATAAACAGAATGTGGGCAGTATCAACCTCCCTGATGGAATTGGCAACTGTTGAATGAAGTTGTTTTTCTGTTAATGTTGCCCATTCCGGGGCACCGTCGGAGTATAATACGCTGTATAGATCCTGATGCATATCAAGGAGAACATAAATTCCATTCTGAGCTGCCCAGATTACTATCTCCTCAAGTTTATCAAGGTATTTCTCGTCATATTTTCCCGGTTCTGGTTCAACACCATCCCAGATAACTCCCAAACAGATACAGTTAAATCCGTATTTGTTTAATTGCGCATATGAGGATAATGAATCATTGTCAATATAATTCATTTTCTTATCCTTATTCACTTTGTTAATACCACTCAGTATTATATGACGGTCGAATGAATCCTTGAATTGGGTCCCTTCAACTGAAATTATTCCTCCTGCCAGGTCATTAAGTGCAGATTGATTTACATTCTTATCCGGGTTACAACCATTCAGTATAACAAAAAACAGAGAAAGGGCAATAGTAATTCTGATCATAATTTTATTCAGATGATACTTAAATTCAATAGTCAAGGCAATAAAACTACCTTTTATCAGGTTTAGTGAAGATGGCATAAGGCCTCTTCACCATCCTGATAATTAGGTTATTGTATGTCATTTGCAGAAGCCCGGACCTACAAGAACATCTCCCTTAATTCGTCTTTTTTATGTAAGAGAGGTGAAACATATTTGAAGGCATCATATTATATATCGACTGCAGGTCATAGCCTGCATAACCACACAAAAATAAAGTTACTCTCATTTTATTTGGAGTAATCTCATCAATTATGAATTGAGCTGTTGCAGGAAAATCCTTTATCCCAAAAAAGGCTTTTGAATCAGCTGAAGTGATAGTTATAACGTTCTTCCCTGTAATTGTAACATTCTGGTGAGCGGGAGGAATGTTACCATCATCTGAATTTCCGATTGCATCTATAACCAGATCAGATGTACTATGTGTCCATGTTGCTGAAGCAGGTGCAGACCATGAAGCGGTGCATAATCCTACTGCAAATACCGGGTCACCGGATATTGTCCCTGTAGCAAGCCCATATACTGCGCCGGCGAGTACTTTACCATTCTTTGGGGATACAGAATAATTGCCATTGAAAAAGAAGGTGAATTCATTATCATACTCATCGCCCAGCCCAAACATATCAAGAACATTTTCTGCACTGGGAATTGCTATGGTATAAGGAGAATTTGTAACTGGTCCACCGCCGTCGCCTGCTGTAAAGGCGCGATCTAATACCCATGTTTTCCCGCTTGTAGCGCTTTGTCCACCGGTGAGCAGGTCTTTAATTGAGGTAGCAGCAATGCTAATGGTTTTTGTTGCAGTGAATGATCCCCCGTCACCTGTTACGGTCAGCGTAACGGTATAGTCGCCGAAACTTTCATATGTATGCACAGGAGCTTTATCGGTGCTTAAGTCTGACCCATCGCCAAAGTTCCAGGAATAGGTGTCTGCATCGGTAACAACAGGATTAAATGTTACCTGATAATCTACAATTGTCGCAAATATCTCGGCATTGGGAGCCGGAGTTTTTTTGCAGGATAAAACCATAACTGACATAATGACAACCATGGCAAATGATAAAAAGGTGCTCTTTTTCATAATGGATAATTTTTTAATTTAACATATGCTATAATTTTAGATCAGAAGTTATTTTTCTCTTACATCCCACCATACCGGTGTATCTATCAGATCAGGACCCTGCTGTTCAATGGCAACATCTAGATTTGCTTTGTTTGTAAGGTATTCACTTGATGAATACTTGAATCTTTTTGGTAAAATGCCATTAGTAGCTCCCAAAGCGTAAACATTGGCATCTGTTCTCTGAGGAATAACAGGATAACCTGTCCTGCGCATGTTACTCCAGGCCTCCACGAAATTAGGTGTAAAAGCGACCCACATCTGGGTTGCAATCTGCCTGAATTTATTCTCATCCGATCCATTAAGGGTTGCCTCCGGTTCTGTGGAAAGATATTCAGTGATTTCAGCGGCAGGAACACTCCATTGCAACATATTTTTTCTTATACCTTCCTGGTAAAGCTGTTGAGGATTGCCTGCCGTAAGGCTGAAAAGTGCAGCTTCGGCCCTCAGGAACCATACTTCAGAGGCACACATTAAATTAATAGTCATATCTTTTGCATAAAGTGCCGGTTTGGGATCTGAAAAATCTTCCCACTGGTATTTTGATTGTTCCTGATCAGTTAGACCATTAATAAATCCTTTATATTCACCTGTTTTTGTGGTATCCACTAAAATTCTGAGCCTGGGATCATTGGTGCTCTTAAGCCATTCGACAAATTTATCGCTCATTTTCCAATTCTGGCGTTTTCGGGTTTCATACCAGGGATTATAAAGTTCGCCATTGTCGCTTACCTGGAATTTAAGACCGAAGTTTTCGTCGTTATTCTCAATAAACGGCTTATTCATACAATCTGCTATCACCGTGGCACTGCCGGCAGGGTCAACGAATCTGCTCCTCATTGCCAGCCTGAGGCGAAGGGAGTTAGCAAAACGGCTCCATTTATTCAGGTTATTACCATAAACAGGGTCTGCTCCAACATATCCCTGTGAAGTATTTGCAGTTTTCAAAATTTCAATGGCACTCTTTAGCTGATCCATCATATCGTGATAAATCAACTCCTGCCCGTCATATTTTGGATAAAGAATGTTCTCCATTCCCCTGGCTCCTTCGAAGTAAGGAACATCTCCGAAACAATCTGTTATCCTGGAATATTCGACTACGGCCACAATTCTTGCTATGGCATTTCTTACAGGATTCTTTGTCTTTCCTTCGGATGTCATACTCACAACCCTATTAATGTATCTTAAGGGTTCGATATATGAATAGTTAAATATCTGCCTGTAAACATCCGATAAATGGTAATCCAAATATGAGTCAGCCGACCTGAATTCTGAGTTTATGACGTAAATATGGGCATACTGGCATCCAAATCTTGTATCATACTCGGTGTGTAGATCATTAATGGTACGATGCACTGCTGAAGTAAAAAGATATTCATCAGGCAATTCAGAAAGTCTCCCATGATCAATATTCATTTCTGTGAGGCTATCATCGCATCCGGCCAATAATGTTATCATAATCATTACCACTAGTAGAAATATAGTTTTCTTCATAAGTTTTATCGATTGAGCTGAATTCATCTTTCCATTAATTAAAATCCTATTCTAATATTAAAACCCAGACTTCTTAACGTGGGAATAGCGCAATGCTCAAAACCTCCCCCGGTATTACCGCTGTTATATCCCGATTCAGGATCTACATCATTCATGGCATTGTAAAAGAAGAAGAGGTTTCTGCCAACAAGTGAGATCTGCACATCTGTAAACGGGGTTTTACTGAGTAGGTCCTTAGGCATTGTATAGGCAAGTACCAGCTCTCTCAGGCGGACATTAGTTGCATCAACTATCCAATCGGTACCAATATTTTTAGCAAACAAGTTGTACCAGCGGTAAATAGGATCTACCGGCACCGTATTTGGCTGACCGGTTGTCTCATTAATGCCGCTCTCGACAAATCCTTTTGGTTCTACACCAGACAGTGGAACTGAATATTGGTATGCCGGATCATGAGTGGAATACCATTCATCTCTTCCTTCCAATGATTCTAAAGAGGTACCAAAGAGCGCCCTGTACATCTTTCCTACCGAAGACTCTTGTCCTCCTTTTCTTATATCAATGAGAAATGATAAGGTAATATTTTTGTATGATACCCTATTTGAAATACCGCCAATCCAGTCAGGGTTAATAGAACCCATTTTTTTGTATTCTCCCAACTGGGCAAAGCCATTATCATCGATTAATTTTCTTCCATAGCTATCACGTTTATAATCCCAGGCATATATTGCGCCGTATTCATCTCCGGGTTTGGCTTGAATTGTGGCAGCCCATGAATCTTCCAGGATAATGGATTCCATATCCTGGTATAAACTTACTACATTAGAAATATTTTTTGACCAGGTGGCGGTTATATCCCAGGTAATTGATTTACCCTGAAAGATTTTAGCATCTAACTGTACTTCGTATCCTCGATTTCTTAAATGGGCTGCATTTACCATCATATTTGTAAAACCTGATGTTGGAGGCAAAGGGATGCCCATGATCTGATTGTTCGAAGTGTTATTGTAATAGGTTAAATCCAGTGTTAAAATGTTTTTCAGCATGACAAGGTTTGTCCCAACTTCCCATGAACTGGTTATTTCCGGCTGAAGATTATATGATGGAAGACCACTTCCAAAGTTACCCATAGGATATGGATGCTGTGTCATGGCAACACTGTAATATTGTTGTGTTTGATAGGGGCCGGTATCTTTTCCAACCCTGGCATATGACCCCCTGAGTTTTCCTGAACAAAGGATATCTGACTTTATTTTAAAGGCATTGGTAAACAAAAAACTTAAGTTCTCGGAGTGGTAGAAATATGAGTTATTCTTAGCGGGAAGAGTTGATGACCAATCGTTCCTGAGAGTATAATCAAAATAGAGATAATTCTTGTAGGAAACCGACCCCAGAGCATATGCCGAGACAACAGCTTTTTCTGAAAAGTCTTCTGCTGTTGAATAAGAAGCGCAGTTATTAATATTATAGAAATCATTGATTCTCAAATCACTGCCGGATTGCGCAATATATTTATAGGTATTATACCGGTAGTTGCCACCCAGGCTAAAAGTTAAGTCAATGTCCTTCTGAACTTTTATGCTGTAGTTAGCCAGAAAGTCACTGTTCCATTCCAGATTGTTAGTCATTGAATTGTATACAAATCCGGTTTCATTGGGGTAATTGGCACGACTACCCCTTTTAACCTGGGCATGGGAAGCCCCATTTATGAAATCCATTCCTGATCGGATTAAAAGATTCAGTTGAGGATTAAAAATAATCTTTGCTGAGAAAACTCCCTGGAAATGATGTTTCTGATCATTGTTCTTTGCATTGTACAATTGCCAGTAGGGGTTTCCCGTATTGGGATCGGAAGTCCAATATTGTTCTATGCCATTTTCATCTACCGTATGGTTCTTCAAATCGGATGATACTATATTCCTTGGCATAATGGAAAGAAAATATCCGGGATTAGTCGCTCCCTCAGAAAGACCCGGTCTGTTGTCGACATTGCTGTGAATATATGTTACCTTCCCATCAAGTTCAATCATGTCTTTCATCTTTGCAAAACCCCTGAGAAAAATTGTCTGACGTTTAAGGTCATTTGTCGGGATAATGCCTGAGCTGTTCTGATTAGTAAATGATGCTCTAACACTTGATGTCTCATTTCCTCCATCGAGAGCGACTGTATTTGTAAATGAATGACCTGACTGGAAAAATTCCTTGTAATTATTTTTCTGCGGTGTATATGGGGAGGTTGACCCATAAAAGTTCGGTAACATCTGTCCTTCCATTTTTGGCCCCCAGCTCCATCCCCATGGAAATCCTTCATCTGGTAAAGTTTTAGGATATGTTCCGTAAGCACCATGTCCGTATTCGTTCTGAAAATCGGGGTACAACAAAGGTGAATCATTTGTATAGCTGGATGTCAGTGTAACACCGAGCCCTTTAGTACCAGTTCCTTTCTTGGTAGTAATGAGTATCACACCCATTGCACCCCGGGAGCCATATGCGGCGGCAGCTCCGGCGCCTTTGAGAACACTTATATTCTCTATGTCTTCAGGATTAATATCTGAAAGAGCATCGCCACCGTCGGGATTACGGCCCCACCGGTCTGCGCCTCCATGCGAGGCATTGATAGGAATACCATCCACAACGATAAGCGGGCGGTTATCACCAGTTAATGAAGCCACACCTCTGAGTATAACTCTGGTCGATCCGTCAACACCAGACGCAGATTTTGAGATCTGCAATCCTGCAACTTTTCCTGAAAGAGTATTAATAATATTGTTTTCCTTCGCCTGGTTAAGATTATCGCCCTTTATCGAAGTAACTGAATATCCAAGTGAACTTTTGGTCCTGTTAATGTTGAGGGCAGTAACCACAACTTCATTCAACTGGCTAATATTCTCCATAAGTGTCACATCGATTGTATTTTTACCCTTAACCGGTATTTCCTGCGGCTGGAATCCTATAAAGGAAAAGACAATGATACTGTTTGAAGCTGCGGTGATCTGATAAGAACCATCAGCATTGGTTATCACGCCTTTAATTGTGCCTTTTATAATAACGTTAACCCCTTGTAATGGCTGGTTATCAGTGCCGGACGTTACTTTCCCTTTAATTGTCTGTATTGTTTGACTGGACGGATCTTCAACAACAATTTCGGATTGCGCCCAAACCTGTCCGATCTGTAACACAATTAAGGCTATAATAAATATCATTTGCCTAAGTCTTCCTGATTGATTTTTCATAGAATTATGGCCAGATAACACCTTATTTATCTTCATCTTTTATTTACTTTATAAGATATTACTATAAAAATAAATATACTAACTGCAATGTAGTATTGACTTTTATCAATAAATAGAGGCGTATTGGAGTAAACTGCTAATTTTAGAACCCTTCTTGTTTAGGCTGAAGAAGCAAAGCAGATTAATGCCTAGTTATTTTATGTGTCGCACCCGACTCAGGGTTTCAGGGGTAATCCCTAAATAAGAAGCAATATAATGTTGTGGAACCATTTGTACAACATCTGGAAATTCGGCAACAAACTGCTCGTACAGTTCATGGGCTGTTTGGCTTTGTAGTGCAATGGTACGTTCTTCGGATGCAACAAAATATTTTTCCACTAATAACCGACCAACCTGTTGCCATTTCCAATTTTCTTCATATAACGAATAGAGGTCTTCACGATTAATAACCAATAGCTCCGATTTCATTAAAGCTTGAATACTTTCCTGACTTTGCTTCAATCCAAAAAAACTATGTGCATCCAAACAGACTGAGCCGGGAATGGCAAAAAAGGTTGTGATTTCTTTTTCTTTTGTGATGAAATAAGAGCGTAAGAGACCGCTTTGTACAAATGCCATTCTATCGGAAAAATGTCCGGCTTTAACAAAAAAATCATTTTTCTGCAATGTTATTTCCTTAAAAAAAGGCATTGCGTTATTTTGCTCAACATCGCTAAAAGGGGCCAAAGACTTCAGAAGTTCCAAAAAAGAATTATTCATATTGAGTCTGATTAGAACTTTTCGGATAGTGAAAATAATATTAAAAGACGAGAATCACCAGTGTCTGGTAAAAATAATTTTAAGTTTCTTGAAATCATTGCTACGGGTTAAGTTCTTAAATGAATTAACCTGCTGCACTTTTATTTTCATTGCCAAAATATTGAAGTCCGCATATTTTTATAAATACTGTCAAATCAACAATATTGCAATATTCCTGATCATAAATCTATAATTACGACCGACAGGGAAAAACTAATAGCCATCCTTACTAACCTGGTTAAAAATGCAATCAAGTTCACTAATGAAGTATCAATTGAATTTGGATCTAAACAAAAGGGAGCCATCTTTGAGTTTTATGTAAAAGATACAGGGATTGGCATTACTATAGAACAGAAAGAAACTATTTTTGAAAAATTCAGGCAGGGGAGTGATTTCCTCAATAGAAAATATGAAGGTGCCGGTCTGGGCCTTTATATATCTAAAACCTATTTTGAGATGCTTGGCGGCAAAATCCGGGTGATAAATAATCCCAATTTCGTTCAAAATGGGAAAGGCTCAATATTTTAATTTTCAATACCAAACAATGTCGTCCCGGCAAAGAATAAAAAAAGTAAAAATGCTGTTTAAGGGGATGAAGAAGAGAACAATATTAAAATCCAAAACCAACTTATGTCAGTCAGCATAAGTGCGAATAACCATTTTGACAGAAAAAACATTGACCATTTGTCGACTTAAAAAGAAGAATGGATACTTAATCCCGGGAGAAATATTGCATTGAATTTAAGAATCCCATTTTCAATAATAAAAGATGAGAAAAATTACATACCTTGATAAAACTCAAAATAATCAAACTCATGAAGATAGTAATATTTGGTGCAAGCGGTAAAACAGGCTCATTGTTAGTAGATGAGGCATTAAAATCAGGCCATAATGTAATAGCTTATGTTCGCAAACCTGAGTCTATCAAATCAGATCATCCCAATTTAAAAGTTGTTGCAGGTTATCTGAATGAAAAGGACAAACTTAAATCAGTCATTTCCGGATCGGATGCATGCATTTCAACTCTAGGTGGAGCATCTCTGACGAAACATAGTCGTGAAATTATTGAGGGAATAGATAATATCGTCAGCATTATGGAGGAGGAAAGTGTAACACGCTTTATTTATTTGTCAAGTTTCGGTGCCGGTGATAGTCGCAAATATATGCCTCAGCCTATTCGATTTCTTATTGCTGACATAATGCTTCTTGTACCTCTGACTGACCATAATACCAACGAAAGCCGTATTGCCAGAAGTCAGCTTCAATGGACAATAGTTCGCCCCGGAGGATTAACTGACGGAGCTAAAACAGGAAATATGAAACATGGCCATGTAGAAACAAAACTGAAAGGAAGTATTAGTATCTCGCGTTCAAATGTTGCAGTTTTTCTTCTTTCTCAGGTTACCAGCAGAGATTACGTGAATAAGAGTGTTTGGTTATATGAATAATATTGACTATCAGCACAGCATACCTGAAAGTTTTCAATCCAGACTTATACAAACAGCCATGGGCTTGTTTGGAATGAAAAAGAAAATAGAAAGGAAAATGATAACAAACGGTTTTGCAAAAAAACCAGCAAAGCTCCCTAAATCATTATTGAAAAAGTTTAATATTCAGGAAATTGAACATAACACACGTAAGGGTTGGAAAATTTCCCCTATTGATATTAAATCTGACCTGATCGTTTTATATTTACATGGCGGTGCATATATTAGTAGTCTCATCAATTTACACTGGCGCCTGATTGAGAAATTAATCAGTAAGACTGGTGCTACAATAATTGTTCCTGACTATCCATTGGCACCAGAAACCTGCTGCAAAGAAACATATGATTTTATTGAAAGCTTATTTACAAGATTGATAACTGATTATCCTGCCAGGCGCATTGTTTTCATGGGGGATTCTGCAGGCGGTGGATTAGCATTAGGACTTACACAACTATTAAGAGATGAAAACAAAAAGCAGCCTGATCAGATAATTATTTTTTCTCCCTGGCTGGATGTCACTATGTGTAATCCCATATTAGAGAGATTAGACAAAAAGGATGATTTATTAAGTATTGCCGGCCTTAAAAGTGCCGGTCAGAAATTTGCCGGAAACTTAGATTTGAAAGATTTCCGGGTAAGTCCGGTTTATGGTGACTTAACCAATATATGCAGGATATCGGTTTTCACAGGAACAAGAGACATATTAAATGCAGATGCTCAAAAATTAAAACAACTAATGAAAGACCAGAACATCAACTTTAATTATTTTGAGTATCCGGATATGTTCCATGATTGGGTGATAATTACAAGTTTACAGGAATCACAGGATGTAATTAACAAGGTTGATCAACTTGTAAATAATTATGAATAGAATAAAACAAAACCGATTACCTGGCGCATTTGCTTTTGTGTGAGACACAACCTGAATTACGTGTCTTTTAATTTAATTTGCTATTAAAATAGGTTATTAACGAATCTGACTTATAAGAACAGTATTTTAGCATAGAAATAATGAATTATGGAGAATAAGAGTGCGATAAATAGATATATCGAGGAGGTACTAAAGCCGTGCCGGTTCGCTGTTCTGGCAACAGAGGGTAATGGACAGCCGCATACGAGTCTGATAGCAATAACACCATATGGAAGCTTCGGGCAGCTGATCTTTGCTACTTATCGTAATACACTTAAGTATCGGAATCTTACACATAACAGCAAGGTGGCAGTTCTTATTGAAAGCCGGGACGCTAATATGAAAGGCCTTCCTAAAAGCATTGTACTAACAATTATCGGGCACACTGAAGAGATCAGTATTACAGAGAATGAATCGGCTTACGAGGCACATCTGAATCTTCATCCCGAAATGGAGTCCTTCATGCGCTCACCGGATTGTGCCCTTATTCTTGTTATTGCCCAATCATATCAGGTCGTAAATGGGATTGATGATATAAGGTGGATTACTGCAGACGATCTTGATGCCATCTGACAAGTTACTTTAAGAATTTTACTGTTGCTCGATATTCACGACTATAACTGACCAAATGCACTAAAAGGCTAACCTGTTTTCAGCATTACATTCTGAAAAAATCACTATTTTTGCAGGCAATAAACTTAAAATATTTAAATAATGAAATTAAGAATCGCCTTAAGTACTCTGTCCATGTTTTTTACACTCGCTATAAAAGCTCAAAGCGTAAATGCCGATATAAAATGCGACACTTCGAAATTCAAATTCCGGGCAGTGGCAGAAATAGGTTTTGCATCGGTTCTTGCTCATCATGTTCAATTTGGTCAGAGTGGAACCTATTTCGATTATGTAAAAGACGGAGGGCAGGATGTGCTCTTCCCGGTAACCCGTTTTTCCCTTGAAATGGATGTTAACAAACGTAATACTTTCATCTTACTATATCAACCGTTACGCATAGAGACTCAGGCATTTCTCAGAGCGGATGCCGTTTTTAATGATATAACGTTCCCTGCATTAACCGGGATAAACTGTCTTTATAACTTCCCGTTTTACCGGTTCAGCTATCTTAGGGAACTTATGCCTGATAATAAAAAATACAAGTTTGCCATAGGTGGTACTCTGCAGATACGTAACGCAACAATAACATTTGAATCAACAGATGGATCGCGCTTCACCACCAATGGAGGAATCGGACCTGTTCCGGCGCTAAAGGTCCGTGGCAGGGCTCAGTTAAATAAATGTTTTTACGCTGAATTTGAGGCAGATGGAATATATGCCCCGGTAAGTTATCTGAACGGGAGTGATAATGAAATTGTTGGTGCTATACTCGATGCGAGCATGCGGATGGGGGCACAAATTAATGAAACAGGAAGAATGTTTCTTAACTTAAGATACCTTGGCGGTGGTGCTACGGGAACAGATACCGGAGATGTATGGCCAGGAGATGGCTATGTAAAAAACTGGCTTAATTTTTTAACTGTTTCGACCGGATTTGTCTACCAGTTTTAAAAATCCTGCAGTTATTAATAATTAACTATTCAAATTGCTGACATTAAAGCAGAGTTGTAGACATCACCTCAAGACCAGCATTTCAGAGAGTTGAGGAATAAAATGCAAAGAGTTCTTATGCGAGCAGATGATTGCTTAATTTTATCCAGGTTGAATATTAATTAAAAGGTACTGAAGAGATGAAATACTTTGATCCGGGGATAATTATTGTAATATTAATTACAGTTTTGCTTTTTACAGTTGCTTTGTTTGCAAAAGGTTTTACGAATGCCCTTTTACTGGAGGCTGGAATACTGCTTGTTTCGATTAAGCTTATAATGATGGCATATCGGAATAGCCTTAATTACAATGATTTAAAGAAAGAGCTCAATGAGATCAGGCGACTGCTGGAGGAGAAAAGCCAGAACAAAATCTAGTAGATTAGTTATCAGATATTTGGATTAACTTAATACGAGTAATCCAATGTGACATCTTTTATTAAAAATTAGCGGTTTTGTACCATTAATTAGGGTTTGCTGAAAAAGTAAATATATGTACGTATAATGTTAATAATCAATGATATGTGTTAATATCTTTAGCTTAAATAAATAGTAAAAATGC
>JALONT010000040.1 GCA_025454795.1 Bacteroidales bacterium | reverse complement strand
AACATGTCACGTCAGAAACTGCAATTGACAGAAGAAACAGAGCTCAGAAGCTAATAAATGGAAACAGCAGCTTCATGAAGTATCTGAAATCTGGTAAGTTACGGACTGCAAGACTGCAAGACGGAGCGAAGCGACCAGACTGCAAGACTTTTTTTTTAAAAGAGTACCCTCTCAGATACTCAGCTTCTCAGAAGCTAATAAATGGAAACAGCAGCTTCATGAAGTATCTGAAATCTGGTAAGTGACGGACTGCAGGACTGCAAGACGGAGCGAAGCGACCAGACCGCAAGACTTTTATAATTAAAAAAGGAGTTCCAATCGACTCCTTTTCTAGTTAAGTTTCAGTATCAACTGAACGGCTTATCCCCGAATGGACTCTGAAACGGTTCTTCCCCCTTGCTTCCCCCGCCTCTCGGAGGAGGGTTTGGAGGACTGGCTGTCATCATTACAAGAGAAATTGAAGTATCAAGGATGACCCTTGTAACTTTAGGTTTGCTGTATGATTTTTTGTATAATATTATATGATCTATGGTCTTCAAATGCAAAAAGATGTTTCAGAATTATTTACAAAAGTACTTTTAAATTCAAAATTAACAAATATTTATATAAAGGCACAGCGGCTCAGTGGCACAGCGGCTCAGTGGCTCAGTGGCTCAGCGGCTCAGTGGCATTAAATTCTTACCGCTGCACCTTTGCGCCTCTGCGCCCCTGCGCCGTTATCTTATCACCACCTTCCCCACATATCTCTTCGCTCCCGACCTCAATTCAACTACATAAAGTCCTTTCGAAACCGGAGCTGCTATCTGTGTGATTGAATTTTTACTGAATTCAGCATTCCTTAAGTCAGTAAAGGTCTTTCCGGAAAGATCATGAAGAGTTGCAGAACCTTGTTTCCCATCCCAGTCATCAGAGAGGGTTTGGATATTGATATAACCAGGTCCGGAATAAATATTAAACATATTATTTGATGTAACAGGATCTTCAAAACCTATAAGTACATTTTCGACAATAAGAACAAACCTGTCGTTTATGAGGCCTGTATTTGCTGAGAATGAGAGTTCTGGTGTTGATTTAAGTTCAGCAATAAAGCCGGTCAGGTTATCTTTTAGTTTAATATTGTAATTATCGAGTCCCTGCAATTGTTTGGCAGTAATTGTGTGATTGCCTGTTAATGTGACATTTACAGTAACAGGAATTTCTATCAGTGTTTCCGGGAATGGCTGTCCGTTGATTGAGTATTTCATCCCGGGTGATGTTGTATATATGACTGTTTTATCAGATGAAGTGAACATTTTAAGTGCATCAAACTCCATGTCGTTTCCGGTTTTGGCTGTTTCAGCAAATCTTACAACAGTTTCATCTGAAGTGCCATTATCCGTTATTGCCAGGCGAACGAGTGGTATTATTGATGATCCTTTATAACGGGGTGCAATGTCATCATGGGTTCTTGCATCACTTGTAAGATTGATTACAACATTATCCTGGTATGTTTTAACAAAGAATCCCTGCATGGGAGGAATTACACCTGACGGGGCAGGTTCTCCATCATCTGGTACAGCCACTCCGGATACATAAGAGTATTGTTCATCATCTTTTGTAAAATAAATAGCATGACTGGTATTTTCAGGGTAATCAGTATTTTCGAGAATATAGTCCCAATCGAGTCCGGAAGTAAATGGATTTCCCAGGAGGTTAAAACCATTTTCATAATCCTCCCCCGCAAAATCCAGAGTAGCATTCACGCTCCCTGTGTTAAGCTGTCCGGAGAGGGAATATGTAAATGAAGCAAGGTTATCCCAGAAGTTATATCCTTTGCCAAGGGCGAGTGTGCTGAATCTATAAGGATAACCAGCCCATGTTACCGGATTAGCAAAAGGATCATCTACAAGGTATTCAAATCCGTCATAAGCAACCCACCCTTCTCTCATTGATCCAGCACCCTGAATTCCATCAATCCATGTGGCAAGGTCCAGGGTGTTTGCAGTAAAAGTTCCGACAGGGTAAGATGAAATTGGTGCAGAAATATAATGCCATCTATTTGGAGGACCACCTCCTGTAAGATAAATCTGAATATCTTCTGAAGCCCCTGTTCCTCTGGTATATGAAGACATTACTAATGATGAAAGACCAGAAGCGTTAGCATTCATTTTCAGAGTGCCATTATTTGTAAGGTCATCAAGGGTTACTCTTGCTCCCGGTTCAATTATCATCTGTTTCCCTGAACCTATTGTATAATCCTGACCCGGATAGCTGATCGGATAATTTGTGAGACTTTTCGGAATATAAATATCCTCATTCCCTGTTGGCACAGAATTTGAATTCCAATTGTTTGCATCATTCCAGACAGTGGGTGTTGTTACATCATCGCCCTGCCACCTGTAGAATAGTGATTCATATGCACCGGCATCAGTATTACCAATTCGAGAGTTTCCTATAAAGTCATAAATTGGTACATCTGGATCGGCTCCATTATTAATTCCTATATCCACACATGGAGACCAGCCTTCAATTAACCAATCTGTACCATCAGTCTTTTTAAAATTTGGCCCCGTGGAATTATTATTATCTGAATTAAGATTAATACAATTTGTATACCCGGATGAATAATCCTGAATAGCGCAATTATTAAAATCTGAAGCAACAAGTGTCTGGCCGGTATAACTAATAGAACTATTGCTTCCCCAGACAACTGTATTATAGAAACTCGGACTTGGGGAATTAGTGTTATAATAAAAGAGAACGTTCTTTCCGAGATTTGAGGTGCTGGTATTTAAAGCCAAAACGCAATTATAAAACCTTAAATCACCAGCAATATTCCCCATAAATACACCCCCTCCACCTTCATAACCACCAATATTATTATTTATAATGCAGTTTTCTAACTTAGAAGCAGTGTTCTGGTAAAAATAAAATCCTCCTCCTCCAACATGTGAGGTATTGTTATTAATAGTGCAGTTAACGAACGAAGGAGAGTAGTTTGATCCAACAAATACACCCCCACCCCATCCAGCAAAATTATTTCTTATAATTGTATTCGAAATTGTGAGATAAGAAAAGGAAATTTGTACACCGCCCCCCCATGAGTCAACGCTACCAGAACTTGTACCTTTCTTACCATATTCAATTATACAATTATCAATTATGGAGGGGTAATTCTCTGGATTAGACGGTGTCATGCCCTGAAACGAAATATGCCCCCATCTCTCAGTGCTTTCACCATAAATTCCATCATCATCATCATCTGCTGTGAAAGTAATTTTATTACCTGGTGTGCCAACTGCTGTTAACTGGCCGGTACTGGTTATTTTCAGATCAGCTCCTTCAGCAACGAAAATGATTTTCATTCCTGCTTCGATAATAAGTTCTTCATTATCTATCGTAACATCCCCTCCGATAAATACCTTACCATTTGTAAAATTTGTACTGTTCCATTGAAGATTCCCCTGAAAAGTTCCACTATATGGACTGGTTTTTGTTCCACTACCGCTTAGTTGAGCGTGCAAAAGGAATGGTAAGATTATAAATAATAAAATAATCAGTATCTTTTTCATACTAAAAGTATATTATAAAGTATGACTACAAGAAATCAGATTTAGTTGCAATCTGCATTATTTCTGCAATCTAATTGCAAATATAATATTTATTAACAAACCACTTGAGGAAATGTTTGAATATTGACGAACAGCGAGTTACTGATGACGGAGAAACGACATGGTGCAACGGATTTGCTGCATATTATACCTAAGGCTAACAGTACCTCCTCATCATGTACATTACGTCGCATATAATTCTCCACACATCGCTAACCTCATTTTGCACCCTGCACCCTGCAACCCTTCTATCCAAATTTCAGTCATAAAAAACAGATTTGATTTGTATAATTCAAAACATTGAGTAAATTTGTTACTCATTTCGCCTGACCTGATGATAAATACTCTTATAACATCACAAACCAGGATTAAGCTGTTAAAGAAATTCTTTCTTAACAGCAGCACAAAAGCCCATCTCCGTGGACTTGAATCTGAATTTGGGGAATCTTCAAATGCAATACGTATTGAGTTGAATCGGTTTGAAAAGGCAGGCCTTTTACATTCACTCCGGGATGGGAATAAGAAAGTTTACCAGGCAAACCGGAACCACCCGCTTTTTGGGGATATCCATAATATTATAATGAAAGAGACCGGTATCGACCGTGTCATTGAAAAGGTGATTCATCGTATCGGCAAATTGATGTTTGTCTATCTGACAGGAGACTTTGCCCGTGGTAAAGACAGTCCGGTAATAGACCTTATCCTGGTAGGCGAAGACATCGACCGTGAATACCTTGCCAGGAAAGTCGTACAGGCCGAAGAACTGGTGGGGCGGAAGGTGAGTTATGTAGTCCTTAACCAGGTAGAAGCTGACAACCACCTTTATAAAATTAAACCGGCAGATCTTTTCCCCCTATGGAACAGCGAGGAAAGTAAATTACTGTTACATAATTCCGTATCAGCCGGAACAGGATATTGAGCATATTGACAGCGTTCCTATTGATAAGTTAATAACGCTGTAAGAATATAAGAATTAAGCTTGTTAGTCACTTTAAAGCTTGTGATTGACGGGGCGGAAGCATTCCCAAGGGCTTAGGGAAAAGGATAAAAAAGGAAAATTATAACTATTCGAAATATGACTTAATTCTACTTTTGTCTTGTGACTTTTGTCTTTTATCTTTATCCATTATTTTCTTAAAAACAATATAATGAAACATAATTTACTTATAATTTCAGCAGCAATTCTTTTAGCTTCTGCCTGCACCAGTCAGAAAAAACTCGCTTACCTTAATAATCTGACTGAAACTGAGGGTGAAGAAACATTTACAATGACTATCCCTGGTTACCAGATTAAGCCGAGGGATATACTATATATCTCTGCCAAGGCAATGAATCCCGAGGGCTCTATAATCGATTTTTTATTAACAACAGGGGGTAATACATCATCTAGTTTATCACAAGGGGAATCCGGAGGATATCTCTATGGTTATGATGTAAATTCAGAAGGGAGTATAAGAATACCGGTTCTTGGGTTAATAAAAGTCAGCGGACTTACACTTGAAGAGGCAAGAAATGTGATCCAGGATTCAACTGATAAAGTGTTTAAAAATTCGACAGTTGAATGTAAACTGCTAAGTTATAAGTTTACGGTAATAGGGGAGGTAAAAAGCCCCGGCACATATATTAATTACAATAATTACCTAACTGTTCTCGAAGCTGTCGGACGGGCTGGCGGTTTAAATGATTTTGGGCGCCGGGACAACGTTCTTGTTGTCAGGTCTGGCGAAAATGGCACGGAACCTTTCAGACTTAATCTTCAGGATAAAAAAATCCTTTCCAGTGAAGGATATTTCTTACTCCCTAACGATGTTGTAATTATTGAACCTGAATCGAAGAAAATATTTAATCTGAACCTTCCTACTTTTTCATTTATTCTTACTTCAGTTTCGTCTGCAATCACAACCACATTATTATTAATAAATTATTTTGGAAAATAATTAAGCATGATTATCATTAATTCAAAATAACCTATTCTTTATGGACCCAAACTATTCATCAGATAACCTTATCACCAATGAGGACTATTCAATAGATATCCAGCGATACATATCACTATTTCTTAGCAACTGGTATTGGTTTGCTATTGCACTATTGATTTCTTTAAGTATAGTATACGGGGTAAACAGGTATTCTGAAAAGCTGTTTACAGTATCTTCTACAATGCTTATAAAGGATGACCTGGTTGGAGGGGGGTTGTCCAGTAATGAAACATTTATATCCGGGAGCGATTATTTTAAAACCAGGCAGAATCTAAGGAATGAAATAAGCATACTTAAATCTTATACGCTTAACCAGAGAGTAATAGAGGATTTGCCCGATTTTCATATTATTTATGTGGGTGTTGGAAGAAGGAATATTGTTGAAAAGAGATTGTATAATGAGTGCCCGTTTATAGTAATTCCCAATTCTGACAAAAAACAACTTTTTGGAGTACAGATATCTGTTATTATTATTTCTGAAAACAAGTACAGGATTGTAATTAATGGTGACACTAAAACAGAAAAGGAAATGCTTATTGGAGAAGTATTTGAAGAAAGAGGATTCAGTTTTATTGTGAAACCAAGATCTGCTGATAAATTTGATTTTGATCCGGATTTATCTAATAAATATTATTTCAGGTTTGCTTCACCCCAGAGTCTGGCCAATCAATACAGGAACAGATTAATTATCAGTCCTATTGAAGAAGAAGCCTCAATTGTAAGAATGACACTTACAGGACCTGTTGCACAACAAGAAGCCGATTACTTAAACAAATTAATGGAACTTTATATAACACAGGGACTTGAGTTTAAGAACCAGACTGCTGACAGTACAATAAAATTCATTGACCTTCAACTGAACCTTATTTCATCCTCTTTATCTATTGCCGAGAGTAACCTTGAAAACTTCAGACGCGCCAATAAACTTATTGACCTGAGTAAAGAAGGTGCTATTATTCAAAACCGGTTTGAGAGATTTGAGATTGAAAGAACAGGATTGGAACTTCAGAAAAAATACTATGAATATTTAACTGAATACCTGAGTTCCAAAAATGAGACTGGAGATCTGGTCTCTCCTACCATCATGGGGGTATCTGATCCTCAGTTAATAAGGATGGTTCAGGAGCTTGCTCAATTACAGCAGCAGAAAAAGAAACTGGAAATGAACCTTGATTATCAAACAGAACCACTTTCATTAATGGAGGAGGAAATTAAAAGGGCTAAAAGTGCTTTGAATGAAAATGTCGAGAGCGGGATGAGAAATATTAATTCTTCATTATCTGATGTAATCACCAAGATAATAGCTGTAGAATCAGAGGTAAGTAAATTACCTGCGACAGAAAGTCAGATGATTGGAATTCAACGGGAATTTGATATTAACAATTCAGTTTATACATATCTTCTTGAAAAACGTGCAGAGGCAGGTATTGCAAAAGCTTCAAATGTATCTGATAATAAGATTATAGACAGAGCATATATTTTTAATAGTTCAATGGTTAAACCTAAAAAGAAGCAGAATTTAACATTTGCATTACTGCTTGGTTTCTTTATACCTGCTTTAGGCTTATTCCTGATAGATTTCTTTAATAACAGGATTATTGATAAAAGAGATGTTGCAAAAGGAACCAATGCACCAATTATCGGATTTATCAGTCATAATGATTATAAGTCCGAAATACCGGTTAATGATAAGCCTGGATCTACACTTGCCGAATCATTCAGGTCGGTCAGGACAAATTTAAAATACTTCGTAAAAGAGAGCAAAACTCCGGTAATTGCAGTTTCATCAACTATTACAGCCGAGGGGAAAACCTTTATTTCAGTAAATCTTGCCACTATTACTGCCAAACTGGGAAAGAAAGTACTCCTGATTGGATTGGATTTACGAAAGCCAAGGATACATAAAGTTCTTGAAGTTGAAAATGGCAGAGGAATGAGTACATATTTATGTGGTGATATAAACTATGAAGAAGCGATTCAGAAGACCGGGATTGAGAATCTTTATTATGCACCGGCGGGACAGATTCCACCAAATCCGGCAGAGCTTATTGAAACAGTCAGGATGCAGGAGTTTATTGAACAGGCAAAAAAGGAATTTGATTATATAATAATCGACACTCCTCCAATTGCTATCGTTACTGATGCATTAGTTATTACACCTTATGTCGATATGTATATTCTGGTGGTCAGGCAGAGGTATACATCAAAAAACACACTCTCAATTATACAGGACTTATATACAAATAAAACGTTTAAGAACCTTGGTATAATTATTAACGATATAAGTCTTACAGGGTATTATGGATATGGATTAAGATATGGTTATTCATTGGGCTATGGCTATTCGTATGGTTATAATTACTATGGGAAGTATGTTTACAGCAAATATGGTTATTCAGAAACCGGGAAACGTTATTATTCGGAAGAGAGCTAGAAGTTAGTAATGAATAATTCAGATAAATTAAATTGATGAAGACAGTAATACTTTGTGGAGGAATGGGAACCCGGTTGAGGGAGGAAACTGACTTTAAACCTAAACCATTAGTCGAAATTGGGGGGAAACCAATTCTTTGGCATATAATGAAGCATTATTCCTGTTATGGATACAACGAGTTTATTCTCGCTTTAGGATATAAGGGTAACATTATACGAGATTACTTTCTGAATTTCAATCTGTATAATTCCGATTTAACTATTGATCTGGCAGCTTCAGGGAGTGTTGAAATTCATAATAATAATGCTGAAGAAAACTGGAAGGTGACCCTTGTTGAAACAGGAATTGATTCAATGACGGCTTACCGGCTTAGAAAATGCAAAAGTTTTATAACTGATGATAAATTTATGCTGACATATGGAGATGCTGTAGCCGATGTTGATATTGGGAAACTGGTTAATTTTAATAACAGAATGAATACAACCGGGACGGTAACCGGAGTTTATCCCCCCTCACGTTTTGGAGACCTTGAAATTAATAAAGGAAAAGTAATCAGCTTTAAGCAGCAAACGAAGGATGTTTTAAATCAAAAACCAATTAATGGAGGTTATTTTGTTTTTAAAAGGGATTTTCTTGATATTTTGCCTGATGATCCATCCTGTGATCTTGAGGGTTTACCAATGAAACTATTAGTAGAAAAAGGGGAACTCTCTGTTTATGAGCACAAAGACTTTTGGCAATGTATGGACACCTATCGTGATTATATTTATCTTAATAAACTATGGAATGAAAATCCTGTCTGGAAATTATGGGATTGATTTTTAATTCTTTTTATGAAGGCAAAAAAATCCTGATTACCGGCCATACCGGTTTTAAGGGTTCCTGGTTATCAATCTGGCTTAAAGAAATGGGGGCAGAAATCATTGGCATTGCTTTACCTCCTGCTACAACAAAAGATATTTTTGTCCTGGCTAAACTTGAAAGAAAGATGAGATCATATTATGAAGATATTCGTAACAAAAAGGGGCTTTTTAAAATATTTGCTGAAGTACAACCTGAAGTAGTGTTTCATCTTGCTGCACAACCATTAGTTCTTGAAAGTTATAATGACCCGGTATACACTTTTGAAACAAATATTTTGGGTACCGTTAACGTACTGGAAGCCTGCAGAAAAACAAAATCAGTAAAACAAATTGTGATAGTTACAACTGACAAGGTCTATGAAGAGCAGCAGAATATAACCGGTTACAAAGAATCTGATCCTTTAGGTGGTCATGATCCTTATAGTGCAAGTAAAGTAGGGGCAGAGATCGTCTCACAATCCTATTTCAGATCATTTTTTAATCCAAATATTCTCATAGAATCCGGGAAATCTATGGCCACTGTCAGAGCTGGGAATGTCATTGGTGGCGGAGACTGGTCTCTGAACAGGATTGTTCCTGATTGTATAAGGGCGCTGGAGGAAGAGAAAACAGTTACTATTCGTAATCCCGGGGCAATACGGCCATGGCAAAATGTACTTGAGCCAATAAGCGGATACCTTAAACTTGCTGTTATGATGAATGAAGATCCGGTCAGGTATTCAGGAGCCTGGAATTTTGGTCCTGAAGAGGGAGCGATGGTAAGTGTAAAAGATTTAATTGAAAATATTATTATATGTTGGGGTCATGGGAATTGGGAGATCATAAGAAATAATAAGAAACATCATGAAGCCGAAACATTAAAGCTCAACATAAACAAATCAAAAACTATTCTTGGCTGGAAACCTGTTTTGAGTTTTAATGAAGCCATTGAAATGGCAATTTATTGGTACAGGAACTATTCAAAAAATGATGTTTACCTGTTATCTCTTAATCAAATAAAGGAGTATTCAGAAAAATGGAATTTAAGGAACAAAAACTAAAAGGAGTTTTTGAAATAACACTTATACCGCATTTTGATGAACGCGGATTTTTTATGCGGACATTTGATAAGGACATTTTCAAAAGCCATGGGTTGAATACAGAATGGATCCAGGAAAACCATTCCCGTTCCGAAAAAAAAGGAATAATCAGAGGCTTGCACTTTCAGGTAAATCCCTTTGCAGAGACAAAACTTGTCCGGTGTATAAGGGGAGCAATTTTTGATGTAGCTGTTGACTTGTGTAAAAATTCAGCAACTTTTGCTGAATGGGTAGGCATAGAATTGTCGGAAGAAAATAAAAAGATGCTTTATATACCCCGTGGTTTTGCCCATGGTTTTTATACATTGACAGATATCAGTGAAGTAGTCTATAAGGTTGATAATTATTATTCTCCTGATCACGAAAGGGGTATTATCTGGAACGATGTCGATTTATCGATTAAATGGCCGGATACAAACCCTGTGTTGTCTGCTAAAGATCAAAAAAATATGAGTTTGCAGGAGTTTTTAGAAAAATGTTAACAGGTAACGCTTTACGCACCACACCATGAATATTCGATTATTTAAACCTTCCCTGGGAGAAGAAGAATTACAGGCTGTGAAAGAGGCTTTTGACAGGTCATGGATAGGTCTGGGACCTAAAGTAAATGAATTTGAAGAGGCCTGGAAAGAATATATTGGTTGTAAAATGGCTGTAGGAGTCAATTCTGCTACTGCTGCATTGCATCTTGCCTTGCGGCTTTTCGGGTTTTCAAAAGGGAAAAAAGTGTTGGTGCCATCATTGACTTTTTCGTCTACAGCCTCTGCTGTCCTATATAATGACCTGATACCGGTTTTTGTCGATTCTGATCCTGTTACGCTTGGAATTAGTATGGAAGATCTTGAATGTAAGTACGATAAGGATTGTGTAGCCGTTATTCCGGTACATTATGCCGGACATCCGGTACCCATGGAAAAACTTGTTCCATGGGCAAGAGAGAATGGATTGAAGATTATTGAGGATTGTGCTCATACTGCTGGAGGTAAATATCAGGGTAAATCGCTTGGCACCTGGGGTGATATCGGATGTTTCAGCTTTGAAGAAAAAAAGTGTATGACAACTGGTGATGGAGGCATGATGGTGACTAACGATCCTGATCTTTTTAAAGATGTTAAAGCCATGCGTTGGGTCGGAATAGATAAAGATAACTGGAAATCCGCACAGGAATATACACATGCCGCCAGAGATGCAATGCATTGGTTTTATGAACTTAAAATACTGGGATGGAAGTATAATATGAATGATCTTGCGGCTTCAATTGGTTTGGTCCAGTTGAAAAGACTCCCGGAATTAAATAAGAAACGTTCGGAGATAATACAGGATTATCTCGAAGGAATTAATGGAATCATGGGGATCAAACCATTGCTTCCTTTTGAACCAGACAGATACACCTATCAGATGTTTGGCATAAGAGCAGAAAAACGTAACGATTTGATAATATATCTGAAATCGAATGGGATAGCAACTGGTTGTCATTATACTCCATTATCTCTTCAGCCTCTTTTTAAACCATGGGGCAATAATTGTCCTTTTATAGAAATGGAGCACAAAAGATTAATTACCCTTCCTCTGCATGCTGATTTAACAAGCGATGAAATTAACTTCATTAATAGCAAATTAAACGATTGGAACAAAAACTAATATTAGCTGCAAAGTGATTTATTAAACACAATGAAAACAGGTTTACGGAAAAAAACGAGAAAGATTTTCGCATCATTTAATCTTTTACTTTTTCAAATACGTAAGATAATTTTAGGATTTAGTGTGGCTAATCTTTTTATTCAAAGGGTTGATAAAGAATCTTTACAGCTGATCTTAAAAAGAAACGGAGCCTCTATTGGGAAAAATTGTGATATTGAGTCGGGATTAATATTCCATAATTGTCTCGATTATTCCAATTTAAGTGTAGGGTTTAACTGCCATATAGGGAAAAACTGCTTCTTTGATTTAAAGGATAAAGTTGAAATACGGAATAATGTTGTAATATCAATGCAGGTAACCTTTGTCACACATATTGACATGAGCAAATCACCTTTAAGCTTAAAATTTCCCATCACATCAGACCCGATTATAATAAATGACGGAGTTTATATCGGTGCAAATTCCACAATTCTGAAAGGTGTTGTTTTGGATAAAAATTGTTTTGTTGCAGCCGGTTCACTGGTGAATGATTATGTTAAACCAGCAACAATGGTGGGAGGAATTCCCGCCAGAATAATTAAGGAAATTTAATGAACGCAAACAAAGAGTTTTCCAATATAATTATTGAACCCGGCCGGATCGAGAAAAATTACTGGACAGATTTATGGCGCTACAGAGAACTCTTTTATGTTCTGACCTGGCGAGATATTAAGGTGCGTTATAAACAAACTGCTATAGGCGTGGCCTGGGCCGTAATCCGTCCTTTGCTGACAATGATGATTTTCTCCGTTGTATTTGGCAAGCTGGCAAAATTGCCCTCTGTCGGGAATGCTCCATACCCTATCATGGTTTTTGCCGCACTTTTACCATGGCAGTTCTTTTCAACCTCCTTAACTGAATGCAGTAATAGTCTGACAGGAAATACGAACCTGATCTCAAAAATATATTTCCCCCGGATAATTATTCCTACAAGTGCAATTATAACCAGCTTCATAGATTTTTTTATTTCTTTCGCCATACTGGTTGTAATTATGCTTTATTATCATTATGTTCCTTCCTGGCAAATTGTTTTTCTTCCATTCTTTACCATTCTTGTCTTTTTTACCTCATTTGGTATTGGAATATGGTTGACAGCATTAAATGTAAAATACCGGGATTTCCGATACATTATTCCTTTCATCGTACAATTGGGATTATATGTTTCACCTGTTGGTTTTAACAGTAATATAATACCACAAAAATGGATGTTAATTTATTCAATTAATCCCATGGTAGGAATAATAGACGGATTTCGCTGGTGCATAATCAGGGATAATACTGAATACTATTTTATAAGTCTCTGGATCTCGATTATTGTAACCCTTTTGTTTACTTTAATTGGAATCAGGTATTTCAGGAGGGCAGAAAAGGCATTTGCTGATTATATTTAGTTTTCGACAATCTGGCATGAGCGACACAGTAATTAAGGTAGATAACTTGGGAAAAAGTTATATAATCGGGCATGAGAAGCGCGAACGCTACACAGCATTAAGAGATGTAATATCAAATACCTTAAAGAATTCGTTTCTCAAAACTAAACATTTATTGAAAGGAGGCCAGTTAATTGCAGGAGATAACCTGGAAGAATTCTGGGCTCTGAAAGAAATAAATTTTGAAGTTAAGAAGGGGGACAGAGTTGGAATAATTGGCAGAAACGGGGCTGGAAAGTCCACACTGTTAAAAGTATTGAGCCGTATTACAGAACCAACAACAGGCAGAATTCAAATAACGGGACGCGTCGCAAGTTTACTGGAAGTGGGTACGGGATTTCATCCGGAGTTAACCGGTAAAGAGAACATATATCTGAACGGTGCAATATTGGGAATGAAGCGTTGGGAAATAAAAGAAAAATATGATGAAATTGTTGATTTTAGCGGCTTAGAAAAATTCATAGATACTCCCGTTAAAAGATATTCTTCCGGTATGTATGTCAGATTAGCTTTCGCTGTGGCCGCACACTTAGAACCTGAAATTCTTATTGTTGATGAGGTATTAGCGGTTGGTGATGCCGAATTTCAGAATAAATGTCTCGGAAAGATGGGAGAAGTAAGTAAAAGTGGCCGTACGGTATTATTTGTGAGCCATAATATGCAGGCGATACAAGCATTATGCACTGAGGCTATTTTAATCGAAAACGGAAGTATTAAACTGCATGGGAAGACTTTAGATATAATAAATGAGTATTTAACTCTAGGCTCAGATTATAAACTTGAACAAAACTGGGAATTAAATAATATGCCCGGGAATGAACATATTAAAGTAAAGTCAATAAAGATAATTTCCAAAAATATTGATTCAACTATAATTGATGTCAGTACGCCAATAGATATAATTATTGACTTTATTAATCTGGTTTTCAACCAGAAAATTAATCTAAGTTTAGTTTTAAAAAATACCAAAGGTGATCCTATTTTTAATGATTCATCGCCAGGGAAGACATTAAATAAAGGATTACATCGCGTTATAGTTCATATCCCGGGGAATTTTTTAAATGACGATGTTTATACAATAGATAATTATTTTGTAAAAGATGCGTCAACTGTTTTATACAAACAAAGAGAACCTGTTTTTTTTAAGGTTCTCGATATCCCTAGAGAAAATACAGCATGGTATGGTAAATGGATTGGAGCAGTGAGACCTAAATTTAACTGGGAGTATTATGAAATATAGAAAATATTTGGGAGTTTTTTTACCACATTTATTCAAAAAATATTTATATAGAGTAGAAACATCTGTGAGAAATATATTTTTAGAAAAACATTATGCTTGTCCAATCTGTAATTCCAAACTAACACGTTTCAACCGGTTTCCGGATTCTATTTTTGAATTGCTTGATAAACATCAATATATACATCCCTTTTTCTATAGCGAGACTTTTAATTACCTAAAATATAGTTGTCCTTTATGTGGCAGTTCAGATAGGAATAGATTATATGCTCTCTTTTTTAAAAAACGATTTTCAGAAATACCAGATAATGAGACGATATATCATTTTCTTGATATAGCTCCCAATAAAAATCTTACCACTTGGATTAAAAAATTCCCATTTATTCAATATAGATCAGTCGATTTATATAAGGAAGATGCTGATGACAAAGCTGACATTACTGATTTAAATATTTACGAGAATGAGAAATTTGATATAATCCTTTGTTCACATGTATTGGAACACATAAAAGATGATCGGAAAGCTTTATATGAACTTTTTCGGGTACTTAAACCAAGTGGTTATGCGATTGTTATGGTACCAATTCTATTGACCTTGGAAGAAGATTTAGAAAATTCTGCGTGGATTACTGAAGCTGACCGATGGAAATATTACGGGCAAAACGATCATATAAGAATGTATTCGAAAGGTGGATTTGTAGGGAAGCTTGAAAAGACGGGCTTCAAAGTAATGCAACTAGGTGTTGACTTTTTTGGTAAGGAAACTTTCGATAAATATGGCATTCATCATCGGTCAGTATTATATGTTGTTGAGAAATGAAGAAGAATCCAATATATGTCACTAAACCATACCTTCCTCCATTAGAAGAATTTATTCCATTTTTAGAAGATATATGGAATAGCCATATCCTGACAAATTGCGGCCATTTCCATAAGGAGCTGGAAAATAAGCTATGTGATTTTTTAGGTGTAAAGTACATTTCTCTATTTTCTAACGGAACACTGGCTCTTATTACAGCTATTCAGGCGTTAAAAATGTCGGGAGAAGTAATAACAACTCCATTCAGTTTTGTGGCTACCGTACATGCACTCTGGTGGAATGGTATAACACCTGTTTTTGCAGACATTGAACCTGTTACGTTTAACCTTGATCCAAATAAGATTGAGGCAGCAATAACCCCCGGAACAACTGCAATTCTCCCGGTGCATGTTTATGGAAATCCGTGTAACACTGAAAAGATACAGGAAATTGCTGAAAGGTATGGATTAAAGGTTATATATGACGCTGCTCATGCTTTTAATGTTAAGGTCAATGGAACATCAATAACAAATTTTGGGGACCTTTCTGTTCTGAGCTTTCATGCAACCAAGGTATTCAACACTTTCGAAGGAGGTGCAATCATTTGTCATGATGAAAAAACAAAACAACATATTGATCAGTTAAAAAATTTTGGAATTACAGACGAAGTAACGGTTGTTGCCCCCGGGATAAACGCTAAAATGAATGAATTCCAGGCTGCAATTGGAATATTACAGCTGAAATATATTGAAGAAGCTATTTATAAAAGAAAAGCAATAGCAGTCTCATACAGGGAGATCCTGAATGAAGTTCCGGGAATAACTGTTTTAAATGATCTTCCGGGGATCGACTACAACTATGCTTATTTCCCTGTATTTATCGACAGCACCAAATATGGAAGGTCCCGCGATGAGCTTTATGAGAACTTAAGAAATCATAATATTTTCTGCAGGCGCTATTTTTATCCGTTAATAAGTCAGGTACCAACATACAGGAACCTTGATTCTGCACATGAGGGCAGGGTGCCGGTGGCTGAAAAAGCTGCAAAAGAGGTGCTTTGTTTGCCAATTTATCCTGATTTGGGAATGAAGGTTATCCAAAGGATATGTAAGATAATTTTAAGTTTCAGGAAATGAAGCTGGCAATAATGCAGCCATATATTTTCCCTTATTTAGGGTATTTTCAGTTAATTAATGCTGCAGATAAATTTGTGATTCTCGATGATGTCAATTTTATAATGAGAGGCTGGATTAACCGGAACAGAATTCTGGTAAACGGGAAAGAACACCTGTTTTCAGTTCCAGTAGCAAAGGCAACTCAAAATAGAATAATATCTGAATGTGAAATTGCTGATGACAAATGGGGATTAAAATTTCTGAAAACCTTAGAATTAAGTTATAAAAGGGCCCCGAATTTTATTACAAGTTTTGAAGTAATAAATTCCATTCTTGCACAGTCTGAGACAAACCTTTCAAAATGGTTGACATTTCAACTTAAGGCTATCTGTAAATATCTGGATATTAAAACTGAGATAGTCGAAACTTCCAGGATAAATAATAATCGCCGGTTAAAAGCTCAGGACAAAATAATAGATATCTGTAAACAGGAAGGCGCAGACTTATATATTAATGCAATTGGTGGTAAGGAACTTTATGATGATAATGTCTTCAGAAGTAATAATATTAAGCTTAAGTTCATAAAGACAATACCTGAGAAATACAAGCAGTTTAATTCAGATTTTGTTCCTTTTCTTTCAATAATTGATGTAATGATGTTTAATAATAAAAATGATATCCGGAACCTGCTTAATAAATATGAACTGATATGACAGAACAGAAGTTGGGAGATGTTGTAAAAAATGTGTTGCAGATTGAAATATCTGATGTTGATGAAAATATGAAATTTAAAGATATGGAAATATGGGATTCAATGACCTTCATGATGTTAATAGTCAGAACAGAAGAGGCATTCAACATTACTCTTACCGATGATGAAATTATAGAACTTGATTGTATTAAGAAAGCAAAAGAGATAATAAGCAGAAAATTAATGAAATAATTGTTGTTTATGGAATACCGAAATCGAAAAATCATAATTACCGGCGCCGCAAGTGGATTTGGATCATTTCTGGCTGATTATTTGAAAGATAAGGCAGATATGCTTTTTTTGATTGACATTAACAGGGACGGATTACAAAAATTCAACGGATTATCGAATATTAATTTATTCCAATGCGACCTGACTGATTATGAAGAAACGACTAAGGTTATTAAAGAAATTTATGAAACGAGCCCGGACACAAATGTTCTTATTAATAATGCGGGGATAATTCATAGCGAACTACTTATAAACTTCTTTAACAGGCAAGATCGGAGACACTCAAAAGAGAACTGGGATAAAATGTTAAATGTGAACCTGACTTCAGTATTTAACTGTTCGGTCAATGTGGTTGATAATATGGTAAGAAATAAGATTAAAGGACTGATAATAAATGTAAGTTCAATTTCAGCAAATGGGAATTCGGGCCAGTCAGTTTATTCGGCAGCTAAAGCCGGGGTAAATGCGCTTACTATTGCCTGGAGCAGGGAACTCAGCTTGTTTGGTATAAGGGCCGCGGGTATTGCTCCGGGATTCTTCGATACCCCATCCACACATGGTGCTTTAAAAGAAAGTACAGTAAAAAAGATAATAAGTGAAATACCTTCCGGACGTCTTGGTCAACTGGAGGAATTGGCAAAAGCTGTGGAATTTATTATTGAAAATGATTATTTCAACGGTAAGATCTTGGAAATTGATGGGGGAATGGTGTTGTCAAATGGTTAATCATATTATTCCTGATGTATAACTATAATTTAGGACTTCTATTTTATTCTATCGCTGCTGAGGAACCGGATAATTCGGCAATTCTGTTTAGTGAAAATGAGAAAGTTAATTTTCAGGAATTGAATTGTCTTTCAAACCAGATTGCCCGTTATTTACTCGATCTGAAAGTTAATAAGAATGATGTTGTAGGTATTTTCAATAATAAAACGAAGGAAAGCTATGCCCTCATGCTTGCCTGTCTGAAAACAGGAGCAATCTATGTTAATCTTGATGATACAAGCCCTTTCGAAAGATTAAAAAAAATAATAGATAGATGTAATCCCGTGTTATTGGCTTATGATCAGGAAGCCTTATTAAATACAATTACTGACTTCAAAATTCCTCTGTTGGATATTTTTTCAAAAAGTTTTTTCACGAAGTTAGAGACTTACTCAAATGAAGATCTTGATCTGACATCATTGATAAGTTCTGATAATCCGGCATATATTATGTTTACATCGGGTTCTACCGGCTTCCCGAAAGGAGCTGTTATGACTCATCAGAATCTGCTGAACTTTGTCAATTGGACGAAACAAACTTATCATATTGAAAAGGATGATATTCTGACAAATGTTAATCCGATGTTTTTTGATAACTCGGTTTTTGATTTTTATGCCAGTTTGTTTAATGGAGCTGCCATGGCTCCGGTTGCTCCGGAAACTGTAAAACAGGCGGCAAAACTGGTTTCATATGTTGATAAAATAAAAGCAACGATCTGGTTTTCTGTTCCGTCTCTGCTTGTTTTTTTGATAACAATGAAGGCTCTGACCAGCGATGTATTTAAAAATGTAAAGGTAATTACTTTTGGTGGAGAAGGATTTCCGAAATCCAAGCTTAAAATTCTGTTTGATCTTTTTGCAGACCGGATAAGAATAGTAAATGTTTATGGTCCTACAGAATGCACCTGTATATGTTCGGCATATGACGTAAACGCTGAAGATTTTAAGGATATGATAAATCTTGCCCCGCTGGGGCATATGGCTCCGAATTTTGATTATTTGATTTTGGATGAGAGCAATAATGAGGCAAAATACGGGGAGCTTGCCCTGGCAGGACCCCAGGTCGGACCTGGCTATTACAACGATACTGAGAGGACAGAAAAATCTTTCATTCAACATCCTTTTATCAAAAATTATAGAAAGATCATTTATAAAACAGGAGATATTGTCAGAGAGGACGACAACGGGATTATACATATCTTAGGAAGATCTGATAACCAGATAAAGCACATGGGATATAGAATTGAGCTTGAAGAAATTGAAGCCGGATTTAATTTATTGGAATATATAAACCAGACAGGGGTTGTATATGAAAAATTTGAGGATGGCCTTGGTCAGATAAAAGCTTTTGTGACATTAAAGAGCCCTGTTTCAGTTGAATCGATAAGAGAGGATATAAAAAAAATACTTCCACCCTATATGATTCCAAGAATAATAAAAATTCTGGATACAATGCCATTGAATCAAAGTGGAAAAATAGACCGGATTGTTTTAAAAAGCTTTAAATAAATCTTTATGAAGGATCTTATAATATTTGGAAACGGAAAGATTGCAGATGTCGTTTTTTATTATGCAAAAAACGAGTGCAATTATAATGTGGTGTCATTTACGGTTGACAGGAAGTTTATTGGAGAAAACAGGTTTCATAATTTGCCGGTGATCCCTTTTGAAGAAATTAAGGATCATTATAAACCTGCGGATTATTCCATTTTCATTGCTACAGGCTACCAGGATTTAAACCGGTTGAGGGAAGCAAAATATCTGGCGGCAAAAGAACTGGGTTATGAAATTGTTTCAATTGTAAGTCCTGGATCAAAAATACCTTCATCCGTAAAACATGGTGAGAATTGTTTTATTATGCCCCCGGCAATTATCCATCCTGCAGTAGAAATAGGAAATAATACGTTTGTCTGGAGCGGAGCAATGATAGGTCATCATTCCAGGATAGGGAATAATTGCTGGCTGACATCATGTACAAATATTTCAGGCGTTGTGAAAGTTGGCAATAATTGTTTTTTTGCCGTTAATTCAACTGTGGGGCATGGTGTAAATATCGGGAATGAATGTTTTCTTGGCGCCAATACCCTGGTAACTAAAAATCTTGCAGATAAAAAGGTCGTTATTGAAGAGTCCTCAAAAGTTTTCAGATTAGAAAGCGAACAATTTCTCAGGTTTTCAAAATTCACTGATTTGTAGGTGAATATAATCCCGGCTGACAGGGTCAAACTTTACCGGGCATTGCTGATTAAGGAAGGGAAAACTTATTTTCCTTTAATAAATGCCGTGCTTCAGGGATTTCAGAAAGGGAAAGTATTTGCAGATAATATTGAAGATCCCAAAATCATCTTTTTTCTGACAAATTCTGGTTTTTCTCAATATTTCTTGTTAAAAAATGCTCATCTGAAGAAATCATTTATTAATTTTATTTATGAATCGGTTGATATCCCATTTTATTTTCATATTTATGATCCGCATGAATCATTGTCTGAAATGCTGGAAGAAAAGGGACTGGGTATAAAGCAGAGGGAAAGGCAACAATTGCAATATTTGTCAAAGAACCCGATAGAGTTAAATGTTCTTCCGGAAGGATTTAAATTGTATGATTGCAGCCAGCTTGATTTCAATGAACTCGAAGTTTTTAAGCTTGATCTGGGTAACAGATATTGGTCCTCTCCCTCTGATTTTACAACAAACGGCTATGGTAAATGCATAGTAAATCAGGCAGGTGATCCTGTATCTGTATGTTACAGCGCCTGCATAGCTGATGGCGTATCAGAAGTTGATATTGCAACACTGCCCGGCTACCAGGGGAAAGGTCTTGGTAAAATTGTTACACAGGCATTTATAAATGAGTCAATTATGAGAGGTCTGGTTGTAAATTGGGATTGTTTCACAGAAAACATGGCTTCATTACGTACTGCTGAATCATCTGGATTTTGCCCGGTTAAAACATATAGATTATTATCAGTATTTAACAAAAGAAAGAAAGTCCTTTCAGAATAATGAAAAGTTTGATCTGGAAGAAGAGGGGCTTAATATTTAGGCCGCCTGGAAAATTTAACTGGTCTCATAATTATGCCCAGGTACCTACTCCTCTGGAGTTTGAAAACCGGATCAGAATATTTTATACCACCCGTCCGGAATCTGAAGAAGGGGAATATATTAGCTATACCTCCTATGTTGATGTTGAAAAAGAGAATCCGGAAGAAATAATTTATATACACGACCGGCCAATTTTACAGCTGGGAGAATCAGGCTCTTTCGACCAGTATGGTATAATGCCGGGTTCCTTGTTACGCCGCGGTGACCAGGTTTTACTTTACTATACAGGGTGGTCAAGAGAAATCAGCGTACCCTATACAACAGCAATAGGATTGGCTATCAGCTATGATGATGGGACAACTTTTACAAAAGTATCAAACGGCCCGGTAATGGCAAAGAATATACATGATCCGTTTTTGATAAACGGACCGCATGTTTTGTTAATTGATGATTTATATTATATGTGGTATTCATCATGTTATAAATGGGTAAAGAACCAGGGGAGGATCGATCCTGTATATAAAATAAAGAATGCAATATCTAATGATGGAATTAATTGGGTATCACAAAAAGAGTTTTGTATCCCTGAGATTTTAGAGTGTGAAGCTCAAAATGCTCCGTTTGTACAACTATTCAGAAACAAATATTACATGTGGTTTTGTTTCAGGCCGGGGACGAATTTCAGGAATCCGTTTACCGGGTACAAACTTGGCCTGGCAGCATCGGCTGATTTAAAAACCTGGATAAGGACAGATGACATAGCTTTCAAAAACATAAGAGAAAATGACTGGGATTCCGAAATGCAGGCCTATCCAAGAATTATCCGGATTGAGGATAAATTTTATCTATTCTATAACGGTAATGAGTTTGGCAAGAATGGTTTTGGATTTGCTGAAGCTAAATTATGAATAGATTTAGAAATTCAGAACCAGTAGAATATTTGGATTCTATAAAGTTACATGAAAATGTTTTAAATAAGGATTTATTAAACTATAAGAAATGAAAACACAGAATATCTCCAAACTTATCTGTCCTAAAACAAAAAGTGAATTAAAATTATTTAAAAGTTTTGAATATTCAGGAGAAAATTTAATTATCGGAACGTTAATTAATAATTCGGGATATAAATATGAAATAGTAAACGGAATTCCAGATTTTACTACTTTGACCGATTTAACAGGTAACGCTTCCTTTGCAAGAAAATATTATGCTTCTATTGCAGAAACATATGATGAAAATGTACATATTACATTTGAACTATATAATGAAAACGAATCAAATATTCGCAACCGGATGATTGATTTGTTGGAATTAAAACCAAATTTTAAAGTTTTGGAAGTTTCTGCAGGAACAGGTAAGGATTCTGAAATAATAGCCTCACGGTTAAATAAAAATAGTGAATTATGGTTATTGGATATATCTCCAGAGATGCTTGCACATAATATGGAACGATTGAAAAATGTTGAAATACCCACAGAGTTTGTTGTTGCCAGTGCTTGCTCACTCCCTTTTGCTGATAATTATTTCGATGCTTTATATTGTTTTGCCGGTGTTGGTCATTTTCCCGATTTACCAAAAGGATTAAAAGAAATGGCAAGGGTCGTCAGACCAGGAGGAAAAGTCGTCTTTAGTGAAAAAAATGTACCTGAATGGTTAAGAGATACTGAATATGGAAAGATATGCATTAATAATAATTCAATGTTTGCTGATCCTGTACCATTTAAGCATATCCCCATTGAAGCAAGGGATTTATGTGTCAAATGGATAAACGGGAATGTACACTATGTATTTGATTACACTGTGGGAGTGGGTGAACCAAACGGAAATTTTGATATTGAATTACCCGGAGAAAGAGGTGGCACTTTCAATACACGATACTATGGAAAAATAGAAGGCATTACCTTAGAAACCAAAAGAAAAGCGATAGAAGCTCAAAAGTTGACGACTAAAAGCATGCATAGATGGTTGGATGAAATAATCAATAGAGAGGCAGAAAAGATTTTAGTTAAAGCGAAAAAAAATGAAATGGATTAAAAAAGGGCTTATTTTTCAACCTGGTAAATACAACAATTTACAGAGTTCTCATTTCCAGTGTCCAACCGCAATTATTATTAAAGATAGGATTAGAGTTTTTTGGGGTTCTAGGGATAAAAATCAAAAGGGACAAATTTCTATTGTTGATCTAAATTCTAAAAATCCTTCAAAGATTTTATCATTTTATAAAACTCCAGTACTTTTAGGAGGACAACCAGGTGCGTTTGACCAAGATGGAGTATTACCTGTTGCTATAAAACAAAATAAGAATGAATATTTTTTGTATTACGGAGGTTTTTCGAAAATGAAGACAATTCCACATACTTGCATGATGGGATTAGCAATAAGTAAAGATGGAATTAGTTTTGATAGAATTTGTGAAGGACCTATTGTTGCAATTCAAAAAGATGATCCATTTTTAATTGGATCTGCAGATATTCAGATCCATAACAATATTTGGCATATGATATATACTTCAGGGACAAAGTGGTTGAAAATTAATGGGAAATTTGAACAATCATATATTCTAAAATATGCATATTCACTAGATGGGATAAATTGGATTAGAAATAATAAAATAGCAATTGATAAATTGAATGATTATGATGCTATTGCAAAACCTTCAATTTTTCAGTATGATGGAATTTACTATATGTATTATAGCCAGAGAAGTATTGTAAATTATAGAAAAAAAGGGGAAAATGCTTATTCTTTGGGATTAGCGATTTCAAAAGATTTAATCAATTGGGAAAGAGTCGAAAACAAAGACATGATAGGAATTTATACATCAGAAGAAGGATGGGATTCTGAAATGATTTGTTATCCAAATATTATTGAAGTTGAAGGAAAATATTTTATGTTCTATAATGGTAATGGCTTTGGGAAATCAGGTTTTGGTTATGCTGAGCTGGAAATAAATTAAAATAACAAGAAAATGCAACACGATTCAACGAAAGCTAAATTTGAATATTTGAAACACAATCACTTACGACCACAATACGAATCAGGTCTTGAAGCACTAATAGGAATGGATATCAGTAAACAGGATTTAATACATCATTTCCCTGCATTTGTTGGGCATCAAACCTTAGCACGACAAATAACTTTATATGAAGCCTATAAAATGACTTTAGAGGTTGCCGGTCATATAGCTGAAATAGGAGTTAATTTAGGTTTTGGTTCTATATTATTTGCTAAGCTTACCAAGATTTTCGAACCCAATTCTTTAACCTTAGTTCATGGTTTTGACTGGTGCCAGGGTGCAGTTCCTACCGAAGAAGAAGGACATATAATTAAAAAAGGATCCTATTGCACTCCTGAAGAAAAAGTCAGGGAGATTGTCAAAGTGCAAGGATTAGATAATATTGTTCATTTACATAATCTTGATGCATCCAAGGATTTACCTGTTTTTTTTAAAGAAAATAATCATTTACAATTCAAATTAATCTTTCTTGATTGTGGTTTATACGACGTGGTTTCGGAATGTTTAAAACATTTTTGGGAAAGAATAACACCGGGTGGGATTCTTCTGCTTGATCATTATTCTTTTGAGCTTGCTTCAGGTGAAATGCGTGCAATAAGAGATGTTCTTCCACATGTAAAATGGAAGCAATTCCCATTTGGTTGGATGCCTTGTGCTTATGCGATTAAAGAATAGTATTGATTGCTACTAATAAAAATATTATTGTTAGTATTTGTTGCATTACTTACAATCACGAAAACTATATCCGACAATGTCTGGAAGGCTTTGTAATGCAACAAACTACATTTCCGTTTGAAATATTAGTACATGAGGATGCTTCTTCAGATAATACTGCGAGCATAATAAAAGATTTCGAGATAAAGTATCCCAATTTATTTCGATGCGTCTATCAGAAAGAAAATCAGTTTAAAAAACAAAACACCTTATTAAAAATAATTTTTCCGATGTCAAGTGGTAAATATATTGCATTCTGCGAGGGAGATGACTACTGGACAGACCCATATAAATTACAAAAACAAGTAGATTTTTTAGAAGCAAATCCAGAGTATGGCATGATGCATACAGGATATAAAAAGATATCAGGTAAGACAAATAAGACTGTTGAAACTTACTTAAACTCCAATATGCCCACAGGGGATATTTATATCAATTACCTGACTAAAAGTTTCATTTTCACGGCAACTGTTTTAGCAAGGAAAGGGTTGATAGATGAATACAATGATCGTTTAGGAGATTTTAGCAACAAATGGCCAATGGGTGACAGACCGATATGGTTATATATTGCAAGTAAAAGCAAAGTAGGTTTTTTAAATGAATGTATGGCCGTTTATAGAAAAAATGGTGATTCTGTTACAAGTTTTAAATCAATATATGATGAAATAGAGTTTTTCAGGAAGAGCTATGAGGTCCGGTTTTATTTTATTGATCACATCAGGAGAGTCCCTGAGAGTGTCAGAAATAAAATGTTTAAATCTTACTATAGTGAATTATTGAAATACTATTATAATGCGTCAGACTACATGAATTCAAAAAAAGCGTTTTATGAATTAAAAAGTATATATGGATTTGATTATAAAGATTATATAAGATTTCTAGGGTCAAGAAATTCATTTTGTTACTACCCGGCCTCCATATTGTTATTTATACTAGATTTAATGAACAGAGCTTTTAAAAAGATTACAGCAGGACTTTAACAAAATTCATAAGAATAAAATCTAAAACTTAACATTCCTTAATCTTTAAATGCATTTTTGAGGCAGAATTGTTTAATTAGTTGATCCTTAAAAATTATTAACATATTGATTGTTAATATCTTATGTTCTTTGAAGTCTTGATTTTTGTTTAGGTTTTGATTAAATTTGATCAAAACCCTGCAAATCATGTTAAAGAAAATAGCACGTCAGCCGCAGTTAGAGATGTACAAAACAGTTCTTGCCAGTTTTATAAATCCGCAGCATGAACTATGTCTGTTGGCCCAAAAGATAGATTGGGATCTCCTGGAGAAAGAGTTTGCTCCGCTATATTCAGAGGTAGGGAGACCATCAATACCAATCAGGACAATAGTCGGGCTTTTGCTATTGAAGCAGATACATGATCTGGGAGATGAGACTGTGATGGACAGGTATATAGACAGTCCCTATTTCCAGCACTTTTGCGGAGAAGTGTATTTTCAATATGATTATCCGTTTGATCCAAGTGATTTTGTTCATTTTCGTAAGCGTATCGGGGAGGAAGGGATGAAGCTGGTCTTTAAGCAGAGCATAGATCTGTTTGGTAAAGAGAAGGTGCGTAAGGAGGTGAAGGAAGTTCGTGTAGATACGACAGTGCAGGAGAAGAATATCACTTTCCCGACAGATCGCAAGCTGATCGAGAAGGTTATAGGTCATTGTAAAAGGATAGCAAGAGAAGAAGATATAAAGTTAAAACGGACCTACGGCAGAGAGATAAAGAAGCTAAAGCACCAGTTGCGATTTGCCAGGATCTATCAGGATTTGGTTAAGCAGCTCGGTCCCATCCCGATGGAATACATGAAAGAGTTTGATGTTCTGTACAGGGTTCTGACACAAAAAAGGGATGATACGAATAAGGTTTACAGCGTCCATGAACCTGAGGTTCTGTGTATATCGAAAGGGAAAGAGCATAAACCGTACGAGTTTGGGAACAAAAGTTCATTCGCTTATACCAGGGGATCCGGGATTATCGTTGGAGCGATGGCAGTAGAAGGAAACGCATATGATGGACACACATTAGAACCACAACTGGAACAGGTCAGAGAATTAACCGGGGGCAAAATCAAGAAAGCGATAGTAGACAGGGGCTATAAAGTCAAAGGAGGGATAGCGGGAGTAGATATTGTTATGCCGAAGACATTAAAGAGGGAGAGCTACTACCTGAAGAAGAAACGAGAGGAACGATGTAGATCGAGGGCAGGAATAGAGGGACTTATATCACACCTTAAGCACGATCACAGGATGCTGAGGAATTACCTCAGCGGCACTGCCGGTGACCAGATCAATACATTATTGGCTGCAACAGCCTACAATATGAGGAAGTGGATGAGATTAGAGAAACAAAAAATACTGGATTTAATTTTTTGCTGGATTTACCGGTGGTTCTTTTTGGTCCCGGTAATATCCAACTATACAGGATATAAGAAAAATGAGTATAAATAAGGATCAACTA
>JALONT010000039.1 GCA_025454795.1 Bacteroidales bacterium | reverse complement strand
AACAAATCATGCTCCTATTAATGCCAAGAAAGCTTGTCTGTCATAACAAATTAAGAGTTGAATATTTATTAAGCTGATTTTATCAGCAAACCCTAAATAGTTATAATTTCTAATTTTCTGTTTTTATAATAAGACTCAGCTCATCAAGCTGCTTGCCCGATATCGGAGAGGGAGTATCGAGCATTACGTCCCTGCCTGAATTATTTTTCGGGAATGCAATAAAATCACGTATGGAATCCTGCCCGCCGAACATAGCCACCCACCTGTCGAAACCAAAAGCAATACCTCCGTGCGGAGGTGCTCCGTATTTAAAAGCATTAAGTAAAAACCCAAACTGGTTGTTTGCCGCCTCTTCAGTGAATCCAAGCACTTTAAACATAAGCTTCTGAACGGTTGCATCATGAATCCTTATCGAACCGCCTCCAATCTCAACACCATTTATCACCAGGTCATAAGCATTCGCACGTACTTTACCCGGATCACTTTCCATCAATAGGATATCTTCAGGTTTAGGTGAAGTAAAAGGATGATGCATCGCGAAAAATCTTTTTTCCTCCTTATCCCATTCAAGCAGAGGGAAGTCCACTACCCACAGCGGAACAAATATGTCTTTTTTTCTCAGTTCCAGCCTGGTGCCCATCTCAAGCCTCAGCTCGGAGAGGGCTGTAAGTGTTTCCTTTTTCCCGCCGGCCAGAATCAGGATCAGGTCGCCCTGCTTTGCATTAACGGCTGCTGCCCATCTTCCAAGCTCTTCCTGTGAAAAAAATTTATCTGCAAATGATTTTATTCCGTCTGAACCATATTTAACATATATCATACCTTTCGCCCCGATCTGAGGACGCTTAACAAATTCAGTAAGTTCATCGAGCTGCTTTCTTGTATATCCCGAACATCCTTCGGCACAGATTGCTCCGATATATTCTGAAGTATCAAAAACCGGGAAATTAAACCCTTTGACCAGGCTGGTGAGGTCCGTGAATCTCATATTGAAACGAAGGTCGGGTTTATCGGAACCGTATAATTCCATCGCTTCATGGTAAGAAATTCTCTTAAATGGTTCTTTAAATTCTATCCCTTTAACCTCTCTGAAAAGATATTTTGCAAGACCTTCGAACGTATCAAGGATGTCGTTCCTTTCAACAAATGACATCTCACAGTCGATCTGCGTGAATTCCGGCTGCCTGTCTGCCCTGAGATCCTCATCACGGAAGCATTTGACAATCTGGAAATACCTGTCAAAACCGGCGACCATCAGGAGTTGCTTCAGAGTCTGCGGCGACTGTGGCAAAGCATAAAAGGTTCCGGGTTGCATTCGACTCGGGACAACAAAGTCGCGTGCTCCCTCGGGTGTTGATTTGATCAGCACCGGGGTTTCCACCTCAATAAAACCTATGGAATCCATATATTTACGAACCTCCTGTGCAACTTTGTGGCGCAGAATGATATTGTTTTTTACAGAAGTCCTGCGAAGATCAAGATAGCGGTATTTCATCCTCAGCTCCTCACCGCCATCGGTCTCTTCCTCTACTGTGAAGGGGGGCAGCTCACTGCGGTTAAGAATTGTGAGCTGTGTTACTTCAATCTCAATTTCGCCTGTCGGCATTTTGGGATTTTTATTGCTTCTCTCACGTACTTTCCCTTCTGCCATGACAACGAATTCACGGCCCAGTCTTCTCGCCTGCCCACAGAGATCAGCATCTTTCTCCATATTGAAGACCAGCTGGGTAATGCCGTATCGGTCGCGGAGGTCGACAAAGGTCATGCCCCCAAGATCCCTTGATTTCTGAACCCATCCGCATAAAGTTACATTCGTTCCGGCATTTCTGATTGTGAGCTCGCCGCAAGTATTTGTCCTGTACATCTTATCTCTTTTAATTTCAGCAAAAATAAGAAAATTTGGGTATAGGGTGTATCAAATAATTTTTACCACGGAGTTACGCGGAGTTATCACAGAGTAACACTGTTTTTTTCCTCTGTAAATTATTCCGTGTTTTACTCCGTGTAACCCTGTGTTACTTCGTGGTTAAATAATAGAAAAAACTAATTAACTTTAAGAAATTAGATTCAAACTTATGGCTGAAAATAAGAATGAAAAATTCATGAAAGCTGCTTTGGCGGAAGCGCATAAAGCATCTGACAAGCAAGAGGTTCCGGTTGGTGCAGTAGTTGTCTGCAATGATATCATTATTGCAAGGGCTCATAATCTTACTGAGACTCTGAAGGATACTACAGCTCATGCCGAGATGCAGGCAATAACGGCTGCAACCAGCTGGCTCGGGGGGAAGTACCTGACTGACTGTACAATATATGTCACGCTTGAACCATGTGCGATGTGTGCGGGAGCTTTGGGTTGGAGCCAGGTATCGGGACTTGTCTATGGCGCTGCCGATGAACAGAAAGGCTTTACAAAAATCACAGGGCAGCTTCTTCATCCGAAAACACAGGTCGTGTCAGGAGTCCTTGAGAAGAATTGCAGGGATATCCTGGTGAGATTCTTCAAAACAAAAAGATAGAAATCCCTTGTCATAATTCGTCCTTCCTTCCAAGGTTTTTCAAAAAAAAGACCTTAAGTTTACTGAAATTTACTTCCATGACATTTGATAACAGTAAAAAAATCTACAGCCTCAGGATCAGGATGTTCGTGGTAATTGTACTGCTGTTTACATACCTGGCCCTCTCCTATATTGCAAAACTGATAACATTCCCCCTCCTCGGCATGAGTGATTCAGCATGGACGCTGATACTTGTCGCGATATTCATATATTTTGCTTTTTCGCCGATGTTATATAACTACCAGTATGTCTGGTTCTCTGACGAGGGAGAAACCATTGTCTTCAGATATTTTACTGCCGGAATCGTGGGGGGAAAGAAAAATTCGGTTAAGATTGACAAGAATCTCTTCGCTGGTTATAAAACAGAATCAAAACTTTTCGGCCTGTCAAAAAGCATAATTCTTTTCCAGAAACTGGGTCAATCTGTTGCAAAATATCCTCCGGTTTATATCAGCGCCCTCTCCCGCGAACAGAGATACAGACTCCTCAGCTCATTAGACCTGTACACACCAAAAGTATAATCAGGGTATGATATTAATATGAGTTAAATCATTTTTAATGAATAAAATAGCGATCACCTTTGAATTGAAAATCTGAAATTCTAACTTAAAATATTTAATGTCATGAACGTAGATAAGATTATGAACAACCTCGAGAAGAAACATCCCGGCGAGGTTGAGTATTTGCAAGCTGTGAGTGAGGTTCTCGAATCAATTGAAGAGGTATATAACGAAAATCCCCAATTTGAAACAGCCAACATCATCGAACGTCTCATTGAACCTGATCGCATATTTATGTTCAAGGTTCCATGGGTTGACGATGAAGGAAATGTTAAGGTGAACCTTGCTTACCGTGTTCAGTTTAATAATGCCATAGGACCTTACAAGGGAGGACTCCGTTTCCATCCCAGCGTAAACCTCTCAATTCTGAAATTCCTCGGCTTCGAGCAGATCTTCAAGAATGCACTTACCACTCTTCCGATGGGTGGAGGGAAAGGAGGATCCGACTTCGATCCAAAAGGAAAATCAAATGCTGAAGTGATGCGGTTCTGCCAGGCATTTATGCTGGAAATATGGAAACATATCGGTCCGGAGACTGATGTGCCAGCCGGCGACATCGGTGTCGGCGGCCGTGAGATCGGATTCCTTTATGGCATGTATAAAAAACTAAAGGGCGATCATTCAGGGGTTCTCACAGGCAAGGGGAGCAACTGGGGCGGTTCACTGGTTCGTCCGGAAGCAACCGGTTTCGGCGGTATTTATTTTGCACAGGAGATGCTGGCAACAAAAAACCAGTCACTTAAGGGGAAAACCATATCAATATCAGGATTTGGTAATGTGGCATGGGGAGCTGCGCTTAAAGCTACAGAACTTGGTGCTAAAGTTGTTACTATTTCCGGTCCCGACGGATATGTGTATGATTCAGATGGCATTTCAGGTAAGAAGATCGATTATATGCTGGATCTTCGTGCCTCAAACGAAGATATTGTTAAACCTTATTCCTATGCATTTGAAGGTGTTGAGTTCCATGAGGGAAAACGGCCATGGGAAGTCAAGGTCGATATAGCATTACCCTGTGCAACCCAAAACGAGCTTACCGGGGAAGACGCTAAAACTCTTATCAATAATGGTGTAATACTGGTTGCTGAAATTTCAAATATGGGATGCACTCCTGAAGCTGTGGAACTATTTAACAGGAATAAAATATTATTCGCTCCCGGGAAAGCTGTCAATGCTGGAGGCGTAGCAACATCAGGACTGGAAATGACCCAGAACGCTATGAAACTAAGATGGAACAGACAGGAGGTAGACGAACGTCTTCATGAGATCATGCGTAATATTCATGGCCAGTGTGTTAAGCATGGAAAGCAGCAGGATGGTTATGTTGATTACGTGAAGGGTGCAAATATTGCCGGCTTTCTCAAAGTTGCAAATTCAATGATTGATATGGGGGTAATTTGACACCCCCTCAATCATTATCATATTGCAGTAATCATTTCAAATACCCCTCTGTCGCTTTGCGACATCTCCCCTGAAGGGGAGATAATTCAGCTCTATTTAGCTGATTTACATTAAGATATGAAAAATAGCCCCCCTTTAGGGGGGTTGGGGGGTTTTTTGTATATTTACATGTCTCAATTCTTTGTGCTATGCCTGGAGAGGTTTCACTGAAGCATAAAATTGCTTTAGGTCTTATTCCGCGTATTGGCGATATTAATGCCCGTAAGCTGGTATCTCACTTTGGAAGCGTGGAAGCTGTTTTTCGTGAATCATACCGTACCCTTACAAAAATTCCCGGGATCGGTCCCGGACTGGCAAAATACATAAGCGACAGGTCATATCTTGAAATTGCTGAGAAAGAGGCTGAGTTCGTTACAAAACACAAAATCCGTACATACTTCTACCTCGACAATGATTATCCCTTCAGACTGCGACAATGTGATGATTCACCTGTAGTCTTCTTTTTCAAAGGTAACTGTAATCTGGATGCCTTAAAGATGCTAAGTGTTGTTGGCACCAGGAGTGCCACGGTCAGGGGAAAAGAGACCTGCGAAAAGATCATCGGGAGTCTTGCGGTTCGCTATCCTGATCTTATAATTGTAAGCGGACTTGCCTATGGGATTGACATTGCCTCTCACAAAGCTGCCCTGTCAAATAACCTGACAACCATCGGTGTTCTTGCCAATGGACTAAAGACCATTTATCCGTCGATCCACAGAGCAACCGCCGAAGCAATGCTTAAAAACGGAGGCTTGCTTACTGATTTTCTGTCAGATGCACTTCCCGAAAGGAACAATTTCATCAAGAGAAACCGAATCATTGCAGGATTATCTGATGCCACCCTTGTGGTTGAATCGGGCATCAGGGGAGGAGCTCTCATCACCGCCGATATTGCAGCATCATATAACCGGGATGTATTTGCAGTCCCGGGACGGCCTGAGGATCAATGGTCTGCCGGCTGCAACAGCCTCATCAAAAGCAATAAGGCAGCCCTGGCAGAAAGTTCTGAAGATATTGAATATTTCCTTAACTGGAAATCTGAAAAATTAAAGCCTCCTGTTCAGAAAACACTATTTTCAGAGATGAACGATTCGGAAAAACAGATATTTGACCTCCTTTCAAAGGAGAGTGAACTGACTATTGATGCAATCTGCAGGTCCCTCGACCTGCCTGTTTACAAACTTTCTCCGCTCCTTCTGCAGATGGAATTCAAGGGCCTTATAAAGTTTTATCCGGGGAATATTTACCGAACAACCTGATAAAATCAATCATTAATTTCAACCTGATTTCAATAATAACAACCCAAAACCTGTTTGTTTTTATGACTACCTTTGCAAGTATTGAACAGGGTATTGTCTAATGAAGCTTATTGATACACATACGCATCTTTATCTGCCCGAATTTGATTCCGACAGGGATGAAATGATTGAAAGAGCCGTAGGCAGCGGTGTTGTAAAGCTCCTGATGCCAAATATTGATAATAATTCGGTCGGCCATATGCTTGCTGCTGCTGACAGATATAAAGGTATCTGCTTCCCAATGATCGGACTTCACCCTACCTCAGTAAAGGATGATTATGTCAGACAGATTGACATGCTCCTGGAATTTACCTCAGTCAATAGGTATATCGCTGTCGGGGAAATCGGTATAGATCTTTACTGGGACAAAACTTACCTCAACGAACAGATGGAAGCTATGAGGAGACAGGTCTCCTTTGCATTAGAATCAGATCTTCCTGTGGTTATCCATTCCCGAGAATCGATTCATGAAGTCTTTTCCGTACTTGATGAATTCAATGGGGAGAAACTGACCGGAGTACTTCATGCATTTTCAGGGACCGTCAGTGATGCTGCAAGAGCAATAAAGATGGGATTCAGGCTGGGAATCGGAGGACCATTGACCTATAAAAACTCAGCCCTCGATATTATAGTCAGAGAAGCTGGCATAGAAAATATTATTCTCGAAACGGACTCTCCATATCTTACTCCTGCGCCTCACAGGGGTAAAAGAAATGAGAGTTCATATATTTGTATCATAAACAAAAAGCTGGCAGAGATCTTCACTATGGATGAAGAAGAGACCGCATCCATAACTTTTAAAAACTCCTGTAACCTTTTCAATATCTGATAAAATGAAGAAAAAAAACGATATTTCAATACTTATAATATATACAGGTGGTACTATAGGGATGGTGCAAGACCTGAAAACCGGGTCCCTGATACCGATCGATTTTAAACATATTACTGATCATGTTCCTGAGCTTAGTAAATTCGGGTACGATCTTCAGTCATTCTCCTTTGATCCTGTCAAGGATTCTTCAAATATTGATCCTGATGTCTGGGTAAGCATGGCTGAGATAATAGAGAAAAACTATGACGATTTCGACGGATTTGTTGTGCTGCATGGCACAGATACTATGGCATACTCAGCTTCAGCCCTGAGCTTTATGTTAGAAAATCTTTCGAAACCGGTGATCTTCACAGGCTCTCAATTGCCGATAGGGCTTCTGCGTACCGATGGAAGGGAGAATCTAATCACCGCCATTGAGATTGCTGCAGCAAAAGATAAAGGTTCTGCTCTGGTACCCGAGGTCTGCATCTTCTTTGATAATGAACTGACACAGGGAAACCGGACCACAAAATTAAGCGCTGAACATTTTGATGCTTTCAGTTCACCAAATTATCCATCCCTGGCTGAAGTCGGATTACATATTAAATATAATATAAACCATATCAGGTACCCTGCCAGAAATAAGAAGCTTATTGTTCATAAAACCTTTGATAACAATGTGGCTATCCTGAAACTTTTTCCCGGGATTAACAGGAATCTGGTCCGGGCTGTCATCAGTACAAAGGGATTGAAAGGATTGATAATAGAGACATTTGGATCAGGCAATGCGCCAACATATAAATGGTTTCTTGACGATCTCAAATCATTTATCCGGAAGGGCGGTATTATTTATAATGTAACTCAGTGCCATGGCGGCAGTGTTGAGATGGGTCTGTACGAGACCAGCAGAGAGATGCGTGCTTTAGGGGTGATAAGCGGGAGGGATATTACATCTGAAGCATCAGTTACAAAACTGATGCATTTGCTGGGTTCCTGCTCATCAAGAGAAGAAGTTATAAGATGTCTCGACAAACCCATGGCCGGAGAAATTACATGAATAAATTTTTATAAAAATATTTTAGTAATTTGCGCCGCCAAAATTAAGCAACTTCAAATTGATGAGAGATGCAGGAGTGGTTTAACTGGCACGCCTGGAAAGCGTGTGTACCTCAAAAGGGTACCGGGGGTTCGAATCCCCCTCTCTCCGCAAAGCCAAAGCGAACCAACCGCCGGATGGCGGTTGGTTTTTTGTTTTCAGAGTTACCGTTCAAAGCTTGCTTTGTTAAGGTTACGATGAAAACAAAAATAACCCGCGACAGCGGGTTTGCTTTGGCTTTGCAGGGCCCCAAAAGGGATCACCGAAGGTAATCCCTCACCTCTCCTACTTATGAATTGCTTTACCTGATACTGTTTTCCGTCCATCAATATTCAAACGGTAGAACAATAAACCATCGGTTCCATTTTTGGGTACATATTCGAAGCGATGAAAACCAGCTTCAACACCGCCGGAGAAAACCGTTGCTGTCTTAATACCCATAGAATTAAAGATATCTAAACTGATATTGGAATATTTGTTAAATTCCAGTTCGAACCATACTTGAATGGCTGTCTTTAGCTGAATTCTCAGGAATTACCTGCCCTGTAAGCTCGGCCAGTGTGCCAAACAGATCAACCTGACTTACCAAAGCAGTTGAAGTGTCAGGTTTTACTTTTCCGGACCAGGATATAATAAATGGGATCCTGGTACCTGCTTCAAAAGAGCTGTACTTACCTCCGCGATATATCCCTGCCGGTTTATGATCACCCAGAAGCTCTGCAGCCTGATCCTTGTACCCGTCGTCGACCACAGGACCATTATCACTTGTAAGTATAATGAGTGTATTTTTTGTCAGACCCTGCTTTTCAAGAGCGTCAAGGATCTGTCCCACTGACCAGTCGAACTCAACGATAGCATCTCCCCGCGGTCCCATCCCGGTTTTTCCGGTAAAACGGGGATTCGGAACACGAGGTACATGTATGTCCTGAGTGCTGAAATAAAGAAAGAAAGAAAGGTTTTCCTGTTATTTAGGGATCGTTCTTCTCTATAAACCGGACTGCTTTCAGGGTAATTGAATCAGCAATATTTTCATCTTTCCATAATGCTGATTTTCCACCCTGCATGTATCCTATACGGCTTATACCGTTGACAATAGCCATATCGTGACCATGGCTTGGATGCATTGTAAGCATTTCAGGATTTGTAAGGAAAGCCATAGTGGAGTCCGACGAATTTAAGAGGTCTGCACCAATCATCAAAGGCGATCTGGAGATCGACCACAACGACATTAAAGTATAATACTCAGGCCATGTAAATTTGGAGTTTCTTTCCGGTCCGTGAGGTCTGCCCTCAATTGAAAGCCACCCTATCGGAAGCATATATGCATCCGGCCAGGTTCCCGTTTTTTGATAAGACGCCCACTCCTCTAGAAGTTTAAAGTTGTGCTTCAGTTTTTACCAGTCACCCGGGCTTGGATGCCACCAGATATAATCGATTACTGAATAGTTCCAACCATAGTGTAACAAATTTTCAGCCATGAAATCCACAGTTTTTTTGAACTGATCTTCATTTACCCGGCAATCAAAAGCATCAAAACTGTTCCAACCCATTGGTGATGTTTCTGCCCAGAATTTAAAATTCTGATTTGCAGACTCAACGCCCTTTCCTGTAAGATTGTAACTCTCCTTTTTTCTTTCAGAAGTGCAAGAAGAATACAGAAGACAAATCAATAATATTAACAGCTTATTCATATATTCTCATATCAGGTATTTTAATCAATATATTATTCCGGGGATCAGGTTATAAGGTTAATTTTTTCTGAATATATGCCCGAAAAGAGATTAAACTTCGTAATTTTTCCGAACTTTTGTACAATTTTAAGAAAATGCATTCTGAGTATCATATACCGGAACCATTCATTTTTAATCCTCTAAAGCATAATCTTGAGTATATAAGGAAATTCATTTCATTCAGAACTGAAAAAGAAAATGATCTGAACATCCTTTTAAAAGAAATCAAACATATCGGAACATCAGTGATGGATGTCTATTCCGGTACTCTGCCATCAGATACAATATTCAGCGAAATAACCCGATTCCTGATTCTGAAGAAATTAACTTCTCTTTCTGCCTTCGGGAACTGGACCGGAAAACGGTTTAATGATTATAAGGTAGTCACATTGTCGGACACTTCAGAGTGGGCACTTAAATACCATGCCGATGAAAACAGGTTTGTGCATCTTTTCCCTGCAAGGCTGAGCCCGCATTCTTTCAGGGTTAAATCCAATACATTGAAATCAGCTATCCTGTATTATATAATGATAGGTAAGGATTACGTAACAGGTGATGATCTTAACCGTGCAAGGGCACTGCTGGGTTTGTCTCCGGTTAAAGATTCCGCGGAGGCAGGGACAATAACAGAAATGATTGAAATCCTGAGAGTCTAAGCTAAGAGTAGCCGGGGCTTTAAAAAGTTGTATGAAGAAAACTCTGAAAATACCTTAGTGCCTGCTTTGATTTATTTAATTTAGCACTCAAATTACTTTATCATGTCAACAGATTGGAAAATTAATTCTTTAATGTTGAAAAAGGTTTTATTGATTATTACACCGGTTCTTTTTTCAAATATATGTCTGTCAGCCCAGGATAACAAGGTTATAACAGTAAAGGCCGGGAGAGCGGTGATCGAATATTTTCCGGTTCAGGTGAGATATCGTTATCCGGATTTTCTTGCCGGGCAGGTTCAATTTAATAACGGGAATGTCAGTACCGGCAGGTTCAATTATAATTTCCTGTCGGGAGAAATGGAGTTTATCCAGGCTCCCGATACTCTTTCTATTGATAACAAGAAAGTAATCAGTTTCATTACCGTGGCACAGGACATTTTTTATTACAACAATGGGTATCTCGAACTTATCTATGGCGGCCCGGTTAAGGTGGGTTTATTGCAATTTTTCAGGCTTAAGGATGTAGTGAAGAAGGGTGCTTTTGGCCAAGCTACCAGGGGGGTATCGTTAGAATCCTATAATCTGGAGGCAAGAGGTGATTTTCATTGGTGGGTGCCTAGCGAAGACCTTGTATTTCAAAAAACTCAGAAATATTATTTTGCGCCTCCGGAAAGTGGTTTTGTTCAGTTCAGCAGAAAAAATGTTTTACAGAGCTTTTCACAGGATGAAATCAAAATAAAAAAATACTTAAAATCAAATAAAGTCAATTTCAATTCGGCTGGTGATCTTTTAGGGCTGGCTGAATTTCTGAGCAGTTTCACAAAAATACAACATACTAATCACTAAATTATTCGATAATGAAAGAAAAAATTCAACAAAGTGCTCCTGCAGCGAGTGCAGTATACGGATTGGGACTTATTGGAGCAGCGATTTATTTTATTTCAACTGCCACGGGTTTTTGGATAGGCGTATTAGGATTTCTGAAAGCCATCGTCTGGCCGGTGTTCCTTGTTTATGAGGCGTTCAGACATCTGGCAACTTGATGCTAAATGCTTGTTAATATGTCTGATAGTAAAAGATAACCGCTGAATTCTATTGTTTTACAGCGGTTTACTTTTTGTCTTTGTGATCCCGGAGAGACTCGAACTCTCAACCAACAGAACCGGAATCTGTCATTCTATCCATTGAACTACGGGACCAATTCCGCCGTCAAAATTAACATCAATAGGGCGGTTTTACAACTAATTCCCAAAGATTTCCTATTTTCGCAGACCAAAAGACAGGCGACAGGCGACAGGCGACAGGCTTCCGGCTTCGGTCTTCGGTCTTCCGACTTTTTATAATAGAAAGAAATGGAATACAACTTCACATCTATTGAGAAAAAATGGCAGAAATACTGGGAGGAAAATAATACTTTCAAAACTCCTGAAGATCTTACTAATCCAAAAAAATGCTATGTACTAGACATGTTCCCCTATCCGTCGGGAGCAGGCCTCCATGTAGGCCATCCTGAGGGCTATACTGCCACCGATATTTATTGCAGGTATAAAAGAATGAATGGTTACAATGTTCTCCATCCGATGGGCTGGGATGCATTCGGACTTCCTGCCGAACAGTATGCAATCACGACCGGTACTCATCCTTCTGTCACAACAAATAATAACTGCGATACATTCAGACGGCAGATCAAAGAACTGGGACTCAGCTACGACTGGGATAAGGAGATCAATACAACTGATCCTAGATACTTCAAATGGACCCAGTGGATCTTCATAAAACTCTATAATACCTGGTTCGATGAAAAACTTCAGAAAGGAAGACCTGTTTCCGAACTGACCATTCCTGAAGAAATCAAAAAGCAGGGAGAAAAAGAAATAAAAAGATTTATCGATTCGAAGAGACTGGCATATTACGATAATGCCCTGGTCTGGTGGTGTCCTGACTGCAGAATTGTCTGTGCTAACGAAGAAGTACTCTTCGATGGTTCCCATGAAAAATGCGGAAACAGGGTTGAAAAGAAAAACCTTAAACAGTGGATGCTTCGCATTCCTCTCTATGCTGAAAGGCTGCTTACAGGTATTGATAGTCTCGACTGGCCCGAAGGTATCAAAGATATGCAGCGCAACTGGATCGGGCGTTCCACAGGGGCTGAAGTAGATTTCTCCATTGATGGCTTAAATGAAAAACTGAAAGTCTTCACTACCCGTCCTGATACACTCTTTGGCGCAACCTATATGGTCATTGCCCCTGAACACCCGCTTACGGGATTCATAACTACTGATGATAAAAGTTACGATGTAAATGACTATATTAAAGCTGCATCACTTAAATCAGACCTCGACAGAACCGACCTGGCAAAGGAAAAAACCGGTGTTTTCACGGGAAGATTTGCCATTAATCCTGTGAATCATAAGAAGATACCCATCTGGGTAGCCGATTATGTCCTGACCGGGTATGGGACAGGTGCAATTATGGCTGTTCCCGCACATGATACCCGCGATTTCGAATTTGCAGAAAAATTCATGTTACCGATAGTTTGTATCCAGGATCCCGATGTAACAGATCCGGTACAGAAAAAAAGAATTCTCGATGGTAAGGAGTGCTGGACAGAAGACGGGAAATACATCAACTCATCCGATAATAGAACCGGTATTGATATAAACGGGTTGAACAAGGAAGCAGGTATAGCTAAAATCATAACCTGGCTCGAATTTGAAAATCTCGGAAAAGAGAAAATAAACTATAAACTCCGCGACTGGCTCTTCAGCAGACAGAGATACTGGGGAGAACCATTCCCTGTAATACACTGGGAAGATGGTGAAGTATCACTTGTCGAAGAAGATCAGCTGCCATTGGAACTGCCTGTGCTTGAAAAATATCTGCCGGGTGAATCCGGGGAATCGCCTCTGTCAAACGCCACGGAATGGCTCACTGTAACCGATAAATCCGGGAGAAAGGGACGGCGCGAAACCAACACAATGCCACAGTGGGCAGGATCCTGCTGGTACTATCTTCGCTTTATCGACCCTGCAAATGATAAAATGATCTTCAATCCTGAAAAGGAAAAATACTGGATGCCAGTCGATCTATATATCGGAGGCGCCGAGCATGCTGTTCTCCACCTCCTTTACAGCCGTTTCTGGCATAAAGTCCTCTTTGATCTCGGTATTGTATCAACCGATGAACCTTACCAGAGGCTCTTTAACCAGGGAATGATCCTGGCGTTTGCGTACGAAAACGAGGCAGGGGCAAAAGTCGCTGCTGACCTTGTGGAGGAACGTGATGGTAAATTCTTCAACACGGAAACAGGGGCCGAAGTGAAGCAGATCGTGGCGAAAATGTCAAAATCGCTGAAGAATGTTGTTAATCCCGATGATGTGGTTTTAAAATACGGAGCCGATTCGCTCAGATTATATGAAATGTTCATGGGCCCGCTGGATATTACAAAACCCTGGGATGACAAAGGTGTAAAAGGCGTATTCAACTTCCTTGGAAGAACATTCAGATTCTTTTCCAATCCTGAAAATATTACAACAGGGAATGAAGATCCCGAAATTCTTAAAGGACTTCACCAGGCGATTAAAAAAGTTGATGGTGATATTGAGAACCTCAGGTTCAACACTGCCATATCGGCTATGATGATATTTCTTAATCTGGCAGTAAAAAAGGCTAAAGTCACCAAAGAGACTCTCTGCACTTTTACTAAAATCCTTTCACCATTTGCACCTCACCTTGCTGAGGAATTATGGCAGCAGCAGGGATATTCAAAATCCATAGCTTATGAACCCTGGCCTGAAATTAATGAGGAGTACCTTAAGGAAGACAAATTTGAATATCCTGTATCATTTAATGGTAAACTGAGGTTCAAAATCGAGCTTCCGGTGAACATGGAAAAAGACGAAATCATAAAAAAAGTCCTTGCTGATGAGAGGGCAAAAAAATGGCTGGAGACCGGTACTCTTGCAAATATCATAGTAGTCCCGAACCGGATTGTAAACATTGTAATTAAAAGTTAATCAGTCATTTCTGATGTTTGTAAACAGACAGTTATTAATTCTCATATATTTATTGATATTTTCGGTTTCCTGCATAAACCGGCAAAAAGAAGAAAGCGGATCGGAGTCTTCAATCTCTGATACTCTTAAGGTAACCAGCCAGCCGGTACCACTCCTTACATTCGGGATTCCGTCTGACTCATTCAATCTTATCTCAGGTCACATCAAACGGAATGGCTTTCTTTCGCAGATACTCATTGAACATGGTGTTACAATGCAGGAGATTGACCAGGTATTGAGGAGTTCATCATCGGTTTTTGATGTAAGAACCATCAGGTCAGGTAATAATTATACTCTTTTCTGTGATACTGATTCCATTGGAAGAGCCAGATACCTTGTTTATGAGCATGATCCGACAACCTGTTATATTTTCAGTTTTAATGATTCACTTAATATCACTCCTTATAAAAAGGAGATAAGGAAGATCATCAGGTACTCCTCCGGAACGATTGAGACTTCACTCTGGGAATCAATGATATCCGGCGGCCAGCATCCGTCATTGGCAGTCGCATTATCTGATATTTATGCATGGACTGTCGACTTCTTCGGATTGCAGAAAGGTGACAGTTACAAGGTCATCTATGAAGAAATATTTATTGACGACAAGTCGCTGGGGGCTGGGAAAATATATGGGGCTCAGTTTACATGGGCAGGTAAAGCTATTACAGCGGTTCCTTTTATTCAGGATGGAAGGGAGACCTTCTTCGATAGTGACGGTAACAGTCTCAGAAAAGCATTTCTTAAAGCACCACTGCAGTTTTCAAGGATCACTTCGCGCTTTTCAGCTTCAAGGATGCATCCGATACTCAGGATCAGAAGACCTCACTTCGGAGTCGATTATGCCGCGCCTGTCGGTACACCTGTTCAGGCGATTGGTGATGGAAAGGTAATTTCTGCAACTACTGAAAATGGATCAGGGAAAATGGTAAAGATCGTTCACAACAGTGTATATTCAACAGCTTATCTTCATCTCAGCCGGTTTGGCGCAGGAATTCAATCAGGAGTATATGTTAAACAGGGAGATATTATTGGCTATGTGGGAAGCAGCGGGCTCTCAACCGGCCCCCACCTCGATTTCAGGTTTTACAGGAATGGCTCGCCGGTCGATCCTTTGAGTGTTGATGCACCACCTGTTGAGCCGGTTTCTGAAGAAAATAAATCCAGGTTTGAGAAGAACAGAATGGTCGTCGAAAGTCTCCTTTCAACGTTTTAATTTCCCGGCAACCTGATGATCAGATCCTCTATGATCTTTGGATAATGTTCATATTCAAGTGCATGTACCTTTGCTGCCAGTGACTCAGGAGTATCTGATGCATCAACTCTGCACTTTGCCTGAAATATAATATTACCATCATCATAAAGCCGGTTAACATAATGGATTGTTATTCCCGATTCCGTTTCATGGCTGTCGATAACTGATTTATGAACCTTGTCGCCAAACATTCCTTTTCCGCCGAACCGGGGCAACAATGCAGGATGAATATTAATAATGCGGCCTTCGTATCTTTGCAGAATATTTTCAGGCACCAGCCATAGAAAGCCGGCCAGAATAATAAAATCTATGGATTCTGTTAACAGTAAATCAAGCACTTTTCCGGAAGAGTAAAAATCGCTGCGGTCGAAAAATATTGATTTTACATTCTGAGCTGCAGCCCTTTTTAGGACTAAGGCTTCGCTCCGGTTTGACAAAACAAGAGTTACCCTTGCGCTGATTCTGTTCGAAAAGTATTTAATTATGTTCTCAGCATTAGTCCCTGATCCTGAAGCCAGAATTGCTATGTTTCTCATTATGTGATATTTATCACTTATAGGGCAAGTTTTGTAAATATTGGTAAAAATAAGTCTATTCCACTGTTAATCAACACATTAACTCATAGTCAAAATAAAATACCTCAAATCATTTGAAAAATAAAGTACAAATATATTTCTTTACAGGGTTTTAAAATTATTATTAATTAAAATTTATCATTATGTCTGACATTGCCACAAGAGTAAAAGAGATCATTGTTGACAAACTTGGAGTTGACGAATCAGAAGTAACTCCTGAAGCCAGCTTCACAAATGATCTGGGTGCAGATTCTCTTGACACTGTTGAGTTGATCATGGAATTTGAAAAAGAATTCAATATCGGGATTCCCGACGATCAGGCAGAGACCATCAGCACTGTTGGTGACGCTATAAAGTACATTGAGGAAAATGCAAAATAGTTTGCATTGCTAATAATCCATTTATGAGAAGAGTTGTAGTAACAGGCCTTGGAGCACTGACTCCTCTTGGTAATAATTTGCATGAATACTGGGAAGGACTAAAAAATGGCGTAAGCGGATCAGTAATGATTACCCGTTTCGACACTGAAAAATTCAAAACCAAATTTGCATGCGAATTAAAGGGTTACGACTCTTCAAAATTCTTTGACCGGAAAGAGGCAAATAAGATTGACCCTTATGCACAGTACGCAATGATTGCAGCTGATGAAGCAGTCAAAGACTCTAAGTTGGATCTTGATAAGATTGATAAAGACAGGGTCGGTGTCATCTGGGCTTCAGGTGTCGGAGGGATTGAGACCTTTTATCTGGCAATTAAACAATATGTTCTTGGTGACGGGACGCCACGGTTCAGTCCATTCTTCATTCCCAGGATGATCAGTGACATTGCTGCAGGAACTATATCTATAAAATATGGTTTCAGAGGTCCGAATTTTGCAACAATCTCGGCATGTGCTTCATCGACAAATGCCATAATTGATGCTGTAAATTATATTCGGTGGGACAAAGCGGATATTTTTGTCACCGGGGGCTCCGAAGCATCAATTAATGAACCGGGGATAGGAGGCTTTAACGCTCTGCAGGCTCTCTCAACCAATAATGCCGAATATATGTCAGCATCAAGGCCGTTCGATAAAACCCGCGACGGATTTGTACTTGGGGAAGGAGCCGGTGCTCTGATAGTTGAAGAATATGAGCACGCAAAATCCAGGGGTGCAAAAATTTATGCAGAGTTTGTCGGAACAGGAATGACTGCGGATGCATTTCATGTTACAGCTCCTCACCCTGAAGGACTCGGAGCAAGAAATGTTATGAAACTGGCTATCCAGGAAGCAGGTCTGAAACCGGAAGATGTTGATTATATTAATGTCCATGGTACTGCAACACCGCTTGGCGATATTTCAGAGACAAAAGCTATAGTCGATGTTTTCGGAGAACATGCCTACAAGCTTAATATCAGCTCGACAAAATCAATGACCGGACATCTTCTGGGCGCTGCCGGGGCTGTCGAAGCTATCGCCTCAATATTGGCTGTTGTTCATGATATTGCTCCACCTACAATAAATTTTAAAGTGCCTGATACCGATATTGATCAGAAACTGAACCTCACTCTCAACAAGGCTCAGAACAGAAAAATCAATTTCGCCGTCAGCAATACCTTCGGTTTTGGCGGCCACAATGCTTCAGTGGTCATTAAAAAAGCAGAAGCTTAGTGTCATTACTCAATAACAAATTAAATGGCACATATATCCTTGATAAACGGGAGTTTGGCTCCCGTCTCAGAAAATTATTAGGTTTCAAACCCGGTAATCTCAGGCTCTACGAGGTAGCTTTTATTCACCGGTCAGCCACATTCAGACTTCCTGATGGAAAGAAAGTAAATAACGAACGTCTTGAGTATCTTGGTGATGCCGTTCTCGATGCAATTCTCTCCGACTATCTCTTCGAGAAATTTCCTGATGCCAGTGAGGGCTTCATGACTAAGATCCGGTCCAGGATTGTAAACCATGATGTTCTTAATCAGCTGGCTGTTTCAATGGGAATTAATAGGATTCTTGTAACTAACGTAAGTTCCTCCCATCCTACTAAAAACCTTTACGGCGATGCTTTTGAAGCACTGCTTGGCTCAGTTTTCCTTGACAAGGGATTCAAAAAGACCAAGAAACTTTTTATCAAGAATGTGCTCAACAAGTACCTCGATCTGGACCGGATAGTCAATACTGATGCCGATTATAAAAGCTTAGTCTTTGAATGGGTTCAGAAAAACAAAGCCAATCTGATCTTCACCTATAATGAAGAGTACGACCCTGACTTCAAAAAACCGGTATTCACAACAACATTATTCATCAACAGGGAAGAGTATGGCAAGGGTGCAGGAGTATCCAAAAAGGAGGCAGAACAGGAAGCTTCCGGAGAGGCATGGAAGAGGATAAAAGATATTTCAGGGGATTTTAATTAGTATCTCCCATTTTTTTTTACCTTTATAGGTTAAGGGGTCATTAACATGAAAGCCACGCCGAAGATCACGCGGGTACAACTAAAAATAAACCAGGATAATGAATCTGTTCTTCTTGGTATTGTTTCTGCTGAACCGGATTACAAACTGTCTCTTCTTCTGAACAGAAAACTTAAAATATCCCTTAAAAATCTTTCCCCTTTAGTTCTTCCCAACGGATCGGGTGGTGAAATTGCTTTCAGCCGGTTCTCAGATTCCAAATCATCACCCGGGCTTGCTTATGAACTGATCTCCAACCGAAACGGAAAAAACTTCCTCCTGAAAAAACTCAAAAACATTGATTACATTTTTCACATAAATAATCATGATAATGAGTCAGATATCAGCCACTTAGCTTCGCTTCTGCGGAATACTGAATGTATAACTGCTGTATTCAGCATTGATCCTGCTTCGTTAAAAGATAAAAATTTACATTACGTAACACAATAGGTTATGGAAAAACTGTTTTTTAATTTATCGGAAGAGGAATTTACTAAAGAAAGAAAGATACTACTGTGGATTTTTGTCGCGGCATTCTTTATCGGAGGTGTATATGTTGCTATGCTTAGCCCGGTATTTGGTGTACACCACATTAAACCGATTTTATCCCTGGCTCCTTTCGGAATCAGTCTTGTAGTGGGCATTATTGCTGCATTCGCAACAATAAAAAGAACAGATCTTTTCTTTCTGGTCGATGATGATAAAATTGAATTCAGATACGGGATATTCAAACCGAAAAAACATTCATTTCTCTGGACAGAAATTAAAGAGTTTGTCATGCCCCGCAAGCAAAGAAAAGTTAAAATTTTATTCCTCAACGGATCATCTTATTTGATTGACCTGAGCTGGCTGCAGAGAAAGAAATCAACCTTGATAAGGAAACATCTTTATCACGCTGCAAGATCTAAAAACATTAATGTTATTAAGGTTTTACTGCTGCCTAAAGAAGCATGATCTGATCAGAGCAGTACTATATATTCCGGTCCTTAATTACTATAATATATAAAATAAGGAGAGCCGTCCCTGGAATCGGGACGGCTCATTTTTTGATAACCCTAAAACTAACCTAACCTATGAAAAAAACCTCTGTATCTTGAAATTCAAATATCGTGCCAAATCCTTTACAAAGATATTCTATGTTTGGAAAATAAAAAACATTTTAAGCTGATAAGCTGAAAATTAACAATACTTTAATAAAACGTTAAAATTTTTTATCTTAACAAGGCTCTCATGAAACTAATAATCTGCAAAAACGTTACAGGTTGTTAAAGAAAGTTAAAGAAAGGCTTCATAAAATATATACAAGTAATTTTGTAACTGTATGAAACGGAGAACCATTGCATTACTGGCAATTTTCTTTTTCCTGGCAATTTCAGGGCTTATTCTCATTCAGTTCTACTGGATCCGGAATGCAATCGAGATTACTGATCAGCAGTTACGTCAGCTGGCAAACAAAGCGCTTGAATCAGTTATCCTTGACCTCGAGGAGAATGAGCTTATTGAGAGCATTGTAGAGGAAGCTAACCCTGCTTCTGACGACTCAGTAACAGCTATTGTTCCTGCAAATTCACCTCTTGCGAGGAAGTTGCGCGGTTATCATCCCAACGCTGAACTCCTTGAAATGTACGGATTAAATAATCCAAATGAGCCAATTACAATAACCAGCTCAGGAAAGAAGATTTTTATTACAGACGAGGATATTTCCTTCCCGTCTCCGGATGAATCGACAGAGACCTCTGCACAATCAATAAGTGCGGAATTGTCAGGTCGGGTAACCAATAAGATTGTGTTCCTTGAAAATATCATGGACAGGATTCTTCATAATCCTCCTGATATCAGGGAAAGGATTGACCCTGAAAATATTAAAGAATCGCTCAGGAGAGCCCTGAATAATGTCGGGATTAATCTTGATTTTGAGTTTTCTATACGCTCTGGGCGCTCAGGAATAATCTGGAAGACACCTGGTTTTACCGACAGGCCGGGAACTAATAAATTCATCATTCAGCTTTTTCCAAATGACCCGCTTCCGGGACAGAACCAGCTTGTGATGTACTTTCTCCAGGAGCAGCAATATAAATTTGATAAAATAGGAAATCTTGCCTTTTTATCTTTACTGTTCACATCATTATTGCTAATCCTTGCCACCGGGACTTTTATCGTGATCTTCCGGCAGAAAAAAATCTCGGAGATCAGAAACGACTTCATTAACAACATGACCCATGAGCTGAAAACTCCCATATCCACCATTTCACTGGCCTCCCAGATGATGTCTGATAAAACAATCCCTGATAATAAAAAAAATTTAGATATCCTGTCAAAAGTTATAGCAGATGAGACAATCAGGCTTAAATCGCAGGTTGAGAAAGTCCTCCAGATAGCAATATTCGAAAAAACAAAAATGAAGCTCACTCCTGCTTATATAGATATACACAGCATTCTTAATAATGCAGTTGATAACTTTGCGCTTCAGATAGAAACCACTCATGGCAAGATTGAAAAAAAGTTTCTGGCAACAGCATCTTATGCTCTGGTCGATGAGATACATTTTCTTAACTCAATCTCTAATCTGATAGATAATGCGATAAAATATTCAAAAGGCAAACCGGAAATTATTATCTCAACATGGAATTCGAAAAAGGGAATATTCATTTCCATTGAAGATAAAGGAATCGGAATTAACAAGGTGGACATCAAAAGGATCTATGATAAGTTTTACCGTGTTCATTCCGGTAATGTTCATAATATAAAGGGCTTCGGCCTTGGTTTAAGCTATGTCAGGAAAACTATTGAAGAGCATAACGGGACAATCAACGCTGAAAGCCAGCCAGGTAAAGGGACAAGATTCATACTTTATATTCCTCAAAACACACAAAAATGAAAAGCACAAGAATTCTTCTTGCCGAAGATGACAGCAACCTCGGCATCCTGTTGAAAAATTATCTCAGTGCCAAAGAGTATGAGACCTCTCTTTATGTTAACGGCATTCTTGCCCTGAAAGCGTTTAATGAAGAACATTATGACCTGTGCATTCTGGACATTATGATGCCTGAGATGGATGGACTTACCCTGGCAAACAAAGTCAGAAAAATGAACCCGTCAATTCCTGTTATTTTTCTTACTGCAAAAAGCCAAAAAGAAGATATTCTTGAAGGCTTCCGTTCAGGTGCTGATGATTATATTACAAAACCCTTTTCAATGGAGGAATTACTTTACAGGATTCAGGCAATCCTGAAAAGAACCACAGGTACAATCACTCACAGGAAAGAGGATCAATACGTTATTGGTCGATACACTTTTGATCCCCTTAAGCAGTTACTCAGGATAGGCGGTCAACAGATAAAGCTCACAACCAAGGAATCAGAACTGCTGGAGCTTTTATGTCGTCACGCTAATGAAGTTCTGGAACGTAATTTTGCCCTGAAATCAATATGGATAGATGATAACTACTTCAATGCCAGAAGTATGGATGTATATATAACCAGGTTGAGGAAATACCTGAAAAAGGATCCTTCAGTCAAAGTTCTGAATGTACACGGAAAAGGCTATAAACTGATAAGCTGAAAGAATACTCTCTGCTGATCAGTCGAGTTTTAAAACAGCAAGAAAAGCCTGTTGAGGTACCTCAACATTCCCTATCTGACGCATTCTTTTCTTTCCTTTTTTCTGTTTTTCCAGCAGCTTTCTTTTTCGTGTTATGTCGCCTCCATAACATTTTGCCGTTACATCTTTTCTTACAGCTTTAACAGTTTCCCGGGCAATGATTTTTGCACCTATGGCAGCCTGAATTGCAATATCAAACTGCTGACGGGGGATAAGCTCTTTAAGCTTCACACATATCTTACGTCCGAAATCATATGCATGGCCCTTGTACATAAGGGTGGAAAGTGCATCGACCATCTCTCCGTTAAGTAAAATATCAAGCCTTACAAGATCTGCCTTCTGATATGCAGTATAATAATAGTCAAATGAGGCATAGCCCTTTGAAATACTTTTCAGTTTATCGTAAAAATCAAAAACGATCTCAGAAAGGGGCATTTCAAAAGTAAGTTCAACCCTGTCCCTTGTAAGATAAACCTGTCCTTTCATGATACCTCTTCTATCGATGCAGAGGTTCATTATAGGACCGACATAATCCGACAATGTAATAACCTGGGCAATGATGTAAGGTTCTTCAATGCGCTCAATATTGGTAACCGGGGGAAGACCAGACGGGTTATGAACATCGATTTCTTCTCCCTTTGTTGTGAAGACTTTGAATGAAACGTTTGGAACAGTGGCAATTACATCCATATTGAATTCCCTGTCCAGCCGTTCCTGTATTATTTCCATATGCAGCAATCCGAGAAATCCGCATCTGAAACCAAAACCCAGAGCTGCAGATGATTCAGGTATGAATGTAAGAGAAGCATCATTGAGCTGAAGCTTTTCGATTGAGTTTCTCAGATCTTCATATTCGTCAGCATCTACAGGGTACAAACCTGCAAATACCATCGGTTTTACCTCCTCGAAGCCTGAGATAGCCTTGTCACATGGATCTTTTACATGGGTGATAGTATCGCCAACTCTGACTTCTGATGAGTCTTTTATTCCTGAAATAATATATCCGACATCACCAGTTCCCATAACCTCCCTGGGTGCCTGTTTCAGTTTACGTACACCTATTTCTTCCGCATTATATTCGTGACCGGTACTAAAGAATTTTACTCTGTCACCTTTGCTGATTGTACCGTTAATTATTTTGAAATAAGCAATAATTCCTCTGAACGAATTAAATATGGAATCAAAAATGAGAGCCTGAAGGGGGGCATCGGGATCTCCCTCCGGAGGAGGAATGTGGTGAACAATATCACTCAGTATCCTTTCTACACCCATCCCTGTTTTCGCACTTGCTTCAATAATATCCGTACGGTTGCAACCTACCAGATCAACAATCTGATCTTTAACCTCTTCAGGCATGGCATTAGCCATATCCATTTTATTGAGAACAGGAATTATTTCAAGGTTGTGATCAAGAGCCATATAGAGATTTGAAATGGTCTGAGCCTGTATTCCCTGTGTTGCATCAATAACAAGCAAAGCGCCTTCACATGCTGCAATCGATCGTGATACTTCATATGAAAAATCGACATGCCCGGGAGTATCAATAAGATTAAGGAGATATCTTTCCCCCTCAAAGGTGTACTCCATCTGGATTGCATGGCTCTTGATCGTTATTCCCCTCTCCCTTTCAAGATCCATATCATCAAGAATCTGGTCCTGGTATTCTCTTTCCGTAATCGTATTGGTCTTCTCAAGGAGCCTGTCGGCCAGGGTACTTTTACCATGGTCAATGTGCGCTATGATACAGAAATTACGGATGTTGTCCATCAGAAAACCGGAATAAAATCAGGTGCAAATATAAAAAAAAATACGTAGGGGCGCTGCATGCAGCGCCCCTACTAAGAAATTATCTATTTTGAAATAATTTTACATCATTCCCGGCATTCCGCCTCCCATACCCTGAGGTGGCATTGAAGGATGTTCTTCTTTCTCCTCAACAACAACAGCTTCTGTTGTCAGAAACATTCCGGCAATTGATGCTGCGTTTTCAAGAGCAACACGTACAACTTTAACAGGATCAATTACGCCTGATTTGTTTAGTTTTTCATAATTATCTGTTTGCGCATTGTATCCGTAATCTCCCTTGCCTGATTTTACGTTCTGGGCAACAACAGCCCCCTCTTTACCTGAATTGATAGCTATCTGACGTAGTGGTTCTTCAATAGCACGTTTTACTATCTCAATACCGGTTGTCTGATCATCATTATCACCTTTCAGTCCTTCAAGTGCAGCAATGGCACGGATATAGGCAACACCGCCACCCGGGACAATCCCCTCTTCAATTGCAGCACGGGTCGCATGCAGTGAGTCATCAACACGGTCTTTCTTGTTTTTCATTTCGACTTCAGAAGCAGCGCCGATATAAAGAACTGCAACACCACCTGCTAATTTGGCAAGACGTTCCTGCAACTTCTCTTTATCATAATCAGAAGTAGTTGTAGACATCTGCTGTTTGATCTGACCTACACGGGCTTTAATCATTTCCTTATCGCCATAACCATTAACAATTGTAGTGTTTTCCTTGTTGATAGTTACTTTTTCTGCAGTACCAAGCAGATCAAGAGTTGCAAGTTCCAGCTTGAGACCCTTCTCTTCTGAAATGACTGTTCCGCCTGTAAGGATGGCTATATCTTCAAGCATCTCTTTCCTTCTGTCGCCAAAACCCGGAGCTTTCACTGCGCATACCCTTAGGGAACCGCGAAGACGATTCACAACAAGTGTTGCAAGTGCTTCGCCCTCAACATCTTCAGAAACGATAAGAAGAGGTTTGCTGGTCTGGGCCGATGCCTCCAGGATAGGAAGCATATCTTTCATTGAAGATATTTTCTTATCATAAATAAGGATATAAGGATTTTCCAGTTCTGCTTCCATCTTTTCTGCATTGGTGACAAAATATGCTGAAATATATCCGCGGTCGAACTGCATCCCTTCAACAACCTCAACATAAGTAGTAGTACTTTTTGATTCTTCAACAGTAATGACTCCTTCCTTATGAACTTTGCTCATTGCTTCAGCAATAAGTTTACCTATCTCCTGATCATCGTTGGCAGATATGCGGGCAACCTGCTCAATTTTAGCAAGGTCATCACCGATAACTGTTGCCTGTGATTTCAGATGCTTAATGACTTTTTCAACTGCTTTATCTATGCCTCTTTTGACATCCATTGGATTGGCGCCCGCTGTAATGTTCTTCAGCCCTACACTTATAATAGCCTGAGCCAGGACTGTTGCTGTAGTTGTACCATCACCAGCGATATCGCCTGTTTTTGAAGCAACTTCTTTCACCATCTGGGCACCCATATTCTTATATGGATCTGACAGTTCGATATCCTTTGCAACTGTAACACCGTCTTTTGTGACCTGGGGAGCTCCGAATTTCTTTTCAAGAACCACATTACGACCTTTAGGACCCAGGGTCACTTTAACTGCATCTGCCAGCTGATCAACTCCTTCTTTAAGAAGGGCACGTGCATCAATATTATACTTTATCTCTTTTGCCATATTAAATAGTTTTAAATGTTTCTGAATTAAGCTATAAAAAGAATATCTGACTGTGAAATAAGCAGATAGTCTTCTCCATCGATTGTAAGCTCCTGCCCTGAATATTTTCCGTAAAGAACTTCATCGCCTTTCTTTACTTCCATTTCTTCATCTTTCTTAGCTGTTCCGACAAGTATAACTTTCCCTTGACGGGGTTTCTCTTTTGCTGAATCAGGAATAATGATTCCACTGGCAGTCTTAGCCTCAGCTTCATAAGGTTTTACAAGAACCTTTCCTGCCAGAATTTTACCTTTCAATTGTGCCATATTAATTAGTTTTAAGTTAAAAATCTATAACGTCTTCATTATTTTACACATTCTGTGCCAAAGGGTGAAATATGACATTTTTAAACAAAAAAGTGTCAGTATGTGACAAACTGACGCTTAAATTCTAAATATCCCTGCATGAATTTAATTTTGTGGCTGATCACTTTCTGTTGAAGGAGTTGTTGAGGCAGGAGGAATTGCGGTCGGAAGCGTTGGAATAGCATTGGGGTCAACCGCATTTTCGATCTGGGTACTGATCCTTGATTGTGCTGCACCTGTACTTCGTGGTATTGAAGCTGTTGCCACAACGCATAGAATAATTATAGCACCAGCAAGAGTCCATGTAGATTTTTCAAGAAAATCTGCAGTCTTCCGGATACCCATTGACTGACCTGCCGATGTAAAATTGGCAGCTAGCCCACCTCCCTTGGAATTCTGAACAAGCACAATAAGCACCTGAACGACACATGCTATAATTATTAATACTGAGATAAAAATATAGATTCCCATTTGATTACTTTTTTATTAACTCTTTCACCTTTTCAATTTGCGACGCAAAGTAACTACTTTTTTCCGGAAATTTCAAACATAATTTTCCATAAATATCTATCGCTTTCGAAAAGTACCCCTGTGCTACGTAAATTCTTGCAAGTGTTTCTGTTACAAATCCAGCTTCCTCCTCAACAAACGGTTTTGATATATCCTCCACAGGCTTATCCGTTTTATCCCTGACGGGTTCAATCCTCGGATTTGAAATTATAAATTTATCTATGAGTTCTGCCTGAAGCTGTTTTTTTGTTTCGGTTACAGATCTCGGATAGTGATCAGCTTCATCTGTATCTCTTTCAGACATTGGAGAACTCTCTTCTTCAGTATCAAGTTCAAGAAGATCTGCCTTATCAGGAACAGAAAAGCCGGGATCCATATAAAAGATCCGATCCTCATCAGTACCCGCCTCGTCATCTATTAACAGAACCGAAACGTCGGAGTTATCGGTATTGTTTTCTGAAGATATAAGTATTGTGTGATCTTTTCTAAGCTCGCCGGAAACCGGCTCAACCAATTTTTTTTCAATTTCATTTATGAAGTCCTGGCTGTTCTTTGCAGATTCAATTACAGTCTGTTGGCTGTCAGTAATATCAGTAACCTTTGAAGCAGGTTCGAGAACGGGTGTATCAGGTATTACCCCGGAGACTTTTTCTTTCTTAAGAAAATAATAAAGTACCTCACGGTTGGCGATATGCATGGCAGATGACCTGAGTTGATTTTCGAATTTTACATCTGCAGAATTCTGTAACCCTTTCAACAGTAACAAATATGCACTTTGAAAATAGGGGAAAATAGTGATGAGTTCGCTTACCTCACTTATCATTTGCCGGTCAGCGGGGCCCGAATTTTCAATAAGTCTCAGAAAATCATTTCTATTCATATTGTTACCAGTTCACAAATGCTTTGTTAAAAATATCTTCAACCAGCAAGTCAATAATCTTTAAGGAAAGATCTTTTTCAACCTGGCTCAGGTCGAGGTTACTGTCATAATCTTCATATCGGGAGAAGGATTGATCGAAACTTAATTCCGGATTTATTGCATTGGTGAATTTTACTTTTACAGAAATCGTAAACCTGTTTGTAGCGGCCTGGGCATCAGCAGCTACAGTAAGAGGACGGGTATTATAATCCGTAATTTCTCCCTCAAAATTAACATCTCCGATACCATTAATAAATCCAAGATTTGTCTGTGCCTTGCATTTATCGATAAGGGCATCAGTTATATTCTGGCTCAGTCCTGGCTGCACAAGGCTAGCCCTGTTCTGAAAATACTGGATGCTGATGGTTTTTACATCAGGAGATATGCTTGCGCCTGTAAATGAATAACTTACCTTACAACCCGGGATTATTATAATAAATACCGGCAGTAAACAAGCCAGAACAATTTTTCTCGAAAAAACCCCTTCATTATTACAAGTCAATGCCATATTCCTTGATTTTCCGATAGAGAGTACGCTCGGATATACCCAGTTCCTGAGCTGCAAGTTTTCTTTTTCCATTATATTTTTCCAAAGCTCTTCTGATCATTTCTACCTCCTTGCCGGAGAGTGACAGAGACTCCTCAACTATCTCTTCAGTATCCTGTATGTCGCTCCTTGTGGTTCGCTGTGAAATATCGACCGGAGCTTCATCGGCAATTTTTGCCTCACGCTCCGGTGTTGTATCCCTGAAGAGGTTTTTTATTACCCTTGATTTTGAATCATTGAAAGGAACATCGATATCCCTCTGCTGCATAAGATCAAAGACAAGCTTTTTAAGGTCGTTCATGTCGCTTTTCATATCGAAAAGTATCTTATACAAAATCTCTCTTTCTGAGGAAAAGGATTTTTCATTATCTTTTCTTATAACGGCAGGAAGCTTATTCCCTTCATAATCCGGAAGATACGCCTTTAGAGTATGTGGATGTATCTCCCGTTCTCTTTCAATTATCGAAATCTGTTCGGTTATGTTTTTGAGCTGTCTGACATTACCGGGCCATGAATAGTTAATCAGCATGTTCCTGCCTTCCTGGTCAAGTTTTATGGAAGGCATCCTGTACTTTTCAGCAAAATCGACTGCAAACTTCCTGAATAGCAGGATGATATCCTCCCCTCTCTCCCTGAGAGAAGGTATTCTGATCGGTACAGTGTTAAGCCTGTAGAAAAGATCTTCCCTGAACCTGCCTGAATCAATGGCATTTGGAACATCTACATTGCTGGCTGCTATCACCCTTACATTTGTTTTCTGCACCTTTGAGGAACCTACCCTGATAAACTCGCCGGTTTCAAGGACTCTCAGAAGACGCACCTGTGTGGATAATGGCAGCTCAGCTATCTCATCAAGAAAAATCGTCCCCCCGTCAGCAACTTCAAAATATCCTTTCCGGCTATCTGTAGCTCCTGTGAAGGAACCTTTTTCGTGACCGAACAATTCAGAATCTATCGTACCCTCAGGTATTGCACCACAGTTTACTGCTATATAAGGTCCATGTTTTCTTGCACTGTGGCTGTGGATAACCTGAGGAAATACCTCTTTCCCTGTCCCGCTCTCGCCTGAAATAAGAACTGAAAGATCAGTTGGAGCAACCTGCACAGCAATATCAATTGCCCTGTTCAGGGCTTCATAATTGCCAATAATGCCAAAACGCTGTTTAATATTTTGCAGATCTTTCATATTCGGTTTACAATGGTGCGAATTTAAGATATTTTTAAAACATTGGGAAATGCATTTTTCGTAAATTCGCAGGATGGAAAAGAAGTCTGTTCACCAGTTTACCGGCATTATTCCTGCGAGGTATGCATCATCACGGTTCCCCGGAAAACCTATTGTCATGATCGGCAACAGAACAATGGTTCAGCGTGTCTATGAGCAGGCGATGAAATCAATTGATAATGTTTATGTTGCAACCGACGATCATAGGATTTACGATGTTGTTATAAAATTCGGAGGAAAAGCGGTTATGACTTCCCCTGAACATATGACCGGTACCGACAGATGTGCCGAAGCAGCAGATAAAATTGCGGAACTTACCGGGGAAGAAACTGAGGTCGTGATAAATATACAGGGAGATGAGCCGTTCATCAAACCCGGGCAAATTGATCTTTTGAAATCCTGTTTCAGCGACAGTAATGTAAAAATAGCAACTCTTATCAGGAAAACTGTTCCCGGAGAGGATATCTTCAATCCCAACCAGCCCAAGGTAATCCTTGATTCTGAGGATAATGCGATATACTTCAGCAGAACAGCAATCCCCTATATCAGGGATGCTGATCTGTCAACCTGGTCTGAAAATCATGTCTTCTACAAGCATATAGGGCTCTATGCCTACAGGATGGAAACACTTAAGCAGATCACAAAATTAAAGAGGAGTCAGCTCGAGATAGCAGAAAATCTTGAACAGAACAGGTGGATTGAAAACGGTATAAAAATAAAGACTGCAGTCACAGAATGGGAGAGCATCGGAGTAGATACTCCTGATGATCTTAAAAAAGTAATTCTGTTATTTGATCATTTTATTTAATAATTTCGTATCTTTAGCATAGTTTTTGAAGAAGTATATCTAAGATATTAACCGGTATTTATGAAAAAGGGGTTACTCTTCATTCTGCTTATCATAATTTCTGTCTCACTTCATGCGCAGAAGGATACCGTTATTTTTGCTTTTAATCCGGGACAAAAAAGCATCTCGACTGAAGCTACAAATGCCAATGTCAGCATATACCCGGTTCCCGTCAGGGGAAACTTTTTTTCAATCAGATGCGATAAGGATATCAGCTCCGTTAGAGTAACCAATATTATTGGTCAGGATATAATTAGTTCTCAATATCATGATCCTCAGACAATTATCAAGGTTATTCTTGATAATCCCAAAAGAGGCATGTACCTTGTCGCAATAAAATTTGGTGACGGATCAAGGGTTGTGAAGAAAATAATGATAGAACAGGCCGATTAGGTTTTAGTTTTCTTCTTGTGCTTCATTGCAGTTCTCAGTGGGATGTTCCCAGCCAGTTGACATAATCTTTAAATAATCATTGACTCTTATTAAACAAACAGGTTGATCCGGTTGTTTATTTACAAGTAGTACTCAGATAAGTCATTACTTTATTTTTTTACAATGGAAGAAGGACTAAATGTTTTTTCAATCAGGGATCTTGAAAATTTTTCAGGAATCAAAGCTCATACAATAAGGATTTGGGAAAAAAGGTACCGGATACTTGAACCTGACAGAACTGATTCGAATATCAGGAAATACAATGAATCGGAGCTGAAAAAAATACTGAATATATCTTATCTCAACAGGAACGGACTTAAAATATCAAAGATAGCAAAGCTTGCTGAAGATGAGCTTACACAGAAGGTGATGACTGTCAGCAGCAGCAGGGATGAAAATGAAAAGGATTTTCAACCCGGGGAAATCCTTATGTCTGCAATCCGCTTCAGTGAAGAGCAATTCAAAGAGGCTCTGATGCCGTATATCAAACGCAGAGGATTTGAGCAGGCGTACGCCCTGTACTTTCATCCGCTGCTCGAAAGAGCACGGATCCTCTGGCAAACCGGAAGCCTTTCCCGGGCACAGGAACAGTTTATCAGGAATATCATCAGACAGATAATTACAGTTGAGGACAGCGTGCTTAAACCTGTTACAGGCAAATCAAGATCGATCGTGGCCATGATTAATACATCTGACAATCTCACCGACAATAACTTCCTCTTCTATAAATATGCACTTAAAAAACGGGGATTTGATGTTATCTTCACCGGAGGTATCCTTCCTGCATCTGAAGTTATTGAAATCTATAAAATAAAATCCTTTGAATACCTTGTTGTTAATTCAAGCTCGTTCGACTTTGCTCACAAGCAGATAGGGTACTTTAACAATATCGGGAAATCTCTGATGATCAAAAAGATAATCCTCACCGATTCCCCTTCCGGAAATAAAAAAATCCATCACGACAGTCTGATCATTTCCAGCGATCCTGCCGGATTCTTAAGATGCATTGACGGATTAAGGTAATTACCTGACTCTGACGATTACTGAATCCGCTATCTGCAAAGCAGTTGTCAGGGTGCTCAGATCTGTAAATAATTAACCCGTTTTCCCGGAATAGTGGCTATGTCCGATCGGATAAAATCGATAGTAATCTTTTAAATACCTGCCGTCAACATCAGCTTCGTAAACAAGCGCGGGCTGGCACGACATCTTATAATTCTCATCACCCGGGTATTTATCATTTGTCCAGTATTCATTCCAATCCCAGTTCTGGTTGATCTGAGGACAACAAAATGAAACAAATTATTCAGAATTTTTTCGACTAAATTTATTTTTTTAAACCTGCAGAAGGTCAAGGAAATAATTTCTTTCCTTTTCCAGGTTTAACCCGGAATGTTCAGTATATATTTTGTCGATTGCTGAGATCATTCTTCCGGCAAAAATTTTTATTTCTCTTCCCGCATCAGGGGCGATTCTGTGAGAGAGAGCCTTCGTGATCTTATTAACTTCCTTCCAGAGCTCTGATGTTTTTGTATCGAACCAGCATTCTGAAAATGCATCCCATATATATCCGACAGCTTCTGCAGAGGGATGAAGAAGGTCATCATCATAGAAACGGTAATCACGCAGATCATCCATAAGCAGCTCATATGCAGGAAAATATCCCGGGCATGATGGATGTTTAAGTAACTCTTCAATTGTAAGGAACAAGACCGATTTACTCACCTGATTTCCATGAGCACTATCTTTCCAGTGCCGTACCGGACTTATAGTAAATACAACTTTAAGGGCAGGGTACAATGAGTGGAGCCTTTGTAGCTGATCGTTCCACAGAGAGACGGCATCATTTACTGAAAGCAGCTCATGTGTAAATTCTGCTGCCGGGATCTTGTGACAATTGGAAACTATTTTACCTGTTCTATTCCATCTGAAAACCCTGGCAGTACCAAAAGTAATGAAAAGAAAATGTGCACCGGCAAGAAATTTTCCGGCTATTCCGGTCTGATTATTGATTTTTGAAATGGTCTGTTCGGCGTCTTCCGATGAGAAATCAGTGTAATGGTCAAAACTGAGCCACAGACCATTATAATAATGGAGATCTTCCTTTTTATAAATCTTCCCTGATGTTATGGTCTGCAGCGTATTTGATACCGAAACCGGATTATATACTGTGCCGGAGGGATTGATCATTACAGGCATATGGCCTGCTTCGAACTGCTTGCCAATTGATGTGGCAAAGCATGAACCTATGAACATTACAGGATCATTGTAAGTGATCTTACTGGAAGAAGGTGGTATTCTGAATGTGGTCCTGAATTCCATTGGTTCCGGGGAAGAGGCTTACGCAAGCTTACTGTTTATCCACTTCATTAAATATGCAAAAACATCTGCCTTAAATGGCTCATTATGGATCTCATGATAACCTCCGTCCCATATTTTAAGCTCTGCCATACCCGCTTTTGATGCAAATATGCGGCTGCCTTCAGGGGAACAGATCAGATCATCGCTCCCGTGCATCAACAGAAGAGGGATACTAAGTTCAGAAGCATGTTCCAAAGCCAGTCTGCCAGCACTCATCGTACTATGGAAAAGGCTGACTGATATCTTATCGTGAACAAGAGGATCTGCAACATACCTGTCAACAACATCCTTATCATGAGAGAGATGATTTACCGCCAGTCCTGAAGGCTGGATCAATCCCGGTAAAATATTTTTCATCACGGAGGCCATAACAATTTTAAATTTATCCGGTTCAAATGATAGCTTCAGCGTCGGGGAGGTAACTATCGCACCTTTTACCGCAGGCTTTTTTCGCAGAATATAGTCAAGAACAATTCCTCCTCCCAGGCTGTGCCCGTAAATAAAGACCGGTATTCCCGGAAAAGTATGGCTCACATATTCCTGGAGGATTTCCAGCATTTCATCTGTCTGAGCATAACTTTTTATATTGCCACGTACTCCGTCAGAACGTCCATGGCCGGGAAGATCCATTCCGGTGAATCCTATGCCCTCCGCTGTCAGCAGTTCTGCCCAGTGGTGATAGCGCTGAATATGTTCTCCAAGACCATGGACAAATATGATAATAGCGCGGAGATTTTCTCCGGGACTTGCTATTATGCCTCTAAGTATCTGCCCGCTCTTGAGTTTAATATTATAATCCATTTTTTTCTTTAAAAGTACAAAAGTTGAACCGATAAACATATTGAAGAGGTCAAATTCTTTCAAATTGTATCCAAAACCAGTTTTTAACAGAGAGATTGGATAAAACACTAAAAATACAATTTGTAAATAATTTATAATTATTGTACCTGATTATATATATCTATCTCATTATAACTCTCTTATGAAATCAATCTATTTAGAATAACCTTAGATTACAAGGATATTAAGATATTAAGATTTGCATATCCTTTATTATCAGTTTAATTTTGTTTCGACAAATAAACAGAAGAGCTATGACAACAATTGAATTCAACAGCAATCTTATCGGATTAAAACCCAATCTTCAAAGGTTTGCCATGAGCCTCACATCCGATCGCGACAACGCACTTGATCTTGTTCAGGATACATATCTCAAGGCAATAACCTACAAGGATAAGTTCGTAGATTATACTAACCTCAAAGCCTGGGTATTTACTATCATGAAAAATACTTTTATCAATAATTACAGGCGTAATGTAAAGGAGAACACGATTATAGACGGGACTCAGGATCTATACTATATTAACAGCCCGTATGACAAAGGATATATTTCGCCTGAATCGAATTATGCTGAAGCTGAAATAGAAAAAGCTATAGATTCGCTTGAGGATGAATTCAGGATCCCCTTCAGAATGCACATCGACGGATACAAATACAAGGAAATTGCTGATGAACTGGAATTAAAAATCGGAACTGTTAAAAGCAGGATTTTCTTTACCCGGCAGAAGCTGATGCTAATATTAAAGGATTATTCGAGATAGTTTATCATTTTTTTTAGGTTTGATTTTAGAGAAAAAGAGGGTGTCTCAAAAGGGCACCCTCTTTTTTTGGTTAATGTTCATTTCTTTTACTCCTCCAAAAGAAATGAACCAAAGAAAAGGAGGCCGGAAAAGACAACCACACCCTGTTTTTCGCCTATTGCGCAATGCCATTTTCCGCTCCAAAAAAC
>JALONT010000016.1 GCA_025454795.1 Bacteroidales bacterium | reverse complement strand
AATTCAAGTTTTTTAATTGCATCTCTTACATAAGTACGACCAATTCCGAACTGACTTGAAAGTTGTCGTTCTGATGGAAGTTTATCTCCCGGTGCTAATCGTCCGGACGCAATAGAATCACTTAATTGCTTAATAATTTTATCGACCGGACTCTCAACCTTAATTGCTTCAAATTTCTCAAGTAAGTCCATATAGTAATTTAATAACTAGTAACGTGTTGTGCGGTTGAAAATTAAATAAAAAAGTTCATAATTATAATGAAGAAAGTTATGCATGATACTGATATACAGTATATTAGAAGTGTAATTCACCACAAATTCGCTTCAGTTATGCATAACTTAAAAACAAATTTCGACAAGTTCTTTAACATTACCAAATCGGTTTTTAAAGATCGTTTAAAACAGGATGACAATTTTTTCTTCTATCCAAACAAGCCAAAAATGTCAAACTGTGAGATAATTGCCTTATCAGTTACTGGTGAATCGATAGGTATTGACAGTGAAAATTACTTTTGGGGTAAACTCAAGAATGATCATAAAGATGATTTCCCCAGGTTAATCGATCGCAGTAATTTCAACCGCCGGCGTAAACATCTTCATTCCTTTATTGAGCAGCTAAATCAGTATTTGGCTGATAGTCTTAATGAATCTGAAGATGTTTATCTTGTTGATTCTATTCCAGTTCCTGTTTGTCAGATTGCAAGAGAAAAGCGAAGTAAGATTTGTAAAGAAAACTTTGAGACAGCACCGGATAAAGGTTATTCCACAGTAAGTAAATCCTATTATTATGGATATAAACTTCATCTGGTGACATCTGTCAGAGGTATCTTTCACAGCATGGATTTAACCAAGGCCAGCGTTCATGATGTCTATTATTTGTCAGAGATTAAAAATTCCGGACTATCCACATGCACATTGATTGCTGATAAGGGTTATCTATCAAGCACTTATCAGGTAGATCTGTTTAATTCATGCCAGGTAAATTTACAAACCCCAAAAAGAGCAAATCAGGAAAGAAATCCATTTCCTTTTATCTTTAAAAGAGTTAGAAAGCGTATTGAAACTTTGTTTTCACAATTATGCGACCAGTTCATGTTAAAGCGTAACTATGCCAAAACAAATTTGGGTCTATCAGTGCGTATTCTCTCGAAGATAACGGCTGTTACTCTCTTGCAATACATTAATTCAAAGAACAATAAACCATTAAACCATTTAAAATATGCGTTGGCATCTTAACCACACAACACGTTAACTAGTAATCCAATAACTGGTATACCAAATTTACATATGTTTTTTTCCTCTGCAATGGTTTTTTCTGGTTTTGTTTAAACCAGTTTGCAGTAATTTTATTTTTGGTGCTTGAATGTATTTAAATACACATAAATTAAATCATACGACCTGTCATCTCGATTCGTAATTGGTAAAGTGGCAGAAATTACACCTATTAACTAAAACTGAATTTGTATATAATTAATAGTTGATCTTGTTTGGTTACAAAGCTTCCTATTGTCTCTGAGCAAAAAGTTTATCTTACATTGACGAACAGCGGTTCTGCCGCATCTGAAAGTCAATAGTTACTGATTTGGGTATACCCAGAGTAGTATTTTACTTATATTGGGATTAGCTCATTCAGCACCGTTATAGCATTTGAATACACTCCTTTAACAGGTTACGTGTCATAATATTCAGATGATCTTAACAGTACGGGACCGATCAGCCCTGCTTCCTGCAATCTTAAATCCTGGTTGTTGAGCTGTGCTGATTCAGGTTTTCCTTCCCTCTGAGCTTCCTTCATCTTCAATAATTGCTCATTGCCGATCATACGGTTTAACCAGGTATTTGTTACTCTAAGCTCAAGTTCATTCTTACCTGCATGTACTGCATCAGTGATATTAATCCTGAATGGGGAAGTCCACAATATTACCAGGTTTTTTCCATTTACAAACACTTCAGCAAGCATCTGTGTTAATCCAAGATCGAGATACAGGTTCTTCTTACCTTGCAGTAAACCGGTTATGCATATTGAGCACATTGCAGGAGATAAGATGTATATTGATTATGCTGGTGAAAAACTTCATCTGGTAAATAAAGAAACAGGAGAGATAAGTGATGTAGAAGTGTTTATTTCCATACTTGGAGCCAGTCAGTTAACGTACATAGAGGCTACCTTGAGCCAGTGCAAGGAAGATTTTATTAATTGTTGTGAGCATGCTTTGGCTTATTATGAAGGATGAATGGCAATTCACAGAAATGAGAAGCGACAATACCTGTGTACAAAGTACCGGTACAAGCTCAGTTGACAGGGTGGATTACTGTGATTTCAAATTTTTCAGAACATCCCAGAGTGCTCCCAGGGTGCAGGACTTCTGGTACAGCACATCTCGAAGTGAACTAGATCCGTGAAAGAGCAGGGGTGGCACCCGTTGCTGCTTCTTTTGCCTCAAAAAACGAGGCGCTGGATTCGGTATATAAGGAACGGCGTCTTGAGATGGCTTTTGAAAATCAAAGATGGTTTGACCTTCTGAGGATGAATAAATCATATGATAATCCTGATAAGGCTGTTGAAATTCTTAAACAGCATATCTTTGTTACCGACTGGTTAATTCTCTATGGAGAATATTCAAAGATTTCCTTACCTTAGCAGAGCGCATTTATAACAAAGCGGCTATTGCTGCCAATTCCTCAGACAGAAATTGACACAAATAATGAGCAGAAAATTCCACAAAATGATGGCTACTAATATTTAAGAATTGAAATCATGAAAAAGTTAAAATTCATATCATCTTTGCTCTCTCTGGGAATGACAGTTGCAATTTTAGCTGCCGGTGTTTCCTGTACCAAAGAGGATGAGACTGAAGTTGTTCCCAAAGACGCAGTATATTTCAAGGAACAGTTGGTTCAGCTTGTAAACGATCAGATGCCTTTAGTCCAGGCATGTGCTGTTGGTTATAATAAGGGTGAATTCAAAAAAGCCAGTGAAATTAATTTTACAAAATTCACTGCTGCGTACCTGACAGCACTGAATAAAGTGCTTATTGTTACTGATAAAACTGATGTTACTCTTGCTGAACTTATTGAGGCATCCAAAACACTGGGATCGCCCGGAGAGAATTTTGCAAATAATATCTGGATCTCTGACAGAAGACCGCTTAATGATCTGATAGTTCCATGTGAGACTTTAAATACAGCTACATTGGTTGGGAACCAGCCTGGTCAGGTGCCACAGGATGCAAAAACCGCATTCACCGCTGCAATTACAAAAGCAAAAGCTACCCGGGATGCTTCTACAACCATCGATCGTCTGGTCACTGAAGGTGTGGAATTACTGACAGCTGCTAAAACAGCGTTTGAAGCCGCAATTATAAAGTGATACTTTTGAAATATCCTCAATTAATGAAATATTCTCAATCAATAATAGTTTTACTGTTTGTATTTATTTATTGTTTTATCTCCGGATGGAAGACTGTCGATAATGAAGAAAAACAAACGTCACAGAAATTGATTATCAGCAAGACTGTGGAACTGGAAAGAGACAGAGTGATTGCACAGGCAGATAAATTAATTCCGGAAATCCCAAAGACGATAACCGCCTTCCCTTCTTCAAGAAGTCCTGGAGGACCAAATGATTTCTTCTCTGAAGGGCCTTACTGGTGGCCTGATCCTGAAAATCCCAACGGTCCGTTTATCAGGAAGGATGGTTTGAGGTATCCGGGCTGCTTTAAAGACCATGATAATGCGGTTAGCCGGTTTTCATGGATCGTCTCTACAGAAACCTCAGCATATTTGCTTACAGGGGATGAAAAATATGTGAAGGCAGCAATGAAACAGATGGAAGCCTGGTTCATTGATCCTGAAACAAGAATGAATCCACACTGGTCCTATGGCCAGGCAATCCAGGGGATCTGCACAGGAAGAGGTGCCGGTATTATTGATGCCTCGCCGCTTATAGATGTTGTGCAATCTGTGTTGTATCTGAAAAATTCTCCTTTTATGTCAGATCAGGATCTTGAAAAGATAAAGGAATGGTTCACCAGATTTCTTGATTGGATGACCACTCATGAATATGGGATTAAAGAGATGAATGCAAAGAATAATCATGGCACATGGTGGCATGCACAGGCAGCCATTTATGCTAAACTGACTGAAAATAAAGAGGTGATAAAACTTTGTAAAGACCGGCTTTTTGAAATATTATTGCCTGGTCAGATGACCACGGATGGCAGTTTCCCGCAGGAACTGGCAAGGACTAAACCTTATTCATACAGTCTGTTCAATCTTGATGCATTGTCGATGCTTACATTGATTTTATCTAATGGCACTTGTGATTTGTGGAATAAAACCCTTCCTGATGGCCGGGGATTAACAAAGGGAATAGATTTTATGATGCCTTTTATCAGGGATATATCAAAATGGCCATTCCCTCAGGATGTAACTGGTTGGGAGGATCAGCCGGGAAGAAGGACATTTATACTTCTGGATGCAATTGCCCGTAATAACCCTGAATCTTTTTCTTTATGGCTTGACCTTGATAAAAAAATGCATCATGATGATTCCATGGCCACTTTCGCGCTCAAATGTCCACTCTTGTGGCTAGGTTTGAAAGTACCGGTTGCTTCCAACACTTATTAGATTCTTATTATCTACGTGTTTATTCCTGATCTGACAGATGCACAGAAATAATTTCCACATTATTCAAACTTTTAAATGCAGATTTGAGATATTTCTGGTATTTGCAATACTTTCCTTTTCTGTTGCCCATGCCAGGAGTATTAAAGTCAGCTGTGTTGATCAGTTTAACGAAAAGATCCGGATCTTAATGCCGGGAGATTCTATTATTCTGGCAAACGGGGTGTGGAAAGATGTACAACTTGAATTTAAAGGAATTGGTGAAAAGGGGAAGTATATTTACCTGGTGGCTGAAACACCCGGCAAAGTAACTATTGAAGGCAAATCCTTTCTGAAATTCTCAGGAAACTGGTTGTTTATATCCGGCCTGGTCTTTAAAAATGGGTTTACTCCCGGAAAAACGGTTATTGAATTCAGGACAAGCGCAAAGGTATATGCCTGTAATTCAGTATTGTCACATTGTGTAATTGATAAATTTAACCAGAAATCAATAAGTACACCCGACCATTGGGTAAGTGTATGGGGCAAAAATAATAAAATTGAAAACTGTTATTTCGGAGGGAAGACTAACGAAGGCACCACTCTTGTAATATGGCCGGACGACTCCAATAGTGTAAATAACAATCATCTGGTTACCCGCAATTACTTTGGTCATCGTCCACCCCTTGGAAAAAATGGTGGTGAGTCCATAAGGATTGGAACAAGTGAGGTGTGTAACAATATCTCCGCCTCCATTGTTGAGGGAAATTATTTTGAGCGGTGCAATGGTGAAGGAGAGATAATTTCAAATAAATCAGGAGGTAACAACTTTTTTAATAATACTTTTTTTGAATGTGAAGGCACCCTTACTCTCCGGCATGGCAACAATGCCATTGTTGCAGGAAACTGGTTTATTGGGAACGGGAAAAAACTGACCGGGGGGGTCCGTGTTATTAATGAAGGGCATCGTATCTACAACAATTTCTTTTACAAACTAACCGGAGATGAGTTCCGTTCGGCCATTTCCATTATGAATGGCATCCCTGATTCTCCTCCTTCCGGGTATGCCTCAGTAAAAAATGTGATAATTGCCAATAATACATTTTTTGACTGCAATGATACCTGGAGCCTTGGTACCGGATCAAGCGAGAATAACTGCACTGTCAGACCTGAAAGTACTTTAATGATCAATAATCTTGTTTATTGTCCGGATCAGAACGAACTGATAATAAAGTATGACAAGACAGATGGAATAACTTTCGAGAATAATATAATGGTTAATGAAAAAGGATTTTATAAAGCAAAAGGTACAGTTCCTGGTGAGGTTTTAACCGGGAAGCTCGGAGGATTTCTAATTCCTTACTCTAAGAATGAAGCGAAGGAACTTTCGTTTGTGAAATCTGATATTTTAGGACGAACTTTCAAAAATCCTGTGGTTGGTGCTTTTCAGAATTTTGATGAGGTTCCGAAAGTTGAACTGGCTACTGCAGTTAACTGCGGACCATCATGGTACAAACCGGTTCATCAGTAAAGACTTTATTTTCTTTAATAAATTCAAAGTTGAGGCTAATTGATGCCAGATTGGTGCTTCAAGACCCCTTATGTGATGAGTTTTCTTCTTACCGTTTCGTTTTTTCATTGCAGTAATCGTAAATTATTAACTTTGATGACAAAAAGGCACAGTTTTAATGCTTCATTGTACCTCATTTGTACCTTAATTTATTAACTTATTGATATTCAGTTTTAATTACATTTGAATGAAGAAAATAGCTGTTTTCCCGGGATCTTTTGATCCTTTTACTATAGGCCACGAAGCAATTGTCAGGCGGGCTCTCAGCCTTTTTGATGAAATAATTATCGCTGTTGGAGCTAATGCCATTAAAAAATGTTACTATCCTTTGAAAACGAGGAAGAAGATGATCTCAAAAGTTTTTCAGAATGAACCACGTGTAAAAATCGATCATTATGAAGGACTTACAGTTGATTATTGTAAGAAGAACGGGGCAAAATATATTTTAAGAGGACTAAGGACAGCAGCCGACTTTGAATTTGAAAGAGCTATTGCTCAGGTTAATAAGGTAATGGCAACGGGAATTGAAACAGTCTTTCTCCTGACAGTTCCGGAGCATACACACATAAATTCAACTATTGTACGCGATATAATTTGCAACGGAGGAGATGCTTCGCAGTTTGTCCCTGCTTCAATAAATCTTAAAGATTACAAGGGAAAAGAGGATTAGGTTCTGAATATTGATATGTTTATCATATCCATCAGCGACAGCCAGGCCGTTTTTTTTATTTTGCTTATTTCATCAGGAAGAAGCCATTCAACAGAGGTAATTCCCTCCTTTACCTGAGGTTCAGTAACCATTTCACCATCATATTTCATCAGGAACCAGGAGGTCTTTTTAAGGTATGAGATACCTTCCCAGGAATATGTATGGTAGCTGGGCTCAAGGGGCTTAACAATTGAGTGACCTGTAATCCCGCATTCTTCTTTTACTTCTCTTAATGCACAGGTCTCAGGTTCCTCTCCCGGTTCAATATGACCCTTCGGCAGATCAAGCTTCCCCTTCTTCTCAATAAAAAGGAAACGGCCCGAAGTGTGACGGACTAATCCTCCGGCTGCACCCACTTCGGTAAAATAAATCCTGAATATCTTCCAGATATGTTTTATATCGGGTCCGTAAATATTAAGAGCTGAGATTTTCTGATCAAACTGAAAATCAGCAATGATCTTATAAAGTTCTTTTGTGTCGTTAAACTTATGAAATAACCCGTATTTTTGTAACCGGTCAGGTTCAGAACTAATCAGGACGAATCTGTTTTCGAAATGAACTTTATACATTTTCGTATGGAAAATAGTGCAAAAAAAATCGCCGAATATCTGTTACAAATTAAAGCAATAAAATTGCAACCGTCAAATCCTTTTACGTGGGCATCCGGGTGGAAATCTCCGATTTATTGCGATAACCGTAAAACACTCTCATTCCCTGAGGTGAGATCTTATATCCGTGATTCATTTGTACGGTTGATCGGTGATCTTTACCCCCGGGCTGAAATGATTGCGGGTGTAGCCACGGGCGCTATATCGCACGGAGCTCTTGCCGCTGATAAACTGGGATTACCTTTTATTTATGTGAGATCCGGTGCCAAGGAGCATGGACTTGGTAACCAGATAGAAGGTTATTTTGAAAAGGGACAGAAAGTAGTTGTGGTTGAAGATCTTATATCAACCGGCGGCAGCAGCCTTAATGCCGTAAAGGCTCTCCGTGATGCAGGCTGCAAAGTGCTGGGAATGGTAGCTATTTTTACTTATGAATTCAGCAAGGCAGAGAAAGGTTTTACAGAAGAAAGTTGCAACCTGAAAACACTGTGCAACTATAGTACACTCATCGAAACAGCAGTAAAAACAGGTTATGTAACTGAAGCTGATGTCGAGACATTAAAAGAATGGAGAAGTGATCCGGGAAACTGGCGAACAAAATAAGAAATTGTCAATGAGCGATATTACTAACTATGAAAGCAGGCCGGGGAAGGTTGACTGCAGTGCGGAGGATCTGTTTGATTTTGTTACTGACTTAAGGAATTTTGAACGTATTATTCCCAGGGGAGGTACCAGTAACCTTAAGATTGATAAGGATTCATGCAGTATCCAGGTCAGTATGCTTGGAACTGTCACTGCCCGTATCTCTGAAACAGAAAAATTCTGTGAAGTTGTTTATTCAGGTAATGCTATGCAGATCAACGATTTCTCCCTGGTTCTGAACATTCTCGGCAAAAGTGAAAAGGAAGCAGAAGTAAGGGTTATTCTCTCAGCAGAGATGAACCCATTTCTGAAAATAATGGCAGCTGAGCCTGTTAAGCAATTCCTTGAGACCCTGATCAGGGAGATGGAAAAGTTCAGAGGCTGGAAAGATACTATCTAACGTATTCAATTTCCCTGAAGCCGAACTCTGACATTTTCCCGGTATTTTCCTCTATAATCAGCTTCCCTGACGACAGAACGTCTGTAATCCTTCCGCTAAATATTGAACCTTTTCTTCTGAACAGATGCCATTCATTAAGCCTGTAAAGCCGGGAGACATACTCCGACCGGATCATTGCCCTGTCGTCATATAAAAGCTGCCTGTATCTGAAGTCTAACCGGGAAAGAACTTCATTAAGGCATTGGTCAGGGGTATATTCTTTTCCTGTGACTTTTTTCAGTGATACTGCATTCGGAATTTCTGTGGGGAAAGTTACCTGATTTATATTAAGACCTATGCCTGTAACACAGCTTTCAATCTTATCCCCCATAATTGAATTTTCAATAAGAATTCCTGCTATTTTGTCATTTTTGACATAATTGTCGTTGGGCCATTTGATTGTTGCTCCCTCCAGGTGACTATCAAGAAAATCACAAATTCCCAGTGAAACGCTCATTGAAATCATAAACTGGTCTTCCGGTAATATTGTATCCGGATAAAGCATTATACTGAATAACAGGTTTTTGCCTTTCCCGCTTTCCCATTTATTACCTGTCTGGCCTCTTCCGGCTGTCTGGAAATCAGTATATACCACGGTACCTTCCTGCTGTACTTTTTCCTTCAGAAGCCGGGATGCCTGAGTATTGGTGGATGGCAGATCTTCGTAGAAGAGAAGTTTTGACCCTATAATCATGATTGTTAACGAATTAACAGGTTGTATTTTAATTACCGCATCAATTTGCCTGATTATGCTGAGATTGGCATTTAAATTGCATAATTGGAGTGCTGTGGCAAAAATACAGATAAAAGTTTGTACTTTTGCGAGTTGATATCTAATTGATAATTATTGATGAAGAAAAGGTCTGACGGAGCTGATGTTCTTGTAAAAAGTGTAATAAAAGGAATATTTGAAAAAAAAGGACTGAATGTCCTGAAAATTGATTTACGGAAACTCGAAAACAGAATCGCTGATTTTTTCATTATATGTCACGGTTCGTCGGTAACACAGGTTGACTCCATTTGTGATTCGGTTGAAGATACTGTGCGGAAAGTAGCCGGAGAAAAACCATTGCACGTTGAGGGACTTGATAATTGTTACTGGGTGCTTCTGGATTACGGGAACGTTGTTGTTCATATATTTCAGGAAGAGTACAGGAGTTTCTACAGCCTGGAATCACTGTGGGCTGATGGTGAAATTGAAGCAATGGAAGATAAAATTAAGTAAGTAAAATATTTATGGCAGATAATATAAATAATAATACCTCTCCTGAAAAGAAGGATGACAAAAACGCCAAGCCGCGTTTTAACAGCAATTGGATTTTTGCCATTCTGGCTGTTTCACTTATTCTTTTCAATCTGGTCTTCACCGGCAGTACATCACAGAAAGCCACAACGAGTATGATCAAGGACATGATTGCCAACCACGACATCAAGAGTCTGGTCGTGGTCAATAAAGATCAGGCTGAAATTTACCTTACAGAAGATGCTGTTAAGTCGGGACGATATACCAAACTACCGAAACCCGGTGGCGGATTTGGACTTCAGGTTCCGAAACCTCAATTCATATACATGATAGGTGATATAAGCAATTTTGAACCTTTTATCATTGAAACGCAAAAGAATGCAGGGTATACTGAAAAGGATTATATATATCCCGAATATGTTACTAAGAAGAACTACTTCGCCGACATTATTGGCTGGCTTATTTTACCGGTATTATTAATAGGACTCTGGCTGTTCATGATGCGCAGGATGACAGGAGGCGGTGCCGGTGGTGCCGGTGGTATATTCAGTGTAGGGAAATCAAAAGCTCAGATCTTTGACAAGGATACAAATGTAAAGCTCAACTTCAATGATGTTGCCGGACTCGAAGAGGCAAAAACTGAAGTCATGGAAATCGTCGATTTCCTCAAGAATCCGAAAAAATATACTCAGCTTGGAGGAAAAATACCAAAGGGAGCTCTTCTGATCGGCCCTCCCGGAACAGGAAAGACTCTGCTTGCCAAGGCCGTTGCTGGCGAAGCCAATGTGCCATTCTTTTCATTATCAGGATCAGATTTTGTCGAAATGTTTGTTGGTGTGGGAGCTTCAAGGGTAAGAGACCTTTTTAAGCAGGCTAAGGAGAAGGCTCCATGTATTGTATTTATTGATGAGATAGATGCTGTTGGTCGCGCACGTGGGAGGAATGTTAACTTCGGATCGAACGATGAACGTGAAAATACACTGAACCAGCTTCTTACAGAAATGGATGGCTTTGGAACCAACATGGGGGTGATCATCCTTGCCGCAACGAACAGAGCAGATATTCTGGACAGAGCCCTGCTCCGTGCAGGTCGTTTTGACCGCCAGATACATGTCGAGCTTCCTGACCTTACAGAAAGAGAAGCGATATTTAAGGTGCATCTGCGCCCCATAAAACTCGAAAAAGATTTTGACATTAAATTTCTGGCAAAACAGACTCCCGGATTTTCCGGAGCCGACATTGCCAATGTATGTAACGAATCAGCCCTTATTGCTGCCAGGAAGAACAAAACTGTGGTTGAAAATCAGGATTTCCTTGATGCTGTCGACAGAATTGTTGGCGGTCTGGAGAGAAAAAGCAAGATCATTTCGATGGTTGAGAAAAAGACTATTGCTTATCATGAAGCCGGGCATGCAACAGTAAGCTGGCTTCTGGAATATGCCAGTCCATTGCTTAAAGTAACCATAATACCCAGAGGCAGAGCTCTCGGAGCTGCCTGGTATCTTCCTGAAGAAAGGCAGATTACAACCCGCGAACAGCTGCTTGATGAAATGGCCTATGCTTTGGGAGGGCGTGCTTCAGAAGAGCTGGTTTTCGGTAAGATATCAACAGGTGCTCTTAGCGATCTTGAAAAGATCACCAAACAGGCTTATGCTATGGTCTCTTACTTCGGAATGAGCGAAAAGGTCGGAAATATAAGCTTCTATGATTCATCAGGGCAGACAGATTATGGATTTACAAAACCATACAGTGAGAAGACTGCCGAAGTGATAGACAATGAGGTTAAGCAAATCATAGGGGAGTCGTACCTGAGAGCTAAAGAAGTGCTTAAAGCCAATATAAAAGGACTTACAGAGCTTGCTGAACTGCTCCTCGAAAAAGAGGTCATTTTCAGCGAAGATCTCGAAAGGATCTTTGGCAAGAGAAAAGGAGAAATTGTAAAAGAACAGAGAGAAGCAAAGGAGAAAATAGATGCAGAGAAGATTCCCGAAAAGGAGAAAGAAAAATCCGGAAAGGCGAAAAAGAATACAAAAAGTGAGCTGGTCCAGGATTTATTAATGAAAGAGAAAGCTGCTCCGGGAAATCCAAAAAGAAGTCAAAACACAAAGAATAAACCTGTCAAATCTTGAATAATTTTTTCAGAAGGACCTTAACCGGGGCATGGATTGTAATATTCGTGCTGGGAGGATTCTGGATCCACCCCGTCTCTTTCTTTCTGACAGGTCTCGTTATACTTGCCGGTATTCAGTACGAATATTATCTGATGGTCGGAAATACAGGGACAAAACCTCAGATGATTCCCGGCATAATTACGGGGGCAGCGGCTTACATTATCTCAACACTCATCGCTGCAGGAGTTTTGAAAATGAAGTTTCTCCTGGTTCTGATCCCGCTGATGCTCCTGATAATGATTCTCGAACTTTACAGGAGACAGGAAAAACCTTTTGATTCACTTGCTCATACTTTCTTCTCTGTCCTCTATACTGCACTTCCTTTTTCATTATTCCCTTTCGCAGCATTTTCCCGCGATGGACTTCCTTCATTACTGCCTCATAACCAGGTCGTATTTTCACCCGGAATAATTATTGGATTCTTCCTGCTTTTATGGGCAAATGATGTGGGAGCATACCTGGCTGGCATCTCCTTTGGACGGCATCGCCTTATGGAAAGGATATCTCCTAAGAAATCGTGGGAAGGATTTTTCGGAGGGATGATCCTGGCCGCTGTTGCTGCATGGTTGCTATCAGATTGGCTTGGAGTGGTTGAAAGGGAAAGATGGGTATTAATTGCACTGATTGTTTCAGTTTCAGGAACGTACGGTGATCTCATTGAATCTATGCTTAAAAGAAGCATTGGAGTCAAGGATTCCGGAACCATAATGCCGGGGCACGGAGGCTTTCTTGACCGTTTCGACAGCGCAATAATATCTTTTCCTCTGGTCTTTCTTTTTATTTCACTTTTTGGATGATTGACCGGACTTAATTAGTTTTGCAAAATTTAAGGAAATGAGCATTCACAAAGAAGGATACAGGATTTTAGCTTTCAGTCTTCTGATTTTATTGCTGCTCAATATATTTGTATCTACATTATGGGTTGATGAAACTCTTTTAAAATGGACATTTCTGATCTGTTCATTTATACTTTACGTTTTTCTTATATTTTTTTTCCGTAGGCCTGAACGGGCTCTCGAGCCTGATCCTGAACTGGTTTTTGCACCGGCAGATGGAAAAGTGGTTGTCATTGAAGAGACAGAAGAAATGGAATATTTTAAAGATACCAGATTACAGGTATCAATTTTTATGTCGCCTTTAAATGTGCACAGTAACAGGTACCCCGTTTCAGGGCGAATAAAGTTTGTCAGATATCATCCAGGGAATAAAATGGTTGCATGGCATCCGAAATCATCTGAATTAAATGAAAGAAGCACTATTGTTATCGAGACAAAAACCGGGAAAGAGGTGCTTGTCAGGCAGGTTGCCGGAGCCGTAGCGCGCAGGATCGTTACTTATGCAAAAGAAAATCAGGATGTCAGGCAGGGCGATGAATTGGGTTTTATTAAATTTGGGTCTAGAGTTGATATTTTCCTGCCAATGGGAACAGAAGTTGAGGTTTCGATACTTCAGCAGGTGAGAGCAAATAAAAGCATTATTGCCAAAATCTGAAATCGGCCAGAAATGAATAAAACTGACGACAGAATCATAGATATTACCAGGGATGTGAAGTGGATCGGTATTCTTGACTACGAGATCAAAACATTTGATATTGTGATGAATACAGAGTTCGGGACTACATACAATTCCTATTTCATAAATGCTGAAAAGAAAACTCTGGTTGAAGTTGCCAAAGAGAAATTCAGTAGCATTTACCTGAATAAGCTAAGATCAGTTACAGATCCTGCTGAAATCAGTTACATTATTCTCGACCATACCGAGCCTGATCATTCCGGCAGCCTTAAGCTCCTGCTTGAGCTTGCTCCATCGGCGACAGTTGTAGGAAGCGGAAATGCTATAAGGTACCTGGAGGATATGGTGAATGTGCCTTTTAAATCATTGGTGGTAAAGGATGGTGACACGCTCGATCTGGGTAACAAAACATTAAGTTTTATTTCGGCTCCCAACCTCCACTGGCCAGATTCTATCTATACCTGGCTCGAGGAGGATAAAGTTCTTTTTACCTGTGATTCGTTCGGTGCTCATTACTGCACTGGTGAGATGAGTGATGATCTCACAGCAAATTATCTTACGGCATTTAAATACTACTTCGATGTGATACTGAAGCCATTCAGTCGCTTTATGGTTAAAGCTATAGAAAAGATCAAACCGCTTGATATCAGATATATATGTCCGGGTCATGGTCCGATTCTGGATAAAAACCGGCTGAAGATAATTGAACTGACTGAATATTACGCAAATGAATATCTTAAGATAACCAATACGGATGCAAGAAGGCATATCCTTATTGCTTATGTTTCGGCTTATGGTTATACTAAGATGGCAGCGGACCTTATTGCATCTGCAATCCGTGAAACAGCTGATTTCACAATTGATATTGTTGATATTGAGAATATCAGCTTGGGAGAGCTTGAGGATAAAATAATATCTAATGATGCAATCCTGGTGGGCTCCCCGACAATAAACCAGAATACTTTACTCCCGGTGTATAAATTATTCGCCCTGATAAATCCTTTAAGGGATAAAGGAAAGCTTGCCGGAGCATTCGGATCATATGGATGGAGCGGTGAAGCACCGGAGATTATTCTTGAAACGCTGAAGAATCTGAAGCTTAAAGTATTTGAAGAGACTGTTGGTTTCAAATTCCAACCTGCCGGATCAAAGGAAGAAATGCTGAAAGATTTCGGAAAAAAATTTGCACTGAGGTTTAAAGAGGAATGTGCACAAAAATAAAGGGGCTGTCTCAAGAGTTTATTAACCACCCCGTCATACGCCAATGACGTCTGACGCCCCTCCTTCGAAAGGAGGGGAAAGTGCTGATATATAATATACTACCTTTCTCCTCCTCTTCAGCGGAGAGCCTGTCCCGCTTTGGCGGGAAGTACCCCCGACATTGTCGGGGGGAGGTAGTGGGCTTTTGAGACAGCCTCTTTTTTTGTCTGTACCGCTACAGGATTATGAAATCTTTATCTGTCTGGTGATTTTGTTCTTTTCTTCTTCCTGTTTCGGAAGTTCAACACTCAGTATCCCATCTTTGTAGGAGGCTCCGATCTTTTCCCTGTTAACATTATCAGGTATGTAAAAGCTCCTGCAGAAAGATGAATAACTGAATTCTTTTCTTTTGTATCCGTCCTGGTTCTCTTCGGTCTCATTCTTGGTTTCGGATGAGATTGTGAGTACATCCTCATTAATGTCAATCTTCAGATCCTTCTTTTCCATACCGGGAACAGCAAGCTCAAGAGTGAAATTCTTTTCATTTTCCTTGATATTGACTGCCGGCATTGAGCTGGTTCTGTTTGTCATTACAGGAAAGAAGTCATCGTCAAACAAATTTGACAGAAACGGGCTGTAAGTTCTTCTTGAAATTGTTGGTAACATAGCTTTGTCCTCCATTATTTTTAAGTTATACATGTTAATAAATTATACTTTCTGCTTTTCAAGTTTTGTTCCAAACTGATATACATGACAATATGGCCGATGTATTTAAATACAATCGGACAATATGACATAAGGCAATGTAACATTCTCACCAATAATTGCTCCCAGGTAATTGGAATTGTCGTTGTTATGGAATTACGAATATTTAGATTAGGTTTGTATAAAGGAAACAGTTTAAGATGAAAACCTCATTCAGGAACATCCTGATATTTCTGGGTATTCTTTTGTTATTGGCCATTGCGTGGTACTTCCGCAATATCGTGGTTTATATCCTGGTTTCGGGTGTTTTGTCGGTTATGGGCCGGCCTCTTGTGGATCTCTTTTGCAGGATCAGGATCAGAAAATGGAATTTTCCAAGGGCGCTCAGTGCCCTGTTGACTCTCCTGATTATCTGGGGGATAATTATTCTTTTCTTCATAATATTTGTTCCTCTGGTAACGAAGCAGATTAATTATTTTTCTACTATCGACAGCGGAAAAATAGTTCAGCTTATTGAGGTACCGTTAACTAAAATAGAAAATCTGTTCAGGTCATTTAATAAGGAAATTACAGATCAGTTTTCGTTACAGGATTATTTTATGTCAAAAGTTTCTGCAGTCCTGAATATTGATATGATCCAGAATTTCCTTAGCTCGATAGTCGGGATATTGGGAAATGTACTTGTCGCAATATTTTCTATAACATTCATTACATTCTTTTTTCTTAAGGACCAGCATCTCTTCTTCGAATCGATCCTGATATGGGTGCCTGAGAAGTACACCGATAATTTTACCAGGGCTCTGAACTCTGTTAAGAATCTGCTTACGAGGTATTTCATTGGTATACTGATTCAAAGTACATGTATTATGATACTGATCGATATAGGGATGACCATTGCAGGAATTGATGTTCAGCAGGCACTGGTGATGGGGCTGATCCTCGGTATCCTCAATGTAATTCCTTATGTGGGTCCATGGCTCGGCCTTTTCATTGCAATAATCATGGGTGTGGCAGCTCACATAAACCAGGATTTCACCACTGTCGTTATACCTCTTGTCTATTACATGATAATAGTTGAAGCAATAACTCACCTGATAGATAACATTATCTTTCAGCCGGTTATCTTCTCAAACAGTGTCAGAGCACATCCGCTGGAGATATTTATTGTTGTTCTTGCAGCCGGATTCGCAGCAGGCATTCCGGGAATGATCCTGGGCATTCCGACATACACTGTTCTAAGGGTATTTGCGAGGGAGTTCTTCTATAATTTCAAAATGGTCCAGAAGATAACCTCAGGATTATCTCCTGATGATACCGAAAATTCCGCCACTGTTTCAAATGAAAAAGAAATAATAAGTGAGACTAAGACCAGGAAACCGCGGAAGACTAATAGATAGATACTGTGGTGATAGTCAACATATTAAGGCATGATATTATTTCTCTTTACTGAAGAATAATGAGATTATTTTCCCCAATTGCTTCCAGAGTATTCCGTTTCTATTACGACGGATTCAGGGATATGTCCCAATGGGGAAGGAAGGTTTGGATAATTATCCTGGTCAAGCTCTTTATAATATTTATCATTCTGAAAATTTTCTTTTTCCGCGATTTCCTCAATAAAAAATATGAAAATGATGCTCAGAGAAGTGAATATGTTCTTAATCAGATAACAAATTCAAACTATACTGATGATTGAAAATGTAGATATGTCTCTTGTAGACTGGTCGAGGGCTCAGTTTGCCCTTACAGCAATTTATCACTGGATCTTCGTCCCTCTGACACTTGGACTTTCGTTTCTGGTTGCCATGATGGAAACTGTTTATGTCCGCACAGGCAGGGAAGAATGGAAAAGGATGACACGATTCTGGATGACCCTCTTCGGAATTAATTTTGCCATTGGGGTTGCAACAGGTATCATTCTTGAATTCGAATTCGGGACCAACTGGTCAAATTATTCCTGGTTCGTGGGAGATATTTTCGGTGCTCCGCTGGCAATTGAGGGAATCCTGGCATTTTTCCTTGAATCAACTTTTGTTGCAGTAATGTTTTTTGGATGGAACAAGGTCAGTAAAAAGTTTCATCTTGCATCTTCATGGCTTGTAGCAATCGGAGCAAATCTATCTGCTTTATGGATACTTGTAGCAAATGCATGGATGCAAAATCCTGTCGGGATGGTATTTAATCCGGATACTGCCCGCAATGAAATGGTTGATTTCTGGGCGGTTCTTTTTAACCCGGTTGCTGTGGATAAGTTTCTGCATACAATATTTTCAGGATTTCTGCTGGCATCAGTATTTGTTATGGGTGTAAGTGCCTGGTTCCTGCTGAAGAAGAGGGAAGAGTGGATGGCAAAAAGGAGTATTCTCATCGCATCAATATTCGGGCTCTTTTCATCCCTGATGGTAGCCCTCACGGGAGATTCTTCTGCAAAAACCCTGGCTGTAGTGCAACCGGTAAAATTTGCTGCTTTCGAAGCTCATTACACCGGAGGCAGAAATGCAGGGTTGACCGTTATCGGACTTCTTAAAGATTCAGATAGAAACATTGGCGAAAAGAAAGAGAAAGATTTTGTCTTCAGCATTAAGATACCAAACATGCTTTCAATTATGACCGGAGGTGACAAAGATGTTTATGTTCCCGGGATCAGAGAACTTGTGACAGGAGGAAATAATGAACAAAATATTCTTTCGGTAGAGAAAAAGATGGAAAACGGCCGGATTGCCCTTCAGGTACTGAACGATTATAAAAATGCAAAAAAGGCTAATAACAAAGAGCAGATTGAGTCTGTCAGGAATATATTCAGGGACAAGTCATTCATTGATAATTATTTCAGATATTTCGGCTATGCATTTTTGAGATCACCCGAAGATGCAATTCCAAATGTTCCCATTGCATTCTACTCTTTCCATCTTATGGTTATGCTGGGATTCTTCTTCATCGCTGTCTGCGCCATCTCGATCTTCCTTCTGCTAAGGGGAACCTTGCAGAAAAGCAGGTGGTTTTTGTGGATTGTACTTCTGTCAATTCCTCTGGCATATATAGCTAGTGAATCAGGGTGGATTCTTGCAGAAATGGGGAGACAACCCTGGATAATTCAGGACCTTATGCCGGTATCACAGGCAGTATCACATTTAAGTGTCGGTTCGGTAATGACCACCTTCATTCTTTTTGCAGTTCTCTTTACGGCACTGCTTATTGCCGAAGTTTCAATTATGATCAGGCAGATTAAAATTGGTCCAAAACATCAGGAGGAATAACAATGACAGCAATGATATCATATCTTTTTCTGCAGTATTACTGGTGGATGATAATATCCCTTCTTGCCGGTCTTCTTATATTCCTGATGTTCGTCCAGGGGGGACAGTCGATGATTTTTTCTCTTCCTGTAAATAATAGCCAGAAGACGATGATAATCAATGCTATGGGGCGCAAATGGGAGTTTACTTTTACAACACTGGTGACTTTTGGAGGAGCTTTCTTTGCCTCTTTTCCGCTCTTTTATGCAACGAGTTTCGGAGGAGCATACTGGTTATGGATGGCCATACTTTTCAGCTTTACTATTCAGGCTATCGCTTATGAATACAGGTCAAAACCTGCTAATGTTCTGGGTCAGAAAACATTCGATATTTTCCTTTTAATTAACGGAACACTCGGACCATTTCTGATTGGTACAGCGGTGGCTACATTCTTCACCGGTTCGCAGTTCAGCCTCGATCAGATGAACCATGTAAGATGGCAGACACCATGGCACGGACTCGAAGCACTGCTTAACGGCAGAAATCTTGCTCTCGGCCTGGCAGTTTTATTCCTTGCCAGGTCTAACGGATTACTGTATATCATTAATTCAATCGACGATAATGATCTCTGCAGACGTGCTGTTAATAAGCTGATGGTTAACTCAGTTGCATTCCTTGCCTTTTTTCTTTTATTTGTTATTACACTTTTAATATCAGACGCGTATGCTGTAAATGGAAAAACAGGACAGATTGTAATCGAAAAGTTCAAATATCTCCATAATTTTATCATGATGCCTTATGCTCTGATCATATTTCTGGCAGGTGTATGTGCTGTTCTGTATGGTATAGGAGTCACTATTTTTAGGAGAGACAAAAAGGGAATCTGGTTTACCGGGCCGGGTACAATACTTGTAGTTCTTGCCCTGTTTCTGGTGGCAGGACTTAACAATACCTCTTTTTATCCTTCATCTTTCGATCCGGGCAGTTCTCTCACAATAAAGAACGCTTCATCAAGTTTCTTTACACTGAAGACCATGATGTTTGTTTCATTTATTATACCGTTTGTGGCAGGATATATCTGGTATGCCTGGAAAGCAATCAATAATAAGAAAATAACGAACGAAGAGATGAAAGAAGACGGGCATGTATATTAAAGGCGACAGGCAACAGGCTTCAGGCGGAATGGAAAAAACTCGTTGCCCGTAGCCTGACGCCTGACGCCTGACGCTTGACGCCCGACGCCCGACGCCTGACGCCCGACGCCCGACGCCCGACGCCCGACGCCCACGCCAATTTAAGTTAGTAGACTATTTTATATAAAGAAATGACAACATGTATATACCACAAATTCTGCAATATCTGTTATGGCCGGTGCTGATAATAATCAGCTGGTTTGCAATAAGAATTGTATTGGGATATTACGACAAAAGATTTCCTGATAAAGAAAAGCAGACTGAATAGTGTTTTATGCTCTGTTGCTTACCATTCCTTTCGGTCTGAAAAGCAGAGAGATAAGGGAAGCAGTAATATATAAAGGAATAATAAGCGGTGCTGCACCCGTACCAAGCAGTACAATCGCGATGACCACCATCGATACAAGGATATACCTCCCTTCGTTACCCTTGAATCTGAGGTTATTCGTTTTAAATGACAGGAGCGGAATCCTGCTTACCATCAAAAGGGAGAGAATAACTGTAAAGATTATTAGTAAGAGCATTGAGTCTGTAAATGAGGTGATTATGCTGAAATTCGAATAATGACCAGCAATAACAAATGAGATTACCGCAAGTGCATTTGCCGGTGTGGGCAATCCTTTAAAAGATGCTTTCTGTGTTTCATCAATATTGAAAATTGCCAGTCTTAAAGCTGCACATACAGGCATTATTACGGGAGAAAGAAGAATCAATACAGTTTTAAAGCTTCTTGCATTGTAAATCATCGGATCGGGTAATGCCATTGATTTACCGAGAAGCATATAGATGATAACAGCAGGAGCAACGCCGAAGCTTACAACATCTGCAAGAGAATCGAGTTCCTTACCGGTTTCAGAGTAGGCATTCAGAAGTCTTGCTGAAAAGCCATCGAGGAAATCAAAGAACATCGCAACAAGTATGAGCCAGGAAGCTGTTATAAGCTCACCGTTAACAGCAAATAACATGGCAATAAAACCTGACGCAAGGTTTAACGAAGTAATAAAATTGGGAATATACCTCTTCATTGATCGTTTTTCAGAAGGAGAGTAAAATTAATATAAATTTAGAGTATAACTGTGATACAGTCCTGTTTTTTAATGACTGGCTGTTTCATGGATAAATTGGAGAAGAATGTTGAAATATCGCAACCTGGAAGTTTAAACAAAATTAGGCTTTTTTCCGGATTCTTATTTTCTGAACCAGAGAATCAAGGTTAATGAGATGATGATCTTTTTCTACCAGTGGTATAAGATTCCTCGCTTCACTTCGCTCCACTCGGAATGACAAGATTCCTCATTTCGCCAACCTTCACTTTGTTCAGGTTGGCTTTATTCGGAATGACAGGGTATTTTTATTTCTAAGGGGGGAAGGAAGCAGGAGCGTTTTGCAGGAATTTTCCTTACTGTTTCAAATCTTGTTCGAAACGCTCCTGCTTCCTTCCCCAATCCATAAAACTCGACCTTGTCATTCCGAACGAAGTGAGGAATCTCATCATATTATTAACCAATCGGTTACAAAATGTTGTCATTAGCAACGAAGTGAGGGATCCGCTTCTTTTGAACAGGACTTAACTGAAAAAATATTTGAAATTATTGAGAACTCTTTAGACCACAACCGTAGATATCTCAGGTTCATATCTGCCGGAACAACGCATCATGGAATTATAAAAAATACTTACTTTTACGAATAAATAAATCCTGGATGATTGATATTAACAATATAAAGATTGCTGTTGATTTTGACGGAACGATTGTCGAGCATCAGTATCCCGAAATAGGTAAGGAGAAACTTTTTGCTTTTCAGACACTTAAGGAGCTTGAAAAGAGAGGAGCGAGGTTGATTCTCTGGACATTCAGAACAGGAAAAGAGCTTGATGATGCAGTTGAGTTTTGCCGTAAAAACGGTATCGAGTTTTATGCTGTAAATAAAAACTATCCCGAAGAGGTATTTGACGGTTCGGTAAGCCGTAAAATAGATGCCGATATTTATATTGATGACAAAAATGCAGGCGGATTCCCGGGGTGGAGCGAGATATGGCAGATCCTCTATCCTTTTGAGTTACAGCAGTTAGAGGCTGAAAAACGGATTGCCTCTGCAAGAAAACATATAATAAAACGTTTATTTTCATGGATAAAGAATAAGAATGAAACGTAATTATCTGAGATTCATGATTCCCCTTTTTGCAGGGTTGATGGTTACATGGACAATCTCCTGTTCAGGAAGGTCCGGGAAGACAAGTGCAGTCAATGAAAAGGACAATAATAAAACTGCCGAAGAACCTGCTGCCAGGCTGATAAAGATGATAGCCCCTGAGGAGAATTCAGAGTTTAAGCTGGGTGATCCGATTGAAGTTATGCTGGAACATGGAAACAGGAATCAGGTGTCTGATTCAATTGTTATTTCCTTTGACGGCAAGATAGTTTCTGTGTTGAGATCTGAGCCATGGGAGTACCGGATTTCACCTGTCATGACGACAAGTACTGGCAGAAAATCGCTTAAAGCTACAGCCTTCAGAGATGGAAAAGCCAGAACAACAATAACAAGGTTTATGATAATCCTGTCAGACCAGCCTCCAAAAAGATACAGTTATAGAGTGATAAACACATACCCGCACGACAGAGAGGCATTCACTCAGGGTCTCTTCTATGATAACAGAGTTTTTTATGAAAGTACCGGGCAGGAGACGAGATCTACTCTGAGGGAGGTTGAGCCTGAGACCGGTAAGGTACTGAGGCAGTTGAATCTCAGCACAGACCTGTTTGGTGAGGGTATTACCTTATATAAAGATCGCATTTACCAGGTCACATATACCTCCAAAGTGGGATTCGTTTACGATAAATCCACTTTTAACCAGATAAACAGGATCTATTACCAGACACAGGGATGGGGTTTGACGACCATGAACGATCAGATAGTGATGAGCGACGGCACAAATGTTCTGTATCTATTTGAACCTGAAATGTTTACTGTGGTGTCAAGGCTCGAAGTTTATGATAATGAAAAGAAGGTCGATCAGCTTAATGAGCTTGAGTATATTAATGGTGAGATATGGGCAAATATCTGGATGACCAACCTGATTGCCAGAATTGATCCTGCCTCCGGGAAAGTACTTGGATACCTTGATCTTAAAGGGATCTTAAACGATCCGGATACCAACACGGAAGTAAATGTGTTGAACGGGATTGCCTGGGATAAGGAGGGTAAAAGGATCTTTGTTACAGGTAAAAACTGGCCGAGACTCTTCGAGATAAGGATTATTGAATGAGTCTGGTTCCATAAATAACTTTTATACCGGCAGGGATTATGCTGAATTCAACCGGAGTGTGTCCAAGCGATTCTCCGTCTGCCTCCGCATAAAGCAGAGATTCTGATGTGACAATGAGGTTTTTAGCCCTGTAGCCGTCAACCTTGGGGTGACTGAGAATAGTTCCGTCATAAAGGATCTTAAGGGCTTTGATAATTTCAATCCTTCCCATTTCTTTGATGACAGTGATGTCTAGTAACCCGTCATCGGGCAGTGCATCAGGAGTTTGTCTCATCCCGCCGCCACAGTACCTGCCGTTTCCCACATTAATCGAAAAAACTTTAGCTGAACGTTTTATTCCCTCAATTATCATTTCTGCATCAGTGTTCTTATAAGAGATGAGACTTGAGAGAAGATTATATAAATAGATTGCATTATTACTTCTTCCCTTATCCTTCTGTTTGTTTGTCTTTTTAACCACCATCGCCTCAAAGCCGAGTCCTGCAATATTGATAAAATACCTCTTGTGCTGTTCAGCACCTGTATAATAGCTTATTACTCCAATATCGTGGAGAAGGGATTTGTTCTCCTTTATCACATTAACAGATCCCTCATAAACAAGAGGTATTCCGAACATGCGTCCCCAGTCGTTTCCCGTTCCGACAGGTATCATTCCAACAGTAACCTCATTTGCAGGGCAATAATTCTGTTTAAATACACCATTGACAATTTCATTCAGTGTGCCATCCCCGCCTACAGAAATGATCTTTCTGAATCCGGAGCCAATAACTTCACCTGCAAATTCAATTGCCTGCCCTTTCCTTTCAGTGAATTTTGAAATGATCTTGATGTTTTCCCTTGCAAACAGACCGGAAATTCTTTCCCAGTCCTTTTTCCCCTTTCCGTTTCCGGCATTTGGATTGACAATGGTGAACCATTCGTCGCGGATCGTATTATCTGGCATATGATCAGGTTTTTATGTCGCGTAAAGATGTAAATAAAACTGTGATATAGTACTTTCATGGTTATGAAATATTTTTTAGTCACATAAGCACAAAGACATTAAGTTACACAAAGACAATAAATTATAGTTTTACAGGGGGGAACAGACTGTTAATAAAATGTTGAAAACCACAAAAAAAATGTTTACAATTACATCTTTCACTTCCGGAGGCAGTGGTGCATTAAATAGTAAATTTGAAGCTCACAAATGGAATATAAAATTTTATTAAAAATTAGATGGGAAGGATAATAGCAATAGCGAATCAGAAAGGTGGTGTGGGAAAGACAACAACTGCCATAAACCTGGCAGCAAGTCTTGCAGCTCTCGAAAAAAAGGTGCTTATAGTTGATGCTGATCCGCAGGCAAATGCTACCTCAGGTATTGGTGTGGATACACGGCAGATACGGAGCACAATTTATGATTGTCTGATAGATGGAAAAGAACCTGGAGAGGCGGTAATCTCCTGTGAGGTAGATAACCTTTCACTAATACCCTCCAATATTGACCTTGTGGGTGCCGAGATTGAAATGCTCGACAGGCCGGAGAGAGAAAAAATTCTTAAAGAGGTACTGAAAAAAATCGAGAAAAATTACGACTACATCCTTATTGACTGTTCTCCATCGCTTGGGCTGCTTACGGTTAATGCACTTACAGCATCTCATTCAGTGATTATACCGGTTCAATGTGAGTATTTTGCTCTTGAGGGGCTTGGAAAGCTGCTTAATACCATAAAGATCATTCAGAATAATCTTAATCCTGAGCTTGAAATAGAAGGATTTCTCCTTACAATGTACGATTCAAGGCTCAGATTATCCAACCAGGTGGCAGATGAAGTGAATAAACATTTTCAGCAGATGGTATTCAAGACCATTATTCAGCGTAATGTCAAACTTTCTGAGGCACCCAGCTTTGGTCAACCGGCAATCCTTTACGATGTCGATTCAAGAGGAACCGTCAACTACCTCAATCTTGCCAAAGAACTGATAGAGAAAGTGGAATCCAGGGTAAATCAGGCTTAACAGCGTTTTACCATTCAACTGAAAAAGTAATGATAATGACAAAGAAAAATGCATTGGGAAGAGGTCTGGGAGCTCTGATTGAAGGTGTTGAGAAAGAGATCCTTGAAAAAAAAGTTGAAGCTAACCAGGATATATCGGTCGACTCAATAGATGCTAACCCTTTTCAGCCCAGGACCCATTTCGATGAACAGTCAATGGAAGAACTGGCATCATCAATCAGAAAGCTTGGAATCGTTCAGCCTCTGACTGTCAGAGAAACAGGCAACGGAAGATACCAGCTTATAGCAGGAGAACGACGTCTCAGAGCAGCCAGGCTGGCTGGCCTGTCACATGTTCCGGCATTTATCAGGACTGCCGATGATCAGGCGATGCTTGAACTTGCTCTGGTAGAGAATATTCAGAGGGAAGATCTCGACGCAGTTGAGGTAGCCATCAGTTTCCAGAGGCTTATTGAGGAGTGCAAGCTGACCCAGGAACAACTAAGCGAAAGAGTCGGTAAGCAAAGATCAACGGTTGCCAACTATCTGAGACTACTTAAATTACCGGCTGAGATCCAGCTTGGAATAAAGAATAAACACCTGATGATGGGGCATGCAAGAACCCTCGTAAATATTGATGATCCGAAAATACAGATAAGCGTTTATTACAAGATAATTGATGGAGACCTGTCTGTACGTCAGGCCGAAGAGCTGGTCAGACAGCTGCAGACGGAGATTGTCAAAGACCCGACAAAATCAGAGAGGAAGAAAAAGCTGAACCAGGATTTTGTACAGCTTTCAGAGCATCTCAACAAAATATTTTCAGCCAAAGTAAACTTCAGAATTAATGAACAGGGGAAAGGGAAAATAGTAATTCCATTCGAAAACCCTGAAGATATGGAGCGCATTTTGGGTGTATTTGATCGCCTGAACTCTTAAAATAATTATCTTTGTCGCTCCGTTTTAATGGTACTGTGAAGCATTCACGGTTAAAACTTATTTTGAAGGCGACAAATAAAATAATAATTCTGCTCCTTTTGCTGCTCTGGGGTTTTCATCAGAACATCAATGCACAGGATACTTTACCATCCCCTAAAACAAAAAAGCAATTGTTTAAAGCTGAACCTTTCAGGGCTACAATGCTTGCAGTGGCCTTGCCGGGCCTCGGACAGATCTATAACAAAAAATACTGGAAAGTACCTTTCGTCTACGCAGGTTTCGGTGGGGTAATATATGCCATAAGCTTCAATACAACATATTACAACAAGTATATGAAAGGATACCAGGATTTTACAGACAAGATCCCGGAGACAGACTCTTATATTGAAATTATTAAAGATGTAGATCCGTCAACTTATGATCCGGTCCTCCATCCTGGTACTTATGATATTTCCAGTGAATCATGGTATAAAGAAGCTATGCTCAGGAAGATTGATTATTTTAAAAAATACCGTGATCTTTCGTATATTGGCGTCGCAGCATGGTACCTTTTTACTATTCTTGATGCCAATGTTGATGCAAGCCTTTTTAATTACGATATAAGCGATAGCCTCGAATTGGGAATTGCACCGGTGCAAATTCCGGTTCCGGGAGAACCAGGGGTGGGAATGAGCATAAACTTTCGGGTAACATTTTAACTTAATAACAGAATGATCAGATTCAATACTTTATTTGCAATACTTTTCACGGTAATAATTAATGCCGGGGCATCTTCCATTACGGACACAATAATAATTAAATCCGATATCGGTTCAGAAAAGATCACTTCTGATCTTGACAGTCTTGTGAACAGCTGGTACGTGAAGCTAGCGCTTCAGAATAATCCCGGGATCTTTTCAAACGATACAGCGGGGATTCAATATTCAGATTCAGTGTATAAAAACAGGATCAGCAGGATTAATTCAATTATTAAACTTAACTATAACAGTATTATAAAGAATCATATCCATGTTTATACAATAAGACAAAGGGAACAATTCAGCGCTGTACTGGGACTCAAGGATTATTATTTCCCAATGATAGAAGATGTTTTTGATTCATACGGGCTTCCTACAGAGCTTAAATATATGGCAGTGATCGAGTCGGCACTAAATCCCAACGCGGTTAACAGATATTCCGGTGCAACAGGTTTATGGCAGTTCATGTACAGCACCGGACGCATGTACGGGCTTACAATCAATTCCATCGTTGACGAAAGAAGGAATCCGTTAAAAGCAACTCATGCAGCTGCCAGGTACATGAAGGATCTCTACAATATTTATCATGACTGGATTCTTGTGATTGCTGCATATAACTGTGGACCGGGCAATGTCAATAAAGCGATCAGAAGATCGGGTAACAAAAAGGATTACTGGGAGATCTACTACAGACTACCCCGGGAAACAAGAGGATACATCCCTCAGTATGTTGCAGCAGCTTATGCCCTGAATTATTATCCCGAACATAATCTGAGGCCGCTTCCTTTGAATATCCCGGTTGCAACAGATACAATTATGGTGAATAAAGATATTCATCTTACGCAGATCTCGGAGGTTATGAAGATCCCTCTCGGAGAACTCCGCGCACTGAATCCTCAGTACAGGACAGGACTTGTACCCGGATCATCAAAACCGCTGGCTCTGACTTTACCATTAAGCCATCTTGGCGATTTTATTGATCTTAACGACACAATAAGAAGTTATAAACCTGATATTTACCTGAACAGGGCAACACAGATAGCAGACCCTTCCAGATCAGCTTATCTGCCAGCTGATGTAAAAGGAAAAACAAAACTGATATATACCGTCAAAGATGGTGATAACCTCGGGTTCATTTCAGAATGGTACCGTGTTGGTTTATCGGATCTCAGATACTGGAATAATATCTACCGGAATACAATACGGATTGGCCAGAAACTTGTGATATATGTCGATCCTTCAAAATCTGACTACTATTCGAAAGTAGATACAATGACGTTTGCCAGCAAGCAGTCCATGATCGGAAAAAGTACTCCGGCCACCATACAATCTGATCAGACCGTTACCGCCGTTGAGACTGATAATGAATATATTACACATACGGTACGTTATGGGGATACGATATGGGACATAGTCAGGATGTATGACAACGTGACTACAAGCCAGGTTCTCTCATTGAATAATATTTCGGATCCGCAGAAGATACAGGTGGGGCAGAAGCTTAAGATTAAAAAGAAGAGCTGATTCCTGACTAATATATGCGCCCTTTCAGGTCGTTTTTATTATTACTGATCATCTTTGCCGGTTTTACCGGCATCTTTTACATATTTCCACAAAACAGGCTTTTTCCGCCAATAAGTGAATTCATCCCTTCCATTCTTCCTGATAAGATATCCGATGATTCTGTATTGCATCAAATGCCTGTCAATGAGCATCTTTCTGATACAACATACAAACAAAAGCCTGATTCTGCAGGTTTTAATGATACTTCCCGTAAAATAATTCTTTTAAAACCGGAAGATCTGTGGAGACACCTCCTTGATTCACTGCGTGATTCAGAAAAACAGACAAGGATCCTTTATTATGGAGATTCACAGGTTGAGGGCGACCGCATTACCTTTCACCTCCGCAGATTGTTAAGGGAAGGAACGGAAGGTACAGGCCCCGGATTATTTCTCCCGGTAATGCCGGTGATGTACACTAAATCACTCTGGATTAGCTCGTCACCGGACTGGAAGAGATATAATTACCTCTCGTTCAAATCAGGAAATTTATCACACTGCAGGCTGGGTCCATTTATGTCTATCTGCAGGTATCTTCCGGATGATCATATTTCTGAAAAACCCGAAAAAGCTTTTGTCAGAATTCGTCCTTCAAATTCTGCTGACAGTGCAGTCTCTGAATATGATTTCCTGAGGATGATGTATTCCAATAAGACCGGAAGGGTGAATATTTCTGTCCGTGCTGATGATATGCAGTTACTTGCCGACTCCCTGAGAAATGGACCGGGCCTTCATGAGATTTCCTGTAACCTTTATGGCGCAAGGGAAATATTGATAGAATTTGAGGGAAGAGTAAGTCCTGATATTTATGGGATCAGCATTGAGAGCAGGGCCGGGATTATTGTTGATAATATTCCGCAGCGAGGCAGCGCCGGCCTTGAATTTACTATGGTTGACAGGGATAACCTTGCAGAGTCTTTCAGAATGCTTTCACCTGACCTTATAATTCTTCACTATGGGCTCAATATTGTAAAGAATGTAAGAGATGACTATTCCTATTATAAACGTGGCTTGCTTCGTCAGCTTTCAGCACTTAAGGAGGTGGCTCCTTCTGCTGCCTTAATGCTGATAGGAGTTACCGATATGGCTGAGCAGGAAGGTGAGAGCGTTGTGTCGTACAGGAACATCCCAGCAATTATTGAAGCACAGAGAGAAGCAGCACAGGAGGCAGGAGTGATCTTCTGGGACTCTTACGGTGCAATGGGAGGTAAATCATCCATTGTTTCATGGGCGCAAAAGAGACCTGCTCTGGCTCAGAAAGATTACGTACACTTAACTTATCCGGGTGCCGACACGTTGTCGCAGTTACTTGCTGAAGCAATGTTTCCCTGTAAGGAACAAGACACGGTTCCGGCATTAAACTCTCATGTCACTACAGATACTATCGGTATGCAATCAGTTACAGAGGTTGTACCGACTTCAATGGTCACAGAAAAAGGATTGGCCGGAAAGCTTGCCTATGAAATATTCAGCTATGACCCGGAGAAACCATTTATTTTTACAGCACCTGCTTTCTGGTTGTTTTTTCTTTTGGTTCTTGCTGGTTACAGCCTGGTATACAAGAAATTACTGGTCAGAAATATTTACCTCTTTTTAATAAGCCTGTTCTTTTACTATAAAACGGGAGGGTTGTTCCTGTTCATCCTGATATTTGTGACAGTAATTGATTTCAGTTGCGGGCTTCTGATAAACAGATCAAAAAGGAAAACTGCCAGGAAGTTCTTTGTCATTTTAAGCATAGTCTCAAATCTTGGACTTCTTGGTTATTTTAAGTATACTGGATTCATTATCAATACAATAAATAGTTTATTAGGAACACAGTTCAAAGTTTATGATTTCCTTTCAATTTTTTCAAATTCAATTCTGGGGACATCCTTTGATATAAGCTATATAATACTTCCGGTCGGTATTTCTTTCTTTACTTTTCAGTCACTCAGCTATACAATTGATATATATAGAAGAAAAATGGAGCCGGTCAGGAATATTATTGATTTTGGTTTTTATGTTTCATTTTTCCCGCATCTTGTTGCCGGTCCGATAGTAAGAGCTTCTTTTTTTATTCCGCAGATATACCAGGAATTCAGGCTTACAAAGCGCGAATTCAGCCATGCTATATACTTGATATCAAAGGGATTAATTAAAAAGATAATAATCTCCAATTTCATTGCAGTCAATCTGGTCGACCGTGTTTTTGATGCCCCGGCAATCTATTCAGGTTTTGAGAATCTGATGGCAATATATGGATACGGACTTCAGATATATTGTGATTTTTCTGGTTACACTGATATTGCCATCGGTGTTGCATTGATACTGGGTTTCAGGCTACCTTTCAATTTTAACTCACCATACAAGGCGAGAAATATAACGGATTTCTGGAAAAGATGGCATATTTCATTGTCACAGTGGCTCCGTGATTATCTCTATATTTCGTTGGGAGGCAACAGGAAGGGAAAGATCCGTACTTACCTGAACCTGTTGGCTACGATGCTTCTGGGTGGCTTATGGCATGGTGCTTCATTAAGATTTGTCATCTGGGGCGGACTACATGGTATTGGACTGGTAATTAATAAGTTGTGGAGTTCAATATTTTGGGATTGCAGAAAGACAGGCTGGCTTGGACGGATACTGGCAATATTCATTACTTTCAATTTTGTAAACTTCTGCTGGATCTTTTTCAGGGCAACTGATATGGATAGTGCGATGCTGATGCTTAAGCAGATCACGGAGAATTTCTCCCCCGGATCATATCTTACTCTGGTCCCTGTTTACAGCAGCGTAATCCTTCTGATGACGGCAGGCTATATCATTCATTTTCTGCCTGAAACAGTTAAGGAGTCCTACAGAGGCCTCTTTATCAGAATCCCGGTTGCTGCACAGGTAATAGTTATTATGCTTATTGCTGTTCTGCTGTACTCGATGAGAAGCACGGAAGTGATACCGTTTATATATTTCAGGTTCTAGTTACAGATAGTTCAGACTATCATCAGATCCTTTCACAAAAGGCGCAATAGCTCTCCTGTATATTCCCTGTACCCAGGCAATTGCCATTCCATAGTTGGTAACGGGAATTCCCGCTTTGATGGCAGGCTGCAACCGGTTATGGAGCTGCCTTCTGGTTATCATACAGCCTCCGCACTGGATAAGGAGAGCATAATCAGTTATTGGGCGGGGAAGGGTATCAAGTCCTGCAACTACATCATAATCAATTTTTTTACCTGTAAAATTGGTGATCCACCTTGGTATTTTCGTTCTTCCGATGTCGTCGCATGCAACATGATGAGTGCATGACTCGAGGAGGAGAACCCTGTCTCCGTCTTTCAGGTCTGAGATTTTCGGAGTCCCTTTCAGGTAATTTTCAAAGTCTCCTTTGAATCTTGCAAGCATTATGCTGAAGCTGGTAAGCGGTATATCATGTGGTATTGAGGCATCGGCTTTGACAAAAACCTGTGAATCAGTAACGGCCAGAGCAGGTTTTATTCCGGTCTTCTTCAGGAAAGCATCGACTTCTCTCTCTTTCAGGACTATTGCAACAGCATCATTATCAAGGATATCACGGATAGCCTGGACCTGGGGAAGTATTAGTCTGCCTGCCGGAGCCTCAACATCGATAGGCGTAATCAGAATAACAATATCTCCATACTTTATAAGATCTCCGAGAAGGGTCGGGATTTTAAATGAATGTTCAGATATTGTAATCCGGATAAGATCAATAAGTTCTTCATAGTTCCGTTTATCAATAGCTGAAAACTCAAGAAGGTCCGTTCCGCATTTTTTTCTTACCTCTTCGCGGAATCCGGGTGTTGGTTGCATGATATCCGATTTGTTGTGTATTATAATATAAGGTAGATCCTGGTCCCTGAATCTGCTTATAAGGTCATCTTCAGATCCTCCCCAGGAGTTGTCAGTAACAACAAGTATTGCCAGGTCGATGATCTCCAGTGTTCTGACTGTTCGTTCCACTCTTTTATCACCAAGTTCCCCGCTGTCATCTATACCAGCAGTGTCAACAAGAATTACGGGACCGAAACCGGTTATTTCGAACGATTTTTTAACAGGATCGGTGGTCGTTCCGGCATGGTCCGAGACAATAGCAATATCCTGACTTGCAAGGGAATTGATAAGACTGCTCTTCCCGTTATTACGGCGTCCGTAAATACCTATATGCGGTTTGGATTCTCTGCCTTTAGTTATCATAAAAATGAATGTAAGGCAATATTAGGAAATTTCATCGAGAGTAAATCCCAGTTTAAGCAGATTCCCCGGCTGCAGGATAACCTTCAGTTTTGTATTGTCAACCACCTTCAGAAGTGCATTGGCTTCGAAAATATCAATTTTATTCTCCTTCATTAGTTTTGCCAGTACTGCAGCTTTATGATAACCGATATGCGGTGTGAGGACTGTTGTCACAGAAGGACTTTGGATAAGTGCCTGGTAACCTGCAGATTCATTAATCACAAGTCCTGAAAATAAATTTTTCAGAAGTGTTATATTGCATGATATCAGCAGGTTAAGGCTTTCTATTATAGAACAGCCGATTACCGGAAGGTATGCATTAAGTTCCAGCGTTCCCTGTCCGCAAAGGGAGCTGATCAGGATGTCGTTGGAATAAACCTTATGAGCTGCAGATATAACAAATTCGGGTATTACAGGATTAACTTTCCCTGGCATTATTGAGCTGCCGACCTGTTTTGCAGGTATTGAAATAGTCTTTGATCCTGAGATGTCGGATGCAAGAAGTCTCAGGTCAGAAGACATTTTCTCGAGGTTGACGGCATGCGCTTTAAGAGTTGCATGAATTTCAACCCATTTGTCGAGATTGGATGTTGCATCGGTAAGGTTTTCACTGTGTGTGAGCTGCAGTCCTGTCAGAGTCCGCAGTTCAGGAACCACTTCCATAATGAAGAAGCGCGGGATGGCGATACCAGTCCCGATGGCACCTCCACCCAGGTTAACATTCTTTATCCTCTCAAAACATTTCGAGACTCTCCACCAGTCGCGTGATAATGCTTCATTATATGTGCTGAAGAGCAATCCGAATGATGATGGCACTGCCTCCTGCATCTGTGTGTAACCCGGACGGAGCTTTTCCCTGTTATTCCTTTCAAATTCCTCAACCTTTTGTCTCAGGTTATTAATCTCTTTCTCAAGTGATTCCAAAGCCCTCATTACAGCTATTGTGAGAGCAGTAGGAATTACATCATTTGTCGACTGGAATACATTCGCATCCTCGGTCGGATCTATTATAGTGTATTCTCCACACTTATTATCTGTCCCGATAAGCGCTGCATTAGTGATTATCTCATTGATATTCATATTTATACTGGTGCCAGCACCTCCCTGTACAGCCGGGACAATAAACTGATCATAATATTTTCCACCGGCAACCTCTTCAGCAGCAATGATCAGGGCATTAAGAATGTTTTCATTAATTGTTTTGAAGGGGAGTTCCGGGCCTGACTTAAGAGCGGCAGCATCATGGAATCTCCTGTAGGTTTTGTAGCAAGCCAGCTTGGTGATTCCTACAGCTTTATACCATTCGACAGGAAAAGGTGTATTACCGGGAAAATTCTCTTTTGCTCTCAGGGCATGAATCCCATACAGAGCATCAGCAGGGATCTGCTTTTCTCCAATAGTATCTTTTTCTGTACGATACATCTTTTATATATTGCTGCCGGAAACCGGCCGTGCGTATGAAAGTACATCTGCTCCGCTGATCTCGTCTTTGCAGAGAATTATCAGTCTCTCAATGACGTTTCTGAATTCCCTGATGTTCCCAGTCCATTCGATTTTTTGCAGTTCTTTTAAAGCATCCTTTTTAATTGTTATTTTGCTCATGCCGTACTCCTTGCAGATCAGCGAGTTAAAATATTCAGCAAGAAGAGGGATGTCCTCAACACGGTCATTGAGTGAAGGAACATGTATGAGTATAACACTCAGTCTGTGATAAAGATCTTCCCTGAAACCGTTGGATTCTATTTCTTTCTTTATGTTTTTATTCGTAGCCGTAATTACCCTGACGTTAACCTGGATATCCTTATCTGAGCCGACTCTTGTGATACGGTTTTCCTGCAGAGTTCTCAGAACCTTGGCTTGTGCAGAGAGGCTCATGTCTCCTATTTCATCAAGAAAGAGGGTTCCTCCGTTAGCCTGCTCAAATTTTCCGATATGTTGCTTTATGGCTGAGGTGAAAGATCCCTTTTCATGTCCGAACAGTTCACTCTCGATTAGTTCTGAGGGAATGGCAGCGCAGTTTACTTCTACGAATGGGCCTTTTGCCCTGTTACTCTTCTCGTGTATCTGGTGTGCGACGAGCTCCTTGCCCGTACCGTTTGCTCCGGTTATTAGAACCCTTGCTTCGGTTTGAGCTACCCTGTCGATCATCTCCTTAACTTTTTTGATAGCAACCGATTCCCCGACTATCTCATACATTTTGCTGACCTTATTCTTCAGTACCTGGGTCTGGTTGATCAGAGTCGACTTATCCAGAGCATTGCGGATCGTAATAAGAAGCCTGTTGAGGTCAACCGGTTTCTCAAGGAAATCGAAAGCTCCTTTTTTAATTGCTTCCACAGCTGTATCAATATTTCCATGTCCGGAAATCATTATCACAGGTGTTACTGTGGAGATTTCCATTATCTTCTGGAGAACCTCAATACCATCCATCTTCTGCATCTTTATATCGCAGAGGACAATATCATAGGTGTTTTCTGAAAAGAGCTCAAGGGCTGATGGTCCGTCTTCTGCCAGATCCACCTCATGTTTCTCATATTCCAGGACATCCTTAAGTGTGTTCCGGATAGCTTTTTCATCATCAATCACTAGTATTTTTGACATAATATATTAATTTGCACTTTGTTCATTTATTATTAAGGCATCTGGCATCGGGCAACAGGCAACAGGAGTTTAATGAATCGAAGAACCTGTCGCCTGTCGCCTGACGCCTATTGCCTACCCACTATATCTCAGCCATTTCCATAATTCTTTCCAGGATGATTTTTTACCATACATGAGAATTCCTGTCCGGTATACTTTTGCGGCCATCCATACAAATGCAATAAAAGTGATGATCATAAGGAGCATTGAAAGGGCTATCTGCCAGAATGGTACTCCAAACGGGATCCGTGCCATCATAACTATCGGGGAGGTGAACGGGATCATTGAAAACCAGAATGAGAGAGAACTTTCAGGATTTGTCATGGTTCCCATGGCTACCATCAGTCCGAGAAGTATAGGTACTGTGACAGGCAGCATAAATTGTTGTGTCTCTGTCTCATTATCAACAGCTGATCCTATCGCAGCGAAAATTGAGGCATACAGGAGATAACCGGTAATGAAGTAAAAAATAAATGAGGTAATTATTAAAAGCCAGTCCTGATTCATTGCATTATCAAACATTTTGCTGAATTCAACAAGTTCGGGTGACATTTCAGCTGTCTGAGGAGTAGCAGCTATCAGTTGATTTTCTGCCATAATGTTCTGAGGGAGGTTCCGGGTTATCTCAGTCATGCTGCCCTGTTTCAGTACTGTTGTTTTAACGACGGTAACAATTCCCAATGTGAGTAAGACCCAGATCATAAACTGTGTTAATCCGACAAGGGCAATTCCGATGATTTTCCCCATCATCAGCTGCACGGGTTTAACCGATGAAACAATTACTTCCACCACCCTGCTGGTTTTTTCTTCAATGACCCCTCTCATAACCTGTGCTCCAAACATAAAGACAAGCATATACATCAGGAAGCCTCCTATATAGGCCAGTGCCATTGCAATCCCGGTACTTGTCTCTGTAGACTGACCTGTTTCATCGATCTTAATAGTCTGGATTGATACTTTTGTTCTGATGTTTTTCAGGATCTCATCAAGGTCCTGAATGTTATAGGCAAGTAGTTTCTCCCTCTCTATTTCCTTCTCAAGTGATCCGGAAATATGGTCAAGAAGGCCAATAGGGGGTTGATTCTTTGAGATGAGCTGTATTGCATTCGGAGTATTGATAATTTCAGGTGAAATATATAGAATCCCATAATAACCTGCCTGTTCAAAATTCTTCTTCAGCACATTTATATCGGTGTTTCCCAGGTATACATAATCTGCATCTTTTGTATCGGGAATTGCGTTTTTAAACAGATCAGAGCCATCTTCAATCACAGCTATCTTTTTGAGATTCTTATCTCCATTCATCATTAATACAGTTGGAAGTATGATGATGCCGGTCATAAGGACCGGAGCAAGGATGGTCATTATTATGAATGATTTCTTTCTGACCCTTGTTATGTATTCTCTTTTTATTATTACTGATATCTTGTTCATAATAAGACTATTGCAGTGTTTAATCAGTGCTTAGTTACGTGATTCCACGACCCTTATAAATATTTCATTCATTGAAGGGAGAGTAGGATTGAATGAGATAATCTCACCTGATTTCATTATTTCGGTGAGAATTTCATTGGTTACAGAACTGCCTGCAGTTTTAAGCCTGATGGTGCTTTTATTGTTATCAAACTGGCGGTTCAGAATTTTATAAAGGCCATTATCTTCAATTTGTACATCCCCGCTTAAGACCAGGTCAAATTCATTAGCAGCCCATTTACTGCGGATTTCATCTACGCTGCCTTCGAGGATAGTCCTTGCTTTATCTATAAGAGTAATATTATCGCATAGCTCCTCGACAGATCCCATGTTATGTGTCGAAAAAATAATTGTTGCACCTCTTTCCCTCAGGAAAAGAATTTCGTTTTTAATGATGTTTGTATTAACGGGGTCAAATCCCGTAAATGGTTCATCGAAAATAATCAGTTTCGGTTCATGAAGTATTGTGGTAATGAACTGCACTTTCTGCTGCATACCTTTTGAAAGCTCTTCAACTTTCTTACCCCACCAGTCAATGATATCAAGTTTTTTAAACCAGTATTTAAGTCTTCCCATTGCTTCGGTTTTTGAGACTCCTTTAAGTTGGGCGAAATAGAGAGCCTGCTCCCCGACTTTCATTTTCTTATAAAGTCCTCTTTCTTCAGGAAGGTAGCCGATAGTAGTTACATCAGATGTTTTAAGCTTTTGTCCGTTCAGGAACATTTCCCCGGAATCGGGTCCGGTTATCTGGTTTATTATCCTTATGAGAGTTGTTTTGCCTGCTCCGTTTGGGCCAAGAAGTCCGTAAATACATTGTTCCGGCACTGAAATACTTACATCGTCAAGTGCCGTAAAACGTCCGAACTGTTTGGTTATATTCTTAGCTTCAAAAAGAGCCATAATGGAATTTATTGAATTTTAAAAGTGAATGTAAATATAAAAAAAATGTGGATCACATGGACTCACCCCTAAATCCCCTCTCTGCTTCGTAACTACCCTATGTACACATCTTTTTCTTTATTCCCTATGAATGATTATTTAACCACGGAGTCGCGCGGAGTAGCCACGGAGGAAGGGGGTGAGTACATGCAATCTACCCTTCGAAGTACCCCCTCATCCTCTCAAAGAAACCCTTATCGTTTTTATCGGGTTTTGGGATAAATGATTCAGAGTCCTTAAATTTTTCGATGATTCTGGTTTCTTCCTTTGATAAGCTTTTTGGTATCCAGACATTTACATTCACAAGAAGATCGCCCCGTCCGTAACCATTCACTTCGGGCAGTCCTTTTCCCCTGAGCCTCAAAATTTTTCCGGGCTGGGTTCCCGGTTCAATCTTAATCTTGACGTTATTGTCGACTGTAGGGACCTCGACATGCGTACCGGAGATTGCATCAGGGATGCTTATGAACAGATTATAGATCAGATCATTACCTTCCCTTATCAGTTCGGAATGTTCCTCCTCGTCAATGACAACAAGGAGATCTCCATATACACCACCTCTTCTTGGAGCGTTCCCTTTGCCACTCACAGTCATCTGCATTCCCTTTCCGACGCCAGCAGGTATGTTAATTTTAATAATTTCCTCTTTCTGAACGATACCTTCACCGTAGCATGCCAAACATTTTTTTGTTATTGTTTTACCTTCACCACTGCATGAAGGACATACTGAAGACGTTTGCATCTGTCCAAGCATGGTATTGGTAAGTCTTGTAACATGGCCGGAGCCATGACATGTTGAACAGGTGGCAAGGCTGCCGGAATCTGCAGCTCCTGTGCCTCCGCAGTTGTTGCATGTATTATATTTTGTTACTTTGATCTTTTTCTCGGCGCCATTGGCTATTTCACTAAGGGAGAGCTTAACTTTTACCCGGAGGTTTGTTCCTTTATTCACCCTGCGGCCGCCACGTCTGCTGCCTCCGAATGCCCCGAATCCACCAAATGCATCACCAAAAATATCACCAAAAGATGAAAAGATATCATCCATGGTCATTCCGCTGCCTCCGAAGCCATTTCCGGCACCACTCATTCCGGCGTGACCGAAGCGGTCGTACCTGCCTTTCTTTTCATCATTACTGAGTACCTCATAAGCCTCTGCAGCCTCCTTGAAATTCTCTTCTGCTTTTTTGTCACCGGGATTTCTATCCGGGTGATATTTCAGGGCTTGCTTTCTGTAAGCCTTTTTAATCTCTTCCTTTGAGGCATCTTTAGATACCCCCAGAATCTCGTAATAATCTCTTTTCCCCATCCGCCTGATTTTTTTAAGCAGCCTTATTTCTGTCCGGATACAAATCTATTCTCCAATAACTACCTTCGAATGCCTGATAACTTTATCCTGCAGATAATAACCTTTCTGGATCACCTCGACAATCTTCCCTTTTTTGTCTTCTTCCTGAACAGGTGCTTTTGCCACTGCATAATGAAGATCAACATTGAAATCACAGTTCATAGATTCGACCTCTCTGACTCCGCTGTGTCTCAGAAATTCCGTAAATTTTCCATAGATAAGATCTATACCGCTTTTCATTGCATCACGATCTGTTGCCGCATCCATTAGTGAGATTGCCCTTTCAAAATCATCCATGACGGGTAGAATTTTCAAGAAGATATTTTCACCTGCATATTTTGTCAATTCAATTTTCTCCCGAAGGGTCCTTTTCCTGTAATTATCAAATTCAGCAGATAGACGAATATATTTATCCTGAATCTCTGCCAGTCTTTCTGCACATGTTTTCTCTCCGTTAACAACTTTGTCAGATGAAGCATCTTTTGGTATTGAACCATCACTTGATGGTGTTCCGGTTTCACTTACCGGCGGATTACCGGATATTTCAGTCCCGGAATTTTCTCCTGAATTGTTATTTGCTTTATTATCAGTTGGTTCGTCATGCTTTCTCCCGACAGGTTCTTCCTGTCCGGATCTTTTCTTCTTTACCATCACAAGCTTACTTTTGGTTTTAGATTATTTTACTTGCAAAATGTCTGCCACAGGCTTCAGGTTGACAATTTGGCAGTGGAAGAACGGTGTAAAGGCTTAAAGGTACAAAGGCGCAATGGCAGGAGGGCTTCTCTTTTTAAGAAATTGTCTTTTTGCCGTTGAGCCGCTGAGCCGCTGGGCCGCTGAGCCGCTGAACCACTGGGCTGTTTTTATATAAATCAGACTCTTTTAATTTCTGCACCCAGTGAATTGAGCCTGGCATCGATATTCTGGTATCCTCTGTCGATCTGTTCAATGTTATGGATAACACTTTGACCTTCAGCCGACATTGCTGCGATAAGGAGTGCAACTCCTGCCCTGATATCGGGCGATGACATAACAGTCCCCCTGAGTCTGATCATTTTGTCCATTCCGATTACAGTTGCCCGGTGAGGGTCGCAGAGGATAATCTGAGCGCCCATATCGATAAGCTTATCCACGAAGAAAAGACGGCTCTCAAACATCTTCTGATGGATCAGTACAGAGCCTTTAGCCTGTGTAGCAGTTACCAGAAAGACACTGAGAAGGTCGGGGGTAAGTCCGGGCCATATTGCGTCAGCTATTACCATAATAGACCCATCGATAAAAGTCTCGATCTCATAATGGTTCTGACGGGGAATAAAGATGTCGTCTCCGATTCTTTCAAGTTTTATGCCCAGCCGGGAGAATGAATCAGGAATTATACCAAGGTTTTCATAAGAGACATTTTTTATTGTGATCTCCGATTCAGTCATAGCTGCCATACCTATAAATGAACCGATTTCGATCATGTCGGGGAGAATTGTATGTGTGCAGCCTTTAATTTCTTTGATGCCATCAATATAAAGCAGATTGGATCCTATACCGTCAATCTTTGCTCCCATTGATACAAGCATCCTGCAAAGCTGCTGGATATAAGGTTCGCAGGCTGCATTATAAATTGTTGTACGGCCTTTTGCCATCACTGCAGCCATTATAATATTAGCAGTTCCGGTAACTGAGGCTTCATCGAGATGAATATATGCTCCAGTAAGAGATGAGGCTTCAACTTTAAAGAACGTATCCGACGAATCAAACTCAAATTTAGCCCCAAGTTTTTGAAAGCCAATGAAATGTGTATCCACACGCCTGCGTCCGATCATATCGCCGCCGGGCTTGGGAATATAGGCTTTCCCGAAGCGTGCAAGCAGCGGTCCAACAACCATTATTGAACCACGAAGGCTTATACTCAGGGTTCTGAATTCAGCTGTCTGAAGGTAATCAAGATTTATTTTGCCTGCTTCGAAACTTATTACGGAAGAGGACTCCCTGGTGATTTTAACACCCATACAGCCTAGAAGTTCGATCAACTTACTGACATCGGCAATATCAGGAATATTTTTTATGGTTACCTTATCCGGGGTCAGAAGAACGGCACAGATAACCTGTAGAGCCTCATTTTTTGCGCCCTGCGGGGTAATATCTCCTTTCAGCGATTTTCCGCCCTGAACAATAAAGGTTCCCATTTAGTGATGGCTGTATCCTTTTTTCTTATTGAATTGTTTATTCTGGGGCCGGCCATGAGGTTTCCCCATGGGTTTCCTTTTAACCGGCGGTAATAGTTCTTTAACCTCAAGTATTTTAACCCCCTCAGTAATTTTCAGTTTGCCCCGCGACAATAATTTCATATCCCCGATTATCACCTCATCAGAAACCTGGCTTCTGTTCCAGGTTATGTAAGATTTCTTCATCTGATTTACAATCAGGGTGGTAAGATATTCTTTTTCATCGCCTTCCTTCATCTCAATTGCAGCATCGATCATTAATTCAATAATCCGCCCGTAATGAAGGAATGTTATACCGCCCTGCCTGTATAGTACCTGCTTGGGTTTTTCAATAAACTTAGTTGGTTCGGGAACCGGATAGGGAGAATCAATATCCAGCTCGAAATTTGCAATCAAGGCAAGATGGTCCCATAATTTATGCCTGAAATCCCCTTCATCACGGAGGTGAGGATTCAGGTTACCCATAATCTGAATTAATGTCTTGGCAGCACGGTTCCTCTCATCCCGGTTCCCGATAGTCTTGATGTGGTCAACCATCTTCTGTACATTCCTGCCGTATTCAGGCAGAGCCATTCTCTTTCGCTGAGTATTGTAGTCGTAAGTCATCCTCTCCGTTTTTTGCAAAGCTAATAATTAAAACCAAATCAATCACGATCCTCCGATCACCTTAAAGAGTAAAGTTGCAAGGAATCCTGCCAGGGCTAAGATCCTTAAAAAGAAAGCCTGATTTACAAACCCAGGAACTGTATAGCCATCCCTGACAAGAAGATCGTGGTTCCGGCGATCAGGTTACCATATTTTTCCAATGGCTTCAGATTGATTTTATTCAATCCGAGCTTGAAAACCATAACGACTGACATCATGGTGGCTATGGTAACTACAGAAAAAAGAAGAGAGACAGATACCGCACCGGCAATATTGTGTTTGGCTGCGGGATACATCAGGATGGGGATCAAGGGTTCACACGGTCCGAAAACAAAAATCAGGAAAAGTATCCAGGGTGTAGTATTAACTATTTTTTTATCATGGATATGTGAGTGTTCAAGGTGATGATTATGCTCATGAAAATGATTCTCTCCGCCCTGATGAAAGTGAATATGGCTGTGTTTTCTATTCCTGATAAGGTTACGGATGCTTATTATCATGTAAACAAGTCCGAAAGCGATGAAAAGCCATGCAGCAATGTTGCCCCGGAATGATTCAATGTTAACAAGTTTATTAACAGATATACCCACGGCAATTCCGACAAGTCCCAGCACTACAGAGCTTAAAACATGACCAAGTCCGCACAGAAAAGTTATGAGCATTGTTTTCCGGAGATTCCATTTTTTTGCTTCACTGAGCACTATAAATGGGAGGTAATGATCAGGACCCAGAATAGTGTGAATGAATCCGATTGAGATTGCTGTGACTGAAAGAAGAGTAATTGAATCGCCCATAAGAAGAATTCATCTGTGATTACCTGATATTTATTATGCAATTATATTTATAAAAAATGAGAATAGTGACTGGAAAGTTGAAATAATTAATGGAGCGTGATTAAAATCTTGTACAGCTATTCACCATATTCAGGTTTCAAAAGACTATTAAATTTCTAATCGCCCATTTTAGCAGGTCCCGCAAACCGCACAATGCTTACGCTTCAACCAAAGTATGCGGGAATAGTTGCAATCTTGCCCCTCAGAAACTTTATGGATGGTTTGTAGCATCTTTATAAAGTCTTTATACACCTATGGCTAATTATTACAAAACCTTTATAAATTCTATATGAATTTTGTATAACATTTTAAATATTGAATTCACAATATGACAACTCAAGATTTAATTCAGATAATACTATTCATTACAGTATTAATTGGCCTTACACCCATTCTGGGCAACTACATGTACAAGGTATTTACAGGGAATAAGCATTTCATATTACCTGTTTTCGGCTGGCTCGAAAAACTGACATATAAATTCTCCGGAATAAACCCCGATGAAGAAACAAACTGGAAGTCTTATACCTTCGGTTTGCTTATGTTTAATTTAATTGGATTTGTTTTTGTGTTTTTGATCCAACTCTTTCAGGCATATTTGCCAATGAATCCTGCAAACCTTTCAAATGTATCATGGCATTCTGCTTTCAATACTGCAGTAAGTTTTATGACCAACACCAATTGGCAGGGATATGCCGGGGAAACAACACTAAGTTATTTTGTGCAAATGATTGGCCTTACCGTCCAGAACTTTGTAAGTGCTGCAACAGGAATAGCAGTTTTATTAGCACTAATCAGAGGAATTTCACGGAAAACAACCGAAGGGCTTGGTAATTTTTGGACGGATATCACACGCTCAACCCTGTATGTGCTTTTACCACTTTCAATTCTATTAGCAATTGTGTTAGTTGGTCAGGGAGTTGTACAGAATTTCAAAACTTATGAAACGGTTCAGACATTACAAGGTGCACAGCAGGTAATTCCGATGGGGCCGGCAGCTTCTCAGATTGTCATCAAGCAAATGGGTACAAACGGGGGAGGATTCTTTAATTCCAATAGTTCACACCCTTTCGAGAATCCGACCCCATTAAGTAATTTCCTCCAAATGGTGGCCATATTGCTTATCCCGGTTGCATTAACTTACACGTATGGCAAAATGGTCGATTCAACACGCCAGGGTTGGACAGTTTTTACTGCTATGTTGATTTTATTTATTGCAGGACTAATTATTTCATTATATGATGAGTATTCAGCCAATTCTATTTTTGGGCATTTACACCTGATGGAAGGCAAGGAAACACGTTTCGGTATCACCAACAGTATTCTATGGTCAGCCGCCACAACGTCAGCCTCAAATGGTTCTGTAAATGCAATGCATGACAGCCTTTCACCAATTGCAGGTATGATGGCCATGATAAACATTATGCTGGGTGAAATTATTTTTGGCGGTGTGGGTGCAGGATTATATGGAATGGTAATATTTATAATCATCACGGTTTTTATTGCCGGGTTGATGGTTGGACGCACACCTGAATATCTTGGCAAAAAAATTGAGACTTTTGAAGTTCAAATGGCCATAATAGCCGTTCTTGCACCAAATTTAGTAATACAGATTTTATCGGCATGGGCTTCGGTAAGTAGTTATGGTTTATCGAGCCTGAATAATGCAGGTCCGCACGGGTTTTCAGAAATACTCTACGCTTACAGTTCTGCTGCAGGAAACAATGGCAGCGCCTTTGCCGGGTTAAATGCAAATTCGGTGTTTTATAATCTGACTCTTGGATTCGGAATGCTGATTGGACGCTTTGGAGTTATTATTCCGGTACTTGCAATAGCCGGAAACATGAATAAAAAGAAGATTACCCCGCTTTCGGCAGGCACATTCCGTACCGACAATTGGCTGTTTATCGGTTTGTTAATCGCTGTTATACTTACTGTAGGCGGATTAACCCATTTCCCGGCTTTATCTCTAGGTCCACTTATGGATCATTTGCTAATGAACTATGGAATAACCTTTTAATTTTTGAACAAAATGAGTACAAAACAAAATACAAGCCTTTTCAATAGAAATATATTGTTACTTGCTGTAAAAGACAGTGTAATCAAATTAAATCCTGTATTACTGATTAAGAACCCTGTCATTTTCATTGTGGCAATCGGTTCTCTTCTTACTACAATCGTAGTCTTTGCAGGTATTTTTCAGGGCAACCTTTCATCTTTCAACCTTCAGATAGCTATATGGCTATGGTTTACTGTGTTGTTTGCCAATTTCTCTGAGGCCATTGCCGAAGGCAGGGGAAAAGCCCAGGCTGATAATTTGCGAAAAAACCGTACCCAAACCATAGCTCGTAAGATTGTTGGCAAACAGGAAGTTCCGGTAATTGCAACCGAGCTTAGAAAAGGCGACAAAGTCCTTTGCAAAGCAGGAGAAGCAATTCCTTCAGATGGAGAGGTCATTGAAGGTATTGCAAGTGTTGACGAATCGGCAATAACAGGCGAATCAGCTCCCGTTATTCGCGAAAGCGGAGGAGACCGTTCAGCAGTTACGGGAGGGACAAAAGTAATAAGCGACTGGATTTTGATCAATATTATAGCTGAGCCCGGTAACACCTTTATCGACCGTATGATAGCACTGGTTGAAGGGGCGAAACGGCATAAAACACCTAATGAAATAGCACTGTCTATACTTCTTTCGGGTTTATCCATTATTTTTCTTCTGGTAGTGGTTACACTTCCTGCATACTTTGGGTACAGCCTTAAGGCTTCGGGGTTACCAATGTCACAAAACTTAACAATTCCCATATTAATTGCGTTGTTGGTTTGTCTTATTCCCACAACTATTGGTGCCTTGTTGAGTGCAATTGGTATAAGTGGCATGGACAGGCTCATTCAGCGAAATGTTATTGCTACCAGTGGTCGTGCCATTGAAGCAGCCGGAGATGTTGATGTGCTGTTGCTCGATAAAACAGGAACAATTACCTTAGGCAACCGCATGGCTACCGATTTTATCCCGGCTGAAGGTGTAACTATTGAAGAACTTGCCCATGAAGCCCAGCTTTCATCATTATCGGACGAAACACCTGAAGGCCGTTCTATTGTTATTCTGGCTAAAGAAAAGTTTAAAATTCGTGGCCGTGAAGTCCTCCGGCTTAATGCAACGTTTATCCCTTTTACGGCACAATCGAGAATGAGCGGTGTTGATTATAAAACTAATGATGGCATAATACATCATGTCCGCAAAGGATCATCAGAAGCCATTCGCACATTTATACAAAACAATAATGGTTTTTATCCTCAGGAAATTCAAAATATTGTTTCCGGATTGGCACGACAGGGGGCAACACCTTTGGTTGTAGCAGAAGATAAAAAAGTTTTAGGGGTTATTCACCTTAAAGACATTGTAAAAGGCGGCATTAAACAACGGTTTAGCGAATTACGTAAAATGGGTATTAAAACAGTAATGATTACAGGGGACAATCCTTTAACCGCCGCTGCTATTGCAGCAGAAGCTGGGGTTGACGATTTTATGGCTGAAGCAACGCCCGAAGATAAATTGCGCCGTATCCGTGAAGAACAGGCAAACGGGCATTTGGTAGGCATGATCGGCGATGGCACCAACGATGCCCCCGCCCTTGCACAAGCCGATATTGGCATTGCCATGAACTCAGGTACCCAGGCAGCCCGTGAGGCTGGAAATATGGTTGATCTCGACAGTAATCCTACAAAACTTATTGAGGTTGTGGGAGTAGGCAAACAATTACTTATGACCCGTGGCTCACTCACAACATTTAGTATTGCTAATGATGTAGCTAAATATTTTGCCATTATTCCGGCTATTGCAATTTCACTTTATTCAGGTACAAACGGAATTGGCCCTCTTTCTGTCCTAAATATTATGCACCTGGGTTCACCGCAAAGTGCTATTCTGAGTGCAGTAATTTTTAATGCAATTATCATAATTCTATTGGTGCCGCTGGCGTTAAAAGGTGTTCGCTACAGACCCGTTTCAGCTACTGTTTCATTGACCCGTAACCTGCTTGTTTTTGGCTTAGGTGGCATTCTTGCCCCATTTATTGGAATTAAGCTTATTGATATTATAATTAACCTGTAAGACAATACAAAAAAATGAAAACAATCATAATATCCTTGAAAATATTCCTGTTTTTTACAATGCTTACAGGAATTGTTTACCCGCTTTTAGTTACCGGAATTGCTCAGGTAACATTTCCTGCAAAAGCAAACGGCAGCTTAATTGTAAATGATAATCAAACAATTGGAAGCAGCCTTATTGGCCAGCAATTTGATTCTATAATTTATTTCACATCCAGGCCATCCGCAATTTCATATAATCCTTTGCCTTCAGGAGGTTCAAATTATGGATTAACGAATCTTAAACTGAAAAATCTTGTCGCCGAACGTAAAAAACAATTCATTGTTTTTAATCAATTGGATAGTCTTACTGTAATTCCCTCCGAAATGCTTTTTGCATCAGCAAGCGGCCTCGATCCGCATATTTCTAAGCAAGCGGCTTTATTGCAAGTGGCCCGGGTTGCTAAAGCCCGAAATTTTAATGCTATCCAAAAACAAAATTTGGTTCAAAGCGTAAAAACCCTTACCGAAACACCTCAGTTTTTAATTCTTGGCGAAGAAAGAGTTAATGTATTGATTTTAAACCTTGAACTTAATAAACTTGACCAGAACTTTCATTGACTTTTAATGAAATGGCGGACAAATTAAATAAAAACATGGAGAAAATGTCTATAACTTTACATAAAGATCCGGGTAAAGATCATAATCTTAACGATATTCAGGAGTTGAAAAACTTACTGTTCCGAATTAAAAGTATAGAAGAACAAGCCAAAGAGCTAATTTCCAGATTTGAAAAGAAGTAGTATTGTATGGACATAATTGACAATCGCCCGGATCCCGATGAACTTTTAGCTTCTTTAAAGTTTGAGGAAGAAAGAAGCAAACGAGGTAAGCTGAAAATATTCTTTGGTATGTGTGCTGGCGTTGGTAAAACTTACACCATGCTACAAACAGCACAAGCCGAGAAATTGAAAGGGAACGATATTGTCATTGGCTATGTAGAAACCCACAACCGAAAGGAAACTGCTGAATTGGCAGAGGGCTTTGAATTGATACCCCGCAAAACCTACCAGTACAAATCTACTACTGTACAGGAAATGGATTTGGATGCAATTATAGCCCGAAAACCCAGGGTTGTTCTGGTTGATGAACTCGCTCATTCTAATTCCCCGGGTAGCCGTCATACAAAAAGATGTCAGGATGTTTTGGAAATCCTTGATAATGGAATAAGCGTATATACCACACTTAACGTTCAACATCTGGAAAGCCGTTCAGATACAGTATCGCAGATTACTGGAATAATTGTCCGGGAAACACTCCCCGATGAAATCTTTGAAAATGCCGATGAAATCGAGGTTATTGACCTGACTCCGGATGAACTGTTGCAGAGACTCTCAGACGGCAAAGTATATACACCCGAAAGGTCGAAAGAAGCCATCGGGAGTTTTTTCCGTAAAGGAAATATAACAGCTTTACGTGAAATGGCATTACGTATAGTTGCCGACCGTGTGGACAAACAGCTTCACGAATACATGCAGCTAAAGCGAATAAAAGGTCCATGGAAATCTGGATTACATCTTTTAGTGGCTGTTAGTCATACCCAGCAGTCTGCAAAATTACTCCGCTGGGCTAAAAATCTTTCTTATACAATGGGTGCCGATCTCCAGGCTGTCTATGTGGAGACTTCATATAAGCTTACCCCCAAAGAAAGTGAACAATTAAATAAAAATATCAACCTTTCCAGGCAGCTAGGTATTAAGTTTCGGTTTGTTACCAATAACGATATGGTAAAAGCAATTGTAGATTTTGCTCAAAAAGAAAATATTACACATATAATCATCGGTAAACCTCGCGTAAGGAATCTGTTGACCCTGTTGCGACTTGGTAACTTCGTGAACCGGCTTATCCGTTATAGCGGCAATATTGATGTATACATACTGGGTTCCGATATTAAGTCAACAGATAAGTTTAAGGAAAAAGTCTCTTTACCATCTTTCACTTCAAATATCCGGCAATACTTTGCCGCTACACTGATTGTTGTAATAACCGCACTTGCTTGTTTTTCAATTAAAGAATTTATTGGTTATCAGGTTGTTTCATTTGCTTTATTATTTGTTGTTTCAACACTTGCATTTTTCTTTGGAACAGGGCCCATTCTTGTGTCCGCAACATTGAGCGCTCTTATCTGGGATTTCTTTTTTATTCCACCGCCCTATACATTACATGTCGATAAGCCGGAAGATATGCTAATGTTGATAATGTTTTTCATCATTGCGTTATTAAGCGGAGTACTTACATCAAGGATAAAGAGACAGGAGATGAAAATCAGAAGACGTGAGGAACGTACAAATGCCCTGTATCAGCTTACCAGAGAGTTGTCCACTGCTTCTGGTTTTGAAGAGGTTATTAATATTGCTAAAAACGATATTAAGAAATATTTTGATCTTCGGTGTCGGATATTACTTAGAAATGACACAAACCAACTAGATTGCCCCAATCAGATTGATTCAGGTATAATTCTGTCAAAAAACGATGTGAGCGTTGCAGCGTGGACATTCCAGCACTCTGCAAAAGCAGGGAAACATACTGATACCTTACCATCCAGTAAATATACATTTTACCCTTTAAAAGGAAATCAGATGAACCTGGGAGTAATTGCAATTCAACAGACAAATGTATTCACTCTGGGTGAAGAGCAATTTTGGGATGCATTTATTTCCCAAATCTCAGGAAAGTTCGAAAGGGAATATCTACGCGATATGGCTAAACAGGCTTTTTTGCTAAACGAATCCGACAAGCTGTACAAAACGCTTTTTAACTCCATATCGCATGAGCTGCGGATTCCTGTTGCAACAATTATGGGCGCTTCCGACTCTCTGCTTACATCGCTACATCCAGAGGAAATACGTAAAGAGCTCTCTCAAGAAATATTCAAGGCATCTAAAAGATTAAACCGTCTTATCGATAATCTATTGAATATGTCAAGGCTCGAAAGCGGCCGGATTACTCCCCGGCTTGATTGGTGCGATATTCACGATCTGATAAATAAAGTCTCTGAAAACCTGCAGGATGAACTTAAACCATTCCGCCTTCATGTTGTTATTCCTGATGACATGCCTTTAGTAAAGATCGACTTCGGATTAATAGAACAGGTACTCTACAACCTGATTTATAATGCCACACAGTATGCTTCTATTTCAATAAATCTGAGAGTTAAAGCATTCTATGAAAATGGAATAATGACTTTACAGGTTATGGACAGAGGTCCGGGTTTCCCAGGAAAGGAAATATCCTTTATATTTAATAAGTTTTACAGGGTAGAAGGATCAAAAGCCGGTGGCACAGGGCTGGGATTATCAATTGCAAAAGGTTTTGTTGAAGCACATGAAGGGACAATAACGGTGAGAAACAGGCAAAATGGTGGTGCAATATTCACAATTAAGATACCAACTGAGATACTACATATAGATTTTTAAGGAATAACAAGAATCAATGTATGAATTTACCCGAAACGATATTGATTATAGACGATGAAGTGCAAATTCGGCGTTTGCTTGAAATAACACTCTCATCAAACGGATATAAGATTTCTGAAGCTGCAACGGGAAAGGATGGACTTATTGCTGCCGCTACAAATCACCCGGTACTTGTAATCCTTGATTTAGGATTGCCTGATATAGATGGTATTGAAATATTGAAAAAATTAAGAGAATGGTATCTAAAACCTATTATAATTCTCTCTGTCAGAAATTCGGAAGAAGACATAATTCATGCACTGGATAATGGTGCTAACGATTATCTTACAAAACCCTTTCGCACTGGAGAATTATTGGCTCGTATCCGTGTGGCCAGCAGGCAAGTTCAGAACATTTCAGACAAACCAATATTAGAATTTGGTTCATTATCTATCGATTTAACCAATCATATTGTACGCAAGAATAGCGAATTATTAAAACTCACATCGACCGAATTCTCACTATTATCGTTATTAGCCAAAAATGAAGGTCGGGTACTAACACATCAATATATTCTAAAAGAAGTTTGGGGGATGGGTTATATTGAACAAACTCAGTACTTACGGGTATTCATAGCTCAGCTACGCAAAAAGGTTGAAGACGACCCTGCCAGGCCTAAATTATTAAACACTGAATCGGGAATAGGTTATCGGTTTGGTAGTTAGTATGATATAATCGTAAATAAAAGCATAAATTAAAGCAGATGGATATGAAAGATATCTTCAAGCAATCTTGCAGCATCGTAGCCTGCATAAAGCAAACCTGCAATCGATATTATAAAAAGAACAAGTATCCAGAACATCTCTTAAAATTTTTCAGGTTTTAATAAAGAATAGAGGAGGTAGGCTAGAATTATTACCGAAATAATAATACCAACCAGATAACCAGCATTACCTGAAACTGTAAAGTTTACTATAGTTTCAGGTATTTTTTCAAACCAGGAAAAAATAATCAGTTTCATCTTTGTGTTATTTACTAAGCAAAGGTAAAGCCCCCTTTATAAGGGAATTATAAAATTTAGAGCTGCTTGTATAAAGATTTTATAAAGAAGATAATATAGGCTGATGGATAGATGAGAAATATTGCAGCAGCATTCCAGATAGGTTGTTAATTATTTAACAGCCAATTATTTGCATTAAAGATATACTCGCTGAAATTAATATTCTGTTCATAAAGCAGTCTTCTTGAATCATTTACGAATTTCTTCATCTGGACATAATCACTAGGATGAGTAAAAAAATCAGCCCTGTTCTCAAATTCAGAACATGGAAGTATATAAAACTTCTTCCTGTACCTGATTATCGGGGTATAAACCCAGGTAAGGTAGAATCCTGCTTTTGAAACAGAGACACTCTTTTCTTTCTTTGTCAGTTCAATCCTGACCATTGATCCCCCATCGGTCTTTGGCTTTCTTTGATTTGTAATAAAATTGCCAAGGGAGTAAATTACCGCTTTACTATTAAAAACCGGATCTTCTTTGTACCAGATCATTTTCTGAAGCACATGAGGATGTGAACCTATGATCAGACCGACACCTTTTGAGAAAAAATAGCTTGCCAGCTCCTCCTGGCTATCTGATGGTATAGTATCATATTCTGTACCCCAGTGAAGGAACAGGATGATAATATCCGGATTCATTTTCCAGGCTTTTTCGATATCCCTGGTTATCAGGTTCTTGTCCAGCATATTTACAATTACAGGTTCTGGTACTTTGATACCGTTTGTACCATAAGTATAATTCAGCAGTGCAGCTGAAATACCGTTCTTTCTTATCATCAATGGTTGAAGAGAGTCTCTTGAAGCCTCATCAGTAAATGTCCCGGTATGCGGGATACCAAGGCTGTCGAGCCGGTTTATAGTACCAATTATACCGTTCTTTCCACGATCGGCTGAATGGTTATTCGCAGTTACCAGGTAATCGATTCCCGCATTCCGGCAGGCATCTGCGAGAGCTGCAGGCGAGCTGAACTGAGGGTATCCCTTATAAGGAAGACCTGCCAGGGTTACTTCAAAATTTGCTATTGCAATATCGGCTTCTGAGATCAGGGGTTTTATAAAAGTAAATACATCATCATAATTATATGTACGAGTCTCCCTGTTTTCAGCTGACCATATCTGTTCATCATGGCCCATAATATCACCTATGAAAAGAAATGAAACCTTCTGTTCGCAGGGAATTTGAACCTGTCCTGAGCCAGGCACTGCGATAATGAGGAGAAAAACGGAGTTTAAAAGAATCCTGTGCATGCCGGTTTTTTGTTTACTATCCATATTTAAGTATATGCTCACTCAGAATTCACAAATATAATCTTATTGGCTAAAATCATAATGTGTATCTAAATTTATAACTTTGCGTCCTTTAAGAAATAATGGCTCAGCGACATCCGGATATCAAAAAGCTCTCTCTGGCTGGTGCACTTGTGACCCTCGGAATAGTATTCGGTGATCTTGGCACCAGTCCTCTGTATACCATGAGGGCTATTATTGCCGGGGGTGCAGAAAATTTCAACCAGCTCTTAATTTATGGAGCCCTCTCCTGTATTTTCTGGACTTTAACCCTATCCACAACAATAAAGTATATCATAATTACATTGCGGGCTGACAATAACGGTGAAGGTGGCATCTTCGCCCTCTATGCCCTCATTAAGGAAAAATCGTCATGGGCCGCTATCCTGACAATGGTTGGCGGAGCCGCACTTTTAGCAGATGGGGTAATTTCTCCATCAATCACAGTTACATCTTCAATTGAAGGGTTAAAGTTGTTTAATCCTGATATTCCGGTAGTTCCGATTGTACTTATAATTCTCGGTGCTCTCTTCTTTATTCAACAGTTCGGGACCAATTTTGTGGGGAGCTCCTTCGGACCAATAATGGTGATCTGGTTTCTTACACTTGCAGTTCTGGGATTTTCCCAGTTAATATTATATCCCGATATTCTGAACGCCCTTAATCCTGTATATGCTTACCGGTTCCTTACCGAATATCCCGGGGGTTTTATTTTATTGGGAGCTGTCTTTCTTGCGACAACGGGAGCTGAGGCACTGTATGCCGACCTCGGACATTGTGGGAGAGCAAACATCAGGGTTTCATGGATATTCGTCAAAATAGCCCTTCTGCTGAACTATTTTGGGCAGGGAGCCTGGCTTATGATGAATATTGAACCGGGTACTTATATTAACCCGTTTTTTGAAATGATGCCGAAATGGTTCCTGATTCCCGGTGTAGGACTTGCAACGGCAGCAGCCATCATAGCCAGCCAGGCAATTATCAGCGGATCATTTACACTGATAGGTGAAGCCGTGTCTCTCAACTTCTGGCCCAAAGTCAGGATTTTACACCCTACTTATGTGAGAGGCCAGGTTTATATACCGTTTGTAAACTGGTTTCTCTGGATAGCATGCAGCCTGGTTGTATTCTCATTTAAAGAGTCGTCAAATATGAATGCGGCTTATGGGCTTGCAATTACAATTGCGGAGATAATGACCACACTTCTCCTTTCCTACTTCCTGCTTCAGAAAGGACTGAACCACAGGCTTGTATTATTGCTATTCATGACCTATCTGACCTTAGAGGGAAGTTTTCTGATAGCTAACCTTTACAAATTTAAGTACGGAGGATGGCTTACATTACTGCTTGCATCACTCTATTTCCTTGTAATGTTTGGATGGTATTTCGGCAGAAAAATAAAGAACAGGTATATTACATTTGCCGATCTTGATAAATACCTCGATCTTTTCAGGGATCTGAGTAAAGATGAGTCTGTTCCGCGACTTGCGACTAATCTTGTTTATATTATCCGTGCCAACAGGCACGACCAGGTTGAGTCGAAGGTAATTTATTCAATCTTTCACAAACAGCCTAAAAGGGCTGATACCTACTGGTTACTTCACGTCGATAAGGTAACTGAACCAAATAGGTTCGATTACCAGGTTACACAGATAATTCCCGGAATACTTATAAGAATTGATTTCCGTATAGGCTTTAAAGTAGAGCCAAAGATTAACCTTTATTTCAAAGAGGTTCTTGAGGATCTTGTTGATTCAGGGGAGATTAAGCTGAACAGCAGTTATGATTCTCTCAGAAAACATGATTTGGAGGGTGATTTTAAGTTTATACTTATCGATAGAATAATGTCACGTGATTTTACGCTTTCAAACTGGGAGAATTTTATACTGGCTCTTAACGGTGTTGTGAGAAAACTCAGCATTACGGACATAAGGACACTCAATCTGGATTCAACTAATACAATAATTGAACAGGTTCCGATCACTATCGACCTGCCTGTCCCTTACAGGATCAAGCGGATGCAGTGAAAAGCTCTCTGAATTTGAAGGATATTACCATTGCTGGTTTTATACGGGACTGGAATTGAATTTGATAATTTGGTTATGAAAGGGCAGGGAAGCCATCTTGATATCAGGAAACTCTCATTTGCAGGGCTGCTTGTTACTCTTGGTATTGTTTACGGTGATATCGGGACGAGCCCTCTTTATACAATCAAGGCAATTGTCGGAAGCGCCAAAGAATTTAATGAACTCCTGATATATGGAGCTTTATCATGCGTTTTCTGGACACTCACTTTACAGACTACAACTAAATATGTTTTTATCACGCTCCGTGCAGATAATAAGGGAGAGGGAGGCATCTTTGCTTTATTTGCCCTTATCAGGAGAAAATCTGCATGGGCAGCAATTCTGACAATGATTGGAGGTGCTGCACTGCTTGCCGATGGTGTTATAACACCTGCCATTACTGTTACCTCATCAATAGAAGGATTAAGAATGTTTAATCCGGATATATCGGTTATACCGATTGTGCTTGTGATTTTTGCCGCGCTTTTTTTCATGCAGCAATTCGGGACCAATGTTGTCGGTTTTGCTTTTGGCCCCATGATGGTTATCTGGTTTCTGATGCTCGGTATCCTGGGATTTACACAGGTTATCCATTACCCTGAGATTTTTCGTGCTCTGAGTCCTGTTTATGTGATCCGGTTCCTGACCGAATATCCTGGAGGCTTCATACTGTTAGGTGCTGTCTTCCTTTGTACCACAGGAGCTGAGGCTCTCTATTCAGACCTTGGACACTGCGGTCGGAGCAACATTCGGGTTTCCTGGATATTTGTAAAAACAACACTGCTACTCAATTATTTCGGTCAGGGGGCATGGCTTCTCATGAACTATTCACCCGGGACAGAAATTATTCCCTTTTTCTCAATAATGCCGAAATGGTTCCTTTTACCCGGAATAATTATCTCCACTGCAGCAGCCATAATTGCAAGCCAGGCACTCATAAGCGGTTCGTTCACACTCATCAACGAAGCGGTATCACTTAACTTCTGGCCTAAGGTAAAAATCTTAAATCCGACATTTGTCAAAGGCCAGGTTTATCTGCCTTTCGTAAACTGGTCTCTCTGGATAATGTGCAGCCTGGTGGTTATATTCTTCAGGGAATCGGCCAATATGGAAGCAGCATACGGTCTGGCGATTACTATCACTATGATAATGACGACATTGCTGTTGTCATATTACTTGATTCAAAGCGGTTTGGATCACCGGCTGGCATTTCTGGTTATGCTTTTTTTTCTTACAATTGAAGGAGGCTTTCTTATTGCAAATCTTCATAAATTCAAATATGGCGGGTGGTTCACGCTTCTGATGGCAGCATTATATTTCCTCATAATGTTCGGGTGGTATTTCGCCAGAAAAATCAAGAACCGCTACATTACATTTATAAATCTTGGAGACTACATTGAACTGTTTAAAGATCTGAAAAGAGATAAAAGTGTTCCGAAGATTGCTTCCAATCTTGTTTATATTATCAAGGCAAACCGACAGGATCAGGTGGAGTCAAAAGTGATTTACTCAATATTCAAAAAGCAGCCCAAAAGGGCTGATACTTTCTGGCTCCTTCATGTTGACAGGGTAGATGAGCCCCACAGGTTTGAATATAAGGTCAATCATATTATACCAGGAGTCCTGATCAGGGTCGACTTTCATATCGGGTTCAAGGTAGATCCGAAAATAAATCTCTATTTCAGGGAGGTTCTTGAAGATCTTGTAAGGACAGGTGAAATAAAGCTTGAAAGCAGTTTCGATTCTCTGAAGAAATACGGATTCCCGGCAGATTTCAAGTTTGTTGTACTTGACCGCATAATGCTGCGTGATTTTAAACTTTCAAATACCGAGAATTTAATTCTGGCCATCCAGGATATTGTCAGGCATATAAGCATTCCGGAAGATAAAGCCCTTCACCTTGATTCCACAAACACAATCGTTGAAAAGGTTCCTATCATCATTAATCAACTGGTTGCCAGGAGAATTGAACGAAAGGAGGAAGCCTGATTTAAAGTTTCTGAGGAGATCTCTTCCTGAGTATATTCACTGCACACAGGTAACCTCCAAAAATAACTCCTGAGAAGCCACCTCCTGTTTTTCCCCAGGCAGATGCAAAATGCAGGTTATCAAGGGATTTAAAGGATTCGATAATTCTCCTCGAGGGAGTTTGTGCAAAACCATAAACCTCACCTCCCGGATTAAGTGTATAACGCTTAACTGATGCTGAAGTACCTGCTTCATAATATTCAATTGTGTTTTTTATTCCGGGAATTAATTTCTCCAGCCTTTCAATGAACTCCGAAGCTCCCTTTTGTTTCTTAAGATCATACTCCTGTCTTGTAAGCTTCTCCCAGTCAGCCAGATAATCAACACAACAAACAGCCCCGACACTTTTACCTGCGGGGGCCAGGCCCGAATCAATCTGACCATAATCGACAAAAGTAAAGCTGCGCCTTGAGAAATCATCCCTGTTGTTTCTCAGAATATCTGCCTGGGATTTTACAGAGCTGTCATAAATGAAAGTGGAGTAATAATTGTGTCCCAGCTCTTTAAGAGACCTGTTGAATCCAAAATAGACCGAGAGAAGTGAAGCACCTCTTGGTATATCCCTGATTTCATTTTTCAGTTCCATCCCATATTCAGCAGGAAGTAGTTCTGCGATATTCGGGATAGCATTATTTGCAATGATTTCATCAGCATGCGCTTCCATGCTGCCTGCCCCGGAGCCGCTTTTCTTTTTGTATACAACACCTGTTACCTTATTGTCATGAGCATTAAACCCGGTGACAAGATGGTTTAAAAGTACTTCTCCGCCATGACTTCTTATGTACCCGGCAAGATAATCCGAGAGTTTCTGTGAGCCGCCTTTAATAAAACTGGCACCACCCTTATAGTAGCTTCCCTGGGCAACAGAATAGTACCCCAGCGAGAGTGTATAAGGATCGTCGTGAAAATATCCGAGATTACCCAGAAGGATCAGTTTCAGATCATCGTTTTTGATTATAGAATCCAGAAATTCCCCGAGACTTTTATCCTGCCTGTCATTTTCAGATGGTTTCTTTTTTGGATTGAGAATCTGTTCAAAATATGCCTTGATCCCATTGATCTCACCAGGGAATAATCCTGATAATATTTCTGTTGCTTCAGCCGGATCATGCGGTATGGTAACAGAATACCTGCCATTCATGAACCTGTAGAACTCGGGGACTCTGATAAATTCCACATTATCGAAGATATCCAGGTCATTGAATATTCTGGATTTCATGTCGCGGGGAGAGGGGCCATCCATTTCATGCAATCCGACTTCCAGCGTGAAATCGCCTCTTCTAAAATTGGTTGCACACCCCCCGGGCCGGTTATGTTGTTCCAGAAGAAGAACTCTTTTTCCTTCTTTCGAAAGCTTGGCTCCGGCTATCAATCCTCCAAGGCCTGCCCCGATTATAATAATATCATATTTCATCTAGAAAGTGACTAAAGTGACTAAAGTTTAGAGTGCCCAGAGTTTTACAAAGCTAACGAATTAACTTTAGTCACTCCAAACTTTAGTCACTTCAAACTTTAATGTCAGGTATCGGGTACCGTTTAAACTCCTTATTCCTGTCGAAAAGGTATCTGTACGTTATATAATGTTTTACCGGGTCACTGCCTACTGAAATAAATACTTTTCTCATTTTGGGATTGAAATCTGCAACCCACGAGAATTCAATTTCAGTATAATGAGGTTTGTTTTTGAAAACTTTCACGAGGTTTAAGATAAATGCAGATTCAATGCCCAGCCCCTGGAATTTTGGAATAACACCCATCAGCATACCTTTTGCCCTTGTCATAGTTTTTCGTTTCTTCAGATAGAGAAATCTGAACATGTTAATGATATTCATTTTCCCGTTCAGGTGTTTAAATATCTGATTTACATCAGGGAACATCAGGTATATTGCTATTGGTTTTTCTTCAAAATATGCAAGCCAGATGAATTCTTCATCAATTATTGCCTTTGCTTTCTTCAGGACCCCTTTTATATAATCCGCTTCCAGGGGCTCGAAATGGATCTTGAAAGAAGCCCAGGCTTCATTAAATACCCGGGCAAAGTCCATTGTAAATCTTTCCTCCTCTTCCCATGTAAAATGCCTGAATGAATAGCCAGGTTTCCTGGCAACCCACTCAGCAATTTTAATAAACCTTTCGGGCAGAGGTTTAGTGATATCAAGGTGAAATCCTTCCATCTTATAATAAGTCCTGAAGCCGTATGATTGAAACAATTGCTGGTAGTAGGGAGGATTGTATGGTACATCGAACGAGGGGTGGGTGAAGCCTTTAACCAGCAGACCCCAGTATTTATCTGTTTCACCAAAATTTATTGGTCCGTCCATGGCTTCCATTCCTTTCTCCCTCAACCAGTCTCTGGCCGTATTGAAAAGAAGGAAGGCAGATGGCTCATCATCGATGCATTCAAAGAATCCAATTCCTCCTGTTGGCTGATCATATGAGCCTGCAAGATTATGATCAATGAAAGCAGCAATCCGGCCGTTCAGGCATTTATTTTCATCAGTAAGTACCCATCTTTGAACCATTCCGTGTTTAAAATATGGGTTCATGGAGGGATTAAATACTGATTTAATATCATTGTCAAGCGGACAAACCCAGGTATTGTCATTTTTATAAATAACCCTGGCTGTATCAAGAAACATCTTTTCTGATTTTCTGTCTTCTACTTTGAGGATTTGCATATCTTTTTAATTATTGTAATAATCTGTTTAACCCCCTTCCTTCGGATAGCTTTCGGGACTTCCCCAGAGTGTGAAGGAGTAACGCAGAACGTTCCTGCAGCACAGAACTGTAAATAGGTGAATATTAATTACTTCATGTAAACCTGTGTCACTATTGCCTTGTATTTTTCCTGGATATATTGCCTCCGGAGTTTAAGTGTCGCGGATAGTTCTCCGGATGCAGGACTCCATTCATCCTTTACAAGCCTGTACCTGTTGATTCTTTCGTGCGGATTAAGGCGTTTATTGAATTTTTCTACGTCGGCTGAGAAAAGTGACTGGATCTGAGAATTTTGAATAAGCTCTTCATTATCTGCAAAAGATATGTTTTTGGATCTCTTCCAGTCATTAAAATATTTGAAATTGGGTGATATAAGTGCACTGGCAAACTTCTCATTTTCTCCGATGACCATAAGCTGGTCAATCAATGGTGATTCCTTAAATATATTTTCGATTATCTGAGGTGCAATGAATTTCCCGTTCGAAAGTTTGAATATCTCCTTTTTTCTGTCAGTGACCATCAGGAATTTTTCATCTTCAATATGACCAATGTCCCCGGTATGGAACCATCCCTCTTCATCGAAAACTGATTTCGTCAGATCAGGATCATTATAATATCCGATCATCACGTTTGGTCCTTTACAAAGGATCTCTCCATCATCAGCTATTTTTATCTCTACGTCCTCTATAACCATACCGACTGAACCCAGTTTTACCTTCCCTTTTTCGACCCTGTTTATCGTTATTATGGGGGAGGTCTCGGTAAGACCATACATGTTTATAATCTTTATTCCGGCTGCCCAGAATATCCTCTCAAGCCTCGGCTGAAGGCTTGCACCGCCGCACCCGACAATTCTTACTTTGTCTCCGAGAGCATGTCTCCACTTACTGAATATGAGCTTGTCGGCGATCTTCAGCTTTTGCTCATAGATCCAGCCGTTTTCGCCGAAGGGATTATATTTCAGGCCAAGATCAACGGCCCAGAAGAATAATGATTTTTTTATTCCGGTAAGATTCTTTCCCTTTGAGATAATGACATCATAGAATTTCTCCAATACCCTGGGAACGGCATCGAAGCCGTCAGGTTTTATCTCCTGCATATTGACAGCGATAGTACCCATGTTTTCGGCATAATAGATGCTGCATCCGCTGTATTGGGTCTGGTAGTTGCCCATTCGTCCGCCGACATGGCATAACGGAAGGATACTCAGGTATTTATCAGAAGGGCAAAGTTTAAAGACCGATGCTGCGGAAAGAAAATTGCTTACCATGTTTTTATGTGACAGCATTACACCTTTTGATTTACCGGTAGTTCCTGAAGTATATATGAGTGTTGCAAAGTCTTCGCTCCTTATCAGAGTTTTCTCTTTTTCCACATATTCTTTTGTTTTTTCAGAGCACCTTTTACCTTTTTCGACAATTTCCAGCCAGTTCTTTACACCTTCAACAATATCGAATGTGAAAACCCTGTCAGTAACCCCCGCATTTGTAAGAGCCTGCAGCATGCATTTATAAAGCTTTTTATCAGAAATAAGGATCATCCCTGCCCCTGAATTTTTAATTATGAATTCAAATTCCTGTGTTGAGAGGGAAGTAAAAACCGGTACATGAATAATACCGATCATTGACATTCCCATATCGACAAAGTTCCATTCAGGTCGGTTAGCAGTTACCGTAATTATCTTATCACCTTTCTTGAAGCCTGATTCACATAGCCCGTAACAGAAGTTGTATGAATAATCGATATAATCCCGGGTACTGAATTTCATCCATGTACCGTTTTTCTTAAAGCACAGAACATCATCTTTGATATAATTTTCCCTGAATCTTTCCAGGAGGTCGAAGGTGCGCAATATTTTCATAGCTATACTATTTAAGTAATACTTTAAGGATGGTGCTTGCTACCTGCAATTTACTAAATACCTGTAAATATTCCTAAACTGTCAGATGGAATTGCACATGAAACAGGAATTGATTATTTTGGACCGTCAATTATGAAAATTATTTGATCAAGTGTAAAAAAGAACAATAAAAGCAGAGCATGAAAAAACAATTTTCCCTCCTCTCATTCCTGATAATATTTTCAGTTATTAATCAGGCTCAACCGGTTCCATGGAAAATTGCAGGCGATAAGATTTCAACTCAGTGGTCAGTGATGGTTGATCCGTTAAATCCCCTGCCGGAATATCCGCGTCCGCAGATGGTCCGACCCGAATGGAAGTCCCTCAATGGTCTCTGGGATTATGCCATAATACCGGCAAACGATGCTATACCAAAAAAATTCCATGGAAAGATACTGGTTCCCTTTGCTGTGGAATCAGGATTGTCGGGTGTAAATAAGTCCGTTGGACCTGACAACTGCCTATGGTACAGAACAAAATTCACCGTTCCTTCGACTTTCAGTAAGAAAAATGTATTGCTCCATTTCGGGGCAGTTGACTGGTTGTCAGACGTTTATTTAAACGGTAATAAAATCGGTTCTCACCAGGGAGGATATGATCCTTTTACATTCAATATAACCGGTTTTTTGAATAGAGGAGAACAGGTTCTCGAGCTGAAAGTTACTGACCCGGTCGACAAAGGCCCCCAGCCCCGGGGGAAACAGGTATTGAATCCCCGGGGTATATGGTACACTTCAGTAACAGGGATATGGCAGACAGTCTGGCTTGAAGCAGTACCTTCAACATATATTTCTTCAACAAAGCATGTGCCTGATGTTGATAAGGGTCTCCTGAATATAGATGCAGCAGTTGAAAATCTGCTTCCGGGTGACATGATCCATGCCTCGGCATGGGAAGGAGATAAAATGATCTCGGAAGGTGAATCACCGGACGGTTTTGGGATTATCCTGACTATTAAAGATCAGAAACTATGGTCTCCCGATGATCCTTTTCTTTACGATCTTAAGATTTCTGTTATCAGAAATGGTAAAGCAACCGATGAAGTTAAAAGCTATTTTGCAATGCGTAAAATATCCCTGAAGCCCGATGAGAAAGGTGTTCTCAGAATGATGCTTAATAATAAGTTCATATTCCAGTATGGTCCTCTTGACCAGGGATGGTGGCCGGATGGTTTATATACCGCTCCTACTGATGAAGCTCTACTGTATGACATCAGCAAGACCAGAGAAATGGGGTTCAATATGATAAGGAAGCACGTAAAAGTAGAACCGGCACGATGGTACTATCACTGCGACAAAACGGGTATCCTTGTCTGGCAGGATATGCCCAGTGGAGATCTTGGAGGCAATAAGTGGAATACAAGACCAGGTATGGAAGGGGGATCAGATAAGGCCAGAACGCAATCGTCAGAAATGATTTACAGAGTTGAATGGAATGCAATTATTGATTATTTATACAATTCTCCCTGCGTCGTTGTCTGGGTACCATTCAATGAGGCCTGGGGCCAGTTTAAAAGTGCCGAGATCACAGACTGGACTATGCATAAAGATCCCTTCCGTCTTGTAAACTGTGCCAGCGGTGGTAATTTTCATGAGGTCGGACATATCCTGGATCTTCATAACTATCCGGGACCTGTTATGGCCAAACCTGAAATTTTTGGCCAAAAGCAGGCTCTTGTACTCGGTGAGTTCGGCGGTCTGGGACTTCCGCTGGAGGGACATACCTGGCTTGATAAAGAGAACTGGGGTTATGAAACATTCCAGGATGCAGATACTCTGTTCAGAACCTATTCAGGATACCTCGAACAGATCGTCCCTTTTATAAAGCGTGGTCTGTCTGCCGCTATCTATACACAAACAACTGATGTTGAGATCGAAACCAACGGACTTATGACGTATGACAGGAAAGTAGTTAAAATCCCGGAAGCCAGGTTAAAAGCTGTGGCTCAGAAAATGTACGATGCAGCAGGTCAGATTAAATTTTAAAAATAGAAAGATTTCTAATGGAACTATTTCATACTCTTTTGGACTGGTACATGGCAAACCTGAATTATTTCACGGTTGCTTTCCTCATGTTAATCGAAAGCACATTTCTTCCCTTGCCATCTGAGGTTGTTATGCCATTTGCAGCCTACAAAGCTGCTCAGGGAGACCTGAACGCATTCGTTGTTATCCTTGCCGGTACCGTCGGTGCTCTTAGCGGTTCACTTATCAATTATACTCTTGCATATTATCTCGGGCGTCCGCTGGTTTATAAATTTGCAGAATCAAAGCTTGGCGGACTCTTCCTTCTATCGAAAGAAAAAGTTGTGAAGGCTGAAGAGTATTTCATCAGAAATGGCAAGACCTCGACTTTCATAGGACGTCTTGTACCAGGAATCAGACACCTGATCTCAATTCCTGCAGGACTGGCTAAGATGAATATACGGGATTTTATGCTTTATACTTTTATTGGTGCGGGAATCTGGAATATAATACTTGTTATTATTGGTTACTTTATATATGATCTGAGAGATCAGATATTTCCGTATTTAGAGTATATTCTCTATTTACTTGGGGCGACTTTTATTATCTATCTCATTTTTAAAGCTATGAAAAACAGTAGAACGAAGAACAATTAAGAATGCACATCGTTATTGACTTCAGCACTTTCCTCCTTCATATTTTATGGCTAAAATTACATCATCCTCCAACTTCTCATGTATACTATTTTTTGTTTACAGGGAAATTATTGCAACTTAAATTATTGAAGTTTAAACCTCTGCAAAAGCTACAATGTAATTATGACCGTACTTTTTGGCACATTTTGGGCAGGTGGTATAATAGAAATAATATTTCTTTGCTTTTTTTTCTGTCAATTCCAGATATCTTCTGAATTCATTAAGATATTTTGGAACATGATTATATGGTCCGTCAAATACTTTACTGACGAAGGTCCCCGTAAGTTTTACATTTTCTGCTCCCGGAACTTCTTTAGTAACATTCATATAGAGTTCACTTTTCCAGGGTGACGGGTCATATGCAAGCAGAAGGAAATCTTTTGTTTCTGGAGTTGCACCGGCATCCTTTGCTTTTTTCCACATCCTTCCAATTACCCTTCCCATCATTGAGGGAAGCGGCATGTGCATGAATTGAGGCAGGTAATCCCTTATGAAAGGTTTGTCAACCCATTCGTGGGTTTTGTAGTCCCATAGTTTCGGATCAAATACGGGACAACATTCTGGTTCTTTTAATATGTCGTGCATGGTACTCATTATTTAATTGACAGTTAAGAATTAAATACTATATCTCTATTCTACAATCTCTGCATTATCGAATTTCTGCGTATTGAAATTGATCTTCGAATGCCGGACCCTGTTTACCCCTTTCCCTCCAAAAAATCCCCACCCACCGCTGCCAAGTAAGAATCCAAGAGCATATAATCCACCATTATTATTCTGGGCATACATGGTAATATTATCATTAAAAAGCATCCCTATAAAATCGAACGGAGCGATGAATCCATGCCAGAGGCCACCGAAGAAACCATAAGAATGGCCTGTCAGACACTGGTCAATAACCTCACTTTTTGCACAGCCTGTAACTGCAAGAAGCAAAATGGCTGATGAGATAAGCAGCAAGTACTTTTTTGATTGGAATGTTTTCATGATCCTTATATTAGTAATTTAAACGATTGAATAGCCCACCTGGTTAATTTTTAATCCTTGTCCACGTTTAGTGAGGGTAATTAAATTAATACAATCAACTTCTTCAGTTACCTCCAAATTCTTCCTCCCACTTCAACTTCTATTTATTGAATCTTCCCGATTTTGATTTAATGAACTTCACATTCCTGAACCTCATTGCCGACCAGTCATCATCGATTGACACCATCCTTATGCCATGAAATCCGGAATCATTCAGAATTTTCCAGCCCTTTTCGCGTTCAAGATCAGATGAGTATTTTTTTGAACTTTTTTTGGGATAACAGAACCATAACACTCCATCGGCCGTCAGATTATGGAGGGCGATAGGGGCAAAGTGCTCCAGTTCAGCTACTGATTTAACAAATATAATAATGAACTCATAAGGGCACCTCTGATCGATTTCATGGTCGGTTATCACACCCTGCAGCTCTTTTGAGACCGCCCTGAAGAAATTTTCCTCTGAATTTAAGACCGCAACCCTTCTGTTTCCCTTGTAGTTAAGCCTGGACAGGAGTTCTTTCATATCCCTGATAAATTTATAAGCTAAATTAACAAAAAATTGGAATATGGGGAAAAAGGTTTTACCTTTATCCTCTCGGAAAATGGGGTGCCTTAATAATTCGGGCTGAGATCATACCCTTAAACCTGATCCGGATAATGCCGGCGGAGGGAAACAAGAGTATCCAGAATATCAGCATTAACAACGAACCTCATTTACTGATTATTTTAACTTAATGTGATGAGAAGAAGATTATTGTTTTTATTCGTCGGTATCCTGCTATCTGTGAATAATCTAAGCGCACTTCAGGATAAGAGTTCTGTTATCTGGGGTAGGGTGACAGACAATTCAGGCAATTATCTGCCCGGTGCAGGAATAACCATAGAAAATACTTTCCTTGGTGTTTACACAAATGCAGACGGCACATATCTGTTCAAAGGACTTAAGGATGGTGTATATACTCTACGATTTTCCTTTGTTGGTTATAGATCGCAGATACATGAGATAAGACTTGAGGGCGAAAGTATAATGAATGTCAGCCTGGTGCCAGAGACACTGATGACAGGAGAAGTGATTGTTAATGCCAGCCGTGCAGGCAGCCGTACCCCGCTTGCATACACAACAGTTGAAAATGAGAACCTTACCAGGCAAAATTCAGGACAGGATATACCGTTCCTTCTCAGCCTCACCCCCTCGCTGGTTGAGACTTCGGAAGCCGGGAACGGAATCGGATACACGAGTCTCAGGATACGGGGAACAGATGCAAGCAGGATCAATGTAACCATTGATGGCATCCCGCTTAATGATCCGGAATCGCAACAGGTTTTCTGGGTCGATCTTCCTGACCTCGCATCTTCTGTTGAAAATATACAGGTTCAGAGGGGTGCCGGAACTTCAACAAATGGAGCCGGAGCTTTTGGAGCCACAGTGAGCATCCAGACTAAAAATCCTGAAAATGAGCCTTTTGCGCAGATAAGCACTTCATTCGGCTCCTTTAATACTTCAAAAAGAATGATCGCTGCAGGTACCGGAATTCTGGATGAGCGGTTTGCTTTCCAGATCAGACTATCGGAGATGAAAAGCGATGGCTTTATCGACCGTTCAGGGTCAGACCATAAATCGGCATACATCAGCGGTATTTACAGAACTGATAAATCAAGACTGAAAGCCAATATTATTCTCGGTAAAGAACATACAGGGATAGGCTGGTGGGGTGTCCCGGAGGATTTGCTGACAGTTAACCGAAGATACAATCCGGCCGGCGAATATACCGATGAGAACGGGTTAATACATTATTATAATAATGAAAGCGATAATTACAACCAGAACCACTATCAGCTGATCTATAATCGCAACCTTCTGAAAAATCTGACTTTCAGCGCTGCTCTTCACTATACAAGAGGAAGCGGCTATTATGAGGAATACAAGGAAGGCAAAAAACTTGCTAAATACGGACTTCCTGCTATAACTACAGGAGATACAATAATAAAATCGACCGATCTTATAAGCAGAAAATGGATGTCTAATGACTTCTATGGTCTTGTCTGGTCATTTAAGTACAGGAAAGAGAAGCTTGATGCAACTTTTGGAGGTGGAGCAAATTACTACGACGGAGATCATTTCGGCAGGATTATATGGATGAAATCTCCAGGGTCCACTGAGAAAGATCATCAATGGTACTTTAACAATGGTACAAAAGGAGAGTTCAGCTTTTTCGGTAAGGTTGAATATGCAATAACTTACAAGATATCTGTTTACGGCGACCTTCAGTACAGGTACATTAATTACAAACTGACCGGTAACGATGATGATCTTAAAAATATTGAACAGGAACATCATTTCGGGTTCTTCAATCCCAAAGCAGGATTCTTTTTATCAATAGCGCCTGACCAGGATGCATACATTTCTTTTTCAGTGGCCAACCGTGAACCTACCCGTGCCGATTTTAAGGAAGCTGCCGGTGATCCGGATGCAGCCCCCAGACCTGAAACACTCTATGATTCTGAATTAGGATATAAACTGAGAGGAGAGAAGTATTCCCTGGCTGTAAATTTATATGGTATGTTCTATAAAGACCAGCTCGTACCTACCGGAGAGCTCAGTAATGTAGGATATTCAATAATGACTAATGTAAAAAAGAGTTCAAGGATTGGACTGGAACTGAATGCCGGTATTAAACCTTTCAACTTTTTAACCTGGAATTCTGGCATCACACTAAGCAGTAATAAGATCAATAATTTCACAGAACATTATATTAATTATGTTTCCATAGATTCAACAGAGGAATATAAAATTAAAAATCTTGGATCTGTAGATATTGCATATTCACCATCAGTTATTGCTACAAGTGATTTAAATTTCAGGATTTCAGAGATCCTTGAATTGCACTTTATAAGCAAATATGTTGGGAAACAATATTTTGACAATACCATGAATCAGGAAAGAATGATAGATCCGTACTTTGTAAATAATCTGAGGATCGATTTTAATCCGCGGATATCCGGAATCCGAGGTACCGAATTCCAACTTCTTATAAATAATTTTTTTAATTCACTTTATGAAAGCAACGCTTATGGTGGAAACAGCTACGCAGATAATATTGAATACAGCTGGTCAAACTATTTCCCGCAGGCTGGTACTAATTTTATGGTAAAGGCTGGCCTTACTTTTTAACAGGTAATATTTAGTATCATGTATTTTAATGACTGGTTATCAAATAACTATATTGAAATTTTCGGAGCAATCACCGGAATACTCTATGTAATACTTGAGATAAGACAGAATATTTGGCTCTGGCCATTAGGGATAATCACTTCAGCAGTATATATCTGGGTATTTTTAACCGGGAAACTATATGCAGACATGAGTCTGCAGGGATACTATCTGGTTATTAGTATTATGGGATGGTATTGGTGGGTAAAAGGCTCAGGGCGCAGGGCTCAGGGCGCAGGGCGCAGAGCGCAGAGCGCAGGGCAGAGTAGTATTGTTTCCCCCCTGGAGGGGGGCTCGGGGGGTGTCTATCCTTCCACTGAAACAAAAAAGTACGAAAGGACTAAAACCGCAAAACTCCCCTCCCTGGAGGGGATGGGGGTGGGTAAAGTAGAACTGGAAAAACTTACAGTATCCCGTCTTAAGCTTAATACTGGAAGAATTCTGACCATTATCTTTATCTTTTTATTTTTGGCAATGTGGATTATTCTCGACCGGTTGACAGATTCGCCGGTACCAGCATGGGATTCTTTTATTACATCACTTTCAATAATTGCAACCTGGATGCTGGCGAGGAAGATTTTTGAACACTGGTATCTGTGGATAGTTGTAAACATCGCCGCCTCGATACTGTTTTTTACAAGGGAGCTCTATCCAACTGTAATATTATATGTTGTATATTGTGCTATGTCGTTCGTTGGACTCATTGAATGGAAAAAGTCCTTAAACAAAAACAATGGTTTAAATTAGATGTCTATCAGAACAGTTATTATTGCCGACGGCATCTTTCCCCGGAATGAAATCCCCCTTGGGTATCTCAGGAATGCTGACATGAGAGTATGCTGTGACGGAAGCGCAGAAGACCTGATTAATGCAGGTTTTATACCTGATGCAATCATCGGCGACATGGACTCCCTGGGGGATGAACTTAAAAACAGGTTTAAAGACAGAATATACATTGATGATGAGCAGGAAACCAATGACCTGACCAAGGCTGTAAGATGGTGTCGGGAATCAGGTTATAATGACATAGTGATCCTGGGTGCAACAGGCAAACGGGAGGATCATACTTTGGGAAATATCTCATTGCTGACCGAATATGCTGAAAGCATAAATGTTAAAATGGTTACTGACAACGGAATATTCTTCCCTTTTCTCCGGAGCTGTACGGTTAAATCATTTCCCGGTCAGCAGGTTTCTGTCTTCTCGATAGATCCTGAAACTGAAATTACATCTGCAGGGTTACGCTATCCGCTTACGGGCAGAAAACTGAAAAACTGGTGGGAAGCTACACTGAATGAGGCGATGGGAGATCATTTCGAGCTGAGATTTGAAGATGGCAGGTTGCTGGTTTATTTGAAGTTTGCTGATCCCTTCAGATAACATGTACTCACCCCCCGGCCCCCTCTCTACTACGTAAAGCTACCCTTTATACACATCTTTTACAATTTCAAAAATAATCACTGGGCAAGGAGGAGATTCCTCATTCATCCGCCTTGCGGCGGATTCATTCGGAATGAC
>JALONT010000015.1 GCA_025454795.1 Bacteroidales bacterium | reverse complement strand
GAGTCTTGGTGGCAAAAATTCTCTCGCCACTAAGACACGAAGTCACCAAGTAACACCAAGTCAAATCAAGTACTTTGTTTTTATGTCGAACTCACGTTATATTAATAAAGTATATTTTATTTCTTCACCTCATTCGTAAATGAATACGGAAAATCATTATCCTTTGTGCCTCTTTCCATGTTGGTTGTGGCTGCCATCCTGAAATCAATTTTGGCGCCTTTCATCAGCTCATAATAACTTAACCAGTTTTTGCCGTAAACCTGTCGATTGAACTTAACCGCCTGAATATACTTATTAGCTTCACTATTTTCAGGAGCATTTATTAAAATTTCCTTTCCGTTTTCGAGTTTTACAGTAATTTTTTTGAAGAGTGGTGCACCCAGAACATACTGGTCACTTCCGGGGCAAACCGGATAAAATCCCATAGCAGAAAATACATACCAGGCCGAAGTCTGACCGTTGTCCTCATCACCGCAATAGCCATCCGGAGTCGGAAGGTACAGGCGGTTCATAACTTCGCGCACCAGCTTCTGGGTTTTCCAGGGCTGGCCGGCATAATTGTACAGGTAAATCATATGTTGAATGGGCTGATTACCATGTGCATAGTTGCCCATATTCATGATCTGCATTTCCCGGATTTCATGAATAACCTTTCCATAATAAGAATCATCAAAAACAGGAGGTATAACAAATACCGAGTCGAGCATGTGAACAAATTCCTTTTTACCTCCCATCAGATCAATCAAACCCTGTACATCGTGAAATACCGACCATGTGTAATGCCAGCTGTTTCCTTCGGTAAAGGCATCTCCCCATTTAAACGGATTGAATGGTTTCTGGAACGATCCATCTTCGTTTTTTCCACGCATAAGTCTGGTTTCCGGATCATACACATTGCGATAGTTCTGGCAACGTTTGGCAAACAGATCAATTTCGTCCTGAGGGCGTTTCAATTCTTTAGCCAGCCTGTAAATTGTCCAGTCGGCAAAAGCATATTCAAGTGTGCGGGCTGTATTTTCATTGATATTCACATCGTACGGTACATATCCCAGTTTGTTGTAGTAATCTACTCCTTTTCGTCCCACAGATGACAGTGGCCCTTCAGTTTTTGTGTTTTTCAGAATAGCTTCATAAAGTATATTGATGTCGTATCCGCGGGCACCTTTCAGGTAAGCATCGGCAATAATCGTAGCCGAGTTGGAACCGATCATACAGTCGCGGTGCCCCGGGCTGGCCCACTCCGGAAGGAAACCGCTTTCCTCGTAAGCATTAACCAAACCTTCCTGAATCTGAGAATTCAGAGTGGGGTACATCAGGTTAAAAAACGGGAAGACAGCGCGAAACGTGTCCCAGAAACCATTATCGGTAAACATTGCACCCGGCAAAACCTGTCCGTTATATGGACTGTAATGAACCATTTCTCCATATTTATTGAACTCAAAAAACTTGCGTGGAAACAACATGGTGCGGTACATACATGAATAGAATGTGCGCGTCTGATCTGTGGTTCCACCTTCAACAATAATGCGGGATAATTCTATGTTCCATATTTCTTTGCCCTTCCGGCAAACCAGGTCAAAGTTATCTGAACCCAGTTCTTTCAGGTTTAATTCTGCCTGATCAAAACTGATGAATGATGAAGCAACCCGGGCATGAACCTGTTCGCCTTTTTTTGTTTTAAACCGGACAGCTGCTCCGGCATGGCTGGCTTCTAATTCCAAAACTCCTGAAACTAAAGTGGAATCGTTCCAGACTGAATTTTCAGCAAATGCTTTATCAAACCTGATAACAAAATAGTTTTTGAAATTATCCGGAACGCCGCCACTGTTGCGGGTCGTATAACCAATTATCTTATTCTCAGAAGGAACGATTTTTACAAACGACCCTTTGTCGAAGGCATCAATTAAAATCCATGAATTGTCGTTTTCCGGAAAAGTAAACCGGAACATCGCAGCCCGTTCGGTGGGTGTAATTTCTGTAGTCACATCGTAATCAGCCAGATATACGCTATAATAATATGGCTTAGATGTTTCAGCTTTGTGCGAAAACCAGCTAGCCCTTGATTTTCCGGAAATTTTCAAATCTCCGGTCAATGGGAAAAGTGAGAACTGTCCGTAGTCGTTGATCCAGGGACTTGGCTGGTGTGTTTGTTTAAAACCCTGAATTTTATTTGCATCGTAGTCATATACCCATCCGTTTCCCATTCTGGCTGTTTGCGGAGTCCAGAAATTCATTCCCCATGGCAGTGCAATAGCCGGATAAGTGTTTCCATTTGATAGATCAGGCTTTGAGTCAGTGCCCATTAAAGGATTAATATATTCAACCAGGCTTGAAAGTTCAACAGGTTGACCACAACCTGTAAATAAACAAGCCAGAATAAGGGTAAGTAAAGTGACTTTTTCCATAAGTAATCCTGTAAAATTTATTTTAAATATACTACCATTTCCCCCCGAACGTGCAAAATAATTGTTACAGTTGAAGGAATATTTTTAATATTTATCTTACTGTTTGATTCACCATTTTTTATACCCCAATTTTATCTTTGCAATATTCAAACGAGCCGCTTCAGAAAAAAACTTGCTCTAAATTTGCATTTCCGGGAATTTCTTATTATCTTTATTATTGATCATCAATATTTTAGACCAATTAAAATGACTTATGGCAATCATGAAAAGAGTTATCATAATCGCTTGAGAATCAATTTTATTAAATATTAATTAAAACTAATAAACTCTTAATAGATTTCTTATGCATCAGGAAGAGATGCTCCGGCATTTTTGATTGCTGGTTCATATACACCAACATCCGTAGATGATGATTCCCAGTCAGCTTATGTTGTTGTTGAGCTGGAAGGAGATTCAGGCTGGGGCTGGGAATCGTTGAGAAATATCAACTATTTCATTCTGAATTGCAGTGATGCAAAATTAACATCTAAAATCCCTCCTGATGTTCACCGACACTACCCAGGGGTAGCAAAGTTTTTCAGAGCATGGTTCTTTTTTGAGAAAGTGAAAAGATTTGGCGATGTTCCATGGATCGGAAAACCACTTGATGTAGAGGATCCTTATTTAGACAAAGCACGCGATCCAAGGACCCTGGTAATGGATTCTGTTCTGGCAGATTTGAATTATGCATGTCAGAACATAAAAACCGCTACCGAAACAACACGCAGTCTTATTACAAAATATGCAGCTTACGCTTTTAAGGCAAGAGTATGTTTATTTGAAGGTACTTTCAGGAAATATCACACTGAACTCGGACTTACTGATTCCGCAAATGAATGGCTTACAGAAGCTGCTGATGCTGCAAAAAAGGTAATGGATGAATCAGGTTAAAAGGTTTATGACGGTGCAGGCACCAGTGGCTCATACAGGAAAATATTCACCAATCCTGCGCCGGTTCCTTAAGAGATAATGCTTGCCAATATAATGAATCTGTCATTAGCTGTACTGCATAATGCAAACTGGGTTTACACAAGTGCGACCACTGGGCCCTGACTATTGGTAAGCTTCGGACTAGAGCCGGTATTACGGGGGGACTGACAACAAAACCAACTATTGTTGATCCTTATCTGCAAATTAAATATTTCCCTGATATTTCTGCCCCGGTAATACTGGAAATCAGGAGAGAAAGGGGGATTGAAATGTGCATGGAAGGGCTCCGTTTTTATGACCTCATGAGATGGAAAAATGGAGAGCTGCTGACCATGGAATGGGATATACGTACCGGAACTCGTTACACCCCAGGACCTGAATGAAGATGGAGTCATGGATGTCGCTTTCTATCATGGATCAGCACCTTCACCAGCAGTTCCGGGAGTTATCTATATAAACGTTTCCGAGACAAGTGGTGGCAAACCTAATACCTTCAGACTTAAAAATAACACTTACGGTGAATTGACCTGGTTGAATAAATAACCAGAACATTTACTCACAAGAATTACTACTATCCTATTCCGGAAGCCGACAGGTTAATGAATACCAATCTGGAACAGAATCCGGGGTGGGAATAGCCGGGATGAGTAATTAATAATAATTACACAGAAGCTCCTTTATCCTCAGGTTATAAGGAGCTTCTCTATTTCATCCCATGAACCTACACGTCTGTGTTTTGAATGATTGACATATATACTATGCGGCTGGGTAAACATTATTGTTTCACCTCTGAAATGATCCAGGTTTTTAGGATGATCATCTGTCAGGATTGGTATAATCTGATCCGGCAGAAGGTTTCCAGTCCCATGCACTGCGGTTCTTCGTAGTCCTTAAACTTACAAAACATGATCCGCCAACCATTGGTGACAACTTAAAATTGTATATTATTTTCGAGAAAAATGATTCTCCCGGATAATATGGGAGCTGACCTTCTGTTGTAATATTCTGATTTTCTGTATAATTATATCCTCCCTCCAATAAGAGTTTATCATTCAATTGATACCTTACAGTTGTTTCAGTACCAAATATCTTAGCCTTATGTATATTTGTCCGTACCCATTTATCAATCACTGTACTTGTGTCAGGATTTTCCTCCCATATTCCACTATATGCAGGAGTAATCATATCATTAATCAGATTGTAATAACTATTTAATAGTGATAAGATGATAAAGATATTATTGTTGTTTTTACCAGTCATCTTCTTAATGAGTTTCACAGATCCCGAAGCAAATGTAATTCTTGATAAGGTTGATAAAAATATGACGTCAAGAAACAGAATTTTTGAGTCTGAAATGATAATTCACGGGCGCCGGACAAGCCGTACAATTACTTCAATTTCATACTCAGCAGGCAATAAACAATCTTTTACTGAATATCTATCCCCTGCCAGGGAACAGGGCACAAAAATGCTGAAGCTTGAAAATCAGTTATGGATTTATCCACCATCAACGGACCGGATCATTCAGATCTCCGGGCATATGCTTCGACAGTCAGTTATGGGGTCCGACCTTTCATATGAAGATATGATGGATGACAGGAAACTTACTGAAATCTACTCAGCTAAAGTTATTGGTAATGAGACAATTGATAGCAGGGATACCTATATCCTTGAACTAACAGCCAAAGTTGGTGATGCTGCATATTATTCCCAGAAGATATGGGTTGATGCCGGACGTTATGTTCCTCTGAAACAGGAGATGTTCGCAAAGAGTGGTCAGTTACTTAAGCGTACAACCCTTTCAGATGTAAAACAGGTGCAGGGGCGGTGGTTCCCAGATAAAGTGGTCTACAAAGATGTTCTTAAAGATGGTAGCGGAACGGAATTCAGAATGACAAGTGTAAAATTTAATCAGGATATTCCTGATTATATCTTCACAAAGGCAGCTTTGAAGCAATAATAATACTTATGACTCACGACTCACGACACATGGTTTTAGCCCTGTGTCTTGCGTCGTGTACCCTGTGTCTTCTGGTTTATTAAAAGAAATTCTGAAAAACAGACAGTTAAAATACCAGTAACCACTCCACTCGCATTCTATGTCCCCTTCAGCTTTTTGAGCTCATTGAAATGATCCATCGACATTTTTTCGCGCGCAATCCTTGAAGATTGTCTGTAGGCTTCAAACTCATCTTTAAGCTCTTTTAATTCTTTTCCTGTTCTGATGTTTACGATCAGGCTCCTTTTAAAAACCAGAAATCCTATAGCCAGGATAACAACTAATCCTGCAACAATGGTCCACATTACAGTATTATAGGCTACCTTGTTTATTTCCGTACCGAGGACCCTGATACTGTTTTTTGTGGAGGTAATTTCCTCCAGGCTTCTCCTTGTTGTTTCAAGTAAAGTGCTAAGGGAATCGTTGGTGCGGTTTAAGGTTGAGGTAAGATTATTTAACCCGGCAATTCTGCTTTTGGCTGCTGAAAGAGTGTCTGTAAAATTCCTGTTGATTTTCTGGAACATATCTTCCCTGATTGCCCTGTAGTTTTCATATATCCTTGTCCGTTCCTCAATATATTTTATCTGTTCTTTTATAGTATTTTTAGTGAGTTCATCCGGAAGGATCGTCTGACCGTTTACTTTAATAACCACCATTATCATGGCAGTAAATATCAATACGTGTTTGTAACGTAACTGATTCATTTTTGTCTAAATTAGATTTCTATTAGAACAGACTTATTTTATAAACGTACAGTTGATTAAATATATTTTCTGATAAAGTCAATATTAAAACAATAAATATGGACAACTTTCTGAAAAAGTTAATTGCAGAGGGAGAAAATCAAAAGCTTGACTTTAAGTACTGTGTTTCAGATAGCAAAAAGATTGCAAGGACATTAACTGCCTTTGCTAACAGCAATGGAGGAAGAATACTTATTGGAGTGAGGGATAATGGCAGTATAGCTGGTATTGAATCTGATGAAGAATATTATATGGTTGATACAGCTGCACAACTTTTTTGCCGGCCTGAAATTACTTTTTCCATAAAACAACATATGACAGGTGGAAAAACAATATTGGAGGTTCAGGTGATTAAGGGAAATAAAAGACCATATCAGGCTAAAGATGAAAACGGTAAATGGTTATCATACTTCAGACATAATGATCAAAACCTTGTTGCTAATAAAGTATTACTTCAGGTCTGGAGAAAAGAGGAAAAAGGATCCGGAGTACTGGTAAAATTCGGTAAGCCTGAAAATACTCTCTTGGATTATCTGCGGAAAAACGGATCAATTACATTATCAAGGTTCAGAAAAATTGCCCGGGTTTCGCCAAACAAAGCCGTGTCGATATTATCAAATCTTGTTATCTTCAAAGTCTTAATTATGAATGCTTCAGAAAAAGGATTCAGCTATGAACTTAATCCATCGGAACCCCTGCCCATAATTCATTAAGCCTGTAAGTCTTTTGTGGCACGACTCAAAAGACAGAGCCCCGCTTTGCGTGGAGACAGACTTAAAGAGGTTCCGGGTAGGCGGAACAGACAACTTTATTCTTTTATTATGCAGCCGGAAATATCAGGGACCGAAAATTTTTCTAATATTGGAGTCAGGATATTAATTCTGAAAGAAAAATTCTAAAGGAGCAAAATGGGAGTTACAAATCACACCGGATTTGATAATGATAAATACCTTAAAGAGCAGACGTCTTCTATTCTTGAAAGAGTAAACCGGTTTAACCATAAGCTTTACCTGGAATTTGGGGGTAAAATTTTATATGATTATCATGCAGCCAGAGTACTTCCGGGATTTGATCCGAACGTTAAGATGAGGCTTTTGCAGATATTAAAAGACAAGATTGATGTAATCCTGTGTATTCATGCAGGAGCTATTGAAAGGAAAAAAGTCAGGGCTGATTTTGGAATTACATACGATGTTGATGCATTAAAGACTATTGATGATTTCAGAGACTGGGGTATAGATATTAAAGCTGTTGTTATTACACGCTTTCAGAATCAATCGCCTGCAAAGGCCTTCAAGAACAAGCTCGAGTTAAGGGGGATCAAGGTATATTTACATTATCCCACAAAAGGATATCCTACTGATGTTGACCTTATTGTAAGTGATCATGGATATGGGACAAACGAGTACATAAGGACTACCAATCCTATTGTAATTGTGACAGGGCCGGGGCCGGGCAGCGGTAAGCTTGCCACATGCCTGTGCAATCTTTACCATGAGTACAGGAAAGGAGTTAAGGCAGGATATGCAAAATTTGAAACATTTCCTATCTGGGACCTGCCTGTAGATCACATGGTAAATCTTGCCTATGAAGCCGCCACAGTTGATTTGAACGACAGAGTGTTAATTGATGAAGATCACTTAAAGGCCTATAACGTTAAGACTGTAAATTATAACCGTGATATAGAAGCTTTTCATCTGGTTAAAAGAATAATCGAAAAAATAACAGGCGGTGAGTCTATGTACCAGTCACCGACTGATATGGGAGTAAACAGAGCAAGTGCGGGCATTGTGAATGACAGTATTATCACAGAAGCATCTTACCAGGAGATTATCAGGAGATACTTCAGGTGTGCTGTGGAATATGCTTTGGGACTGGTTGAAAAAGAGACCCTCAACCGGATTACTGTAATAATGAATAATATTGGGGCAAAAGCTGAAGACCGCATGGTGGTTTTACCTGCAAGAGAAGCTGCAAAAGACGCTGAAAGATGCGGAAAAGGTAATGCAGGATTCTATTGCGGAGCCGCTATTGAACTGCCTGACGGGGAAATTATTACAGGCAAAAACTCACCATTATTACATGCATCATCAAGTCTGATTTTGAATGCTACAAAACACCTGGCCGGACTCCCAGATAAAATGTACCTATTACCCGAAAACATAATTGATTCGGTAACTCATCTGAAAAAAGACATATTGAATGGCAAAATGGTCAGCCTGGATGTGGATGAGACATTGATTGTACTTGGGATCAGCGCTTTATCTAATCCGGCAGCTAAAATGGCACTGGAAAACCTGAAATTGTTACGTAACTGCGAAGTACACCTGACACATATCCCTACCCCGGGAGATGAAGCAGGATGGCGTAAATTAAGTGTAAACCTGACCTGCGATCCTGAATATTCCAGTAAAAGCCTTTTTATCAGCTGATAAAAGATAAAATCATAACAGGTTCAATCCATTTTCTGATTGTCCGCGAGTTGATTCCGGCCAGATACTTGACTGCACCTCTCCGATATGACTTTTTTTAAGAAGAAACATACATACTCTGGATTGCCCGATTCCACCTCCGATACTCAATGGCAGTTCATTGTTAAGCAGCATTCTGTGAAAAAGCAGCTTCTTCCTGTCAGAACATCCTCTTATTTTCAGTTGTCTTAACATTGACTCTTCATTGACACGTATACCCATGGAAGAGAGCTCAAAGCCTCTTTCTATTACCGGATTCCACAAAATAATGTCTCCATTCAGACCAATATATCCATCTTCATTTATTGTACTCCAGTCATCATAATCAGGAGCCCGCCCGTCATGAGGTTCCCCATTGCTCAGATTTGCACCAATTCCTATTATAAACACTGCACCAAATATACGTGCGATTTCTGCTTCACGTTGTTTGGGTGTAAAGGCAGGAAATTCTTTTAAAAGTTCTTCTGCATGAATGAAATAGATTTTTTCAGGCAGTACAGGTGGAAATTCAGGATACTTTTCAAATAAATCTCTTTCTGTTGCTTTCAGCTCTTCATAAATAGATTCCACCGTCCTTTTCAGGAACTTCAGATTTCTTTGCCCCGGTAAAATGTGTTTTTCCCAGTCCCACTGGTCAACATATATTGAGTGTATAGGGCTTAAAACCTCATCGGGCCGCACTGCTCTCATATCAGTCAATAAACCTCTTCCGGCTTCAAAATTGAATTCTTTTAAGCGCACACGTTTCCATTTTGCAAGGGATTGAACTATAACAGCATTCTGATCTTTTATACCCTTTATCGAAAAACTTATCGGTTTTTCCACACCATTAAGATCATCATTAATTCCTGTCCCGTCCAGAACAGCAATTGGTGCTGAGACATTTACAAGGTTCAAAGTACGGCTTAACCGTTTACCGAAGGTGTCTTTTATAAAGAAAATCGCTTCTTCCGTTTTTAATAGATCCAGGGAAGTTGAAATTTTAGTCTGAAGATATTCTTGGAGCATAAATAATTCTTTTCTTAATTTTATTAAGACAAATATAGATATAATGTTAATATATCAAAGCTTTATGCCCATTATTTTTAATAATTCATCTTATAATGAAAAAATACATTAAAATCTAGAATCGCCCCGAAACTATTTTTAAATGAAAATGGTCAGTATTTAGAATCAAAAATCTCCTGCCGGAAATTTTAATTTCAGATAGAGCTTATGATAATTACAGAATCCTTCATTAATTCTTTCGGATTCTTTAATTATCCCGTACTCCCTGCCTTTTGCTTTTTTGGTTAAACTTCCGTCTAAATCCACCCTTTTCATATTTAGTTAAGAAAGGACGGTGGGCAGGTCTCTTATCATGTCCCTCGGCTATAAAGGCAGGCAGCGGAGCATTATAAATCTTGTTCCCGATTAATTTTTCAATACGATACATTTTAGGCATATCTGCTTTGTTGACTAGCGTAACAGCGACACCTGTTGTTTCGGCGCGAGCCGTACGACCAACACGATGCACATAATCCTCGGCATCTGACGGGGCATCAAAATTTATTACCAGATTAATATCCTTAATATCTATTCCACGGCTTAAAACATCGGTTGCTACCAGTACACGGGTTTTGCGGGATTTGAACCTCAACAGCATTTCTTCCCTCTCCTTCTGTTCCAGGTCGGACGAAATGCCTTCAACCAGATAATTTTTTGAACGCAGTCCCCGCACTATTTCACTCAATTTTTTTTTAGTCGAACTGAATATCAATATGCTGTGGTAATCAGGATTGTCGGCAATAAGACTATTTATCAGCGGTAATTTCTGATTGTCGCTTAACTTGTAGATAGCCTGTATGACACCTTCAGGAGGCTTTGACATTTCAAGAGCAATTTCCACCGGATTTTTCATTATATGCTTCGACATTGACCTTATCTTCGGAGGCATGGTAGCGCTGAACATTAAAGTCTGTCGCTTTTTGGGCACATAGGAAATTATCCGCATAATGTCGTCATAAAATCCTATATCGAGCATCCTGTCCGCTTCGTCCAGAACCAGTACTTCTATCTGGTTGAATTTCACATAGCCCTGATTAAGATGTGAAATCAACCTGCCTGGAGTAGCAACAATAATGTCTGCCCCCTTCGAGAGGGCAGCTTTTTCCTGGTCCCATCCGTTACCATCGCCACCACCGTAAACAGCTAAAGATGTAATGTTCAATGTGTAAGCCAATCCCTGAATCTGCTGATCAATCTGTAAGGCAAGCTCACGTGTCGGAACCAGTATAAGAGTGTGAGTATGGCTTGGTCGTTTTTCTGATATATGGTTCATTATGGGCAGCAGAAAAGCAGCTGTTTTTCCGGTACCTGTCTGTGCACAGGCAATCAAGTCTCTGCCCGACATGATGACCGGAATAGCTTTTTCCTGTATTGGCGTAGCTTCACTGAAGCCCATGTAATCAATTGATTCCAGTAATTCCGGATTCAGATCCAGATCATCGAATATCATTTATGTCTTGTGGATTTTAATCTTTGCATAAGAATTGGCAAAGATAGTAAAAAAAAGTGTAAGGACACAGGTTAATAATGAGATTACCGGAACAATGCTGTAATCACATCATCCCGCTTGTTATGCCAGTTGATGACGAAATAAAAAATCGAATTATCTTTTGTATTTGCCTGATTACATATATGTTACAAGATCAGTCACTCTTTAAAATCCAAATAATCAAAGATTTGATCGTTCTTTAAACACCAATGTCCCAACGTCGGAAATATAGTCCCTGCCGTACAATGGGCAGCGTTTTAAGTTCTATTTCTTCCATCTGAGCCTGACTCAGCGGTGAAAATCCGGAAGCGATTTTTACGTTTTCCTCAATTTGTGCGACACTGTCAACACCAATAATGGATGTGCTTACCGGCAGGCTCATGTTATACGTCAGTGCTTCTTTTATTGAAATGGTCCCCGGTTTTGGTGTTCTCAGGCGTACATCGGTTTGCTCTTCCAATGGTGGCGGTGTCCAGCACGAAAGCATGCGTCCGCGGGTAGCAATTTTCATCCCTATTATGGCTATCCCCTGTTTCTGTGCTTCGGGCAGGAGGTAGTTTTTAAAACTGAGGTAGTGAATATCGGCAGCATTTACCGCCATTAAAATCGAATCGAACGGGAAACGTTTTATGGCTTCCAGCAAAACCAGCGGCTCGAAGTGTCCGGTTATACCTATGTTCCTGACCATTCCTTCAGCTTTGGCTTTTTCCATGGCTTTAATGGCGCCGTCAGCTGCAAAAATCAGGTCTACCTGATCCTGCCGCTGCACATTGTGTAATTGCCATGTGTCCAGGTGGTCTGTCTGAAGTTTGGTCAGACTTTCCTCAAGCAGGCGCATTGATCCGTCATAGGTTCGATCGCCGGTTTTGGTTGAAAGCCAAACTTCACTGCGTCGCGTTTTCATTACCCGCCCAATGTTTAATTGGCTCACTCCCTGACCGTATGAAGCAGCGGTGTCAATATAATTTATACCCAAATCGATGGCCCGGTTGATTATTTTTTCCGATTCTTCTTCCCTTCCCTTTACTTCAAGGGTAGCCTGGCCACCCAGGCTTAGTACTCCCACTTTATAACCCGTTTTCCCTAACGAGCGTGTTGGCATAGCGCCATACGTTACAGGGTTAAACGGATGTTCATCGTTTTTCTTTACCGGGATTAGCTTATACGTTTCTTCAGGTGCCAAAGACCTTCCTGCGGTCACTACAGATGCTGCAGCAAGACCTGTTCCCAAAAAAGTTCTGCGAGTGATAGTTTTCTTTTTCATGGTTCGGTTTTTTATGTTCTGATTTCATACAACATATTTCAAAAACTTGATTTTAAAATCTGTTAGACTTCTAAATTAATTAAAAAGGTTTTTTCCATTTAATTAACTTTCCTGATCTTCAATAATTAAATTCGCCATCGAGATAGTAGCTAATTTGATAAGAATAAACAAAACAATAAAACAAAATAATATGGAGGTTGTTATTTTAGATTCCGGATATAAATCATATGACTTTGAGAAGGAACTTTTTGAAAAAAATGGTTTTACCTTAAAAATCCATCCGGATTTTAAAAAAGCCCCTTCAGAAAAAAGAATTTTTGTAAAAAACGCTGTAGGTATTCTGGTGAGGCATACGAAAATTGATGAAGCTTTCCTTTCGGAAATGAAAAATCTTAAAGCAGTTGTCCGCTATGGTGTAGGTTATGATAATATTGATATTGAAGCATGCAGCAAATATGGCATTAGAGTGGCAAATGTACAGGGATATGCAAATCAGTCAGTTTCTGACCATGCGATAGCTTTAATGTTATCATGTTCACGTGCAATGTGGAATACCAAATCTCAACTGCTTCAAGCTTTTGGGACACCTCCGGCTCCTGATATTATTGAGCTGCATGATAAAATCCTTGGGATCCTTGGCATAGGAAGAATAGGCAGCGAATTCTGCAGAAAAGCATCTCACTTCTTTCATCAGGTTCTTGCCTGCGATCCTTATAAACCTGAAAGTCATTTTAATCAGCTATCTGCACAACGGGTTGATCTGGCTGAATTACTGGAGAAATCGGATGTGATCAGTCTTCATTGTAACCTTACAAATGAGACGAAGCATTTACTCAGTGATGAAAGATTCTTACTAATGAATAAAAGGCCCATAATAATTAATACATCACGGGGAGAAGTTATTAGTGAAGAGGCGTTGCTAAATGCCCTGAATTCCGGTAAAATCCATAGTGCAGGATTAGATGTATATGAAAATGAGCCCTTAACTGACAAGCAAAGCAAACTGGTTAATTTTCCGCGGGTTATCTGCACCGGACATTATGCGTGGTACTCTGATAAAGCTTCCTTAGAACTTCAACGGAGAGCAGCACTTAACTTATTTAATCTTCTTACTGGTAAGAGCGTTGAAGATTGCCTTAACTGAATTTTATAACTATTTTCTACTTCCCGGAAACGGAAGCGTTCATAATATCCTGTACCATTCTTGTTACGCTCCGGAAATCTATCTTACCTGTGCTCATCATAGGCAACTCATTTATAACAATAAACTGTCTCGGTAATGCAATAATCGGCAGTTCAGTCATCATCTTCCTGAGAATTTCTGTTTTATGCACCTCTTTGGAAGTTGTTGCCACAATATATGATCCCTTTTTATCATCCGGTATCTCAACAACGCAGCAGGATACTCCCTCCGGGATAAACTTTTCAAGTACATTCTCGACCTTTACCAGGGAGACCATCTCCCCTCCGATCTTTGCAAACCTTTTAAAACGTCCTGCATGCCAGAGATATCCGTCTTCATCAAAATAGCCCATGTCGCCGGTATTATACCAGCCGTCGATCAATACTTCAGCCGTAAGCTCCGGATCATCATAATATCCTTTCATTACCAGGTCTCCCCTGACAAGTATCTTACCAACTTCCCTGATCTTGCAAATCTCGCCGGTTTCAAAACTTTCAATCTTTACCTCTACATTGGGAATAACTTTACCTGTGCTTCCGGGCCTGTTAAATTCAATGGAATTTACCGATATGACCGGAGATGTTTCTGTCGCTCCGTAACCCTCAAGCAAAGTGACCCCATGCTTTTTCATGTATCCATCCCTAAGGGCATCGGGACATTTATCAGCTCCGGCAACCATCAGCCTCAGCGATTTAAAATCGCCGGGTTCGGACTTGGAAAGATAACCCCAGAAAAAGCTGGGCGTCCCGACCATAATTGTTGGCTTTTCATCACGTGCTATTGTGCTGATAGTCTGAAAATCCAGAGGATTGGCAGAGGAGACCATGGTCATGCCATAATAGAAAGATACCCAGAGATTTACTGTCAAACCGAAAATATGAAAGAATACAAGGTTTGCCAGCAATATATCATTCTCACTTATATCAACATAATTCCCAAAATTCTCAATATTAGAGGAAATATTGCGGTGGCTAAGCTGTACTGCTTTGGGATCTTTCTCACTTCCGCTTGTAAACAAGATTGCAACGGTGTCATCTTCATTTCCTTTATGAATGGTATTAAGGATCATACCCACAGGAAGTTTTGTCTTCAGAGCTGCTTTAAGCTTATCACCAGTTGTAACACCTGTCATAATATCCTCAATCATTACCATTCCGTCGATGACCGGACAATTGATTTTTTCAAGCAATGCTTTCGAGGTAATTATTGTTCTGAATTTGCACTTTTTCTGGGCATACTTTGCATTAGCCTCTGCACCTGTTGAATAGTTTATCATCACAGGTATCCTGCCACTCATCAGCGCTCCGACTGTTGCCAGTGCACAACCTGCGGAGGTAGGAATCATAATGCCAATAAATCCCTTTTCGTACTTTGTAAATTTAGAGCTCAGGATCAGTGACCCTATCAAAGCCCTTGAATAAGTTACATTCTTCCCCGTTGTTTTATCAATAACTGCCAATTTCCCGGCATGCTTCTTTGCCATACGGACAAACTGCTGATGAAGTAACATAATGATATGTATTAATTATGGTCTCAGTGAATATATTTGCGGTCAAATATAATTAATTAAGTTCAAAAACAAACAGCATTAATAAAATGCATTCTAAAATTGTTAATATATATCAGATTTGGATCTCCCTATAATAGTGCAGTTTATAAGCTCATCGCAGACAATAGCATTAATATTGATCCAATCCGGTCGAAAAATAATCACATGTTAGTCAGCTGGAATTATTACCACGTAAAATAAGAATTGTTATCTAATGTCCCCAAAATTCAGGACAGTGGTTAAAATTGTATAAACAAACTTAACTTTGATTAAACCCAGCTATGGAAACGGGGTACATTATAGAGCCTGTAATTTAAAATATCAGCTTATCTTTATAAAGCTAAAGGGAACCTCCAGAATTGACGAAAAATATTCGCCTCTTTCAAGAATATCTTCATCCCCGTCTGCATAATACCAGTTGAAAATGAATTTCTTTTTCTTTAAGCTGACTTGCTTGAGAAGTTCAAGAAGATGTATAAATACTTTTGCACTGGCACTGTTGAAATATTCCAGGCTTATGTCTACGCGGGTAATTTCAGCCGGAACCTCAAGATACTCAGCTATCCATGCTTCAACAGGGTCAAAAAACTCGACAACATTCTCATGAATCGACCGACCTTTAATCCTGATCATGCCATTTGGGCTTAACATGACCTCAGGTGAGTACTTTGTTGGTGAAATTTTCAGCTCTTTCATCTCAGGATATATGATCTGAAATTTAATCAAATTTTTTTAATTATTCTTTTTAACCTTAATAATTACATTCCCCTTCCCTGAATGTGATTTTCCCTGTCTGTTGTTCCTGTTTCCCCCCGGCATGGTACACTGTGTGATTGTGGAATGGTAAGAAACAATTGTTAATATACTATCAGACAATTCGTTGGAGCCATTTTTGCAGTTTAAAGTAATTTTCTGATACCAGTTTAATCATGAAGAGCCGTTGTTCCTGATTGTAGTGTTCTATTATGTAATCAATCAATTCATTAAACCGATTCCGGCTATCGATCCGTTTTTTGAGTTCAAAATACGATTCATTAGGTGCAATCCGTTCATTTTTCCTTTTTAAAGAGCCTCTTAATTTATCTGGCAGACTTTGTTGTGGAATCATGTGCTTTTTTAATGCGGTCTTAGCCCTTGTGCTTTCTTTTGCAAAATAAATCATGTCAAGCATTGCAAAATTGGTCCAATTGATGTCGTTTAAGTGCCACTCCCGCGGTCTAAAACCATTCCCTGAAATCACATCGACAAACATATTTCGCGAACCGGTAATGGCAAACCATATAAGTGCATATTCCAATCCGACAGTAAGATAAGCAGGGATAAACCCAATCAGAATAACGATAAAATATTTAATTGCCGGGTTGGTAGTTTACGGCCATATGAGGTGCTATCGTGAACATGAAAATCCCAACCCATGTTTAAATCTTTTAGCTCTTCACCAGTTTCCGGGACCTCAATAATATCCAGTTTTTTAAGGAAGTATCTTATTGTCCTTGGATGTCCAAATGAAGAAACTGTAAAATCGCGCATCAATTCAAGCTGAACACGTTTGCTATCGCGGTTTTTAACAACTTCCTTCATCAGCGTAAGCTGTACTCTTGCAGCATTAAGGGGCATTTTTAAGTAACGTGAATAAATAATATGTTCAGCTAACAGACTTAGTGCATGAATTCTTTGGTTTCAACTGGCTGAATCGAGGCTGTTGGTGATCTTTAAATAGGTTTCGACAATAGTCGTTCTTCGCTTCTTAAATTCTTTTATAAACCCTCTGGGGTGGGAATCCGGAAATTCGGCAATTATTTCCGGTAAATCGATACTGATGTTAATTTTCGAACGCAATTTTCTGAGATTCCGGGCAAAACCCAGAAAATTGACAATGTCATTATATATCTTAATCAGCATTTTGTATTGCTTTTTTTTCAGAAGATCAGATACTTCCAAATTCAGCTAAGCTCGAATTTTCAACAAGTCCAGGTATGCTCCATCAGCTTATTCGAAATTGCAATTAATTTCAACTACCTTAGAAAATGCCAAATACTCCGTTTGGTGTAATTCCTAATACTTTAAACCATGTTTCTCCGAAGAGAATAATGAGTACCCATGCAATTAGCATCATGGTAATTCCAAACTTAAATGTATCTGAAATACTATAATGATCTGTTTCATAAAGTAATGCCGCAGGTTTACTATTGAATGGCAAAACATAAACATGCTCTGCCATGAAAGCAACGGGAAGGGCCAGACTTATCACGCTCAGACCAAACCTCCCTGCAACACCTATTGCTATAGGTACAAATATCATTGCCCTCATAGTTTTTGATTCAAACAGGAGGGCGCTTAAGACCATAACTCCGGTAAGAAGTATATACAGAACCCAAAAAGGAGTATGATTACCTATTCCAATATGATTGAAGAAAGCATTTACGCTGATTGAAGGAAGATCGGTAGCTGCAAAACCAGCTCCCAGTGTATATACTTCGACCGAAATTATTGCGATGGTCTCCTCCACGGGCACCATAGATTGCCGCGATAACCATGAAAACCGGTAATAATATTGCCGCCTTGGCTGTAGTCGCTGAAATAAATGCTGACAGAACTATATTGATAAACATGAAACTTAAGAATATCGTTCCCGCATTCTTCCCGAATTTTATAATATACCATAAAGCAAACCGTTTGGCTACACCCGTTGTAACCAGCATACTTGCCAGGACAAACAACATAATATTAAACCACATAACAGGATGTCCCAATTCGGCATAAGCCTTTCTTTCCGGAAGCACCCCGGTTAATACAAGAGAAACTATCAGTATGAGTGATGTCAGATAGTTTGGAAGTGATTCTGTTATCCAAAGAATTAATCCTGTCACAAAAATACCCAGCATAATTGCATTGATTCTTGAGAATGACTCTGCTCCAATTTTATCGAAAACTGCCTTTGCCTCTTCTGTCAGAGTGGAATGATCTATCTGTAGCAAAAATGGCAATTTCAATATGTACGCAAGTAATACAAACGAAATGACAGCTAGAGGAGGGCCAATATAAGTTAGCCATTTCTCCAGTTTTGCTTTCTTACGTTTTGGCAGCTTTTCGATACGATAATTCCGCATATCAAGAAAATCGATAGGCTCGTCCCCCTTAGGATCTAATATCTGGTCTGTCATTTTATTTACCATTTGGTATAAGGATTCTTCATCAACATGGAGTTGTAATACTTAGCATCGCCGGTAACCTCTTCGCCAATCCATGCTGGTTTTACAAACGCTTCCCCTTCAGCACCTAATTCTACCTCAGCAACCACCAAACCCTGGTTCTCACCATAGAATTCATCAACTTCAAAAGTATGGATTCCGGATTTTACCTGGTAGCGGGTTTTATCAATTACCCCTGGCTCGCATATTTGCAGGAGTGCTTCAACCTCGCTGACCGGGATTTCTTTTTCCCACTCATACCTGCTTGCGCCGGATGCATTTCCAATTCCTTTAATAGTTATAAAACCCTGAGCTCCTTTAATTCTGACACGAACTGTCCGCTCAGGAACTGAGGATAAGTAACCTTGTGTTATTCGTGTTTGTTTGTAGGCATCTTTTTTGAAATCGCCTGTAACCAGAAATTTACGTTCTATTTCTTGTGCCATATTATTATTTTTAAAAAACTGTTATTGCAATTGTATTTATGGCTAAATTCATAAAATTAACAACTTATTACAGAATTAAGGTTAAAACTTCAAAAGGTAAAAATAATAAGCAGGAACTCAAAGATATGCAAGGTAGCTATGTTACTTAAAAATATTACAGGCAAAATACCATTTCATCTTGTTAAATTCATACTGTTCCTGACAAGAGTTATCCCCTTGAAATTTTCCTATACATTATGCACATTTATTGTCTTTGCAGGATCACGATTCAAATGGAAAAGAAAGGAAATAGCTCTGGATAATTTAAAAATCGTTTTCCCTGAAAAAACAAAAAAGGAAAGGAATTCCATCTTACGGGAGTCACTAAGAAAAATTTTGAAGTGTTTTTTTGAATTCGCTTATATTATCAATGGGAAATACACTGCAGAAAAAATTCTACGAATGGCGAGCGCCACAGGTCTGGAATATATGGATAATCTGAAAGAAGGGAAAATTGTCTTAATCCAGAACTATCAGTCCCATCCTGCCGGAATTTATATTAACTTTTTTAATAAATATGTGCCATCACCTGCAGGACCTGCTTTATTGGCAAAAAGAGCAGGAGTCCCCATCATTCCTGCATACATATGCCGCGATAAGGATAATCATCATAAAATAACCATTTTACCGGTAATCCCACTGCAACATGAAGATGATCCTGAAAAATTCATTAAAATGAATACACAAATCCTGATGCTGTCCATGAAGAGTGGAAAAGAGACAGGAATAAATCGGCTGCGGACCATCCTCTCAACGGCATACCAATCCTGGTAAAAGATAATATTAATGTGGAAGGCATGGCTACAACAGCAGGTGCAGTAGCCTTGAGAAATAATTATACATCTGATGCATTTATTGTAGAAAGAATAAAAGAAAAAGGTGGTATAATACTGGGTAAGACTAACCTCAGTGAATGGGCGAACTTACTTTCTCAGAAGTGTCCGAACGGTTATAGTGCAGTTGGAGGACAAACGCTTAATCCGTCTGGTCGAAAAATTTTTGATACAGGCGGTTCCGGTTCCGGAAGTGCTGCAGCTATGGCTGCTAACTATGCAGCAGCAGCAGTAGGAACAGAAACATCGGGATCAATTCTTTCACCTTCTGGCAGGAACTCCGTTGCAGGACTAAAACCTACTGTCGGGTTACTTAGCAGGGGTGGAATAGTTCCGATTTCAGGTACATATGACACACCTGGTCCTAGTACCAGGAACCTGGTTGATAATGCGATTCTGCTCTCTGCGATGATCGGTACAGACAATGCTGATCCTAAAACCAGTAATTATCCCCTGAATAAAAAATACCTGGAAGAATTAAAAACCGGAACTCTTAAAGGATTACGATTTGGTATCAACAAAGCCTTTTTAAATGATTCTCTTTATAAGCAAGCAACTGAAAAAATAATTTCTATCGGGGGCGATACTATTGAATTTGAACCAGAACAAATAAATTTTGAAAGTTTCAGTAAGATACTTGGTGCAGACATGAAAGTTGACCTGCCACATTATCTGAACAACTATGCATCTGACAAAGTTATATTTCGCTCTGTTTCAGACATTGTAGATTTCAATAATAAAGATTCCTTAATAAGAATTCCCTACGGACAAAATCTATTCACAGGCATCCTTAAAGAAAAGATCAGTGAGGAAGACTTGACCCGGTTAAAATTAAAATTGCACAATGCTTGTGTCAACTATTTTGAGAAACTCATGTCAGAACATAATCTGGATGCTATTCTTTCAATAAGTAACCGGAATGCTGGTTATGCAGCGGTGGCTGAATACCCGTGCCTGACTGTTCCTATGGGCTTCATGAAAACGGAAGAGCCATCCAGTCTTACATTTATAGCAAGACCATATGAGGAAGATAAGATTTTGAAAATGGGTTTTGCTTTTTAGCAGGCAACAAAATTGAGAAAGATACCCGAAGAATATAAATAGAACAGGTTAACCCGGGGAATCACTTAAAGGCACTAATCAATCTAATATTGTTTGCATCTTTATGATCTGCAGCATTTTACAAAACCTGTCATTAATCCGGTCAACAAAGAATTTAAAACTCCTTGTATGTCGTTGATCTACAAGGTAAATATACAAGTTGTGAGTAATGAAAGTAAGGTACTGCTTATATAGATCTATAAACTAATGTCCGGTTAAGACTTTACGGGATCATATAAAACATTGACTTATAACGCCTTAAATATGATCATATTTTTTTAGATTTGAATTTGCTCCTTGATAACATTTTTTATACTCTGGCTCCGGGGATCAGGTATTTCTGAAAAACGGATGAGATCCCTCATTCATCAATCCTTCGCGAGCTCAGGATTGATTCATTCGGGATGACAACCGCAACCGGGAGAAAAGGGGAATGAAGCGGCGCGTTTTGCACAAAAACGGTTGACGAAAATGTGAAGCCATCAAAACGCACCGCTTCATTCCGCCAATGACCCAAAGTGCACATGTCATCCCGAACGGAGCGGTAGCGCAGTGAGGGATCTTATCGGTTGAGCAGATAATTATACTCTTGTTATTGTTTTCACTGTTATTTAAAAGTCAGTATCTATAACCTGATAAGCTCTCGGTTATCAACCTGGGATTCCTAACCGGACAGCAGTGAGATCTGTACATAAATATCTTAAATCTGAATAAGAAATAATTAATAAATCAATCTTATGAAAAGGTTAATTTTCTTTGTAATTGTATGTCTGTTTTTCACGAATTGTAAACACCAGATTTCGAGAATCAGGTATAATGTTGATACTAATAGTCCTTCTTATGTTAATTGTAATATTACGATTAAAAAGTTTGAAACTATACCAGATTCGGTAGCTACTAAAATAGGTACAATCAAATTAAGTGATTCCGGATTTTCTAAAAGTTGCAGTGAGGAAGATGCAATGGTCATTTTAAGAAAAGAGGGATGCGCTTTAAATGCTGATTTTATAAATATTTCAAATGAAAGTCAACCTGATAATGAGAGCAATTGCTATCGATGCCGTGCTGTGTTCTATAAATATAAGAACTGATTTCTATAATATTTTTAAGCAGACATAACAGATTCAATTTAGAGTGCCGGCTTCCGCTTTGCCGATCTTCGTCGCGGAGTTTACACCGCTATGTGGTGCTCCTTGTCTCGCTCATACTTTCACTCTGTTTTTATGCTACTTGACTCTTCCTCGTTTTTCCCTTTATAGATAAAGATCAGATTATGATAGAAGTGGATGGAAATAATGTTCATATCATAATAAGTCGGCTGATAGGATGGATTTCTGAATTCCTTATAATTAAGACAGTCGGTTAACTTCTTAAAGTAATTCATAATAGTATCAGGCTTCTCAAAATTATAGCTGTCACCTCCATAGTAATATGGCCAGTATGAGGTCTGGGTATCTTCCACAACATAAATTCCTCCTTCATTCAATTTTGGGAATAAGAGCCTGAATGTTTCAATAACATGTTCATTAATATGGCTGCCATCATCAATAATAATATCCAATCCTCCTGTCTCCTGAGTGACACTCTCCAGGAAATCCTTATCAACCTGGCTCCCTTTAAATATTTTAATACGATTCTCCTGGAGTGAAGATTTATCATAGATATCAATGGAATATATTTTCCCCAGAGGAAAGTATTTCTTCCACATTCTTAATGAATTTCCACCCAACTTTGGATTTTCATATCCTCCTACGCCTATTTCAAGCAATTTAATTTCACTATTTCTGAATCTGTTGAAATGCAACTGATAATGTTGCGTATAAAAGTGACGCCCAGTCTTATCTGATTCATAGATCTCCCCTAACTTATCTAAATCATCGCTCAAACCAATTGATCTTATATTATTGACACTGTTTAGAATCGGAAATACCGATCTGCGTACTTTTTCAAATGTTTTCGGCGATAAATTTTTCTTTAAAAATCGTTTTATCATACTTATTTCTATTAGTCCGGATAATATAAAATGTTGTCTTGTTCAAATAATACTCTTTAAAATATCAGAAATGTTTTGAAGTGTAATAGTTTGATTGTAAACCGCCTATATAAACAATCAGAAATAAATTCTTACCCCAATATTCTTGATGTTGATATTACAGTCAGTGGTAAATATAGCATCTAATCTGTCACATTAACAGAAATATCAGGGTTTTTTATGTTTGATTATTACCTTAACTGACCTCTTTCCAATTCACCGGGTCAGGATTAATCTGACTTTGTTTTTTTGCTAACTTTACAAGCTCCATATCCTGAGAAATATTTTAAATCCAGAAGAGACCCTTATGAAGAACTTAATAAAATTTCAATCATCGTTTTACTTATTCATGACCTGAGAAGTAACCAATAAACAATATTAAATGAAAAAACTATATATATTTTTATCAGGCTTGTTTCTGATCGGACAGCTGTCATCAGGTCAGCAGCATATCCATTGGGGTTCAACCGGGAATCCAAAAAACGGATTAACTGTTTCCTGGCAGAGTACCGGAACAGATGACCAGATCAAATGGGGATATACGGCTTCTTATGAGCAGGGACATGAATAATATGCCGGAGTTATCTGGCGAAATGGGATGGTCAGAACTAAAGATCTCCGATTCATATGGTAACGGACGTGCTTTCATCACCGGAGACATAAGTAATGACCGTATAAAGGTCAGGTATTTTAAAAAGAATAGTGATAATTCATTTGTAGCACGAGTCTGGTTTGGTCCTTCAACAGAAGGGCCTCCCGGGTATGTACATGGTGGCAGTATGGCTGCTGTTCTTGATGAGGCAATGGGGGCATCCGCATGGATTGCCGGGCATACGGTTGTAGCCGCAAAGCTGGCAGTAAAATACCGGAAGATGCTTCCTCTCGGGATGATCACTACGGTAGAAGCATTTATTTCATCGGTGAAAGGGAAAAAAGTAATAACAAAGGGAAAAGTTTTTGATGAAACAGGTGCTGTATATACTGAATCAGAAGGCTTGTTTATCATTATTCCGTTAGAAATTTTCGGGGAAATGATAAACCACTATGACCGTTTCCGATAATCTGAGAAATCTAATGCTTTATCCACTTGCTTGGCATGTATATGTGCACTTTTAACAAGTCAGGAAAATCACAAAAACAATGGAGGATTATTAATGGAACCATATGTGACACCAGAAACAATTAAACCAAAATCAAAAATCTGGCTTGAAAAGATTTTACCTTTCAATAAGCATAAAATGCAGATTAATCCGGAGAAATCAGCACTGCTCGTTGTAGATATGCAAAAGTTCTTCCTGAATCCTGCTTCACCAGCATATACATGTGGTGGAATGGCAATTCTACCCTCTCTGAAACGGCTAATCCAAACTTTTCGGGATGCTAACCGCCCGGTAATCTATACCTGCCATGTCCACCATCCTGATTGTATAGATGCCGGCAATATGGAGTGGTGGTGGGAAGGGATGTGTATTGAAGGAAGTACGGAAAGTATGGTGCACGAAGAAATAGCACCACGCCCGAACGAGAAAATAATTTTTAAACATCGCTACTCAGCATTTTATAATACCGATCTGGAGACAGTACTCCGATGTCAAAAGATAGAGGACCTGGTAATTACTGGTCTAATGACCAACCTGTGTTGTGAATCAACTGCCCGGGATGCATATTACAGAGACTTCAGGGTGTTCTTCCTTGCTGACGGCACAGGTAGCATTAATGAAGAAATGCATCTGGCAAGCTTGTTGAATTTGTCATTCGGATTTGCTTTCGTGACAACCATCGATATTATAGCTGCACAATTGGCATTTTGATATTTTATTCATCGCTGCTACTGAAGCAAACCCCCGACATCCTGGCCACATCAATGTCTGGTCTGATAACTTTAATCACAATTACATTAATAGTTATTCTCATCTGGATTTAGATAAAACTACTATATCCTCATATAAAATGGGGGTATATAGTTAATAAAGTATATATTTATTCACTTTTACCCCTATATTTATGGGGTATAATTAATTTATTTCACATATTTTATTTGTTATACCCATAAAAACACATATGTTTGTCGTGACAAACTAATATTTATAATTTAAAGGGTATAACTATGAACACAAGATGGAAAAGAATCCTGTTATTAATGTCGTTTCTGATTCTCAGCATAACAGGGCTGTTTGCTTCAGACGGAGCTATTATTGATTCAGGAGCAACGGCATGGATGCTTACTTCTACTGCACTGGTATTACTTATGATTCCGGGGCTGGCAATGTTTTACGGAGGACTTGTCAGAAGCAAAAATGTTCTGGGGACAATAATGCACAGTTTTGTGGCAATGGGTATAATAAGCATTCTATGGGTAATTGTCGGATATAGTATGTGTTTTGGAAAAAGTATTTTAGGAGGCTGGATAGGATGGAATAATGATTACTTTTTTTTGAAAGGAATTGATTCAAATGTTCTGGATGCAGGTGTCCCGGAATATGTCTTTTCAATGTTCCAGTGCAAGTTTGCAATTATTACACCGGCTCTTATTGCGGGTGCATTTGCAGAAAGAGTCAATTTTAAAGCATATTGTATATTCATTGCGCTATGGAGTTTGTTGGTCTATAATCCACTTTGTCATTGGGTATGGGCATCAGACGGCTTCCTGTTCAATCTCGGACCAAAAGGGGCGATAGACTTTGCAGGAGGAACAGTTGTCCATATTTCGGCTGGAGTAAGTGGTCTTATAGCAGCATTATTTATTGGTTCCCGAAGAGGTTATCCATATCAGGTAATACGTCCTAATAATCTTGTCATCACAATGCTTGGAGCAGGTCTCCTCTGGGTTGGTTGGTTTGGTTTCAACGCAGGTAGCAGTATCTCGTCCGGTTTGAGCACAGCACAGGCTCTTATTGCGACCCAGGTTGCAGCTGCATCCGGAGCAATGACATGGATCATTATTGAAAGTTTCCATCAGGGTAAATCAACTGCACTTGGCTTTGCAAGCGGGGTACTGGCCGGACTAGTAGCTGTCACCCCTGCAGCGGGTGTGGTACAACCTTATGGAGCAATTGCTCTTGGTCTTATTGCCTCCTTAACATGTTATATGTCAATACAGTTGAAAGCAAAGTTCGGTTATGATGATAGTCTCGATGCCTTCGGAATTCATGGTGTCGGAGGTATTACAGGAGCAATTCTTCTTGTCTTTTTTATACGGCCATCCTGGATGTCTGATGCACTTTCATTAGCAGGTGGTTCCTGGACAATCTGGAACCAGCTTGGAATTCAGGCACTGGCTGTAATCATAGCTATTGTTTATGCAGCTGTAGTGACTTTGGTGATAATTATCACGTTAAACAAATTCATTAAGTTCAAATCGTTGGAAGATGATGAAATGGCGGGACTTGACAGAACATACCACGGGGAAAGAGGTTATGGAATGCTTAACCCTAGTTAATTAAACTAATTTGAAAATATCAGATGATGAAACTAATAACAGCAATAATCAGGGAAGTTCAACTTGATAAGGTGCGCGCAGCATTAATTGAAGCCGACATTAAAAGAATCACTGTAAGCCGTGTCTCAGGTCATGGGCAGCAGAGAATCGAGGAACTGCACAGGGGTCAGATCGTAATACCAGATCTGATTCCAAAGATTAAAATAGAAATAGCTGTGAATGAGGCGTTTGTTGACATAACTATTGAAACAATTCTTAAATCTGCACGTACTAACGGATCAGGTACTGTTGGTGACGGTAAAATATTTATTACGCCTCTTGAAGAATGTATCAGAATACGAACAGGGGAGAGAGGAGGAGCAGCAATATAAAGTTTTATCAGGTGCCAGTTCAGCTAAATTGATAAATTTATTCATTACTATTAAATATTCACGGCTGCCCGGTTAAGAATTCCAGATCGATAAACGAGAGCTTATCAGGTTATAGATCCTGACTGATAAACAACTGTCAAAACAATAACAAGAGTATAATTATCTGCTCAACCGATAAGATCCCTCACTGCGCTACCGCTCCGTTCGGGATGACATGTGCACTTTGGGTCACTGGAGGAATGAAAAGGCGCGTTTTGATGGCTTTACATTTTCGTCACCAGTTTTTGCGCAAAACGCGCCGCTTCATTCCCCTTTTCTCCCGGTTGCGGTTGTCATCCCGAATGAATCAATCCTGAGCTTGCAAAGGATTGATGAATGAGGGATCTCATCCGTTTTTCAGAAATACCTGATCCCTGGAGCCAGACTATAAAAAATTTTCGCATGGAGAAAATTCAAATCGTAAAAAAATCTGATCATATCTAATGTGTTATAAGCCAATGTTTTATATGATTCAGTAAAGTCTTTAACCGGGCATTAGTGTTAAATATTAATAAATTCAATATTATATTAGCATTTAGTTACAATTTGTATTTGTTTTAATATAATATATAAATAATATTTAATATATTGCCACTCTTAGTTTAAATAAATCTAAATATACAAATAAAGTAGCTCTGCAAACTAATTATGGAAAATCCGGTCTTTGAGGGCAGCCCATTCAGGGATAAATTGAGCACAGGAATAGCTGAACTGGATGAAGTTATCCATGGGATCAGGATTGGTGACAACATAGTGTGGCAGATGGATTATATCGAAGATTACATCAGATATATTCATCCTTTTTGCAAATATGCTGACAGATCAGGGATTAAACTGGTTTACTTTCGTTTTGCCGACCATCCTGATGTAATACCGGATGGAGTTAATGCCATTGTATATCAGTTGAAACCGGAAAATGGTTTTGAGTCTTTTCTCGGGGAAATATTTACAGTTATTGAGAATAGCGGGGAAGGGGCTTTCTATGTTTTTGATTCATTATCCGAGCTTGCTGTGGACTGGAACAGTGACAGGATGCTTGGGAACTTCTTTATGCTCACCTGCCCATACTTATATGTTCATAATACAGTGGCATGTTTTGCGCTTTTAAGAAACCGGCATTCCATTTATACACTCAATGCTATTCAGGATACAGCTCAGGTAGTAATAGATCATTATTTAAAGCATGGAGAGATATACATACATCCCCTTAAAGTCGAAAAGCGGCATTCAAAAACAATGTATATGCTTCATAAATGGAGTAACGGTAATCTTAATCCGATAACAAGCAGTTCTGAAATTGCCGGGATACTGGGAGATGTGCCCCACCCAAGGCTTGATTTATCAGAGACTCAGAAGGATCTATGGAAACATGTTTTTATAAAAGCGAAGGAAATTCAGAAAGAAATAGATAATGGCAGGCCTGAGGATGAGGAATATGAAGAATACAGGCAACGTTTAATTCGAATGGCTGTTACAAGAGATGAACAACTCATTGAACTCGTCAGTAAGTATCTGGATCTATCGGACCTTATAAGTGTCGGTAAACATATGATCGGAACAGGATTGATCGGTGGTAAAACTGTAGGGATGCTGCTGGCACATGCCATTCTTGGAAAAAATGATTACTGGAAGAGCAGACTTGAGACTCATGACTCTTTCTATATAGGTTCAGATGTATTCTATTCATACCTGATAAAAAGTAAGTGCTGGTGGATAAGATGGAAGCAGAAGAACAGCAAAGATTTATTTGATAGTGTCGAAGAAGCGCGCCATAGACTCCTGTCGGGCTCTTTTTCTGAAGATATACAAGATCAATTCAGAGAGATTTTAAATTATTTCGGTCAATCTCCAATAATCGTACGCTCCAGCAGTCTCCTGGAAGATGCATACGGAAATTCATTTTCAGGCAAATATGAAAGCGTATTTTGTGCAAATCAGGGAACTCCTGAAAAAAGACTCGAAAATTTTACGAATGCTGTGAAAAAGGTATATGCAAGTACAATGAATTCAGAGGCACTTTTGTATCGTCATGACAGAGGATTACTTGAGAGAGACGAACAGATGGCTCTTCTTATTCAACGTGTTTCCGGTGCGATGTACGGTGATTACTATTTGCCTCAGATCTCCGGAGTAGGCTTTTCGTATAACCTTTATGTCTGGGATAAGAGTATCGATCCGAAGGCTGGTGTTCTAAGACTTGTCTTCGGTTTGGGTACAAGAGCAGTTAATCGCAATGATGATGATTATACAAGGATTGTTGCTGTTAATGAACCCGGGAAAAGACCTGAAGCCAGTTTTTACGAACTTAGAAAATATGCACAAAGGAAAGTAGATCTCTTAGACCTTAGATTAAACAGACTTACCTCAGAATACTTTTCGGATATCATACTAAATCTTTCCGGAATTCCCATTAAACTGTTTGTATCGAAAGACATTGTAATGGAAGAATTAAGCAAAGAGAGAAACCTGAAAAACTGGTTTCCATGGATATTAACATTCGACAAGCTCTTTTCAGAGACTGAAGTTATAAAGGATATAGGGAAAATATTGAAGACACTGGAGGAGGTATATAATTATCCCGTTGATATTGAATTCACTGTAAACTTTTCTAATGATAGAAATTATAAGATAAACCTGCTTCAGTGTCGTCCTTACCAGATAAAAAAAGCAGTTGGTACCATAAAAGAACCTCAGTTCCATGAAAAGAATCTTATACTTAAGACTCATGGCCCGATAATAGGCACCAGCATACATACTCCGGTAGATACACTTATATACGTAGTGTCTTCCGTATATGGTAAGTTATCTGAAAAAGATAAGTATGGAGTTGCTTCTTTAATAGGCAGAATAGCTAATATTGATGGGAGAAAGTTAAAGACAATAATGCTTCTTGGGCCGGGTCGCTGGGGATCAACTACCCCGTCATTGGGTGTACCGGTTGGATTTGCAGATATCCGCAATGTAAATGTATTATGTGAGATTGCAGAAATGCATGAGGGTCTTGTGCCAGATGTATCATTAGGCACACATTTCTTTAATAACCTGGTCGAGCTTGATATTCTATATATGGCAATATATCCTGAAAAGAGCGATAATGTAATTAACAGAGAATTCCTGAATAATAGTGTCAATAAACTTAAGGATCTTTTCCCTGAAGCTTTAAAATGGTCGGATGTTGTGAGGGTAATTGATTTTTCGGGTCCTGAGTATGAAGAACAGCTTTATTTAAATGTAAATTCGGTTGAACAGAGAGGATTCCTTTATTTAGATAAAAAGAATAAATGATAAAGAATTATAATGGGCTTGGTTTTATTTCACAAGACCAGAGATTCCGATGATATTAAGCACTCATTCAGATTTTACGAGCAGCCAGTCTGGGGTTAAAATGTATTACAATACTAAAAGAGCTCGATGAAAGTTGTACTCGTAATAGTTTTCCGGACATTATACTAAGCTGTTAACAGACTCATTAATATTGAATTGTATCCTGCATAATTGTATTATAAATACTCTCATTATGCCTTTTCAATTTTATAATATAAATTAGTGTTTTCGGAGTATAACCCACAAATTTAAAGTCAAATGTAAAATAACATACGCATCTGCACACACAAAGGTTTGTGCAGGTATCTTTTATAAATGCCGTGATTACGTCGTTTTTTATGTCAATACTATCTGCCAGTCTTGAACAGCAGTTGTAATTTAGTCCTAAATTCATTGACAAAGAATCTCGTGTCACTTTAAAAAAAACAGTATCTGCTTTTGCTGACTTTCTATAATCCGGAGTATTTACAAAGCATCCTCCTTTTTCTGTTTTTGATAAGATAAGGCTCTTTTCATTATTTTCATTATCGTCTTTAGCACAAGATATTAAATAATAAATCAGGAAGATAACTGATAGAATTACTATTGTTTTAATACTTTTCATTGTGGTTTATATTATAGATGCAATTATAGGTACAACGGTTGCACAACGACTTTTAATTCCACTGCCCTTTAGAACACTTTCCCTTGTTTTGAGCGGTTTTTAATTCCAGTTTAGTGTAACTCATTGACATGTATTAATTAAGGATTTAAATATCGTAAATCCGGGTGCCTCAACCAATCTCTGACCAAATTTAATATGTTATCAACAAAAGGAGCAGTAATATAAGTTCTGTTTTCATCAACAGGGCCCCCTGCTAATCAATTTCAATTACCGTTGGCTTAAGCCAACGGGACACACTAACACGGTATTTTCCGGGACTTTAGTCCCTCATTTTTATCAATTTGTATTCTTCGATTATCTTATCTAATTCCTCTTGAAAAGAGACTTTCTGATGATGCTGAACCTGATTCCTGATATATTCTCTTAGATTATCTAGCTGTGGCATTCCGATTGATACTGAATAAAAATCATCTTGCCATTCAAATTTTAATCTGGTCAATTTGTTTTTGTTGATCCAGAAAGAGCTTTCTCCTTTTATTTTTTGCATTATGTCAGAGGTATTTTGTTTGCCACCTAAGGATATAAGAGCATGAAGATGTTCATGATAACCGTTAATATGATCAACATAAATACCTTTCAATTTTGCATTTTCACGGATATGTGAAATAACGTCTTCTCTTATCTGATCTCTCAAATATGGAATCCTGGCTTTTGTTGTCCACACACAATGGATCCAGATTCTAATGTATGACATAATATTAGTGAAGCAGCAATTAACAGACTAAAGGTAAACATATTAGGTTATATTACAAATATAATCTCAAGTTGATTTTTTTGTTCGGCAGAGTTCATTTCTTTAAATCAAATTGGGCTAAAGCCTTTGTATTGTGATGCCTGGGAATCCGTTGGCTGAAGCCAACGGTAATTGATTATAAAAAATCCACAGGAGATGTTTGATTTAATTTGTCTGATTTAATTTTGGGTGCCTTTCGCACAATACAGGAGATAGCTGTCAGCACCCAAAGAGTCATTATGAAGCTTCCTGACAGGTCGATTAGACAGTCTTTCCCACACTCACTATATAACGCTATATATATATTACAATAAAAATGTTTCCTGATGCAGCAACGGCTTCTTATTCGATTGCCCTTTAGAACACTTTTCCTGTTTTTTTCCTAACTTTATTAAATTAGTCGTAAAAAATACTTCGAACACAAACAAGATAGTATTATCCGATTATATTACAACAAAAAGACAACAGGTATTGATGAAATTAGCTTCCTCAGACCGGACTGAATAAGAATATTGATTTTCTATTCCCTGAAATAGATAAGAGCAATGAAAAGAACAATTATAATTATTCTTTCAGTTTTAATAACTCAGGGATTATTATCACAAAATTTAACTCAAACCGTTATAGGAAAAGTTGTCGATTCACAAACTGAAACTCCCCTGGTTGGAGTGACAATTATAATTAATAAAACGAATCCCGTATTGGGTACCATAACAGATCCTGCGGGGAATTTTAGAATTGAAAAAGTCCCGATCGGAAGGCAGACTATTTCAGCCAGTTATATCGGATATTTGCCCTATTCCCGGGAAAATATTTTTATAACTTCTTCCAAAGAAACAGTTTTTAATATAAAACTCGAAGAATCAGTAACTGCATTAAACGAAGTAATTGTAACCAGCAAGCTGAAAAAAGAGGAATCAATAAACAAGAATGCGACAGTTTCAGCCCGGACTTTTTCGATAGAAGAGACCGAAAGGTACTCCGGGAGTATTGGGGATCCTGCAAGAATGGCTTCAAATTTTGCAGGAATTGCAACAATATGCGATCAGCGGAATGATATTGTAATCCGGGGAAATTCACCTTTGGGCGTATTATGGAGGCTGGACGGGATTGATATACCAAATCCGAATCATTTTTCGTCCTTTGGTGCCAGCGGGGGTCCGATAAGTATCCTGAATAATAACCTTCTTACAAATTCGGATTTTTTTACAGGTGCTTTCCCGGCAGAATACGGAAATGCGTTGAGCGGGGTTTTCGATCTGAAAATGCGTTCCGGGAGTACTCTGAAATATGAATTTGTAACTCAGGTTGGAATGAATGGCTTTGAGATCGGAGCAGAAGGTCCAATAGTTAGAAACAGTTCCTCTTTTCTTATCAGTTACAGATACTCAACACTCGCTATTGTTGATGCAATGGGTTTTAAGGTTGGAATTGATGCAATTCCCTTTTACCAGGATGCCTCATTTAAATTAACATCGAAAAACACAAAAATCGGAAAATTTTCATTAATAGGAATTGGCGGTTATAGCTATGTAAATAAATTTGATTCAAAAAAAGACACATCAGAACTTAAAAACGGGGAAGGAGAAAATTTCACATATGGAACAGGAATGGGTTCTGTTGGATTAATCCATAAACTCATAATTAATAACAAAGTCAATATCGAAAACATTATTTCTCTTTCATATACTATGAGTCATATTTCTGAAGATACCTTTTCCCGTCAATCTCCTGAACCTTCAATTTACTATCGTCAGAAATCTGGTGAAAAAGGAATAAATTATTCTGCAACAGTCAGGTATAAATTAAATCCCAAGAATATTTTTCAAGCCGGAATAAATATGCAGATGCTTAAATATCAATTTACTGACAGCATAAAATCAGAGAATGATTTTAATATAACCCTGGACCGGGAGGGAAATTACCATCTCCTGAAATCTCATATTCAATGGCAACATAAATTTACTGATGATTTACTTGTTTACAGCGGAATGCATTTTCTTCTTTTTACTTTTAACAATACATATTCTGCTGAACCCAGAATTGGATTAAAATGGAGCTTTAATTCAGGACATTCCATAAATTTTGGATTTGGACTACACAGCCAGCTTGTTCCACGGATGTTTTATATAGTTGAGAGTGAAGCAAATCCCGGCAATTATGATCCTTTAAATCAAAAACTCGGCTTTTCAAAAAGCATCCATTCCGTTATTGGTTACAATTGGCTCATTTCACAAAATTTACGTTTGAAATGTGAAACATATTTTCAGCATTTATACGAAATACCCGTAAAAAAGGGGAATCCGGCATACTCAATCTTAAATTTTGGCGACAGCTATTTTGACCAGCTCCCGATTATTGACAGTCTTGTTAATGCCGGAACAGGAAAAAATTATGGAATAGAACTGACTCTTGAAAAATTCCTCGACAAAGGTTATTATGCTTTGTTGACTACCTCTTTCTATGAATCAAAATATAAGGGTTTTGACGGAATTGAAAGAAATACTGCCTTCAATGGAAATTTTATTCTGAATGCTTTAGCCGGAAAAGAATTAAAGATCGGAAAGAATGATTTCCTGAGCCTGAATTTAAAAGTGACTAAGGAACAGAACTCTGTAAAGTAAGCCGGAGAACAATTAAAACCTGACCGGTTCCCAGGTCACTCCGACCCTTCCCTCTTTGTAGCATCTTCGATGATCATATTAATACCATTTCAATTTTTATGTATAACTTTAATATGATTTATTGCAGTAAAAGTCAGGCAATAGCTTTGTAAATGCATATAATTCTGCGGATCATAAAATAAATGCAATTGTGACTGACGGGGCAATTGCGTAATAATATTTAAAATCAGGTTTGTAAAGGAGTCAGGCTTAATATTTAACGACACTACAAAGAAATGAACCTCGCTGACCTTGGCATTACTAACGAGCTCTTTACATACCTTACAGAGAATGAACTTTCAAATTTTTCAATCGGCAGGGTAACTCAGGAACATCGGGAAAGATATGTTGTCTCTGATGGTGATAACGAATATGAAGCTGAGATTACCGGTAACCTGAGATTCTCAGCAAACTCACGAGCTGACTTCCCTGCTGTTGGTGACTGGGTAACACTGACAATCTTTGACTCTGATCAGGCAATCATTCATAAAATACTTCCAAGGAGATCAATCCTTGAAAGACAAGCTGTTGGCAAATTTGGCGAAATACAAATTATCTCGACTAATATTGATGTGGCTTTTATTATTCAGGCAATAAACAATAATTTCAATATCAACAGACTTGAACGATACATGACAATCTGTTATTCCGCTAACATTGAACCAGTTCTGGTTATTAGCAAGATTGATTTGTCAACAGAAAAAGAAATCCGTGATGCAATCATCGACCTTGAAAAAAGAGACAAGAAGATAAAGTACATCCTGCTTAGTAACACGACTCTTAAAGGACTTGACCAGATACTGGATTTTATACAGGCAGGTAAAACATATTGCGTCGTAGGGTCATCTGGAGTTGGCAAATCAACCTTGATCAATAACTTGTTAAAAAAGAACATATTAAAAACCGGACAAATAAGTCATAGCACAAATAAAGGAAGACATGTTACTGACCATCGTGAATTATTTGTTCTGGAAAATGGCGGTATAATAATCGACACCCCGGGTATGAAAGAACTGGGAATGACGGATAATTCTGAGGGGACAAAAACCACTTTTCAGGAGATATCTGATATTTCCTTAAATTGTAAATTTCCTGACTGTAAACATCTTAATGAAACCGGATGTGCAGTAATTGAAGCTCTCAACAATGGGATTATTGACAAAGATTCATATGACAATTATCAGAAAATTCATAAAGAACAAGTAAGATTTCAGACCACTGTTGCCGAAAAACGCAAAAAAGAAAAAGTGTTCGGAAAGATGATAAAGAACTATTACAAAGACAAAAAATATTAATACTAAGGATAACACGAACGTTATAATTCTTAGGCTTGTCCCGGTGCAGGCTCAGCCACGACTACCCCCGAAAAAATTGTCATTCCCGAAATGGCATATAGGTTAGAATATGATGAGCAAGATTTGTTTAATTCACTATTAAATTTAAACTACTTCATAATGGAACAAATAACCGCCAGCAGAGACTTCTCTTCAATCAGCCCTTCAGCTAAGTGGATGATATTATTGAAAGGACATACAAATATTCCCTTTGCAAGGGAAGCGGCAGAGCTCCTGGAATATCCCGATAAATATGTTCCGGATTTTAAAAAGAGAGATTTTACTTTTTGGGCAAGTACACTCGGCCTGGAAAGAAGGTACTGTAGTATTAATGAGCTTTTAAATAATCTGACAATTAAAAATATTTTAGAACTATCATCAGGGTATTCTTTTCGTAGCCTGGAGTATGCTCAGCAAAAAGGAGTGCATTATATAGATACTGATTTACCAGATGTAATAGCTACTAAAAAGGAGTTTATTAACAACTTAAAAAAAGACGAGTTAAATACTAATGGAAAATTGGAGTTTCTACCTTTAAATGCTCTTGATAAAAATAATTTTCTTGAAATAATTGGTCATTTTCCTCAAGGTGAGGTTGCAATTGTTAATGAAGGATTATTAACGTATGTGAATAAACAGGAAAAAGAAAAACTTTGTTCAATTATCCATGATATGTTAATTGAACGGGGAGGTTACTGGATTAACGCTGATATAGTTCTGAAAAACAAAGAAGCCAAACTTGGACTTAAATACAATGATGAAATAAAGGGGTTCAATGATCAACAGAAGACTGAAGACAATAGTTTTGAGAGTTTTAAAGAAGCAGAGATATTTTTCAAAGACATGGGGTTTGTGATTGATAAAGAAGCCAAAGTAAAATACTCTGAAATGAGTTCGTTTAAATATATGATAAGAAGTTTGACGCTCAGACAATTGTTTAAAATGAGAAATACCGGACAAATATTTGCCACATGGCGATTAAAAGCTGTCTGAGATAAAATTGAAGCCTGCGGCTAACTCATGAAACTGTCGGCTTCCCTATAATTCGATCCGATCAGAATTAGAGTCTGCCTTCCGAATACTCTTGTATCATACAGATTACGTGCAGTCTGCAAAATCCGTCTCCAATTCCGTTAACTTAATAAGAACAAAAACCCGTAAGATGTTGATCTAAGGGTTTAGGAGGAATTATTAGAAGTGTGAGAGCGAGTGCGAGTGCGAGAAAAAAGAGCGATCGTGTTCGCTATTTTTTATGTGGTGCCACCAGCCCTCTGATAGTCTCTTTGGTAGTTCTGATTAGCCGATAAGATGGAGGTTCGTGTAACCATATATCAAAGTAATAATAGCACTAAACACAATCTTTCCAACATTAAGAGGATCAGTTATTTTGTTGATTCTAAGAGCCTCAGAAGGATGTATTTTAAGTAAAAAGCGTCAACGAAAGCGTCAGCATGAGACAAATTAAGGTCACAAATTGTGATCTTAAAGAAATGAATATTATTTTCATAAGATAAAGTCAATTCTAATGAAAACTGAGAATGAAGGATTAATAATTGCTGAAGAAGTCATCATCAGTAAGATATATTATGTCAGAGGTAAGCAAGTATGGTTCAATAATTTTGAAGATTCAGGTTGCGGTTGACAGATTTATAACTAGATGATTCAATTCTTGTAAATTATAAGTGTTTGAAATTTGATAAAATATTTGTAATATAGGGATAATCCGGATTTGGAATTAGAATACTAATACGGATACCTCACCTCACAATAAATTCTGTAAATCATTGGTTCTGAGTAATCTGACTTGTTCTCACATTTATTGGTCTGTTTATGTTGCTTCTTGACCTTAAAACGCATGAAAAATAGGTGAATATAATTTTCCGTTATGATAAGAACACAAGTTTTTAAAAGCATTTACTAAATTTCATAAACTTATAGACTACTGCCATTATCAGCAAGATTACGAAAAAACAGAAGAGATATTCAACTCGACGCCGCTATCTAAATCTAACATTGCGTTGATAATAACAAGTTTATCCATACAAAATAAATCGTCAGGGGAAATATCTTGCACTTTGATAAAACCATCATTAAGAAGTTGTTGTCTTTTTGTTCCATTTAGTAAGAAACTGGATGGAGTATAATATTCATTGCCTTTGCACAGGACCACATTTCCAAAACTCGTATCAGTAATTCTCCCGTTTTTCACAATAAGAATATCGTCTGCTTCACCTTTTTGTTTTAATAATGCAATAATTTGAGAGCGGTCAGCTAACTTGTGTGAATATGATATATTATTGTCAATGACCATTTGAAGTGATTGGATTTGTTTTTGGACATAAGGTTTAAATTCAATAAGTTCAATCCTGTTTTTGTAAAGAATCCGGCATTTTACAATGCCCTTTTGAGCCTCATTAGGAATTGGAAGAGTTAATAAATCAAAGTCTATCCTCTTTCCTAAAAGAGCAAGGCTACTGGTATGCATACGCTGTTGGTGGTATTGGGGATTTATCAGAACACCGCTGCGGATTTGTATGGTTTCAAGTAAAAGGGACATACACTTTATCGATTAACTCTTGATATTCACTTTCGGCTTTACTATTCGTGGTTATACCACCACCACTGCGGAATACGAGCCCTAGTGATGTTTTCTCAATATATCGTATCATAACAGCACTATCAAGATTTGCTCCATCAAACACCCCGAAAATGCCGGTGTAGTAATTTCGGCTGTCCCTTTCGACTTTACGGATAAGGTCAATGGTGGATTTTTTGGGAGCGCCTGAAATGGAACCTGCAGGAAGCAGCGAAAAAATAATTTCCCCAAGACGTTGGTTATAGTCTGCTGGTAATTGTCCCTTTATAACAGAACTGACTTGCAGTAAAGTTTTTCCATTGGTAGAAATTTTGTCAATATATCGAAACTGTTCTACTTGTACTTCATTTGCCACCTGGCTCAAATCGTTACGTATCAAATCGACAATAGTATAATGTTCTGCTGTTTCTTTGATGTCATTTAAAATCAACCGCTCAGCATCAGGGATTGCAGAGTCAATTGTCCCCTTCATCGGGAAGGAAGCTATTACTCCGTTCACAATTTTTACAAAACATTCGGGTGAAAAACATACAAAATTATTTGCAACCAATAATTTATAGGGTGAAGTGCTACGCATAAAAATATCTTCTAATCTCAAGTCAGTATGTAACAGGGTAGGAAAAGTGAGATTAGTCAGATAAGTGTTACCATGCTGAATATTATCTCTCACAGTATTGAACGCTTTCTTGTATTCTGAAAAACTTACCGGGATTTTATTGAAATAAAAAGGTTTTTGCGAAGTAGTTTTTTTAGGTAAGTGAATTAAGTTATTCAAGCAAAAGAATAGACTGTTATCCAATGCTGTCAAGGGCTTAAAAATACAATCCTTCATTTCGAAATCAATTACAAAAACAAACGCCTTTCCTCTTCTACCGGCTTCGTTCATCTTTTTTATCATCTCCAGTTTGTTCATCTGAAAAGTATTGTAGGGTGCAAAGATAAAGGTTTATGATTATGCATGCGGTAGATAAAATCGGATTTCTGTATTAAAGAACTTCAGATTATTTAATCATTAAATGATGTTTTGCTCACATACTGAAAGTAAGGCATGAGAGTTGATGTTTAATCAGTGACATTAGATAATGTAAATAAATTTCAGTTTATTTTTTATATTATTAAGAAAACCTTACCTTTGCTTTCAGAAAAACACAGAAATGAGACTTTTGGTTAACAATTGGTGGTGGCAAATCTTACCGGTAACATACGGGAGGTAAGATAGTACTGCTATATTGTAATGATATATCAACGACCTGTCGAACTCTCGGCAGGTCGTTTTGTTTTTGACCCAGGCATCAAATAAATTTAATATGAGAGAAACAAAACTGTTTACGAGTTTACATCCTTTTCCTCCAGGCCTCGCTGATATTATCACGCCAGTTACTATTTACCTTAAGATCAGGGATCAGTTTCCTAATACGATATTACTGGAAAGCTCTGATTATCATGGCAATAGTAATAGTATGAGCTACATATGCTTTGATGTCATAGCGGTATTTAAAGCAGATGATTACAAAATAGACATCACTTACCCTGGTGGTGAAAAGGAGCAAATCGGAATAGTAGATAAATTCACTTTACCAGATACGTTTAATACATTTTTAAGGTCGTTTAAGACCAACATGAATAACGACCTGATTGGATTATCTGCTAACGGATTGTTTGGTTATACTACTTATGATGCAGTTAAATATTTCGAAAACATACACTTTAATAACACAGTAAGAGAAGACTGCCATATCCCTGATATTCATTATTCACTTTACAGGTATATTATAGCTATCAATCATTTTAACAACCGCATTTTTCTTGTCGAAAATCTTCTCGAAGGCGAAGAAAGCAGGAATGAAGAGGTTAAAAGCCTTTTGCGGAACCGCAGTCTTGGAGCTTTCCGGTTTGAATCCCTGAATAATGAAAGTTCAAATATTACCGATAAGGAATATATAAATATGGTCAGGAAAGGGAAAAAACATTGCTTTTCGGGAGATGTTATCCAGGTAGTTTTATCGAGGCAATACAGTCAACAGTTTATTGGTGATGAGTTTAATGTGTACAGGACTTTAAGGAATATTAATCCTTCTCCCTATCTGTTTTATTTTGATTACGGGGGATATAAACTTTTCGGATCTTCTCCCGAGGCTCAACTGGTTATTGAGAATGGAGTAGCCAGGATTAATCCTATCGCCGGAACCTTTAAACGATCTGGTAATGATGAAGAAGACAGGCAATTAGCTATTGATCTTATCAATGACAGTAAAGAGAATGCCGAGCACGTCATGCTGGTAGATCTTGCAAGGAATGATCTCAGCCGGAACTCGGATAATGTAGTTGTAAAAACTTACCGGGAAGTGCAGTTTTATTCACATGTGATTCATCTGGTTTCTGAAGTGACAGGCGAACTTAAGGAGCGTTTTAATCCTATAAAAGTTTTTGGAGATTCATTTCCTGCAGGAACCCTTTCCGGAGCCCCCAAATATAAGGCAATGGAGCTTATCGACAGTTTTGAGAACCGAAACCGTGGATATTATGGTGGTGCCATAGGATATATAGGTTTTAATGGCGATATCAATCATGCAATCATGATCCGCTCATTCCTTAGCAGGAACAATAACCTCTATTATCAGGCAGGAGCTGGCATTGTGGCTGCTTCTATTGAAGAAAACGAACTTAATGAGGTAAATAATAAGCTTGGAGCCCTGAAAGCAGCTATCGCGATGGCTCCCCGGTTATGATAAATTAAAACAGGCAACAATGAAAATAATGGTATTGGACAATTATGATTCATTTACATACAACCTGGTGCATATTCTGAAAGAATTGAGTAAGGTATCTGTGGATGTCCACAGGAATGAAGAGATCGACCTGAAAGATATAGGTAAATATGACAAAATTGTAATTTCTCCCGGACCGGGAGTTCCAGATCAGGCAGGGATAACGAAAAAAATGATCGAACATTTTGCTCCCACAAAGAGCATTCTTGGAGTTTGTTTGGGATGTCAGGCCATTGCAGAGGTTTTTGGGGGAAGCCTGATTAACCTTGACCAGGTGTTTCACGGGGTGGCCACTAACATAAATGTACTGGATGAGAATGAAAGAATTTTCAGGGGAATTCCAATAAGTTTTACTGCCGGAAGATATCATTCATGGGTTATCAATGAAAATAACTTTCCTGCCGGTCTCAAAATAACAGCGAAGGATGATAAAGGAATGATTATGGCTTTAACACACTTATCTTACGATGTTAAAGGAGTCCAGTTTCATCCTGAATCGGTTCTTACCGGGTACGGGAAACAAATATTGCTTAACTGGTTGAATATTTAAGTTAAGTGGATTTGAAAATTTAACAATTAGATAATTAAAAAGGTATGATATAAAAATGAGCTCTGAAACTTACGATGAATTACAGTAATTAACAATTTCAGAATTATCTTATTAATACTTTAAAAAATAAATGAAAGATATTCTCCAAAGATTAACATCCCACCTTACCCTTGAAAGGGAAGAAGCAAGGAAAATATTGAAAGAAATTGCTAATGGTGAATATAATAATTCACAGGTATCATCATTTCTTACGGTTTTTATGATGCGTATGATAACTGTTCATGAACTGGCCGGTTTTCGCGATGCTCTACTGGATTTGTGTCTGGTAACAGACCTTTCTGAATTTGAAACAATCGATTTATGCGGGACAGGTGGAGATGGGAAAAATACTTTTAATATCTCTACTCTGTCGTCGTTTGTTGTTGCAGGAGCCGGTGGCAAAGTCTCCAAACACGGTAATTACGGGGTCTCGTCAGCCTGCGGTTCCAGCAATGTAATGGAATTCCTGGGATATAAATTCACAAACAACCGGGATACCCTTAAGATGCAATTGGATAAGGCTAATATTTGTTTCCTTCATGCACCTTTATTTCACCCGGCTATGAAAGCTGTTGCTCCAATCAGGAGGGAGCTTAGTGTGAAAACCTTTTTCAATATGCTGGGTCCAATGGTTAATCCGTCATTCCCGCATAACCAGTTCGTGGGTGTATGGAGTCTGGAGACAGCAAGACTTTACAATTACATTTACCAGCAAACCGATAAGAATTATACAATTGTGTATTCATTGGACGGGTACGATGAAATCTCGCTTACCAGTGAGTTTAAAATGATATCTAATCATGAAGAAGAGCTTCTTTCTCCGGAAAAGGTTGGTTTACCCAGACTTACTCATGAGGATCTTTTTGGTGGAGTAACAGTAGAAGATTCTGTTAAAATCTTTTTAAATATTTTGGAAGGTAAAGGTTCTGAAGCACAGAAGGCAGTCGTAATAGCTAATTCAGGGATGGCACTGAGAAAGCTTCATCCCGGAAGAAGCATCCCGGAATGCTTTGAAATAGCAGAAAGTTCATTACAAGAAGGTAAGGCATTATATGCATTAAAAAAACTCTTAGAACTTTAAGAAAATGGATATGCTGGATAAAATTATAGCTTTTAAAAGGAGTGAACTTGAAGGTAAAAAGAAATTTCTGCCAGTAATTAAATTTGAGGATTCGGCGTTTTTTAAGCGTGAAATGCCCTCTTTTCATGACGCATTGACAAAACCAGGGCCCTCCATCATTGGTGAGTTTAAAAGAAAATCCCCATCAAATGGTATGATCAACATTAATGCTGAAATAGAGCAAGTTGCGAGGGTGTATGAGGAAACAGGAATTGCCGCTATGTCAATTCTTACCGACAGGCAATTTTTCGGGGGAGCGGATCATGACCTTCAGAATGTGGCAAGTTTTGTTAAGATCCCTCTCTTAAGAAAGGATTTTATTGTGGATGAGTACCAGGTGGTAGAATCAAAATCGATCGGGGCAAGCGCAATCTTGCTCATTGCTTCTGTCTTAAGTAAAAAAGAAGTAGGTGCTCTTACCGAGTTATCCTTAAACCTTGGAATGGAAGTTCTTTTTGAAATTCATGATGAGAAGGATCTGGAAAAGATGAGTCATAAAATAAAGATTATAGGAGTCAACAACCGTAATCTTAAGACTTTTGAGGTTAACATGAATCATTCCATAGAACTTTTTTCAAGTTTACCTGAGAATTGCCTTAAGGTTGCAGAAAGCGGTTTCCAGACATATAAAGAAGTAACAAAGTTGTTTACTACAGGGTATAATGCCTTTCTGATCGGTGGAAAATTTATGAGGTCGAAAAGTCCCGGAGAGACTGCAGCACAATTTATGAAGGATTTAAAAAAGAGTCTGGAATGAGTTTAATGATAAAAATATGTGGCATGCGTGAATCGGAAAATATGCTTGAGGTTGCAAATCTTAAACCTGACCTTATGGGATTCATCTTTTATCCAGACTCTCCGCGTTATGCTGCCAAAATAATAAATCCTGAAATTTTTACCAATTTTTACCATGAAATTAAAAAAGTAGGGGTATTCGTGAATACCGGCTTTGATGAGATAAATGAAACTATCCATAAATACTCCCTCGATTTGGTACAGTTGCACGGAGATGAGAGCCCTGAAACATGTCATCAGCTAAGTGAAGCAGGTATTCTTGTTATTAAATCTTTCAACATTAAAGACAATATTGGATTCAAATTATGTGCTAAATACATCCCTTATACAAAATATTTTCTATTTGATGCTTCCACCTCAAAATATGGCGGATCAGGATATAAATTCGACTGGAAAATTCTTGATAAATACGAATTGGGCCATCCGTTTTTTCTTAGCGGAGGTATTGGCCCCAAGGACGTTTACAATATTCTGGAGATTACCAATCCAGCATTTTATGGAATTGACCTTAACAGCAAGTTTGAGGTTATAGCGGGTTTAAAAGACGTTAAAAAACTGAAAAAATTTGTTTACGACATTCGTAATAAAAACAGATCATTATGAACGAGACATTTACCGCTGATAAAAATGGTTATTATGGTGAATTTGGGGGTGCATTCGTACCTGAAATGCTCAGGCTGAATGTAGAATCATTAAGGGCAGTTTATCACCAAATAATTGAATCTGATGAGTTCCAAAAGGAATATTCAGGGTTACTAAAGAACTATGCAGGGAGACCATCCCCTTTATTTCTTGCAAACCGGCTGAGTGATAAATATGGTACAAAGATCTATTTGAAACGAGAGGATTTGAACCATACAGGTTCCCATAAAATAAACAATACAATCGGTCAGATTTTACTTGCAAGAAATATGGGGAAAACCAGGATCATCGCTGAAACAGGTGCAGGACAACATGGAGTGGCTACGGCTACTGTTTGCGCTCTTATGGGTCTTGATTGTGTAGTTTACATGGGTGAGATAGATATGGTGAGACAAGAACCTAACGTAAAGAAGATGGAGATGCTTGGGGCTAAAGTAGTTCCTGTAAGGAGCGGTAACAAAACCCTCAAGGATGCTGCCAATGAAGCTTTACGCGATTGGATATGTAATCCTGTAAACACTTTCTATATCATTGGTTCCGTTGTCGGTCCACATCCATATCCTGATCTTGTAGCACGGTTTCAGTCGGTTATTAGCGAAGAATTGCTTACTCAGCTCAGGGAAGCAGAAGGGACAGAGGACCCGGGATATATTCTTGCATGTGTTGGAGGAGGAAGTAATGCAGCCGGCATTTTTTATCATTATATTAACAGAAAAAACGTCAGACTGATAGGCGTGGAGGCTGCTGGTGAAGGAATAAATACTGGCTTTACAGCAGCTACAATTGCCATGGGTGAAATTGGAATCATACACGGCAGCAAAACTCTGGTTATGCAAAATGAAGACGGACAAATTACAGAACCTTATTCGATCTCTGCCGGTCTCGATTATCCTGGAGTAGGTCCAATTCATGCATGGCTGGCACGGACGGGCAGAGCAGATTATTTGAATGTCACTGATGAAGAAGCTCTTAGTGCTGCATATGAAATTACCAGGCTCGAAGGAATAATTCCTGCCCTCGAATCAGCACATGCGCTAGCAGCAATTGGCAAGCTAAATCTTAAAAAGAACGACATTGTTGTTGTAAACATCTCCGGCAGGGGAGATAAGGATATGCAGGCCTATCATGAAGCCAACACATAAAAATTAAATTCAATGAATCGCATAGATAAACTTTTCCAATCTAAAAAACAAAATATACTTTCCATTTATTTTACTGCTGGATTTCCGGCATTCAATGACACACTTACTACGATTCAGGAGTTGGATAAAGCAGGTGTGGATATGATTGAGATCGGGATGCCCTTTTCTGATCCGGTTGCTGATGGACCTGTTATACAACGAAGCAACGAAAAGGCTCTTTCTAATGGCATGACCATAAAACTACTGTTTAAACAATTAGCCTGGGTACGCGAGACAACAGATCTTCCATTAATTCTTATGGGATATATAAACCCGGTTTTTAGATTTGGAGTAGAAAAATTTCTGCACAAATGCCAGAAAACTGGTATTGATGGAATCATTATTCCTGATCTCCCGGTTGAGGAGTACCGGTTATCATATGAACTATTTTTTGAAAAGTATAATATCTATAACATTTTCCTGATTTCGCCTCAAACGCCTGATGACCGGATTACTTACCTGGATTCTATTTCGAAGGGATTTTTATATATGGTTTCCACCGCTGCCACGACCGGAGCAATAAACAATTTTAACGAATCACAAATAACCTATTTTGAAAAGGTTAATGATCTTTCCCTGAAAACGCCAAGGTTGATAGGATTTGGCATTTCAAATAATGAAACTTTTGTTCAGGCTTGTAATTTTGCCAACGGGGCAATAATTGGAAGTTCATTTATCAGGGCACTTGATGGAAATGGTACACTAACGGAGAATGTTCATGAGTTCATCAGAAAAATCAGGGGATAGATATTACACCAGACTTTAATATAGTTCATATATCGTTAGACTCATTTTTAAATCCGGATATTACAGTAAGTGCTTTGAAGAAGCCGCAAGAATTAAGAAGTACATCAGGATTATTAATAAAGAAGTAAACTTGCCTGGAGAAAATGCCCGCAAGTGTGAAATAAAAGAGTTTTCATCATGTTAAAAGAGAAGAAATGAAGGCATTAAAAATTGGGAGTCTTTCAATTGCTGTTCCGATCATTCAGGGTGGAATGGGAGTTGGTATTTCGCTTTCCGGACTGGCAGCCGCAGTTGCAAATGAAGGCGGGATTGGGGTAATTTCAAGTGCTGGGCTTGGACTTTTATACAAGGAATTTTCTGAAAACTTCCTTGAGGCCAGTATTCTCGGACTTAAGGAAGAGATACGCAAAGTAAGGGAGAAAACGCTTGGTGTCATTGGAGTTAACGTTCTGGTTGCCATGACAAATTTTGCGGATATGATAAAGACTTCCATCTCTGAAAAGGTAGATATCATTATAGCAGGTGCAGGACTTCCACTTGATTTGCCATCCTTTTTAAAGAAAGACAGTATTACAAAGCTCGTACCTATCGTTTCATCGGCCAGAGCGACTAAGATAATATGTGAAAAGTGGAAAGCTAACTATGATTATCTACCCGATGCTATTATTGTTGAAGGACCAAAGGCAGGAGGCCATCTGGGCTTTAAGGAGGAACAAATCGGGGATAATGATTATGCACTTGAAAAGCTTGTTCCGGAAATCGTTAATGAACTTAAGCCTTTTGAAGAAAAATACGGTAAACCCATACCGCTTATTGCAGCAGGGGGGATCTATACAGGTGAGGATATTAATAACATAATGAAACTGGGAGCATCCGGTGTTCAAATGGGAACAAGATTCGTAACCACAGATGAATGTGATGCTTCACCTGCATTCAAACAGTCATACATTGATGCTGATGAGAAAGATATTGTAATAATCAAGAGTCCTGTTGGCATGCCTGGGCGAGCTATCTTAAGCAATTTCCTCACAAAGGTGAAAGCTGGTAAAAAACAGCCGAAAAAATGTCCATTTAAATGTATCAAGACTTGTGACATTACTAAGAGCCCTTATTGCATTATCATTGCACTTATTAATGCACTTAAGGGGAATTTTGAAAATGGCTTTGCTTTTGCAGGAAGTAATGCTTTCAGAGCAACTAAAGTATCATCAGTAAAGGAGATCTTTCGATCTTTGCTAAAGGAGTATAAAGAAAGTAAAGAGCCTGATAGCTGACCTGATAGATCTTTTCTCATAGATAGACTATCTCGTTCCTAATCAACTTAAATTAACTTGCTAATCAATAAGTTGCATTTATGACTTGCATTCAGCATTTTATTTGACTAATTTTACTAATCAATAAGTTGTCCTAAGTAATTCGAGATGACGAGAAATAAGTTTTTGATAATAGTGCTGTGTTATAATTTAACATTAAACTTAAAAGGAGGGGATCACTATGATTGGAATGAATTTTGGTAGTTTTTTAATTTTACTGGTAATAAGTACTGTAGTTTCAACAGTACTGCATTATGCGCTTAAATTCTATATAAGGCCAGGTATTGTTTCATTTGTTTCAAAAGTAATCTTTGGATGGATTGGTGCCTGGCTGGGCTCACCTGTTTTTGGATACTGGTTTGGCGGATTGGTATATGAAAAAATATATATTATCCCGGCCATTCTTGGTTCGTTTGCATTATTGATTATAATGGTGGATTTAGTACTAACGGTCAAAAGCACTACAGCAGAAAAAATATAAGCTGCTAAGTAATTAAAATTTTCACATAACACAGCACTTTTTTATTTGTGATTGACTTAAAGATTCAATCCGGATTTCACCAAAGCTTATTCAGAAGACAATAGGCCAGGATTTCATTAAGGAACTGAGAAAGGCCAGACTATCATTTTAGAGCCTTCTTAATGAATGAAGCAGGGTTAACACTGGTCTTTATACATGGACATTGTCCATCGTAATAACTCACAACCTCCAATCATTTCAGAATGTTTTATCAGATCAGACGATGAGCATATTTATCAATTATTAAACTTCATACTTACGAATCATTTTGGAGGTGTTCCTTCAATGGCAAATGCAGACAACCAGAAAGCAATAGTAATTTTCCTGAGTTTATTTGCCGTTGATCCAGTATCAGTATGCTGATTTTTAGTTTATTACTGAAACTTACACATTAAGAAGCATATTCTGATGGGATAGAACAACGAGAAGGAAAAGTATTTTTCCAAAGACTTTTCTGCTAAAAAATTTATTTAAGAGTAGTTTAATCTTAGAATAATTATTATTAATGAGCATATGAAATATGGGATTGTTTTGTTTTCAACAGGAATTGGCGATTGACCTTGGCACAACAAATACACGGATTATTTATAAAGACAGAGTAGTAGTAAATGAGCCAACTATTGTTTCTATCAATACAATGACGGGCAAGATGATTGCAATAGGTGAAAAAGCCCGCCAGATGCTTGGTAAAACACATGAAAACATTACAACAATCAAACCTCTCAGAGATGGTGTAATTGCTAACTTTGATGCTGTCCAACAAATGATACAGCGGATGGTAAAAATTATCAACAAAGGGAACCTCCTTTTTACTCTCTCGCTAAAAATAGTAATCACTATTCCGTCAGGATGTACTGAAGTTGAAAGAAGAGCTGTCAGGAATTTAGCAGAACACGCTGGTGGCAGAAATGTTTACATGATATACGAATCTATGGCAGCCGCCATAGGAATAGGTATTGATGTGAATGCCCCGGATGGAACCATGGTTGTTGACATTGGAGGAGGAACCACTGAAATTGCAGTTATTGCTCTCGGAGGAATTGTCTGCAACCAGTCTCTAAGAGTCGCAGGTGATGATTTTACATCTGATATCCAGGCTTATATGAGACACCAACACAATATTAAAATTGGTGAAGGTACTGCTGAAAAGATTAAAATTGGGGTTGGTTCAGCACTTTGTGAATTGGCAAATCCACCTCCGGATTTTAATGTCATGGGATCTAATATTATAACCGCAACGGCCATTGAAATTCCAGTCTCTTATCAGGAAATTGCCAAATGCCTGGATAAATCTATTTCAAAAATTGAAACAGCGATCTTTTCAGTTATTGAAAATACACCACCTGAACTTTATGCAGATATTGTTCAGCGAGGAATCTACCTGGTAGGTGGTAGTGCCCTGCTCAGAGGACTTGATCAGAGATTTACTGAAAAAATAAATATGCCTTTCCATGTAGCTGAGGATCCTTTGCTGGCAGTTGTAAGAGGAACAGGGATTGCTTTGAAAAATGTTGACAAATTCTCGTTCCTTATGAGATAGAATCAGAGTAAATATGAGAAGATAAATTGTAAAATGATTAATCTTATCTGATACAAATCTGTTAAATTGTTGGATTAAACAAGTTAGTTTCAAACAAACTTATCATTATTATCGCATAAGAAATGAGTGACTGATATTTTAAGATTAGATTAAAATTATCAAAGTGGATTTTTTTTATTAATTTTGTAACATCTTAAATAGGGGTGCCTTAATATTAAAGGCTGAGATCAAACCCATTGAACCTGCTCCGGGTAATGCCGGCGAAGGGAAATGAGGATAAACTGTTTCAGATGGTATATTGCCTCTATATACTATCATAGGTTTAACCAAATATATCCAGATAAAAATGGAAAAGATAGTGTCACTCGGGATCATCGATTCCTATTTTCAAAAATTAAAAGACAACCTTTCGGTTGATTGTGCTATTGTTGGTGGAGGTCCTTCAGGATTAGTTGCTGCCTATTATCTTGCTAAAGCTGGAAGAAAAGTATCATTATTTGAACGCCGGCTTGCACCCGGTGGAGGTATGTGGGGTGGCGCTATGATGTTCAACCAGATTATAGTACAGAAAGAAGCTTTGCCAACTTTAGAAGTATTTAATATTTCGTATGTGCCTTATGAGAAAAGTCATTACGTGGTTGATTCGGTACAAGCCACTTCTTCTCTCATATATCACGCGACAAAGGCAGGTGTAGTGATATTTAATTGTGTCTCAGTTGAAGATGTTGTCTTTCAAAATGAGAAAGTGAGCGGTATTGTGGTTAATTGGGCACCAGTTCAAAGAGAACACTTGCATGTAGATCCTCTTATTATTATGGCTAAAACCGTTCTTGAAAGTACTGGCCATGATTGTGAGATTGCTAACATTGTTGTCAGAAAAAATAATGTCAAACTGAATACTTCAACTGGTGAGGTGATAGGTGAACGTTCTTTATCTGTTGAAGAAGGAGAAAGAACCACTATCGAAAATACCAAAGAAATATACCCTGGTCTTTTTGTATCAGGTATGGCAGCTAACAGCGTGAGCGGGAGTTTCAGAATGGGACCTATTTTCGGCGGAATGTTGCTTTCAGGGAAAAAGGCCGCAGCCTTGATACATAATAGTTTAAATTAAAAGAATGAAAGATTTTGGCTTATATATCATAATCACCAAGCCTATGCTTCCTTATTCCATAATAGCTGAGATTTGTTTAAACAATGAGATAGCTATGCTACAACTGAGGGAAAAACATCTTAGCGACAGAGAAATCATAAAAATAGGAATAGAATTAAAATCGATTATTAAAGGTTCCAAAACAAACCTAGTCATTAACGACAGGCCTGATATTGCAGTCTTCTGTAAAGCGGATTGCTTACACCTCGGACAGGATGATATAACTTATGAGGATGCAAGGAAGATTGTTGGGAATGATATACAAATAGGTTTATCTACTCATTCTATTCAACAAGCGAAAGAGGCATTGGAAAAGAAACCTGATTATATTGGATTCGGGCCGATTTATCCAACTACAGCAAAGACCAATCCTGATCAGGTGGTTGGAACGGATCAACTCAAAGAGGTTTTGTCTTTTGCCAATGTTCCCGTTGTTGCCATTGGAGGGATATTTCCTGAGAATATTGAGGCGGTACTAAAAACAGGAGCGCAGAATATTGCAATGGTGAGATATTTTATGCAAGCAGAAGATATGGATAAAAAGATAAAAGAAATTAAATCCCTTATTAATAAATAAAACCATGACACAGCTACAGCAAGCACTTAAGGGTATTATAACCAAAGAGATGTGCGAAGTTGCGCAATATGAAAATTGCGATCCGGAATGGATTTGTAATGAGGTTGCATATGGTCGAATAGTAATCCCTAAAAATATCCATCATACTTTTGAAGCCATAGGCATTGGCAACGGTCTTAAGACCAAAGTAAATGCCAACATTGGCACCTCTCCAAAACACTGTAATCCTGAAGAAGAGTTAAGTAAATTACAAGTAGCTGTCAAATATGGTGCTGACACCGTAATGGATTTATCAACTGGTGGAAATTTAAGACAAATATTGAAATCAATTATCGAACATTCACCGGTAATTATAGGTACCGTCCCAATCTACCCTGTAATGACCGAGTTAATCAGGGAAAATAAAAAAATAGCTGATATGAATCCCAATAGCTTGTTCTCCGAGATTGAGGATCAGGCAAAGATGGGTGTTGACTTCATGACCTTGCATTGTGGCGTTACAAAAACTTCCTTATCTTTTTTGCAGAATGACGAACGTGTCGCAGGCATCGTCAGCCGGGGCGGTTCGTTAATAAAAAGATGGATGATGGAAAACAAATCCGAAAATCCATTATATAAACAGTTTGATAGAATACTTAATATTTGTGAAAAATATGATGTAACGATCAGTTTGGGCGATGGGTTACGTCCGGGGGCTGGCAATGACGCCAGCGATAGAGGACAGATAGCAGAGCTTTTGATAATAGGAGAACTGGTTGAAAGGGCTCATAAGCACGGTGTCCAGGTGATTGTTGAAGGACCAGGGCATGTACCGCTTGATCAAATCGAAATGAATGTGAAGCTTATGAAAAGGATTTGTAATGATGCTCCCTTTTATGTACTTGGTCCTCTTACCACCGATATAGCTCCTGGTTACGATCATATTGTCGGAGCTATCGGTGGTGCAATAGCAGCAGCATATGGAGCTGATTTCCTTTGTTATGTTACTCCGGCAGAACATATCTGTATACCAACGTTTGATGATGTCAAAGAAGGTGTGATGGCCAGTAAGATAGCTGCCCACAGCGGCGATATTGTCAAAAAAATAAAAGGATCACGAGAACTTGATTATGCCATGTCTCGAGCCAGAAGAGAATTAGATTGGGAAGAAATGTTTAAATACGCCATTAATCCTGAACTGGCACGAATCAGAAGACAAAATTCGGAAAGCGCCACTGAAGATTATTGCACAATGTGCGGATATCTTTGCGCAATTAAGATAGATAGGGGGCTATGAAGTATTATTTAACTATTGCAGCATCTGACAATAGCGGTGGAGCCGGAATTCAGCAAGATTTAAAAGTGGCTGAAAGCATGGGCTATTGGGGATTATCAGCCATAACAGGGATCACCGTCCAAAATTTCATGAAATTAGATTCTATATATCCTATTCCCGCCAATATTTTATCACAACAAATTGAAATGAATATTAATTCATTCAATATTAATGCCTGTAAGATTGGTGCTGTTTGCAGTGAAGAGAATATTCAAGTAATCTCATCGATATTTAAAAAATTTGAACTAAAAAATATTGTTCTTGATACGGTCTTTTCACCTACACACGGAAAAGCATTCATCAACCATGGATCGATAAAATTATTTAAGGAAAAATTATTATCTCATGTCAATATTATAACGCCTAATAAAGATGAGTTATCATTATTGACAGGAAAAGAGATATTAAATTTTGAACAAGGCATTGAAGCAGCCTTGAAACTTGCAAAACAATATAATTGCTGTATTTATATGAAGGGGAGCCATTATGAAAGTAATACAATAAATGAAGCTCTTATTAGTAAAAATAAGGTAGTTAACTTTGAAAAAGAAAGATTGACTTTAAAATATTCTCATGGCACGGGTTGTACTTTTTCGACAGCTTTGACCTGTTATCTCGGTGATGGATTATCGTTGAAAGAGGCTTGCGTGAAAGCCTCTGAATATGTAAACTATATATACAAAAAATATTCTTGATTATTTTTAAAAACAGAGGGCCCTAAGGGAAATGAATTTCCCCCATAATAAGAGGTACCTTAAGAATGTCTTTTAAGTATAATTAATAAGCCCAAACTTCCCTTTAAATGCGGCAATTGAAAATCACCAAGCAGGTTACCAACAGGGAGAACTCATCCATGGATAAATACATGCATGAAATAGCTAAGATTAAGCTGATTACTGCAGAAGAAGAGGTTGATCTTGCCAGAAGGATACATAAGGGGGACCTGAAGGCACGGGATAGTTTGATAAATGCAAATCTCAGATTTGTTATATCTGTTGCTAAGCAGTATCAGAACAGGGGCTTGAGTATTTTGGATTTGATCAATGAGGGAAATCTTGGTTTGATCGAAGCAGCACAACGATTTGACGAAACGAGGGGCTTTAAGTTTATATGCTACGCCGTTTGGTGGATCAGGCAAGGTATTATTTACGCACTGGCTAAACAGTCCAGAATTGTACGGCTCCCTCTACACAGAATCAGTCATATCTATAAAATAAAAAAAATCCTTTTTGAACTGGAACAAAAGTACGAAAGAGAACCAACTATCCTTGAGATTACACATGCAATAGAGCTAACTCCTACTGATGTGACAGCAGCAATAAAAAACGCTGGGCAGTATATTTCATTGGATGCCCCGCTTGTACAGGGTGAAGAAGATAACATGTATGATGTTTTATTAAACGAAGATTTTTCAAGCCCTGATAAAGAATTACTATTGGATTCACTAAGAAAAGAAATTGAAAGGGCTCTTAATAAATTGACCCCAATAGAAGCTGATATTATCAGATTCCTTTTCGGATTAAACGGCAAAAACACGCACTCACTCACGGAAATTGGTGAGGAATTTAATCTGACAAGAGAAAGGATAAGACAAATCAAAGCCCGGGCGATCGAAAAATTACAACATACTATGATAAGTAGAGAATTAAAGACCTACCTGGGATAACTTATTTTGCAAATCTTTTAGCCAACTTAATTGACTAGACAAATTTGATAAAACAGATTTGAATATTTAATCTGGAACTTAGAAAAATAAAAGGAAAGTTTTCTCCAGAAGAATGGTGCTTAATCTCATCCAAATAATGAATTTAAAGAAAAGAATGTGATATTTTCAGTGTAAATAGAAATTGTATTTGATGGAATTAGTATGAGGTTTCTTTTCCTGTTTCTAATAATAGCCGTTCCCCCTGCAGTAATATTTGCCCAAAATGAAAGTATTCCTGTAGTGAATATTCCGGAAGTAATGATCTATGAGAATAGAATCCAGCTGCCCTTATCGCAAAAGCCTTCAAGCATAGTAGTAATTGATCTAGAGCAGATAAATCACCTGCCGGTTCAGAGTATTGCAGACCTCATTCATTATATTGCAGGAATTGATATGCGACAGAGAGGCAGTAATGGAGTTCAAAGCGATGTCAGTATAAGAGGTAGTTCATTTGACCAGGTTCTAATACTCATTAATGGGATAAAGATAAATGATCCTCAAACCGGGCATTTTTCACTTAACCTACCCGTTGATATCTCAAATGTTGACCATATCGTGGTGTATAAGGGTCCTTCTGCAAGAGTATTCGGGCAGAACGCATTTGCAGGTGCAATCAATATTATTACAAAAAATCCCGATGATAAATACATCCAGCTGCAATTGATTGCAGGAGACTTTGGGCTTGCAGGCGGAAATTTTTCTGCTTCACTTTCAGGAAACAATATAAAGAACTACCTCTCAGTTCACGACGGTAAATCATCTGGCTATAAGTATAATACCGATTATAGAATCACTAATATCTTTTACCAATCGGAGATTAAAACCGGATCAGGGATGATCAATCTGTTAAGTGGATATTGCAATAGAAAATTCGGTGCCAATGGATTTTATTCCAGCCCTGACAATAAGGACCAATATGAATCTGTTCAGACTAGTCTTGTTGCAATCAGCTTCAAACCCTGTTTGAAAAATCCCACAATGAAATTAAATAACCGTCTCTACTGGCGCCGAAACAGAGATGAGTATCTTTTTATAAGAAACGACCCTTCCTTTTATAGAAATCTCCATATTAACAATATTGTCGGAATAGATTTAAATCTCTCCTTTGAAAGCTCACTTGGAGTAACAGGGATGGGCCTTGATTTGAACATACCATGGATAACCAGCAACCGGTTGGGAAACAGAAATAGAAAAGCCGCCACTATTTTTATTGAACATCGAATTCCCTTATTGAAGGGGAATATGAATATTATACCGGGTATCCAGGTTAATGTCTTTTCTGATTTTGAAAACAATTTACTTCCAGGTATTGATATAGGTTATTCACTTAATCCATCATTGATAGCTTTTATAAGCAGCGGATATACCTACAGAGTACCAACATACACCGATTTGTATTATGAAGATCCTGTGAACAGCAGTAATCCGGATCTACAACCAGAGTATGCATTTTCATATGAAGCAGGACTGAAAACGGTGAGGATCAATGGATTTACAGGTCAATTAAGTTATTTTTTCAGAAATAACTTTAACCTTATTGACAGATCAAAAGAGAATGTAAATGACAGATGGAAACCAGAAAATATCGGTGAAGTTAAAATGAATGGGATGGATATTAATTTAAATATTCAACCTGGGAAATTGATTGGAATCAAGGATATCATCATTCATAGCTTCGATTTAAGCTACACTTTTATCCACTCAAGGGTGGGGGGTGACCTGCCTCTCTTTTCGAAGTTTACTCTGGAGAATCTTAGAAATCAGGCAGCTATGAGTTTTGAACTGAGATATTACCGGAATATTTATCAATCAGTGAATTTCAGATACATTGACAGGGTTAATATGAAAGATTATACTGTTGTCGACAGCAGAATGGGATGGTACTCTCAAAAATTCAGCATATATATTGATCTTTCTAATATTTTTAATGTTGAATATAGAGAGGCAAATTATGTTACACTTCCGGGAAGGTGGGTTAAAGCTGGAGCAACATATAAGTTCTCTCTAAAAGGAAAACCCTGATTTAATTTGTAGCCTTTCAACAAATATTACCATTCTTCACTTTATTTCTGAAAGCTTTGTACATATATACATTTAATACTTTTTGTATTTTTGCCCTAATAAAATTAATCTTGGTACAATATCACCATATTGAAAAATCATTTTTCCACTTTAGTTTCTTACGGGATATTAAAGTAAATGGTATTTATTACAACACTTTTAATCGCTATTTAAGCCTTTATCCTTTTATCAAAAAAGAACATTATCACGATTTTTATACTGTCATATTATTTACTGGAGGAAATAGTATCATCAGGGTGAATAATAATTCATATAAAGTTCAACCGCAGACCATCTGTCTTATAGCCCCAAACGAATCGCATTCATTTGAAGGTCTTGAAGAAATGGAAGGTATTATTTTCTTCTTTTGCCAAGATTTTTATGTAGCGGAGTTTAGTTTTATACGTTTGTTAAATATATTTTCCTGTACCTCACAGATAGCGGGGAATATATGTAATCCGTGCATAAATTTATCTCGAAGTGAATTTAGGCAGGTTCATGGAATAATAAAAACCATTGATCAGGAATACAAAAATTACACTTCTTTAAATAATTCTCAGATAATAATACGTTCTCTGTTGAATATCATGCTTTTACGGCTTTCAGAGTATTATGGTGCAAAATCAGAGAAACCGAATGAGGGCGACAGTGTATTAATCCATGAATTATCCCGTCTCGTAGATTCTTATTTTATCAGAGAACATCATATCGGTTTTTATACTTCGGCCTTTAATGTCTCAGAAAAGCAATTAAATGATGCTTGTCACAGACATTTCAATTGCGGATTGAAGAAAATACTGATAGCCAGGCTAATGCAGGAAGCCAGGAGACTCCTTCTGTCAACGGAACTCTCAGTTTCAGAGATTTCCTATAAGTTGAATTTTGATGATAATTCCTATTTTAATAAGGTTTTTAAAAAACAGACTGGCCTTACCCCTAAAAGGTTCAGAGATATTCATAAAAAATTAGTACCATAGATACTCCGAATTTTACCATCTTCTACAATCATGTGATTTTACTTTTGCATAAAAAATCACATAGATTATGAAAACAATAGTTTATTTATTACCATTTGTAATTGGATTATTAATTGGATGTAAAAAGGAGGATACCAAACCGGCAATTCAATCACAGACTTTTGAGATCAAATCCACCAGCTCAACCACATGGAAATATTTCAGCTTCTCAAAAAATGATACAATCTCTGTATCGGATCCTCTCAGTTCCACCGAATGGGATCTTGCATTCCAACGGTACCGGATCAAAACCAACGGCGGAGAATCAGGTAACGGTATGGGCAGTGCAGCAAGCTCTTACCTGAAAGGGCAAACCGGGTTTGATGCATTAAGAGAAGTTCCGGATACAACAACTTTTGTTGCTGATAAATCCATTGAAATTGCAATACAGCAAGGGTACGCAACCTACGTCATTAACCCCAGGTTATACTCATGGTTCACAATTGAACTGGCGACACAGGGCACACAAATTGTACCTTCCGATGACATATATATAGTCAAAACTGCTGATGGGAAATATGCAAAAGTATGGTTCAAAAGTTATTACAGTACCACCAATCTATCAGGGTACGTTACTTTTCAGTACAAATATCAAGCGGACGGATCAAAAAGACTGGAATAAATTATGAAAACCAGCGGATTTACCGGCTGACTTAAAAATGTTAGGGATACTCACCGGGAAACAAGATGCTGCCTGCTTTATGAAACAATTCTTGTTTTTTTATTTTCTATTATTTTCTGGTATCATTTATTCTCAGGAAGCCAGAATATCAGGTCATGTTACCGGAATTGACAGCATTTCAGTTTCAGGTGCAACAATAGTAATAGAAGGTACTACACTGGGGACAATTACGGATAATAAAGGATTTTATTATTTTAATAAAATAAATCCGGGAACATATACATTACGTGTATCACTCCTTGGATATGAGACACAAGAAAATACAATTACCATTCCGAAAGGAGAAAGTTATGTCGATTTCATACTAAAGGAATCTAATATTAATTTGAACGAGGTCGTCGTTACAGGAACAAGATCAGAAAAAACATTGAAAAACGTTCCAGTCATAACACAAGTTATCAATGCCCGTCAGATGCTCAATTTGGGTATCGTTAATATAACCAATGCATTACAAAATACGGTACCGGGCCTTGATGTAAGCCAGTTTGGAACAAGGACTTCAATAACCATGCAGGGAATGGATGCTAAGTATGTCTTGTTTCTTGTCGATGGTGAAAGGATTGCAGGGGAAGTTAACGGTGATATAGATTATTCAATGCTCAACATGGAGAACATTGATAGAATTGAAGTAATCAAAGGAGCTTCCTCTTCTCTGTATGGTTCAAATGCAATAGGGGGTGTTATTAATATCATAACTAAAAAAATTACCGAATCTTTTGACGGGAAATTATATTCACGATATTCAAAGTACAATGAATTGTTCTCCGGGGGCAGTATTAGTTTAAAGAAAGGAACTATCGGATCCAGGACGAGTTTAAATTACAGTCGTACTGACGGATACGACATCACTCCGGAAAGTCCACATGACTGGACACAAAATCCTTATGCTTCCTTCAGTATTAATCAGAAATTCGAAATAACTCCGGGTTCTCGGCTTTCACTTGTTCCTTATTTAGGATATTATCAGTTCGAGAGGGGAAACGTGAGTGCCCGTCCGGCTCACGATTTGTATCAGGATTTGAATGCCGGAATAAAAGGACAATATTATCTTGGAAAACATTCTATCGATTTTTCATATTACCGCGATAGTTATAATACATTTAACGTCCTTGAACTACTTAATAATAAAAAGGATAGGGTATCTTATGATATCATTCATACCCTGAGAACTCAGGGAAATTTTCTTATTTCAGATAAAAACAATTTAATTGCAGGGCTGGAATATAATTATGAAAGTCTTTTTTCAATAAGAAATGAAGGGGGTCTCAAAGGTGAAGGAGAAGAGGTGCTTTACGTCCAGGAAGATCTTCGTCTTGGAGAGAGATGGAACATAGTAGCAGGAATTAGGGCAAGCCACCACAGTAGCTATGGATTAAATGCGGCTCCAAAAATCTCAGTTTTGTTCAAACAGGGATTCTTGAACTTCAGGACATCAGTCGGAACCGGTTTCCGTTCCCCTGCATTAAAAGAATTATACATGAATTTTGATCATTTCGGGGAATGGTATATAATAGGGAATAAACAGTTAAAACCGGAATCATCCGGATATATCTCAGGGTCTGTAGAATTTTTAAAATCATGGAACAATTCATCAGTTACAGTTTACCGGAATGCCCTGACTAATATGATTTCTGATCGCTGGTTGCCCGATTCAATCCAGTTGACACGTCAATATCAGAATGTCGCAAGTGCTTCTGTTTATGGTATAGATCTTTTATCTAAACAAAAAGTTTGCGCCGGGCTTTTGCTAAGTACAGGTTACAGTTATGTCCATTCTCACGATAATCAGACAGGTCTTCAATTATATGGTACAACTAAACATTCGGGGAATATTGCTGCAGATTATAATTTCAGAAAAAAGAATTTTTCTTTCTCAGCTCAGATCTATTGCAAACTTATGGGAGAAAAGTTCTATGAAATAACAACTGAAGGGACTTTCCGTGACCGGCCCTACAGTTCCTGGCGTTTCACGGTTTCTCAAGAATATAAATGGCTACGACTTTCAACGGGACTTGATAATATATTCAATGTGACCATCCCGCAAAACATAGATTTTATTTCCCCCGGGAGAAGTTTTTTTATTGGTTTAAATATCGATTTCGGGAAAATCAGGTAATGGCTTATCGCATCTCTTTCAACAACAGGATACATCCGATTAAATTTTGTTGAAAGGAATTAAAAAAACAAAATGCAAGATTTTTTCAATTAAAAATTTTTACCTTTTAATCAGATTGATAAAATAAAATAAATATAAATGAAAACTGCCTCAATGATAGGTTCTGCTGTTGTGACCATAGCTCTGGTGTTTTATTCCATCGGATTTACAAAAGAAAAACAAAGACAACTTGTAACTTTCAAGGTATTATTTTTTTACACGATTGGTATCACACTCGATATTACAGCAACTATTTTTATGATAATTGGTTCAAGCAGCGGAATGTTAACATTTCATGGATTCATCGGTTATTCTTCGCTTCTTGGGATGTTTACAGATACATTTCTGCTTTTCAGGCATTACTTGAAAGAGGGCCCTGAGAAGAATGTAAGCCGTCAACTACATCTATATTCCAGAATTGCCTATACTTGGTGGATTATCGCATATATTACAGGTGGACTATTGGTAGCGATAATTAAAATATACAGATAGAATTAAGTGCCACGTTTAATAATTCAAATCATCTTTATTCAATAAACTCAGAAACATACCTGTAAGTGCCTGATAATGGATTCGTTGAAAAATCCAGCACCAAAAGCGTCAACAAGAAATTTAAAGATCGCTGTAATTCATTGATTTTACAGCGGTCTGCGTTTGAAGGTTGTGGTGCCATGGGCCCCACATGATTGTAAACAATTTATAATGGGACATTATTTATATTTGTATATCCACACAAGTTTTATTATTTTGCAAAAACTAATAATAAAGTCTGTATTATGAAGAAGATAGCATTTATCCTCAGCATCATCCTTTTAGTTTCTGTTTCATGTAACCAGGGTAACAGGAAATCTGCAGGCAAAACCACCACCCCACCCTTCAAACAATTTGAGCTTATGGAGTTATGGAGTACCGATTCTGTATTTTTAATCCCTGAATCGGTAATTTATGATAAAGTCCGTAATGTGCTATATGTTTCTGATCTGAATTATGAACCACGAATGAAAGATGGAAATGGTTTTATTTCTATTCTCGGAACAGATGGTAAGATTCTGAATCTGCGCTGGATTGAAGGACTCAGTTCTCCTAAAGGGATGGCTATTATTGGAGATACACTTTATGCCGCCGATGTCGATGAGCTAGTCTTGATGGATATTAACAGAGGATTAATTATCAGGAAAATCCTCATTGACAGCGTCAAAATGATAAATGATATAACATCCGATCCGGAGAAAAATCTATATATCTCCGATTCCGATGCGAATAGAATATATAAATACTCCAATGGACATATTACCAACTGGTTAACAGTGGGACTGAATGCACCGAATGGTCTGCTCGCAGATGGAGAAAGGATTCTTGTTGCTTCAATGGGAAGTATGGATTTTACCTCGTACGATATTAAAACAAAGGCCAAAACAGTTTTAACAGATGGAATTAATAAAGGGGATGGAATAGCATATACTGGTATTCCGGGTTACTATATTGTTACAGACTGGTTTGGGGAGATATTCCTAATAAACCCTGATTATACTAAAGTTTCATTGCTAAATAAAAAAGCAGAACAGATCAACAGCGCAGATATAGCATATATTCCTGAACTGAATATGTTACTTGTACCGACGTTTAATAAGAAAAACATAGTGGCTTATAAACTTGTTGAGAAGTAAATTTTATTTCAATCCCTGAAATCACAATAGATTCAAGTTTCCTGAATTCAGTTTCTCAGGTTGAGTAAGTAACAATTTACCTGCCTTTCACATTATCCGCCAGATCCATTCTATTAAAATGATAAAATGGTTCTCAATAATCCTACAGTCACATTCCCATTATATAGTTTGTTCGCGCCCGGCTGGATAATATATTGAAAATCAGGCTGAATAATTATTGATGAAGTGAGGTATTTTTTATGGGTAATCTCTATTGCAGTTTCATTATCATAGAAATCGGGGTTGGATTCCAAAAAGTCACTTCCTAATCTCACTGAAGCAACCGAAACAGTAAATTCATCTTCATACATACGCGGGAATATTCCCCTGTACATTAAACCGAACGAAGAGTATCTTCTTATCATATTTTGTGGAGTCAGACTGTATGATAACTGGAAAAACATGCTCAACCCATTCTCGATAGTGTTCTTCTCAAATGTCAGCTGCTGATCTCCCATGACATAAAAGCCAAAGCTCGATTTTGAAGATTCCGGATTCTCAGTTTCCGCGGTACTCTTACTGTGATAGTATATCGCGGTTTTGTATCTTCAGCGTTTCAGGTCACTTTTTGTTTTGTAATGCAGCTCAGAAATGTTAAACCAACCATCATCCCTGCCCAGATGCCAGGTTAAGTTATGAGGATTAGTCTCATAATTGCCGGGATCCCTGTCAAAAAATGCTGTTTGAACAGTAAGCTGTTTGGAAAGCAGATATTTAAAGGAGACCCAGGGGAAAGAAATGCAAATATTGAAGCAGGCATATTAAGGGAAATTGTGGGAATAACACCGAATGAACTGTTAACCATAGGTGCGGCCCATGAACTTACAAGGTAGTCGGCATTCATATCAAGCTGACCCAGCTTGACAATTAACTTGTTGAAGGTCTGTTTATAATAACATTGATATAGAAAGATCCCCGGATCACTTTCAATATTACTGAAAACCTGCTGGTCGCCGGTAAAGTTTGCTGAGGCCTGACTGCCAAATATCCCCATTGCCTGAACATATAGTTCTCCGCCTTTGAATAATCCAAGGTTATCAGAAAACACTAAGGCTGCAATATCTGCTTCACCATGTATTAAGGGATAATTCCTGTTATCATGATTATGAACTCCGATTAAGGTATCACTTAATTTTCCTAACTACAAATTTCCAATTTATTTAAATATAACCTATCAAGAAAAATTGCCTAGTACCTGACAAATTAACTGTATCAGATTGAATATTTGCAGATTACAAAATCCATCACCGATTCCGACACCCCATTAAAAACAAAAACCCGTAAGACGTTTATCTTACGGGTTTGTTTGTGTGAGTGTGAGAGTGAGTATTGAGAAAACAGAACGAGAGTGTTCGCTTGTCTCAAGACTCGCCCTCACTCTCGCTCTGTTTTGTGTGGTGCCACCAGGAATAGGCCGTTGATTATTGAAAACTTTACTGAACAATGAAATCGTGTACTCTTCACTCACACACCACCATTACAAACACTCCATTACCCCTTATTACCGTAGACATGACCGTAAGTCCTGCAGCAACTGTAAAATATCTGATCCCTCCCCGCGACATGTAATTCATGAAATTCCGGGTGTGGTCGCCCTTTGCCATCCTCTCAATGCTGTATGCCACTGAACGCGAGAAGCCCCTCAACATGGGATAATTGTAATCGCTAATTATAACCCTTGCAGCTATCCGCTTCATCTCCACGAGGATCTTCACTGCCAGCTCTTCTTCAAACTGGTGGATAGCCATTGAAGTGACGGCAATGTCGAATTCCTTATCCCTGTAACGAGAAAGGTCTGAGGCATCATGTACCTCGAATTTAATGTTATTGACTCCTTTAATGCCAGCCCTTTCAGAAGCAAAATTGATAAGCTCCACGTCGAGGTCTATTCCCGTTACATGACCGGATCGGCTTGCAAGGGCAATAGCCAGAGAACCTGTGCCGCAGGCAATGTCGATCACTCTGTCCGGGTTGCCTGCCTTTTCTGTAACAGCACTCCTTAATCCCGAGATCAGGGGATCTATAAAGATGTTGTACAGAAGTGCTTTGGTCCGGAGTTTCACATCAATTGCTTTCAGGTGGGACAAAGTTAAGATTTAATTTGAACGGTCTTGCAGTAGTGCGACTTGCAGCATTTTATGGTCGCACACTTTCACGGATTATCATCCCCAATACCTATAAACGTCTAAAAAAGAAAAACGCTCTTAATGCCCAGATTTATTCTGCTACAATAAGGACAAGACAGATTGGTTCTTTTGTGAAGTAAAAGGGGAAGGAGATAGATTAAAGCAAGAACAAGCCAACTATTTTGAATCAATTGAATTGCTATCAGGAAAAGACATATTTATAATAAAAATTGACAAAAAGCCCGCCAAAAGGCATAAATGATCTGAAAATCTTGTCTAATTGCTTGATAACGTGCGCGTTACAAAATCCATCATCGAATCCGTCACCCCCATCAAAACAAAAACCCGCAAGACGTTGATCTATCTGGAAAAGACAGAGTGAGAGTGAGATTAGAGAAAACAGATCGAGAGTGTTCGCTCGTCTCACAACTCGCTCTCACTCTCGCTCTGTTTTAAGTGGTGCCACCAGGAATCGACAATATTGTATACTGAATTCGGTTAAAAAGCCAGAAAAGAAAAAATCAGTGCTGGATAATTTTATCAACCTGAGTAATCAAATTTTTAATTCTCCATCCTCTCCCTGAAATACTCTTCAGTGTGCTTATCAGTAAAATAAACATAGCACCCTTTCATTCCCCTTGTAAGAAGTGTCCTGTAAATGTTCTTAACATGCTTTTCGAAATTATCTATGCTTCTTCTCAGCATCGGGTCTTTGGTAGCGCTTATATCTGCCCCTAATCTTCCGGAAGATACATCCACACACAGATCATTACCAATTATCACCCCTATATAATCGAATTCAAATCCCTGGGCAGTGTAAATACACCCCACCTGTTTAATTCCTTCCGGGCGATATGCCCATTCATACCACCTGACATAACCTTTTGGTATTGAGGTTATCTTTTCGTGTGTCTCCCAGGGCATTGCAAAATCCCCGATCTTCACATCTTTAACAAGTTCCCCGTTACTGTCTGTTTTATTGCTCCATGGCCAGCAGAAACCGGCAACCATCCTTGCAGAATTCGGCTTTTCTTTCTCCTTTTCATTAAGGATATCCATTATCTCCTGCGGTGAAGAAAAAATTCTGAAGTCAAACTGGTCATCCTTCCTGAAAATTCTCTCTTCATTAGAATATCCGAGAACCGATTCAATCCATAACAGGTAATCATTCGAACCCATGCACCTGTACTGGGTTTCAAGCGTAACCTCATGAATTTCAGCGGTGTATTTCAAAGCAGCCTCTCTTATAAGATCAGAACTTCCAACCTCTGATGAACGAACATTCTGCCTGTCATCGATGAAGAATACAGTAGTTTTTGCGCACCTGACCAGCTGCTCCATCTGTGGCATATCTGTCCTGTCTTCTGGCTTCGTATATTGATGATTGCTGTTCTTTTCTATCCTGTGAGCTTCATCAATAAGAAGTATATCAAATTCATTTTCCTTTGTCCTGCTGGGAATGAAACGAAAGAGATTTGAGAACATTATTTCACCGCCTCTCCCAACAAGTTTCTGCAATCCGGATGTGAAAGGTTTTGATTTACAGCCATACAAAACATTCTTTTTCTTTAATGCTTCCTCTGCAAGAATATTTAAAGCGATAACCGATTTTCCTGTCCCTGGTCAGCCATGAACTATAATAACCGATTTTTCATTTTTCTTTGCCGACATCCTGCACCTTGCCCGGATAAGGTTCTTGGCAACCAACTGTTCGTTGAGCAGCGAGAACACAACATCATTCTTAATGATCTTGTGCACGTTTTCAAGAAGTTTCTTTGAAGGATGCAGCCGACTCTGCATAAAACGGTTGAATATCTCAAACCCGGAACCATTTTCAAGCAGTTCTCTGATCCGGATCCCAAGTAACTTTGTGTCTTCTTTAGTAAAGAGTGGGAATTCTGCTATCAGATCTTTGTAAACCGGATTGTGAAGACCCTTCCCATCCGTTCTGGAGTAGTTATGGCAATAGGCACAGCTGAAAAGGGAGAGGGTGGGTTCTTTCTCAAACTCTTCAACAAAACCCTGCATATAATTATGGTATCCCTTTACCTGTTGTGAAGGGTGAGGGACAACCCTTTCCCTGCCTCCGGTATATGTTTCTACAAAGTTACCTTCTTCTGCCATTGCCTTTACATTCGACCACTGTTTGAGTTCAATGAGGATAACATTTGAAATGTTGTTTGCACCTTTTCCGAAAAGCAGGCAATCGAGGCGGCTCTGGTTATATGGTACTTCATATTCAAGTGCAACAAAAGTGTCGTGTATTTTACCAAGTTCCAGCAGATCCCTTACCCTCGAGAGGCTGTTCTGCCATGACACAAATTCGGGGACTCCCGGATATTTACCAAGCCTTGCCTTATAATTTTCCGACATGATATCAGAAATCGTATTCTCTCTGACATCATCAATAAATCTGTCGGAAGGTGCCTGGTAGATCAGCATTGGTTATAGTTCGTTGTATTTTTTCGCAGTTCCTTTAGATTTATCCACCGGGTATTTCTCATTATTCTTCCTGATCTTTTCAAGAACGATCTCCTTTACATCAAAGCCATGTTTCCCGGCAAGCAGCAGGGTAAATGCAAGCACATCAGCCAGCTCTTCCTTAAGCTTGTTTTTATCAACCTGCTCCGATTCCCCGGTTGTTTTCCAGAGAAAGAGTTCATTCAGCTCTGCTGCCTCAATGGATATGGCCAATGCAAGATCCTTGGTGTTATGAAACTGTTCCCAGTGCCGGGCATCACGGAATTTAACAAGTTCATCAATAAGTAATTGAATATCATTCATTAGTCTAATATTGGTAACACTAAGGTAGTGAAATTGTGGATATAGTATAGTGCGAGTTTGGAGCAATGGAAAACGAAAACCGGGAAAGTTATTCTCCCAGTCAGAAGTATTTTTTCTATGCAAGTTGCAAAAGCCGGGGGGCTTGACCACTCTTCGCCGGAGTAAATTGATCATTCCTGTCCGGAATTAAATGCCACTTGTCACTCTCAGGGTCACGAATATTTCTGTCTTCTGATCAACGAAATAAGATATCGTGATTTGAATTGCTCGCTTGCGAGAGCCTGTTTCAGAGGTGGCAACTTAAGGATCACTCCCAATACAGCCGCCATCGCTCTGTGGCTGAACATAACCTGCCTGTCGAATATAAGATTCTGAAGCTTGCCCCTCTCAATTGCCATTATTACAACCCTATGAACTGAATTAACCGGTGTGATCACACGTTCCTTGCGTGAACGAAGCTCAAGGGCCTTTTTATCACAACCAGTAAGACAGACAGCGCAACCAAGACAGATCTCCTGCTGTAGCTTTGCTTTTTTCCTGTTTGGCAAGCCGGGATCGTTAGACGATACAAGTGTCATAGCTTCTACCGGACATAATGCAACACATTTTCCGCAGCCGTTGCAATTATCTTCATCGATAAACGGAAAAAAGTTAGTCGTATGGACGGGATTGAGAAATCCGAATTTCCTTGCAGCTATCAGTGCTTCACAGCAGCATCCACAGCAGTTGCAGATGAAGTTCACTTTTTCCTGTACGTTTTCGCCAAACTGCACCAGGTTATTATCCCTTGCTTTCTGCAAAAGATCTATCCCTTCAGCAACATCAACCCTTCTTGCAATTCCATGACGCGTCAGTGAATCTGCGCTTTTGTTAAATGTCATGCAGATATCCATGGGAGCATCACAGTTTTTTCCCAGGTGTTCCATCTTGTGCCTGCAATAACAGATTCCGATTCCTATCGAATCAGCAGTTTTCATTACCTCCGATGCTCTCTCATAGTCAAGCACATGAAGAGCATTCTCATTTGAGAGAACCTCTTCGTTAACGTATACCCTTCCCAGCTGGGTCTTACCTGTGGTAAAGAGGTTTTTAATAAAGTCTTCCTCAATATTCATGTACTGATAAAAGAGCTCTGAAAGAGTCTGCTGATCAATATCATTCCTGTATCTCATCAGGGAAAATTCAAAAAAGCCTGCCATCGGAGGCGGCATGGAATAAAGCACGTCGTCATTCTCACAGGCATCAATCAGCAGTCCTCTGTCAGCCAGGTCATTCAATATATTCTTTGTATCCGGTACACTGATCTTCCAGATTGCTGCAGCTTTTTTGGCATTAAAAGGTTTTATCGGCAATGATGAAACAAGCTCTGCTTCCCTTTCTGAGAAAAGGATCTTCAGTATTTCAAAAAGCAGATCAGAAGGTAAAGCTCCCTGTGGAAGAAGATTCAATCTGTTGGTCAGTTTCGTATAGCTATTGTACTTAATCGTATTATGATGGGCCATAGCTGATGTTGATTCTTATAAAGATGCAATCAAATTTAGAGTTTTTTATTGTTATCGTAAATTGGAGGTTGAAATAATTATTTAAAGCAGGTTTGAGTATCTGTCAAATAAAGACCTGGAAGGATATTTATCCAGATATTTTTGATGAAGACGATTTAAGACTCGCCTTGAGTCAAGGAATACCTAGATACAAATTTTATGAATGGCTTTCAGCAATTACAATATATAATGCAACTAGGTACCTATCTTTAATTGAAAAATATGAATTCCAATTACATAAAAGAAAGCATCAAATTTTCAAGTCAATAGTACCTGAAAATGTTTTTGAATTTATAATGGCTAAAAAAGAAAAACGATCTCAATGCAAAAGCCGGACGTCTTGACCACATTTGGCCAGTTAAACTGAGATTATCGTATTAAATTAAATAACAAGCACTTAACCCCGGCCTTAGATGGTCAATTTAATCCTGCCGATTGTGGTCAATACAGTTTTAAAATAGCCCAGCAGCTAACAACGCCGGTAAAAATTAATAGGCTTGTCATGGTTTTTGCAAATCCTGCCTCCGTGACAGGAAAGTGGTAAATTTGTAAGCCGACCGCGCCAGTAGTGTTAATAAAATAACAGTACCATGACTCATAACCTGCTCACTATAAACATTGTACCGCGACACTCGTGATGCTCATAAAACTTGTACCCGGACGGCAAAAACCACGCCATGCTTCGCTCCTTTCGGCTGTGTATCGGGACCCTGCTCATAACAGAAGAGCTTTTGTGGTCACAGCCTCCAGACGCTCAGCAACGCCTACTAATTCTACCGGCGGGCCGTTAGTGTTAATGAATTGTGCGACACGAAGTCGCTTCAAATAACTGTTAACCAATGTATTATGACAACATTCTACAACACGAGTTAACCTTCTGTTCCATCAGTTGAGCCTACCGGCACATGCGTGGGGAGTGATTCCCGGGTGTGAAGCTGCCGGGACAAAGTTCCCTTTCAGTAACAACATCTGAAAGGTGCTGGCTTGGATGGTATGGTGAACATATGTGAATTGTTGTAAGCGTCGTCATAACGAAAAAGCGAAAGTTGTTGTTACGCTTTGACCAAAAAGGTATAAGGGCAGGATATGAATTTTGTGCATTTCATACATTGGACGTTGACCCTTCGGCGTAGTAGACAGCACCTAACCCATCCTGTTATTTAAGCGAAACGTGTTAAGCCTGAATGGTTCCTTTCGGGGTAAGTCTCCGGCGACGGGGATACAATATCATGCAGGTAAAGGAGGATAAAGAAAGCGAAGGCTATCATGTAATTTGGTAGATAGGGGTTCTAAATTTGCCCCGCTGTGAAAGCAGGCTGAATTTTATCTGGTGCTCTGTTGTAAGAAATCTGTAGTAAGACTTTAGCTTGAGGAAGCAAATGAATCGTCCAAAACGATGTGCTCTTAAGACTCTCATCACTACATGGAATCTCATTCCGTGGGATAAAGTGTATAAGAGAGTACGATCATTGCAGAGACGTATTGCAAAGGCAATAAGCGAAGGTCTCCGGAACAAGGCTCGTGCCTTGCAATGGTTACTAACGCACTCTTTTGCAGCAAAATTACTGGCTGTTAAGAGAGTTACTGAAAACTCAGGAAAGAACACTCCCGGCGTTGACGGGGTGTTATGGAAATCCCCCAGGCTGAAACTATTGGCCGCAAAATCGTTAGCAAGAAAAGAATATATTGTTAAACCTCTGAGAAGGGTTCACATCAGAAAAAGACATGGTGGTACAAGACCCCTCGGAATACCTACAATGAAAGACAGGGCTATGCAGGCTCTTTTCCTCTCTGCTCTCGACCCGGTATCGGAGACACCGGTATCGGAGACAACCGCTGACTACTCTTCATACGGCTTTCGCCGTAAGAGAAACTGCCATGATGCTGTTGAAAGGTGCTATATACATCTCTCAAGAAACGACAGCGCAACATGGATACTGGAGGGTGACATCAAAGGATGTTTTAATAATATCAGTCATGAATGGATTATCAATAATATCCTCATTGACAAACAAGTTGTCACCAAATGGCTAAAGGCCGGATTTATTGACAATAACAGACTTTTTCCTACAGAGGCAGGAACCCCGCAAGGTGGTATCATCTCTCCTACTCTTGCAAACATGGTATTGGACGGACTGGAAGCAGCCATTTATAAAAGTGTTAACACTCGTATCAGAAAATACGACGGTTGCAGAAGGAACTATCACAAAATCCATTTTGTAAG
>JALONT010000038.1 GCA_025454795.1 Bacteroidales bacterium | reverse complement strand
TCCGGGTTAATCGCTTATTCATATCTCCCCAAAAAACCATCTCTTAACCTTGAAATAATCGATCAATCAATGGGTTTATCTTTTTAAATTTATATCGAATTCACGTTAATATAATAAGCATATTACCTTGAAAAGCATTTCAATCCCTGTTGTATTACTCTTTTGCCTTTTAAATGTGCATTCTCAAAGTATTGACAGTGCCTTTAAATTCTTCGATGCCGGCAGATATGAACAGGCAGCACAGGAATTTGAGAAAGTGTTGCCTTTGATTGAAAAGGATTATGGAGCAAATGACACCAGCTATTATTCATTTTTACTGATTTATGCCGGAGTCTCTTTTGAGAAAAATCACCAATATGCCAGGGCAGAACAATATTACCTGAATGTTAAAGCGATATATGAACAAATCAATGCGCTGTCAAATGATCTTTATGCCACTGCAATAAATAATCTAGCCGCATTATATCGTACCATGGGCAAATATGAAAATGCAGAGACATTTTACAGGCAGGCATTGGAGATCAGTAAGAAAATAAATGGTGAAGAAGATCCCGGGAATGTTCTCTTACTGAACAATATTACAACACTATACCATGAGATGGGTAATTATAAAAAAGCAGAACCCATGTATCTTAAAGCATTGGAGATCAGCAAAAGAACATTTGGCGAAGAGCACCCCAATACTGTTTCTTTATTAAATAACCTGGGGGCATTATATGATGATATGGGTAATTATGAGAAAGCTGAATCCATTTATCTGCAAACATTGGAAATAAGAGCAAAAGTACCCGGTCCTGAAGACCCTGAATATGCTCTTTCAGCAAACAATCTGGCGCAGTTATATTTTAAGATGGGCAATTATGATAAGGCAGAACCTTTGTATCAGCAAGCGCTGTTAATCAGCAAAAAGAAATATGGTGAAGAGCACTCCAGTTATGCCCTGGCATTAAACAATCTTGGTGTATTATATTATAGCAGGGGTGATTATGAAAAAGCGGAGTCACTGTATCTGGAGGCGTTGAAAATCAGGAAGAATGTGCTTGGTGAAAGACACCCTGATTATGCTACTTCGCTCAGCAATCTCGCTCTGTTTTACTATGAAACAGGAAATTATGAAAAGGCAGAACCTCTTTATGTGCAGTCATCGGAGATCAGACGGGCTACACTGGGCGAAGAACACCCTGAATATGCAGTCACTTTAAATAATATGGCTCTGTTTTATTCTGTCACGGGTAATTATAAAAAAGCAGAGACACTGCTGCTGCAGGCCCTGGATATCCTCAAAAACGCATTGGGTGAAGAGCACTCTGATTATGCAATTTCATTAAACAACCTGGCTCTGTTCTATAATGACAGGGGTGATTATGAGAGGGCAGAACCCCTGTTCATGCAAGCGCTGAAAATCAGTAAAAAGGTTCTTGGTGAAATGCACCCTTCTTATGCAACTTTATTAAACAACCTGGCAGAATTCTACGATGCCACGGGTAATTTTGCAAAAGCAGAAACCATGTATTTGCAGGCATTGGAGATCGCATCGAAAATATCCGGAGAAAACCACCCTGATATTGCTTCTATCCTGAACAATCTTGCCCTGTTATACCAGGACAGGGGTTATTTTGAAAAGGCAGCGCCATTTTATCAGCGGGCTATGAATACCTATTTATTTCAGATTCAGCAACAATTCAGCTTTATGTCTGAAACTGAAAAAGAAAAATACCTGGCAAAGGTCCAGTTCTTTTTTAAGACCTACCAGAACTTTATCATGCAGCAACACACAATTTATCCGGCCATTGCCGGGAAAGCATATGATATTGAACTTTCCGGCAAAGGATTATTGCTCAGGGCTGATAAACAGTTACGTATGTATATCCTCAGCAGTGGTGATTCCAGCGCCATAAAGACTTATAATTCATGGTTAGCTGTAAGAGCGTCACTTGCAGGACAATATTCCATGCCTTTAGCGCAACAGACACTTGATACAAAAATGATGGAAAGCCAGGCCAATGAGCTGGAAAAACAGCTAGCCAGGATATACTCAGCAAAGAATGATTTAAAAGAATTGCATAATATTCACTGGCAGGATGTGCAAAAAAAACTGGATCCCGGTGAGGTTGCAATTGAATTTACTCACTTTCCTTTCTATAATGGCAGGAAATGGACTGACAGCATTATGTATGTCGCCATTATATTAAAACATGATGATATTTATCCAAAAATAGTCTACCTTTTTGAGGGTAGGCAGCTTGACTCTGTTTTACAAAGTGGAAGAGGTTCAGATATTAATTTTATAAATGATTTATATAGCTGGGCAAATACAGGCAATCAATTAAATCCAGGGAAAGGACATCAGCTTTATGATTTAATATGGAAACCTCTGGAGAAATATCTTGATGGTGTGCAGAATGTCTGTTACTCACCCTCAGGCCGCCTTCATCAGTTGTCATTTGCAGCTATTCCCTGCGGGGAAAGAGAATTACTTTCTGACAGATATAAATTGTTTCAGCTCAGCAGTACCGCCCAGATAATAATTAAACATCAGGAGAGTCCGGTAAAAAAAATAGTTTTATTCGGGGGCATAGAATATGATGCAGGGCTGGATAAAATGCAAAGTATTGCTGATCAGTACAAACATTCGGTTGGAAGATTCCCTTTGCAGACAAGTCGTTCATTTGGCAAGGAGAATACCCGAAGCGGTTCATGGATGTACCTTGACGGTACAATGAACGAAGTTGAGAAGATCAGTAAGCTTGCAGAAGGTAAAGGCATTAAATCTTATGTCCTGGCTGGCAATGATGCCATTGAAGAGTCCATTAAAAATTTAGATGGAAACTCAAGCCCGGAGGTAATTCACATCGCCACACATGGATTCTTCTTTCCTGATGCAGAGAAGAATTATGATAAAACCGGTTTAATGGAAGCAGGAGAACGTGCCACCCGGGTTTTCAAATCATCTGAGAATCCACTAATGAGGTCCGGATTAGCTTTCGCGGGTGTAAACCATGGCTGGGGGGGAGAGGAGATTCCTCAGGGTGTGGATGATGGGATATTAACAGCTTATGAAGTTTCCAACATGTACATACCAAACACTGAGCTGGTAGTGCTTTCAGCATGTGAGACCGGTCTTGGAGAAATAAAAGGCAGTGAGGGTGTTTTTGGCCTTCAGCGATCATTTAAGATAGCAGGGGCAGATTTCATCCTTATGAGCTTATGGCAAATTCCAGACTACCAGACATCAGAATTAATGAATTACTTTTATACAGGATGGTTTTCCGGTAAGTCAATTCAGGTAGCTCTGGGAGAGGCTCAGGATTACATGAAAAGCAAGTATCCCTTTCAGCCCTTTATGTGGGCGGCATTTGTACTGGTAAGGTAATCAATATTGAATGTAAATGCATATCTTTGATTATATGAACTGATTATGCATTGATCCGACATACCGGTACCTGAAAAAACGTCAGATTTAACACATATAAAATAAACGGAGGTTAATGTTATGAAAGCAAAAAGTTCTTTTTCAGTTTTAATCTTTTTTGTCATTCTCGCTATAGGTCTGGCATGGGCATATCTGGGTTTTGGCTTTGGGCAAGGTACCGGAGCTATGTGGGTTACAGCTATTTTCTTCCTGGTAGCTATTTTAGTTTCTTCTGCAATTAAAATTGCAGATCAGTGGGAAAAAGCAGTTGTGTTGCGGTTAGGACGTTTCCATTCCCTCAGGGGACCGGGATTGTTTCTCATTATACCGATCATTGACTCAGTGGCTTACTGGATTGACACACGGGTAATCTCGACTTCTTTTACCGCGGAAAAGACACTTACAAAAGATACTGTACCCGTTGATGTGGATGCAGTATTGTTCTGGAAAGTCATTGATGCAAAGAAGGCAGCACTTGAAATTGCTGAATATAAAAATGCAATTGGCTGGGCTTCACAGACAGCCCTGCGTGATGTCATAGGCAAGACAATGCTCTCTGAGATGCTCGAAGGCAGAGACAAGATGAGCACTTTGCTTCAGAAGATCATTGATGACCGGACCGAGCCCTGGGGTATCAATGTGATATCTGTTGAGGTCAAAGATGTCAATATCCCTTCTTCACTGCAGGATGCAATGTCGATGCAGGCCCAGGCAGAAAGAGAACGCCAGGCCCGTGTGATACTCGGCGATTCTGAACGGCAGGTTGCAGAAAAATTTGGAGAAGCTGCCAAAACATACGCCGACAATCCTACAGCACTTCACCTGAGGGCAATGAACATGCTGTATGAAGGATTGAAGACAAACTCCACAATAGTAATTGTTCCAAGCTCAGCACTCGAAACCATGCAGCTGGGAGGGCTGTCCGGAATGACAGCATTAACTATGAACCTGAATAAGGAACGGGAAAATAAGGAGAATGATAGTAAGCAGGGGAAATAGTTTAACGGGTGACAACCGGTGACCGGTAGCCGGTGTACGGCTTACGGATTCGGACTTCGGACTTCGGACTAAATAATTACAAATAAGTTAAATCTAATACACAATTGTCATGTATAAGAAATCACTAATGTCAGTATTAATAATATTATTAGTAAGCACTTTAACACTTACAAGTCAATCCGGCGGCAACCAAGTAATCGATGTAATAATGTCGGGTTACTCAGCAAAGATGTTTACAGCAAAGCCTGTATCAGACAGTGAAATTGACCTGATAATAAAATGTGGTATGAAGGCTCCAAGCGCCAGGAACAAACAGTTATGGAAATTTACTGTGATAAAAGACAGTTCAATAATTAAAGAGGCCATTCCCAATACCATTACGGGAAATATATTAATATGTATTTCCGGTCCGGAGGGTAATCAGCAGGGGAATATCGATTTTGATTGTGCCCTGGCAACGGAAAATATGTATATAGCGGCTCAGAGTCTTGGGCTTGGAGCGCATATATATACTGGCCCCGTCAATAATATAAATTTAACCAAAAAACAGTTATTGGAGATTCCCGAAGGGTACAGAGTTGTATCCGTTCTTAAAGTCGGAAATATTGACAGGAGTGTCGATGCTACTTCATCTGCTTCGACCAGGAAAAAACCGGAAGAAGTAGTAAATTACAGGTAGTCGTAATTTTCTGTCCGTTTATCCAATTAATTATGACCTTTATAGAAAAACTAAACTGCTATGAAAAAATCTATTTGTTTTTTTATGATTTTCAGTATTCTGATCATAAAAATAAATGCTCAGGAAATATCTGAAAAAGATAATTCACTGCTTGATAATTTCATTAAATCAAAAATCACGATCATTAAAGAAAAGATTGTTTCGGATACATTGGCGAGGGTCTTTGCCGGCACTTTCTATAAAGTGGATGCCGGTTTTAAATTTACCGATGATATGACCTACTGTTCCGGCGATTTATTCGTCATTAAGGATGGAGCATTATTCGTACTGGAGGGGCGGATGGATAGTATGCTTACTCTTGTATCACTGGTACGAACAGACTTTTATCTAAAAAGTGAGACCGATGCTAAGATTTTTGAGACGGCCCTCGACAAGATATACCCAATAAGCGATTTGAACAAAGAATATAAGGAGCATCTTAAAATAGATGATAAGTGGTATTTTATAAGAGACAAATTTTTTGATTCGAAAAGCGGATATATTATCACCCTCGACCAGAATTCGAAAATCCTTAATATTTCCCAGTCCCTGGAAGCAATCAGTAAGTAACTTCGTGCAGAAAAGGGGAAAAGGTTAAAATTAAATTTTCGCGGCAATAAAGTAGGTAACCACTGAAACTGAGGCCGCAAGCACACTGCCCCAGAGCAGGTCTACAATTGTAACCAGAACGGGCCACTCTTTTATTGTTGCCAGATTTGTCAGATCATACGTGGCATACGTTACAAGTCCGAAGAATGCACCTAAAATGAGGGCATGTGACCAGGAGTTTTTTTCAATCGCCGGAGTAATAACAAAAACTATCAGCCCTGCAATGAACAATAAGTAAAAACTTATTGCTGCAAGCCATCCGATGTCAGGTTTCATAAGGAACCCAAGCTGTTTCTGATAAAAATTCCTGGCAACCAGAACAAGCCAGACCATGTCAATTGCGAAAAAGACAGGTAATGCTATAAGAAAAAGTTTTATAAACATCGTAATCGATTTTATTTTTAAAAATTCTTCAATCCATAAATTTACCAATAATAGTAATATCTTTTTATCCTAAATTTGTGAATGAAGTTCTTTCGCCAATTATATTATATTGATTATACTTTATGAAGGTCACCGGCTTTACATTCATCCGCAATGCTGTTAAATTTGATTATCCTGTTGCAGAAGCGATCAGATCGATCTTACCGGTTTGTGATGATTTTGTTGTAGCGGTTGGGAATTCGGATGATAATACTGAAGATCTTATCCGTAATATTGACAGTCAAAAGATCAAAGTAATAAACACTGTCTGGAACGATTCGCCTGAGATGAAGATTCTGGGCAGGGTATTCGCTTCGGAAACCGATAAAGCGATAAAGGCAATCCCCGATGACTCTGACTGGGCCTTTTATATCCAGGGAGATGAGGCGGTCCATGAGAAGTATCTGGACAACATCCGCAATGCCATGGAAAAATGGAAGGAGGATAAACAGGTCGACGGACTCCTGTTCAATTACCTTCATTTTTATGGCTCTTTTGATTATGTAGGTGTTTCCCAGAGATGGTACAGGAATGAGGTAAGGGTTATAAGGAACGACAAATCGATATATTCATTCAGGGATGCCCAGGGTTTCAGGAAAGGTGACAACAGGAAGCTTAAGGTGAAGCCGGTCGATGCCTGCGTTTACCATTACGGATGGGTCAAGGAGCCTGAAATGATGGTAAAGAAAATCCGTAACACATCTACCTTTTATGAAGGGATTGAATGGCTTGAAAGTGCCGGGAAAAAGCAATTTTTTGATTATTCTTCAATTGATGCCCTGAATAGATTTAGAGGAACTCATCCTGAGGTAATGAAAGAGAGGATAAGAAACAAAAACTGGACCTTTGATCATGATATGTCTTACAATAAACTGCCCCTCAAATACAGGGGGAAGCTATTCCTTAGGAAATATCTTCACTGGAATACGTTTTACGAAAACTTTACGATTATTTAAACAGGTGGATTGTAATCAATCATCAGTCTGACAAGAAAGTTGATAATGGAAATATTTTACTAAATTTGCTAAAACATTAAAATTATTAATCATGAAAAAAATTGTACTATCATTAGTGTTAACGATTTTTGTTTTAAGTTTTGCAAATGCGCAGGATTACAAAACAGCTGTTGGTCTGCGTGGTGGTTGGGGCTACGGACTGACAATTAAACATTTTCTTGGTGAAAAATCTGCCGTTGAAGGGTTGCTTTCATCACGTTGGAGCGGTTTTGAAATCACCGGGTTATATGAAATTCACAACCCTGCTTTTGAGGTTGACAGGCTTAAATGGTTTTATGGCGTCGGTGGCCATCTTGGCAGTTATGGAAGTAGTTATTTAGGGGGCACCGGGATAATGATAGGTGTTGATGGTATTCTTGGCCTTGATTATAGTTTTACTGAATTTCCAATCAATATCAGTGTTGACTGGAAACCTTCCTTTAATATAATCGGATATTCTCACTTCTACCCTGATGGAGGTGCTTTTTCAATAAGATATACCTTTTAATTCCGGGAAACCGGATTAGAAAGAAATTAAATAGTAAGGGGCCTGATAAAAGCCCCTTTCTGTTTTAGTACCAGCACTGTAGTCACAATATTTTCAATAAAGTGGCATAATCTGGTGTTATGTTAATTGTACTTTGACAAATTATGGATAAGAATTTATGATTGGATAATCAATTACTTTATTACGTATTGCGGATCTGAGACTGCGGATTAAAAAGACAGAAGAAGCAGGTAAAAAAAAATTCAAAATATTCTGAGATCGAAAATCCGAAATCGACATAATTGCAACATAATAAATTTTACTTAACACTAGATCAGTGTGATACCTACCTCTGTCCCTTTTCTTTCTGCTGACAGGTAGCCTGAATAGATTGTTGCAATGACATCTGATGCCAGGCTGCTGTTGCTTTCTACCGGTTCTCCGAAAGCTACTGTTCGATAAAATGCTTCCATCTCGTGCCGGTATCCTAAAAACCAGCTTTCGTCAGGCGACACGAATGACCAGCCCTGTTTTGTTTCAGTCTTTTCTACAATGTAAACATCCTTAAAATGCTTTTCATCAGGAGTATAGGTCTGCATAGCATTGTTTGGACCAATATTACATAATGTCCTGTGATTACTTGTATTTACCTCTATCCAGTTATGAACTCCGCCCAGCACCAGGTCGCTGGCAAAAATATCAGCAAAAGTGCCGTCTTCAAATATTACATGAAGCTGCGCGAAATCCTCAATATCCTTATAGGTAGTTCTGAGATGACCCTGATCCTGGTACCCAGGCATGCGTGTTACCACATGAGTACGGGCTGAGATTGATGCCGGTCTGATGGATTTCCCGTTCCTGGATTTCCCTTCTATCTGCTTAAAGTAGAGTGCTGCTGCAAGAGGATGGCATCCTTTTCCGATCATTGAACCTCCTCCTGAATACTTCCATTGGCCGTAAGCCAATGAATGAGACCCGGAGTGAGATTCTTCTCCATGCATCCACAAAACCTGGGCTTTCGTCTTCTCGATCATCTCCCGTTCTTTCTGAACTGCAGGTGCATAGATCCAGTTCTCGGCGTACATAATCTTTCCCCGGCTCTTTTTTTCAGCATCAACCATCCTTTTAATGCTGGTAATGGTATTTTCAAGTCCTCTCTCCCTGGGGAAATTATCACCGTTGAATTCCTCTGTGCCATCCCCGAAGTACCCTGTAAAAGGTTTTTCAACAACGGTATGCCTGTTTTTTTCAAGGGCAGCAACCACGATCTGTTCATGTGTCGACGGAGATGTACATATATGTACAACATCAACATTATCAATTAATTCATCAATATCTTTAAAAGCTTTAATTCCCCTTGGGCCTGTAAACTGTCCGAGTCTTTCAGAATTGGGAGAAAAGGCTCCTCTTATCTCTAACTTTACAGAAATGAGACATTTCAGAGCTTCATAATGGAATTTTGCCGCATAGCCTGATCCGGCAATGCCGCACCTGATAACTTTTTCTGTCATTGGAATCAGAGATTAATTAAGAAGTTATTATCTAAAAATTACATATTTAATAATACAGTATTAATTTATAATTTGAGTTATATGTTATACTTTACATCCCCCTTACCCCCCTAGGGGGGATAAATAAACAGTCATCTCATTTAAGTCCATCTATATATTTTCCACCTGTTTTTTCTGGCAATTTTAGCGAGTTTTCTTTCAGGATTGACACATACCGGAAATCCGACAATGCCAAGAGCCGGCAGATCCGAGTCTGCATCGCCATAATACCATGCTTCCTCAGGAGTACTGTTATTTTTTTCACAATAATCCCTGAGCCTGGTAAGCTTCTCTTCTCCAAAACATAACTCTCCCGCTGGAAATCCGGTCAGAATTCCATCGACTGTTTCAAGCTCAGAGCAGAGGAAATCATCGATGCCGAGATGGGCGGCTATCGCCTCGCATATCGGGGTAAGTGAAGATGACAGTATTACCACTTTAGCACCTTTCTCTTTATGCATATTAATTTCAGGTCCGGCCTTACTGTAGAGAGATGGAAGAAGCACTTCGTTGTATATGTCGAAGCAAAGTTTTTCAAAGGTCTCTTCAGGTAATCCTTTTACCCATCCAGTCATTTGGTTAACAATAATCAGAGGATCTTTTAAGCCAAACTTATAAACCAGGGAAAGGTAAATTGCCTCTATCAGATCCTGCCATTTCATGAGTCCTCTTTTCCAGGCTCCTTTTGCAAGCTCTGTACCGCTGACAGCATTTATTATAGTACCATCAAGATCGAAAAAAGCTATATAACTTTTCCCGCTAACCTCTCCTGAAGAAATGGTTGCCATCAGGATTATAAATTATATTGAGTGCTCCGGGAAGTATCCTGATGTTGAACTTTTCAGCAAAATTCAGTTCTCCGTCGACATGATAAGGTACTTCTTTTGGAAATTCAAGATCAATTGTGGATGTCTGAAAATAATTGACTCTTTTATCAGTAATGTGCTCTCCTTTAGGAACTTTTAACAATAATTTGAATCTCTGGAACAGATTCAGCCTTTTGATTGAACAGACATCAAGCAACCCGTCGTTGGCAATTGCTTTTGGTGTAAGGAAGAAGCTGCCCGCAAATCGCCTTCCAATAGAAATAGTGTTCATAAAGCATTCAGTCTCATGACGATTTCCTTCACTGACCACAATCATTTTTCTTTCCCTGAAAAACAGGAGAGTCTTAACAATATGCCATATATATTTATCAGCACCTCCTTTTCTTACTTTACCTTCTTCGGTATAGTTCTGGGAAGCAACCTCAGCATCAAAACCAAGCCCCATACCATTCAGGAAAATTGCTCCATTTACAGTTCCAACATCCTGTGCAATCACATTTTTCCTGAAGAAGATATCCCAGTCTTCTTCCCGGAAACGACCAGGAAATCCCGGGATCTGACTATAATCATTTCCTGTTCCGGCAGGAATTATGCCAGCGACAGTGTTCTTTTTACCGATCAGGGGCCTAGCAACTTCATTAAGGGTGCCGTCACCACCTACTGCGATGATGTAACGGGTACCTTTTTCTTCATAAGCTGCGGAGAGTTCAGTGGCATGACCAGGATATCCGGTCAATATAACCTCCCCGGATATTTTATGCTTTCTTATCATATCTTCAATTACAGGAACCATTGTCCCGCCAAAACAATTCCCTGCTATCGGATTAACTATAAAAACCCATTCTTCATTTTTCTCTTCAGCCATCATTTCTATCTGTTTATAATCATTTGTCGTTTGTGTGGTATGCTGATTCGACAACTGTTTTAACTGCATCAATTATTTCGTTATCGGTTTTATTAATAAGTTCTTCCCTGGGAATTGGCTTATGAATAACAACATCGAGCTTTGATCCGAAATTGATATAAAACCGGTTTTTGGGTTTCAGATCATAGAAGCCATTCAGGGTTACAGGTAATATGCCAATCTCCCTTGAACGGAATAAGTAAATGAAACCTCTGTAGAATGGACTAATCCTGCCGTCAAGTGTCCTTGTCCCTTCCGGAAATAATGCAACGGATCTGTTTTTTGCTTTCTCTATGAGTTGTTCCAGCATATGACGGGTGTTAGTTATAGTTGGTTCTTTAAACGGGACGTAATCGGTTAGCTTCAGAAAACGGCCGAAAATAGGGACCTTAAGCAGACGTTCATGGCCAAACCAGGATACTTCCGGGTAAAATGACATTATTGCAACAATGTCGAAGAGACTGGCATGATTTGCAATAACGATATATTTCTCTTTTTTACTGATGTTTTCTCTTCCCTGTATCCTCAGTCTTTTACACATAATAAGGAAAACGGACCTGGCCCAGATGTGGGTTAAGACCTGAACAGGTTTCCTGGCATTCAGCCATGACAGAAGAATCATTAAAAGAACTCCGACACCTGTATAGACATAGAGTATTCCAAATACAGGAACTGAAAGTAATTTATAGATACCTGATGAGATCATTAGGATCAGTTTTCTGGCGGAAATGTATTGTTTTTTTTTAAATATACATCACCGGACATCGATTAAAAATGTTTTCAGGATTATTTTTCCGGTGTGGCTGCCATTTCTCTGTGCAACATAGACCACCTCTTTATTCTTTGGCGCCCATCCATGCCAGTAAGAGGGAACTGCAATAATAAATTATTAGCTTAATTTTAGCTCAGGATCGTTACTTTCATGAATTAAGAATTATATTTATGATCATTATTATACTTTAAATATTAGTGGGATGATTGATGAGGTACTTAAGGATCTTGGGAGATGTGTCGAGTTCGGTAAAACCGACAGGAACTCACCTTATCCGCCAGACTTGAAAGGTCAGGATGGAGCTGATGAACTCGCTAAGATAACCCTTGAAACTTTACGCATTATACATCAGAAGCTTGGACATAATATCACCATGGGCGCCGGCAATATCTTATTCGGATTGCCCGACAGGAAATCCCTGAATGCCGCATTTATGGCACTTTCAATTTTTAACGGACTGACATGCCCGATAGCTAATCCTGAAAAAATTACAGCAGATGTAAGGGCAACTGACCTGGTCCTTGGCAGGGATGAATTCGCGTTACGTTTTATTGAATACTTCCAGAGTCATCAGTAACTGGTTTATTAATAAGGTTTTAATTTAATCTATAGCAATGTCCGGGATAAAACCTGCCCGTAGATGGCAACCTGCTTTTTCCCCATTTAGGAAGGAGAAATTTTCCAGGCGCCTCCTGGGAAAGATTGAACTTTGTATCAAGGGACCCCTCTTTGGATGCCGTATGTGCGGTAATTGTCTTCTGCAGGAGACTGCTTTTATCTGTCCGATGGAATGCCCTAAGGGAATGAGAAACGGACCTTGCGGAGGCACAACACCATCTAAAAACTGTTATGTTGATGAATCCAGGAAATGCGTATGGTATGCAATATATAAGAGGTCATTTAAAACCGGAAGAGAAGAAAAACTTCTCGAGATACTTCCTCCTCTCGACTGGAATAAGGTCGGAACTGAAACCTGGGCTGATGTTGTAAGGCAGGTAAGAAAAACGGGTACCGCTAAATTTTTAGGATCATTGGTTTCAAATGACAGGCAAAAGAAATCACAGATCTGGGAATCGGTCTTCAAAACTGTAAGGCAACCAGGCTGGTGGAATGGCGACTCTGATTACCATCCGGCTAAATACAGCGACCCTGTATCAGATTTTGAAAAGAAGCTTCGCAGTGGTCAATTCGTTATTGCGACTGAAGTGGCACCTCCAATAAGTTCTAATTTAACAAAGCTGACTAAGGATATAGAGCTCGTCAGACCTTTTGTAACTGCCATCAATTTTACAGATTCGGCATCGGCAAATCCTAAAATGTCGAGCATGTCATGCAGCATAATTGCAAAAAACCTTGGTGCAGAGCCTGTTCTTCAGATTGCAGCGCGTGATACAACAAGATCAGGTCTTCAGTCGGATATTGTTGGCATTAATTCAACAGGGATATTTAATGTTCTTTGCGTAACGGGAGATAATCCGGTTGTCGGACCCTCTCCTGTATCGAGCATGAATCTGCTTGATCTGGACTCAGTTCAGATGTTATGGATTTTAAGAAGGATGAGGGATGAAGGTATTTATCTTGACGGAAGAAAGATGAAGCATCCGCCAAAGCTGTTCCTGGGAGCTGCTACTACTCCGTTTGCTTCCGATCCTGAATTACAGGCATTAAAAGATCAAAAGAAAATAAATGCCGGGGCACAGTTTTTTCAGACAAACCTTGTTTTTGAACCCGACCGGCTCGATCCATGGATTGAACAGCTCGATAAGAAGAATCTGCTTGATAAGGTTTTTATCCTGATCGGTATCGCACCGCTAAAAAGCTATAAAATAGCAGAATACCTAAATGAAAAAGTACCGGGAGTTACACTTCCTGAGAGTATCATGAAGAGGATGAAGGAAGCAGGGGAGGGAGCCCCTGAAGAGGGTGTAAAAATTGCCCTGGAAATAATTGATAAAGTGAAAACAAAGAAAGGAGTAAACGGCATTCATATTATGACTATGGGCTGGGAATCAATTGTTGAGAGAATTGTAAAAGAAAGCGGGTTTTGATTTAAGCTGATGATATGCAGGACTTTTCAATATGACTTTAAGGATCTGAAACTCACTGTCTCTCAGGTTGAAAGGGTTATGGGATATAAGCATGGAGAATCGCAGGAGCATGTTTCTGACCTTATGCAGGATGCGCTTGAAAATGAAATGATCGGTGCGGGGAAGAAGATAACCAACAGGTTCAGTCCCGGATACTGCGGATGGAACGTAGCCGAACAGAAAAAGCTCTTTAAACTTATGGATGACAATTACTGCGGAATAAGGTTGACCCCTTCATCTCTTATGGATCCGGTGAAATCAATGAGCGGAATTATCGGGATCGGGGTAAACGTAAAGAGAAATCCCTATACCTGCAGTTTATGCGATAAGAAGGATTGTTTCCATAGAAGGGTAACTTAAACTATAAATATGTTATTACTCGGAATAGATCTTGGAAGCTCGTCTGTAAAAGCTTCAGTAATTGACGGTGAATCAGGTAAATGCCTTGCTTCGGCATTTTACCCGAAAGATGAAATGAAGATTATCGCCAACAAACCCGGATGGGCAGAACAGGACCCTGAAGCCTGGTGGGATAATTTTAAAGCCTCGGTATCGGATTGTAACAATCAGCTGGGGACAAGGAAAAAAGATATTGGTGCAATAGGTATTTCCTACCAGATGCATGGACTCGTCATAGTTGACAGGGATTACAAAGTCTTACGACCTTCAATTATCTGGTGCGATGGAAGGGCAGTAGAAATCGGGGAAGAGGCCTTCAAAGGGCTTGGAAAAGATTTCTGTCTTTCACACCTGCTGAATTCACCAGGCAACTTTACTGCAACAAAGCTTGCATGGGTTAAGGCTAATGAACCTTACCTGTATGAAAAAATTCATAAGATATTACTGCCCGGAGATTACCTGGCGTTAAGACTTACTGGAGAGGCATATACATCATATTCAGGTCTTTCCGAAGGAATATTCTGGGATTTTAAGGAAAACAGAGTCTCGAAGGAATTATTCGATTATCTGGAATTAAATCCCGGACTAATTGCAAATACTCTCCCTTCTTTTTCAGTCCAGGGCTCACTTCATAAACCGGCAGCTGAGGAACTGGGCCTTATGCAGGGAATCCCTGTTACGTACAGGGCGGGTGATCAGCCTAATAATGCATTATCACTTAATGTTCTGGAACCAGGGGAAGTTGCTGCAACTGCAGGGACTTCAGGCGTTATTTACGGAGTTTCCGATAAGACTAAACATGATCCACAGTCAAGGGTCAACACATTTCTTCATGTCAACCATTCTGCATCCAGTCCGAGGATGGGTGTCCTTTTATGCATTAGCGGGACCGGTATTCTTAACTCATGGCTCAGGCGTAATATTGGAAATAAAATGTCATATTCTGATATGAATGATCTTGCGTCAAATGTTGCCCCCGGCTCTGACGGCCTTTCAATTCTCCCGTTCGGTAACGGAGCTGAAAGAATGCTCGGTAACAAAAACGTAGGTGCAAGAATTATCGGACTTAATTTCAATAAGCACACAAATACTCATCTGTTCAGGGCTGCGCAGGAGGGGATCGTATTTTCATTCATATTCGGACTAGAAATCATGAGGGAAGCAGGTATTATCCCGTCGGTCATCAGGGCGGGTGCTGCAAATATGTTCCTGAGCCCGGTACTCAGGGAAGCACTATCCTCTATGACCGGTACTGAGATCCATCTGTATAATACTGACGGTTCGGTCGGAGCTGCCCGGGGAGCAGGAATCGGATATGGCTATTATAAGTCTGCAAAAGAGGCCTTTGCAGGTCTTAAAACAGTTGGCATGACTCCTCCTGATCCTTCAAAAAAAGAGGCTTATGAGGATGCTTATATGGTATGGAAGAATTTGCTGAAGGCTATATAGTTTAGAACTTTTCTTTGCGTCCTTTGCTCAAACTTTGCATACTTTACGGTTAAAATTTCAAATAAAATAACTAAACTTAAAAATTTCATCTATGATCTATAAAGGTAAAAAAGAGTATTACCCGGGAATCAGAAAGATTGAATACGAGGGTAAGAAGTCAAAGAATCCGCTGGCATTCAGATGGTACGACCCGGAACAGAAAATCGGGGGCAAAAAGATGAAGGATCATCTTCGCTTTGCTATAGCTTACTGGCACTCATTCTGTGGTGATGGGAGCGATCCATTCGGTAATGCAACACGCATCTACCCATGGAAGGATTTGACAAATAATGACGACAGGACTAAACAAAGGCTTGAAGCAGCTTTTGAATTCATCACAAAGATCGGGGCCGGTTATTACTGCTTCCACGATACCGATGTGGTTGGTGACGGCACAGTACTGGAGATTGAAAAACGTCTTGATAAGATCATTCCTGTGATTAAGAAAATGCAGCAACAGACAGGGGTAAAGCTACTATGGGGTACTGCAAACCTGTTTTCAAATCCCCGGTATATGAACGGAGCTGCTACCAATCCCGATTTCAGTGTCGTGGCAAATGCCGGGGCGCAGATTAAAAATGCCATACATGCAACAATAGCCCTCGGTGGCGAAAATTATTTATTCTGGGGTGGAAGGGAAGGTTACATGAGCCTTCATAACACCGATATGAAACGGGAACTGGATCATATGGGAATGATGCTGTCGATGGCACGCGATTATGGCCGTAATAACGGATTTAAAGGTACATTCTTCGTAGAACCTAAACCTATGGAACCGTCAAAACATCAGTACGATTATGATGTTGCCACAATAATCGGATTCCTTCGTCAGCATGGTCTTGATAAAGACTTTAAACTCAACATCGAAGTGAATCATGCTACCCTGGCCGGACATACATTCCAGCATGAATTACAGGTTGCTGCCGATGCCGGACTACTGGGAAGCGTTGATGCCAACAAGGGCGACTACCAGAATGGCTGGGATACTGATGAATTCCCGACCAATGTATATGAAATTACAGAAGCAATGATGGTCATATTGCAGGCAGGAGGTTTCAAAACAGGAGGTATCAACTTTGATGCAAAGGTAAGGCGTAATTCAACGGATACAGAAGATATCTTTATCGCACACATAAGCGGTATGGATACCTTTGCAAGAGCGCTGGTTATAGCTGATAAAGTGTTAAAAGAGAGCAATTATCTTAAATTGAGGAAGAACAGGTACGAGTCATTTGATAAAGGAGCAGGCAAAGATTTTGAAAGAGGAAAACTTACTCTCGAAAAACTCAGTGACATTGCTGCTGACCTGGGAGAACCTGTCATGAAAAGCGGGAAACAGGAGCTCTATGAACAACTGATCAATATGTACCTGGTTTGATATTAATAAAATCTCTGTGGACCTTTGTGTCTTCTCTGTGGTTCTCTGTGAAACAAAACAAGTTTAGAAAAGAACTTACACAACTTGTCCCGATCTACCGGGAGAGATTACAATGAGAAGGCACAGAGAGTTACACAGAGAGAAGAATACAGATTCACCTATACAGTTGAGGTTGTAACTTCAAAATTTGGAGGGTTAGTAATAGTTTTTTTGACCTTGCATAATTCTGCAACGTTAATCAGTGAATTTTTATATTTCCCGGGGAAGGTTGCAGGAACCTGGATATCAATCTTTATATTAACAGGAAGTCCTGTTTCTTTATTGAATTCAGAAGTCTGAATAATTTTAATGCCGTCAGTGGGTATTTTACGGTTGTCGCAGAATGATTTAACATAGATACCGGCGCAGGTTCCTATTGAAGCCATGAAGAGGTCAAAAGGAGCTGGTGCAATGTTAGTTCCCCCATTGTCAATGGGCTGATCGGTCATTATACTATGTCCATGTGTATGTGCCGTTATTACTTTACCACCATCGAAAGTTATTTCCATTGTTTATTAATATTGTTGTTATTAACTAAATTACTAAAAGGTTCTTTTAAGAGTCAATTTGTCGGCCCGGAGGGAATCGAACCCCCTTTATTTGGCCATTTTCAACCCCCATGATAAATCCGTTCAAAACTGCACTATCTTAATGACTTTAGCCATTTTCCGACATTGGTATTAATTTACCTGTCATTAAATAAATTAAAACAGATTAAGAAAAAACGGGGAAAAAGCGGGGAAAGTCATAAATATTTAATGTCTTTGAATCAAAGGTAATTAATTATGGTGAAAAAACCAGACAACGTGACCACATTTGGCCGGACTAAATTGACCACATCGAAGTTGCTGATTTTTTAAAGAGTTTTCTCATTGTAAAAAGTTGTTATACAAATCTATCTATTTTAGTTTAAAGTTTCAACTTCTTTTAGTTTTACCCTGGCTTTGAAAATAGTTTAGCCATGTTTGCTTTAAGGCAAAGTGCAACACGAAGTCGCCTAAATAACTATCAGACAATGTATTACGACACTAGCTGATCTTCTGTTCCATCAGATGAGCCTGCCGACACATGCATGGAGAGTGATTTCCTTGTGTGAAGCTGTCGGGACAAGGTTACCCATTGTCAACAACATTCAATGGGTGCCGGCTTGGGTGGTATGGTGAACATATGTGAATTACTGTAAGCGTCGTCAGACCAAAAAGCGAAAGTTGTTGATACGCTTTGACCAAAAGGTATAAGGGCAAGACAGGGAGTTTCGCGCACCTCCCTACATGGATGTTGTCCCACGGCGTAGCAGGTAGCACCTAACCCATCCTGTTATTAGAGCGGAACGTGGTAAGCCTGATTAGTTCCTGATGCAACAGCAGGTAGGCCCTCGGTGACGACGGTACAATACTGAGCAGGTAAAGGAGGATAAAGCAAGCGAAGACCATCTTGTAATGAGGTGAATAGGAGTTCCGAATTTGCTCTACTGCGAAAGCAGGCTGACTTTTATCTGGCGCTCTGCTGCATGAAAGCTTTGGTAAGATCCTTTATTCAAGGTTGCAAATGAATCCTCAAGGATGTGCTCTTGATACATTCTTTCGTCCATGTGAATGGTTGGATCATCATTGTGTAGTAATGCATAGGTGGATCTACGCTCCACCGGGTGACAACTTATGAAGCCTTTAGAGTGCTTGAGCCGTATGCGGTGAAAGTCGCATGTACGGTTCTTAGAAGGGAAAGGAGGGGCAATCCGCCCGACCTATCCGATTAACGAAAAGATGGCTTGTCTACTCGAGACAACTTGATTGATTTGTGTCCTTAATAAGCTTAAATCTTGACATTTAACCTTGTACTCATCTACCTGGACTTTGCCCGCGCGCAAAAATTTTAAAATTCATTAACAGCACTATAAATGGCACATTTGCTTTTTCCCCCTCCCACAAACTGACGCACATGCAAAACCAAAAGATTCTATGTTAAAATGCAAGACTTTTATTATTTTTGTTTTTACAATTTCAAAGAACTCTTACTTTTATTGTCAAACATACGAGAGCCAATTTCCTCTACACTTTTATTTTATTGCTTACTTTGTAAATGAATTTATTTTAAAATCTGATGGAATATTCGAAACAGCAACTAATTGATGGTATAAAACAGGGGGATCTTGCTGCTTTTGAAGAGCTTTACAAACAATACTACATTTACCTTTGTCTGATTGCTGAGCATATTGTCAGGAATCCTTCTGATGCTGAAGAAATTGTTTCGGATGTTTTTGTCAGGCTTTGGAATATCAGAGAAAATATTAAAATCACTACTTCCATTAAGGCGTATCTGGTCAAAGCCGTTCATAATACCTCTCTCAATTACCTTGAACGGCATAAAATAAGCGATAATTTAACTGACAGTTTAAGCAATTCAAATTATGAATTACTTGCCTGGGATAGCGATTATCCCCTAGGGCAACTATACGAAAAAGAAATCATGAATATTCTTGACCATGGCATCAACACGCTTCCGGATGCCTGCCGGGAAATATTCATACTCAGCCGCAATGAAGGTTTGACGTATTACAAAATTGCCGGCAAACTAGGGATTTCGGTAAATACAGTTAAAACCCAGATGAAAATAGCACTTGCACGCCTGCACGAAAATCTTAAGGATTATCTGATGATTCTTCTTTTTTTCATTGGGATTTGAAAAATATTTCATTTCCTTTTCACCCTGTACACATTTTTTCCTGTCTTTATTAATAGATTCATATAAATTAGATAGAATTTGCAGGTTATTTGGTTAGATAGGGCTAGTTAGGCAAAGGGTGATAAGTCACCATCAATATCTTGAAAGGTGGTGGCTTATCTTTTTGATATTTAAAATTATGCAAACGAAAGAAAACAAACAATCGCCGGACGATTTAGTTCCCGGCTATCTAAAAGGAGAATTAACTGCTGATGAGACAAAGGAGCTTATCATCTGGATAAAATCAGATAGTGTCAATAAGCGATATTTTGATGAATATTGCGAAATATGGATCACAGCTAAAGCATCTCAAAAAAATTACGTTTATAATTTTAATGAGGGTTTTTGGAAATTCAAACAAAAAATCAAAACCGGTGAAGACTTATCTATTGGCTTAAACAAGATCAGTTTATTCAAAACACTAACCAGGTATGCGGCAATATTTATCGTTGCTTTTTCGTTGAGCGGGCTCTTGTTTTATTATATAGGAAAGAACCGCGTTATAAATCCTAAACAGAGCTTTAGTGAATTAATTGTTCCTATGGGATCCCGCGCTCAATTCTCTTTGTCAGACGGAACAGCAGTTACACTGAATGCAGGAAGCAGATTAAAGTATGATAACCGGTTTGGTATAGAAGACAGAGTTGTACAGCTTGAAGGAGAGGGATACTTTAAAGTTGCAAAAGACAGTAAAAAACCCTTTACAGTTAAAACTTCGCAATTAAATATTATGGCATTAGGAACAACTTTTAATATAAAAGCCTATTCGGAAGACAAAACAATTGAAACTACCCTGATAGAAGGTTCCATAAAAATAGAACAGATAACTGACAAAAGCAGGCCTGAAGTAATGGTTCTTAAACCGAACCAGAAACTTACCTTTTTCAAAGGAGATTCAACGATGGTTGATGAAACAGCTATTAAAAAGGGTAAAACCGAAAACAACACACGGCCTTTGCAGGTGCAAAAATCAATATCAATTCCCAGGTTAGTTACAGAGAATGTTAATGTAGAGCCGGTTATATCATGGAAAGAAAACCGCTGGATTTTTGAGAAGCAGAGTCTGTCGTGGATAGCAGTTGAACTTGAGCGCAGATTCGATGTTCAGATACATTTTGAGTCTGAACGGTTAAAAACTTTCCGGTTCACAGGAACCATAATTGCAGAGCCTATAGAACAGGTACTTGAGGTTATGAGCATTACAGCCCCGATTAATTTCAAACTGAAAGGGAGGGTCGTCACCTTATCTGAAAACAAAAACTTTGAAGAATTTAATAAAAGTCTGTATAACCAAAATAATTAAAATAGTTTGAATAATAACCTAACCTGTTTTGCCAATGAAAAGATAAAAACCTACCCTAAACAAAAGCGCAGGATGCTGAAACACCCCGCGCAAAGTTTTCACAAATTTTCCCAATGTAACTTTCTTCAGGAGAACATTGGTTTGTTAAACTTTAAAAACATTACAAAACTATGAAAAAAAAACTTCTACTAACCATGAAACTAGCTCTGATTATCGTTTTTCTAAGCGTCCTGCAAGTTAGTGCAAATATCTACTCCCAGGTTACTGTTAATCTGGATGTTAGGGAGAAATCCATCCGCGAAGTGCTTAAATCAATCGAGCAGCAAAGTCAGGTACGGTTTTTCTACAGCGACGACCTGCTTGTAATGAATGATCTGATTGATGTAAAAGCAGATAACAAAAACATTATAGGTGTGTTAGATGATATTTTTTCAAAATCTCCACTGACCTATAAAACTTATGAAAATAATCTGATCGTAATTGTTCCCAGGGAACTGTTACAACAGCAAAACAGAGTAAAAGGAATAGTCACCGATAAAAACGGACCTATTCCCGGTGCAAATGTCGTTGTAACCGGAACCACAACAGGAACAATTACAGATAATAATGGTAACTACAGTATTGATCTTCCACAAGGTGCTAAGAGCCTGACATTCACATTTATTGGTATGGAACGTCAAGAGATAAGTATCGGGACACTAACCCAAATCAATGTAACTATGGTTGAGTCGGCAATTGGTCTGGAAGAAGTTGTTGTGATTGGGTATGGTGCCCTTAAAAAAAGTGATTTAACAGGTTCGGTTACACAGGTAAAAGCAGAAGAATTGGAAAAAGTGACCATCAGTTCAGTGCAACAAGCACTTCAGGGACGCGCTGCCGGCGTGCAGGTAAGTCAGGGATCATCGATGCCTGGCGGTGGAATTAGTATCCGAATTCGTGGAAGTAATTCAATCAACAGTAACAATGAACCGCTCTATGTAGTTGACGGTTTTCCCATGATGTCCAATTCATCAGCTATCCCTTCCGGCAGCAGGTCTAATACAGTTTCCGAAAACCCGCTTGCCATTTTAAATCCAAATGATATAGAGTCGGTCGAAATCCTGAAAGATGCTTCAGCTACAGCCATTTATGGTTCACGTGGAGCGAACGGTGTAATTCTTATTACTACTAAAAGGGGTCAGGCAGGACAATCGGTTGTTCAATTTGAAGCATATTCAGGGATTCAGCAGGTAGTACGCTTATATGAAGTGTTAAATGCCAAACAATTTATTGAAGCTGCGAATGAATATGCTACGGTGCAAGGTACTACCCTTCCCTTTCCCGACAACAAACCAGTGGCTCCTTATTCACCTGACACCGACACAGACTGGCAAAATGAAATATACCGGATTGCACCTGTCCGTCAATTTCAATTTATGGCACAAGGCGGAAATCAATCTACCCAGTATGTTATTACAGCCGGTTATTTTAACCAGGAAGGAATTATAAAAAACAGCGGATTTGAGCGTTTTTCCATGCGTATTAACGGCGTTAAAAAGATAGGAGATAAATTAGAGATTTCCAACAATTTGCTGATAAGCCGAATTTACAATGACCGCGCTGAAACAGAAGGGGCGAACAACCAAAATGCAGGCCCAACCAATGCTGCTCTCCTGTACCGGCCTACCCTGCCGGTTTACAACCCCGATGGTTCTTATACCCAGTTAGCAAGTGATGGTTCTTTGGAACTTCAAGGTAGTACTCAGGAGAATCCTGTTTGTAATATAAATGAATTGGATAATCTGCTAACCAAGGATGACATATTGGCAAACCTTTCATTGCAATATGAACCGATAAATGGACTAACGATTAAGTCAAGCATAGGCGCAAATATCAACCATTCTCGCCGCGATGTATATGCCAACCGGTTAACCAACCGGGGGGGACGAGGATTAAACGGACTTGCCATAATTGCCAGGGCAAATATTCAGTCATTTTTGAATGAAAATACCATTACCTATAACAAAGAATTTGGGATTCACCGTATCAATTTGTTAGGAGGTTTTACAATACAAAAAGAGGTTGGTATGCGTGATGAGATGTCAAATACACAATTCCCAAATGACATTACAAAAACAAATAATATTGGTGCGGGCACACAAGAAGGAGGACCTAATATTTGGTCAGAAAAAACGGGTTGGTCAATGGCTTCCTATTTAGCTCGTTTGAATTATGTATATGATAATAAGTACCTTGCTACCTTTACTTTCCGTACTGATGGTTCCTCCAAATTCGGAAAGGGAAACAAGTGGGCTTCATTTCCATCAGCAGCGCTGGCCTGGAGAGCCAGTGAGGAAGAATTTATCCGGAACCTTAATGTTTTTTCCAATTTGAAATTACGCTCCAGTTGGGGGGTTACAGGCAACTCGGAAATAGGTTCCTATCAATCGCTTTCCAAATTTGAACTGACAACCTATTCATTTAACAATTTGGAAGAAAGTGCCTTCTTCCCAAATAGTATTGCCAATCCTAATTTAAAATGGGAAACAACTACCCAATATAATATTGGCATTGATTTAGGTTTTTTTGAAAACAGATTATCCTTAGAGGCTGATTATTACCAGAAATTTACAAAAGACGGACTTTTGAGTGTTCCCCTTCCAGCCAATTCAGGTTTTAATTCTGCTTTAATGAACCTTGCTAAAGTTGAAAATAAAGGACTTGAACTGACATTACGTGGTGATCCTTTTGTTAATGATTTTAAATGGAATATTTCTGCCAACTATTCGTTAAATAGAAATAAAGTAACTGATATTGCTGGTATCGGCACAATTTTTGGCGCTAATATCTCATCAGATCTTAAATGGAGTGATGCTACTATTTTACAGGAGGGTTACCCAATGGGGATGTTCTTTGGTTATAGAAGTGGTGGGATATTCAAAGATGAAGCCGATGTTCAGTCATGGGAAAATGGCCTTCAGGCTAAAACAGCCAGCCCCGGAGACAGGAGATATTTTGATACGAGTGGAGATGGAACACTCAATGAAGACGATCGTGAAATGATTGGAAACCCACATGCCGATTTTATAGGTAGTATCACTAATAATTTTTCATATAAAAATTTTGATCTCTCTATATTCCTTCAGGGAGTCTATGGTATTGATGTTTTGAATGCTAACAGATGGCAACTATTTGGTGGTGGATTCAGTACTAACAAGGCTCTTGAAAGGTATGAAAAACGCTGGACACCTAATAATACAGAAGCCGAATGGCCACGATTTGGAAATGTGAGTCAGGTTGAGAATAATGTTGAAAGCTGGACTCTTGAAGATGGAACCTTCCTTCGGTTGAAAAGTGTTGTACTTGGATACAATATCCCGGTTGATAAAATAAATTGGATACAACGTGCCCGCCTACAATTGAGTGGAGATAATCTGCTGCTGCTTACAAAATATACCGGGTACGATCCGGATGTAAATACCATGATGGGAGGAGGAAGTAATTATACACTGGGTGTTGATAACGGTTCTTATCCTAATGCAAGAGTATTTAAATTAGGTGTAAATGTAACATTCTAAAATTAATCCTAAAAATCTAATAAAATGAAATTAAAGAAATTAATATTGAATGGATTAACCGGAGTTTTGTTGTTGTTTGCAATCTCCTGTCAAGAAGAGTTTTTAAGCGAAATCCCATATAGTTATATTGGACCAGAAAATTTTTACAACAATGCCGATGAATTGGAATTAATGGTAAATTCCGTTTATACCTGGGGAGACAGAACATTAAGTGATATGTTTGGCCGGAATTGGTGGATGATTATTGAGATGCCTGCACCGGCGGTTTCCAGTCGTTATGGGATTTCAAATTCAAGGCAAATGTTTGATGCATGGACTTATTCGGCAAGTACGCCAGAGTTAGCTATGGGATGGAACGAACTGTACATACATCTCAACCGCGCCAATGCTGTTATTTCGAACGGAGAACTAATGGATGATAATAAGGAAGAACCTGCCGGGTACAATAAGGTTGACAGGGTTATGGCTGAGGCAAAGTTTCACAGGGCATTGTTTTATTTTTATTTAACTGAATTGTGGGGAGATGTGCCATTAAGGACTCAAGAAGTTGTCAGTTTGGATAATCTATATATTGGAGGCACACCACGTGATAGTATTCGACAGGTAATTATTGAAGATCTTAAATATGCTGAATCGAATTTACCACAATGGACTGAATATTCCGATGCAAACCATGATATTGGTAGGGTATGTAAAGCTGCTGCCCAGGCTCTTCTGGCAAAAGTTTACCTTACAACCGGTCAATATTCTGATGCATTGTCATATTGCGATGCAATAATTAATGCAGGAATACACGGTTTAGCGCCAAACTATAAGAAACTTTGGTTTATGCATAATCCCGAAGGAAGCGAGAATTACAGTGCCTTAAATTATGAAATCATCTATGACATACAGCACTCCCGTTCTGTAGGCCAAGAGGGAACATTATCCCCCAATATTGCACCCAGGAATTCCAGTTATTGCCGAGAACAGTGGACTAATTTTGCCGCGGAGTACTGGTTTGTAAAATCATTTGAAGAAGGTGACGATCGGCTGGAAGGTTCGTTTGTTATGGAATATGTAACTACAAGAGATTTCGAGAAACATAAAAAAGGAGATCTTGTTCGTTTTGATGTGGATAACATTCATACCGATGGCTACGTTGAAGAAGGCCCTGCTGTGTTGAAATGGCTTGATCCTGATCCAACCTTTATGTATCATGAAGAACCGAATTATAGTATTCTTAGATACCCTGACGTTCTTTTGATGAAAGCCGAAGCGTTAGATAAACTTGGCCGAACTAATGACGCTTACATGTATGTCAATATTGTACGCCGGCGTGCCTTTGGATTGGATCCTTACACTCCGGCACCCGCTGTGGACTGGACTGTAGGTTCGAAAGACAATTTCCGAAAAGAACTGTACATTGAACGGTTAAAGGAACTTAGTATGGAATCGTGGGGAACCATTGATTTAAGAAGGCTTTGGGATGTTGCTGCCCCTATTGTTGAGATGAGTTCAAAAATGACAATCATTCAAAAAGATGGCTCGGGTAATGACAAAGAAGTTGCAAATGCTTCTCCGAAAACTGAGATAAATCCTTCCGATAAATTTAAATTGTTCCCTATACCTATAACTATACTTCAACGAAATTCGGCACTAAACCAAAATACGGAATGGGATTAATCCAAATTAACAAATAAGGGAAGTTGTTTGAAAGATAAAATAAGCAGACATTAATCTTTCGAACAACTCCTTTTTGTCTTCACTGTGAAAATGACTGTTAAACGATATTCTGTGGCAATTAAGTGTTTTTGCTTACAACCTATCAGTGATGATGCGTCAAAAGAAAAACAAATTCAAGCGACAGGAACATCGGACGTTTATCGACTGGTTTGTTGCAGTACCTACCAAAATAACCATAAGCGGACATCAAACAGAAATAAAACTATATGAACATCATTTTTACAAAGCCGACCGGGAAGAGCTTGACAGGCTTATCGAGGCGGCATAAAAACAAAGAAAGGAGGAAAATACGAATACCAACCCGGGAGTAAATTGGCGAGGTATGTTCCATTAGCTCAAAAAAAACAAATTAAGAGGCATTTTATGCCTAAAGAACAAGGGGTGAAAATATTTTTTGACTGGAGTTAAACCAAATTGGCCACGATAAAATAGCTTTTTTCTTATTGCCGTAATTAAAACCGGCTCAAAAAAATCAATTTGGATTTTTAAGTAAAATTAAAACAAAATGAAATTCAATACATTAGCAATAATTTTGATACTTCTGTTTTTTAAGGCAGAAACAGTATTCAGCCAGGAAAGAAGCGAGAGTTTTCCATTAAATAGAAATGAAATCGGGAAAATTATTCCCAAAAAATCC
>JALONT010000014.1 GCA_025454795.1 Bacteroidales bacterium | reverse complement strand
CTCTATGATTACAGGGCAAACATTAACAATTCTTGTTTCTAAATCAATTAAGGATGATTTGTGGAATGGGATGGAGATTCCTCACTTCGTTCGGAATGAATCCGCCGCAAGGCGGATGAATGAGGAATCTCCTCCTTGCCCAGTGATTATTTTTGAAATTGTAAAAGATGTGCATAAAGAGTAGGAGGGTGGATGGGGGGGTCGCAAAAAACATCCCCCTTACCCCCTTCAAAGGGGGATAAAATCTATTCTGTTATCAGACTTTGGATCCTTTCGATCTGGAGCTGCTTATTGACCTCCCTGAGGCTTCTTGCCGTCTTTGTAAAATACTGGTGCCCTGAAATAAATTTCACCTGGATTTTGTTCCAGTCATTCAGGGATCCCATCTTATTCTGTGCTTTAAGTTCCTCAAAAAGTGTATTCGAGACCGGAATGAAATCACTTCTGCCCAGATAATCAAGGTCAGAATCACAAATGATGTCTTCGAGTAAATTTGTTGGTTTCGGAGGAAGCATTGTCGACATTATGATAGAACAGATCCGCTCTATCTGCTCCGGAGAATAATTATATTTTGGGAGCATCTCCCTTGCAATAAGGGTTCCCTGAAATTCATGACCGTCATAGGTAACAGTATGTCCGGCATCGTGGAACAAGCCTGCTGTTTTTAGAATGAGGATCTCTTCATCGTTGCAACCTTCACCCCAGCCTATAAGCTCAACTTCTGTTACGACATCAACTGTATGTTTTACGTTGTGATAAAAGAGATAGTCAGGCAACTCTCTTTCAAGTTTATCCAGGATAAGCTCCTGTATGTCAGTAAACTGAATTAGACCGAATTTTATCCGGAATGCTTCATTGGGAGCTATGCCTTTCCCGTCAGCTGAAAATTCCGGCTTGATTCCTTTTACCTCATACATCTGGAGATCGTTCGTATATTTGACAGGAAGCTTGCCAAAATATTCACAGTCAAAAAACTCTTTCACAAGTTCATAAGTCATCACTGAAATAAGGATTACTCCATTTTCAGAGACTGCTTCAATACGGCTGGCAGTGTTCACCGTATCACCTTTAATATCATAATTGATTTTCTTTTTACCTGTCACAGACGCAGTAACAGGACCCGTGTGTATACCGATCTTCAGATCCCATATCCTGTTTTCCTCTCCCCTCTTTTTCACTTCATAATTTTCAAGGAAATTACGCATTTCGATGGCAGCCATTACAACATCGATAGGGTTGGTTATATTTTTGACAGGGATTCCGCCGGCACACATGTAGGTGTCGCCGATGGTTTTGATCTTTTCAATTTTATACTTTTCAACTATTGAATCAAATTCATAAAGTATTTCATCCAGCTCATCCATAATGGCAGATGAATCTGTTTCTTCGACCAGCTTTGAGAACCCGTGGATATCAGAATAGAGTACAGTCGCCATATTGAATTTCAGCGACTTTTCTTTTTTATCCCACTCAGCTGTTTCCTTTAATGCTTCAGGAGATACTTTTTCAGAAAGGGCTTTTAATTTTTCATTATCGCGGGCAAGCTTCTCATTCTGCTTCTCCAGCTTTTTGATATGATCTTCAAGTTCCTGGTTCTGCTTGGCAAGTTTTGCAATCCTTTTTACAAGCTCCTCATTATTTGTTCCAATCATAATGCCGATTGTTGACAGGTAAATATAATAATTCCTGTTACACTTATCAACAACTAAAAACTATAATTTGTTGTACTTTTGAACAAAGGCATGAGGCAATGATAGAGAAAACGAGGGGAATAGTCCTTCACCAGGTAAAATACAGTGACTCAGGGATTGTCATTCAGCTCTACACAAATAAATTCGGCCGCCAGTCCTTTATGATCAAAGGATTGAGAAATAAAAAAAGCGGCAGACATTCTGTTTTTTTCCAACCGCTCTTCATCCTCGACCTGGAGTTGTATTACAAGGAATCACGCGGGATGCAGACTATTAAGGAACTTTCTGTTTATTATTCACCATCAGAAATATATTCAAATATCAGGAAAAGCAGTGTTGCAATGTTTCTGAGTGAAGTGCTCACTTCCATCCTGAGAGAGGAGAGCCCTAATGAAGAACTCTTTGGATTTCTTGAAAAATCGATTATTTATTTCGACAGTTGCAAAGAGGGATTCGCAAATTTTCACATAGCATTCCTTGCAGGGTTAAGCAGCTTTCTCGGATTTGAACCGGGACCAAGAAACCATTCTGATGACCTGTATTTTGATATGCTAAATGGTGTATTTGTACCTGTCCCGCCTATCCATGGAAATTATGCAAACCCTGAGATATCCGGCATCCTGGCATCTTTCTTTTCTACTTCCTATGAAAAGATAAGCAGCATCATGCTCAAAGGAACACTGAGAAATGAAGTTCTTGAGGTTCTTGTCAGATACTATTCTCTGCATCTGCCGGGGCTGAAAAAGATCAAATCCCTCGAAGTTCTGAAAGAGGTTTTCAGCTGAATTCAAAAGGATACTTTGAAATTTCTTTATCTTTAAAGTCAAATCAGGATCTTAAATGCCTATAGTTCCCTCAATGGTCAGATGGTTAAATGCCGGACGTCTGAAGCAGATCAAGCACTTTAAAAAAAATCCTGCAGAAATCCAGAAGGAGACACTCTGCCGGCTTCTTGAAAAAGGCTCATCAACTGAATGGGGGAAAAAACATAATTATTCATCCATCTCTTCAATTAAAGAATTCCAGTCCAGGGTTCCGGTCCAGACATACGAAGAGCTTATCCCCTTTGTGGAGAGGCTTGGCAGGGGCGAATCAGATCTTTTATGGCCCGGGAAAATTAAATGGTTTGCCAAATCTTCCGGAACCACATCGACGAAAAGCAAATTTATCCCGATAACACGTGATGCACTTTATAATTGCCATTACAGGGCAGCCAGGGATATTCTCGCAATCTATACAATGAATAATCCGCAGACACGGATATTCAACGGTAAAGCTCTTACTCTCGGAGGAAGCAACAGGCTAAACCAGTTCAACAACGATTCACTGTACGGTGATCTTTCAGCAATCCTGATAAAAAATGCTCCTTTCTATGTTGAGATCCTCAGGACACCGAAACAGGCAATTGCACTGATAGAGGATTTCGAAAAGAAACTGGAAATAATAACAAAAACTACAGTCAATGAAGATGTCACAAGTATTTCAGGAGTCCCATCCTGGTACCTTACCCTTATAAAGAATGTGCTTGCCTATACCGGCAAGTCAAATCTTCTTGATGTTTGGCCAAATCTTGAAGTGTTCTTTCACGGAGGAATCAGTTTTACACCTTACCGGGAACTTTACAAAAAACTGATTGCCGGAGATCAGATGCATTACATGGAAACCTATAATGCATCGGAAGGATTTTTCGGAATACAGGATGATCCATCATTGACAGATATGCTGCTTATGCTCGATTACGGTATCTTCTACGAATTCATCCCGGCGGATAAAATAAATAGTCCTTCACCCCCGGTTTTTTCAATAGGCGAGGTTGAGACAGATGTTAATTATGCAATAGTCATTTCGACAAATGGCGGGCTCTGGAGATACATGATCGGAGACACCATCGTATTCACAAGCCTTGATCCTCACAGGTTCAGGATCTCCGGAAGAACAAAGCACTTTATTAATGTCTTTGGTGAAGAGGTGATTGTCGACAATGCTGATAAGGCACTCGAAGAAGCCTGTAATGCCACAGGTGCAATAATCTCGGAATATACCGCCGGACCTGTATTCATGAATGCTACCTCCAGGGGAACGCATGAATGGATAATCGAATTTGAAAAGGAACCGGCTGACCTTCTTAAATTCACAGAAGTCCTTGACGAAGCGCTGAAATCAGTGAACTCTGATTATGAAGCCAAGAGATTCAAGGATATTAACCTTGTCCTCCCGATTGTGAGACAGGTGCCCGCAGGAACTTTCAGCCACTGGCTCAGGACAAAAAATAAACTTGGCGGTCAGAATAAGGTTCCAAGACTTTCAAACACCCGCGAATATATTGAGGAACTTTATCACATTCAAAAATGATTTCTTTATCTAATTTTATTACTTTTATAGACTGTTAAAATTATTCGGATCATGCATATCGCAATAGCAGGAAATATAGGATCGGGCAAAACGACACTTGCAGGGCTTCTTGCCAAGCATTACGGGTGGACACCTCATTATGAGGATGTTGATGATAATCCGTACCTTAATGATTTTTATGAGGATATGCTTCGCTGGTCCTTTAACCTGCAGATCTATTTCCTTAATTCCCGTTTCAGTCAGGTACTGGAGATCAAAAAATCTGATAAGACCATCATCCAGGACAGGACCATATATGAAGATGCTTACATTTTTGCTCCCAACCTTCATTCAATGGGATTGATGTCGACGCGTGACTTTGATAATTATTCGAAGCTCTTTAAAATGATGAGTTCACTGGTACAACCCCCGGATCTTCTTCTTTATTTAAGGGCATCCGTTCCTACTCTTGTTAACCAGATTCAGAAACGTGGCCGCGAATATGAGAGCTCTATCAGGATCGATTATCTTAAAAGACTGAACGAAAGATATGAGGCATGGATTGAGACTTATGAACTTGGGAAATTGCTGATTGTCGAGGCTGACCATTATAATTTCCCGAATAATAAAGACCATCTGAGCGAAGTGATCGACAAGATAAATGCCGAGCTGCACGGTCTTTTTTAATATTGACCTTCATACAATTTAATATTACCTTGCCAGTTATTAACAAAAACAGATTTAAAATGACATCTACACGCAGGAATTTCATAAAGACAGCATCCGTAATTGCTGCCGGCTCATTAATCCCTTTTGATTCTATCTCCTGTGCCAGGGGAGCTGTTTTACCAACAGACAGAATAAGGGTTGCCCTCATTGGAGGACACAGCATGGGGTGGAAGGACCTTGCATCTTTTCTAAAGAATCCGGAGGTGGATTGCATTGCTTTGTGCGATGTCGATCGTAATATCCTCAATATGCGCACTGATGAAATTGTAAAAATGGGGCGCCCACAACCAAAGCTTTATGTAGATTATCGTAAAATGCTTGAGAACAAAGACATAGATGTAGTGATAATCGGCACACCGGATCACTGGCACTGTCTTATGCTTTGCGATGCTCTCGAAGCAGGGAAGCACGTTTATGTTGAAAAACCCATTGGTAATTCCATTGAAGAGATCAACATAATGCAAAAAGCTGTTAAAAAGCACGGTAAGATGGTTCAGGTCGGACAGTGGCAGAGAAGCCAGCCTCATTTTGTTGATGCAATAAATTACCTTAAATCAGGAAAACTCGGAAGGATACGTATATGTAAAGCATGGTCATATATCGACTGGAAAGGGGCTCTTCCCAAGGTTCCTGATTCACCCGTACCGGAAGGAGTCGATTATAATCTGTGGCTCGGACCTGCTCCTATGCGCCCATTCAATATAAACCGTTTCCACTTCACCTGGAGATGGTACTGGGAATATGCCGGAGGGCTTATGACCGACTGGGGTGTACACCTGATTGATTACATATTATATGGCATGGAAAAATCGGTTCCCACATCTGTAATGGCGATCGGAGGAAAATATGCTTTCCCTGACGATGATATGGTTACACCTGATACAATGACTACCGTATACGACTTCAAGGATTTTACAATGGTATGGGAACATACTATTGGTATCGGTCTTGGTAACTGGAAAAGGAGCCACGGGATGGCATATACCGGAGAAAACGGGACACTTGTACTGGACAGAAACGGATGGGAAGTATTTCCTGAAAAACAGAATATTGAAGCAGTTCCGGTTCAGCAAAATGTTGGAGTCGGACTTGATATTCATGTCAGGAATTTCATTGATTGCATGATAAACAATACACCACAAAAACTAAATGCCGGTATAGACATAGGTCGTAAAGTAGCGCTTGTGGCACAGATGGGTAATATTGCATACCGTACCGGCGAGAAAGTGTTCTGGAATAATGATAAACAGGAATTTTCAACATCCACGGCAAACAATCTGATAATCCCCCAATATAATAACGGGTACACATTGCCCGGATATTAAACTATTCCGGATTGGTATAAACAGACAGATCAGCTTTTATTTCTGCCCATTTTTCATCGTTCAGCCTGGCACCGGGTATTTCAATGACTTTCCCGGCAAGGAATGCTCCAAGAAGACCGCATTTATCAAGAGATGAATCCTGTGCATAGCTGTAAAGAAATCCGGAGGCATAAAGATCGCCGGCACCAGTAGTATCTATGCAATTCACAGGAAAAGAACCTATTTTGATTATTTCTTCCCCCCTTTTTATCCATGATCCTCCGCTTCCAATCTTTATGATAACAATTTCGCAGTACTCTGAAATTATTTTAAGAGACTCTTCTGCCTTCAAACCAGTAAAAGCTTCTGCCTCCTGCTCATTAGCGAAAATGATATCCACATATTTTTCAATTATCACCCTGAACGCATCCAGGTTTGCTTCAACGATATTATAGCTTGCCAAGTCAAGGGCAACTTTCATTTCTTTTTCTCTGGCAATCCGGCACGCTTTTTCGACAAGCGGGAGATTATAAATGAGATATCCTTCAAGATAAAGAATATCATAATCATCAAACATCACTGAAGTAAGGTCTTCTGCATTCAGTTCGACAGCAGCACCAAGGTGAGTTGCAAATGTCCTCTCCGAGTCAGGAGTAATGATCGCAACAGCTGTACCGGTAACTGATTCCCGCCTTAACAGAAATGTTTTTACTCCGGCATGTTTCATGTCATTATTAAATAAATCCCCTGTTTCATCTCTTCCAATGGTACCAATGAATCCGGTATCTGCGCCCAGCATTGCCAGACCGTATATCGTATTTGCTGATGACCCCCCTGATGTCAGACTTATTTTAAATTTTGAAGTATCTTTTATTATGTCGTCCGATTTTGTTTTGTCGACAAGCTGCATGCTTCCCTTAGGCAATGAAAATTTCTCAAGTATTGTATCATTATCAACCAGAGTCATTACATCAACCAGAGCATTGCCGATACCAAGAATACGTTTCATTCTAAAAAATTTTGTTAAAGATATTGCTTAATTCACTAAAAGCCCTTACTTTTGGCACGCTAAATAATAATGGCCATTTTAAAAATTCCTCAGTAGCTCAGTTGGTTAGAGCAATGGACTGTTAATCCATGGGTCGTAAGTTCGAGTCTTACCTGGGGAGCAAATAAATACAATTAAAGCCTTGATACACAACAATATCGAGGTTTTTTTGTTTGTTACTACTGAAACTATACTGAAACATTTTCCGATTAATAATTTCTTAGTTGCGAGTGCTTATAAGTATTTATAAGGTTAAAATTATGAAATATAAATCAATTAGCATAAATTTGATTTGCTGTATTTAATGTGTTAATAATTAGGATATAACCCTTGATGAGTTCAAAGAAGAAGTTACCAAAAAGGGATAGGAGCGCTCGTCATGCTTTCATATATATCAATATATTGAAAACTGACATGGGGCTGACTTTCCCCGAGATAGCCGAACAACTAAATGCGGACAATTATAGAACGAGAGATGGGAGAAAATACACTGTAGATACAGTATCTCAAACTTGGGAAAGGGGTAAAATTAAGTATCATATGGAGTACTCTAATCACAATAGGCTTAAGGTTCAACACGCTATTATTGGATTAATGAACGAAATGGTCAAAGGTCCCAGGTCATCTGCAAATGCTAGATCAGAATTGGATAACAGATGTAACTCATTTGCAAATAAGATTTATTTAAATGCACTTAAAGAGGCTACCCAAGAACTTAATGTTAAGCTGCAATTGAATCCCTATTTAGACACTCGCTTATCTGAACACAAACTAATTGAATCCCTCATTAAAATCATTTTGACTTACGAAATTGATCCAAAAGAATTTACTGATGAGACTTTAAATATTCTGGGAAGTCTTTTATTTCATCCTGATTTTCCTAAAGCAAGAAAGTTATAAATCATGACAAAATTCTTTTGTTCCAGTACTTGAAGTTCTTTTAAGCACAAGGAAATGCAGCGGGACAATATGTACCGCAATTTTAATTGTAATACAAATGTTTGTTAATTGAATTAATTAGGTAGAAAAACTGCATTAAGTAATATGTCTAGGTCTGATAAAAATACTTCCAATTGTGCATCTCCCCATTCAGTTATAAAAACATTGGACACATAGTAATATTTGATTATCGGGTCATTAACAAAAAATGATAATTCTTCCTTACATGTTAACTTGCTTTTGTCTTGAATTAGTTTCTTTTCAGTACGATCTCTTATAACGAAAGTCGGTACTGTAATAAGTACTTTTATACTCTGGTCATATGTATTAAATAGCAATTTATATCTTTCTTTTATAAAATTATGATATACAAGACTATCGCCTTTATTACACTTATGTTCAAACTCACCATAATGTCTTAAAATATGATCATGAATACCGTTGAAAAAGAAAATATCAGATATACTTTCATATAATTTCCCCTTATCGGGAATTACTTTTTTTGAAATTTTTAATGGGAATGTTTTGGTCGAATCATGTTTAACAGACATTAAAATATGTCTTTTAAAAACATTATAAATTTCATTGTATTCATTTTTATCTGTAGTAATATAGCCCAGGTCGATAGATTTCTCGTCTGAGACTTTGCTCATATTCATCGAAGAAAAAATTGCCGAAGTCTCGTTCATATAGATCTTTGCATGAAGATCGTCAATTAATATGGGAGTAATCCCAAGATTTCTTATGACCTCCTCAGAGTTTTCCTTCTTTACATCATTCTTTCTGCTATACCAGGTGATTGCAATTCCCTTTTCCCTGGCTTTCTTAATTTTATTGATCAACTTAGTCCACCCAGTTAATTTGTTATAGGGAGATACAATAATCAACTCTTTTTCTGCCTCATCAATTAGAGTCATAATTTTTGCAGAAATTTCTGCCGGCTTGATCAATTTCATATAGACTACTTATCAAACTTTTATAATAACCATTTTTTTGATTTTGGAATTTGTAATTATTGGAAGTACTTAAATTCTTCAACTAGCAATCTAAATATCTCTTCACGCACTATTTTGGTCTTTTCGTTAATAATTTCAAATCTTTGTTGTAAGTCTGATTTATTATTAATGTCAGCATACCTACGTATCTGTATCAAACCACTATTTGGTGTTAAAAAATCAGGATAATTAAAATATCGAAAATATGGTTCATCTTTTAGTCCAACGTCAGAGAGAATTTTGTTCTTACAATATTCTTTCTCCCAATAAGAATATAATTCCTTGATTTCTTGAACTAAATTGAAAGCTTTTTTAGAATTTTTAGAAATATGATTATCAAGTATTAAATTCCAGAACCCTTCTGGATTATTTGTACTCAGTGGGTTTTCTATAAGTATTTCTGATGCACCTATAATAGGATTGTTTTTCTCAAATTTTGTAATAATACAACGATTCTCTGCAAGGCCAAATGCGAAACAAAGTGAATAAAAGTATTTTTCCTTGTCTTTTTTAATATTAGGTTTCCAGATATCCATTTGATTTGCCCACACTAGATATCTACCAGAAATAGATTTTGCCAATGCGAACCAAGTAAAGGTCTTTTGGGCACTTTCTAAATCATAGGCACAATATCCATATTTATCGGGAGGGCCGTTTAACAATCTCGTTTTGTTTATACTTTTAATATCATTATCCAATCTAAACCATACTCGATCTTCCGCACATAAAGTTAAAAATCGTTTATCTTTCTTTCTAGTGTTTATTCTGACAGGTGTTCCATCATCCATAAATCCAATGAAGTCCGAATTAGGTACTCCATATGTTTTTAGATTCTGTCTTCTTGAATCAGTTAATGGAAGGCCACCATAAACTTTATCAGATTCCCTTTCAGTTTTGGTAGGATTACGTTTAAAATCATACATTTTTTGTTTTGTCCATTTTCTGATAGAATTTTTCTTACCCTCAAAATTCACTTGTTTAGTCCCTTTAATTATATTCTTGATGTTTAGGTTAATTTCTGCTATGCGCCCACTCCAATTAATTTGTTCTAGATCATCGTGTTTAAAATGTGTATAATCAAAAAGTTTTACTTTATTAAGATTACCCTTTTCATTCCTGTTATATGTCCAAATAGTAAAAGATAATGGCCATTTACCTGGCACATCAAAAAATTCATTACTAGTAATTAGAAATCCTGCTTTAAATATAAAATGTTTGTCGAATTCTATTCGGAAATGTTCATAGGTCGGCCTTGGGATCAACCACGATGTTGGGGTAAATATCATCAGGATGGCGCTTAAGCCAATTTTCTGATATTGCTCCGATGCGATGTTAATAATTTGCCCCAAAAAAGCTAAATAACGTTCTTTACCAGCATCGTTCCCAGTTAAGGATAATATACTTGGATCAATCACGTATTCTGCCTCTACTTGCTCCCTTGCTGCAACATTCTCATCAGTATTTTTATATGGTGGATTGAGTAAAAACGCCAAAGGCTTATCAATTTTTAGTCCTTTTTCATCCAATACCCTGTTTATTTCTGCAAGGTATTCTTTACCACTTATATTTAGAAAGTTTAATCCTTTATTATCTACTGTCTTTGGGATAATCGTGTATTTTCCAATATGCTTCTCATGAATACGCATACGTCTTTCGATAACCTTTAAGAGATCAGGTTGCAATTCGGAAACAATCTTGTGCTTCATGTGCCCCCTCCAGTCAAGAGAAGTAATAAGGTTACCTGAACCACCTGCGGGGTCGAAAACAATGAACTTATCGCTCAAGTTTTTTTCGAACTTTTCATGTACGAACCACATGGCAAATTTACTTAGGTTGTGGTCTGTGAAATAGATCCCATGCTGTTTAGCATAATCAGGATCAAGTCGACTAATCACTTCATCAAATCGGCTGAAATAATTATCATATGTAATCCCTGAACCTTCATTAGTAAAGATATAATGGGATTCCACAAATCGTGTGAAGGCTTCAATGTGCCTTTCTTTAATAACAATTGGCTCACTACTTAAATTCCTGGTAGGATCAACTATAATTACTTCGCTTCGTTCCCCTATCCTATTTACAGTGCATGCCCCACTCCAATAACCTACCATTCCATAAAAACAATGTATTGAATCTAATGGCCTATCAAAAAATCCTTGTAGTACGTTAATGTGGTCAATAAAGTTCCTTAGATTAATCTGGATTCGTGCTTTATCAAGGTTCTTTAATGCATATGTTAAGCTTTTAATTTCAACTTCAATCTCTTTAACAAAAATTCCTTCAAAGTCTCCCTTTTCCAATCGAAATGTATAAGCATTGAGTATATCCGTCTTTAAAGCTTTACTCGTTTTATTGGCATTAATTATGCCGATCTTTTGAGGACTTATTTGTGAATCAGAATTATCAGCTATTTCGAAAGCTTTTAAAGGTAAGTTCTTAAGACTCCATAAGCCTATAAATTCTTTTGCAATGACAACTATATAGGGGAAACTCAACCCTAATTTTTGATAATGAAGTCCCTGATATAACCCTTTAAGCCAGTCTTCTGATTTGGTTTTAAGTTCGACTAGCAACTTCCCTTCAACATAACCATCAGAATTTTCAGCATCAGCTTCAACCTTGAAATCTTTCCCAAATAGTTTTTTGAAATATGGATAAACCAACGGCCTTTTCGCTGTTTCACTACTATCACTAAGTAAATACTCTTTTAGGCTTTCTAATTCATTCATAATATAATTGCAAATATCAAAATATTTAATTGTTGCATCTTTATTATTTTCAACGATAAAGATTAAAGTTAAACATAATCTATTTAATTGATTAGTGTTTACACAATACTTCCTTACAATTAAGTAATACCATCATCAGACATACAGAAATACTTCCCCTTCCTAAATTATTAAATGATCAAATACCTGTGTTTTTATTCCGGACTAAACTGAGTCACCATAATAAAATCGTAATAAAAAAACCTGGTCCCAAAATCCCAGGTTACACTGTTGAATGATTAAAATATTGGTATATAGTATGTTACAGGATCATGAAATTATAGCATATGCCTTAGAAGCCTGTTAATAAGCTATTTGAGGCATTGTTGCGCTTCACAAAGGGTAGGTACTATAGAGATATCGAAACTGTCTGAAACAGGCTATAAATGGCCTTAAATCGAATGTCTAAAGTATGCTATATGATTGATTGCCAGCATTATGAGTGAAGTGGGGCTTTGGGATGATAAATTGCAAAAACCGTGACAAACAAATGAACTTTATTGTCCTCTTTATTGGCGGCACCTATACTTTTTTTGTGTAGTTTACAAAGGATCCATCTTTGTCAAAGAGATAACCTCTTTTCCCTTCCTCAATTTCATGAAGTATTTTAGCTTTGTTCTTTGTTTTAATCATAGGTTCAACATAATGGCTTAATATTTTACCAACTGAAAATGCTTCATCTTTTTTATCAACAAGCTCTGCAAATTCTGGTAAATCAACTGTTATTTTGTATTTACAATTTGGAGAAAATAATGACTGGTAAACAGGTCTGATTTTTAGATTAATATTTATGTAATTCATAATAGAGAAAATTTCTCTTAATTGGAAGTGAGTTACCGGTCCATTTATTTTACTGAATTGATCAGACCACAGAGATAATCCAGCCCCCGAATCATTGAGAACAGCAACAATTGAGAATTCATCCAATTGCATTAATACCCCTTTTCCCCAAAGGTTGTCACCATAATCGAAATTGTCAATTCCATCACCATTAATTGAAGGCAGAATGAAGAAAGTCCCGTATACCTTTCCATCAATTTCCGCACCTGTGTAATAACTTCTTGCAATGCAATGTATATGATGCATTTCTTCCCAATAAAGAACGTCACTTATCGGGAATGATTCTTTTCGATGATCTCTGTCCCATTTTAGTGTTTTGTCTTTTAAATGGGTTTTTAAATATATTAGACATAACCATTTGAAGATGAGATAATATAATTCCGGATTTTTATCTAGAGATTTACAAATCTGCCGATAACCTTGACATAAAAGATTACTAATCGGTTTTTCATAAAATTCACCAAGTTCTGTATTGCATTCCTTACAGCAGGGAACAGTATATTGTCCATACCGAAATGTTGTCCCATTTGGTAAAGTAATGAACCTTGGATATAAATTATATTTCCTTAGAATCCAATCTGGGATTACGTGCTCATCATTGAATTCTTTCTGATCTGGAGTTGCACCACAAATAAAACAGCACGATCCATTAGCAATTTTGTCAATGAAATCACTTAATCCAAAAAATAGTATTTTACCTTTTGAATCAAAAACTGAGAAGGAATTCTCTTTGTTCATTTTATAGTCAAGATGCTGAAGTTGGGCTAATTACCGTCAACTCGTTTTTAGCAGTTGTGATTGTTTTATTTATTCAATCTTTGGTAGGGAGATCAGATATGATTCCCTGTTCTTTTGCAAGTTGTATAAGATAGAGTACTTTCTTTTCAGATGTTCTTAACTTTTTAAGTTTATTTAATTGTTCCGCATCAATGTTTATTTGATATACCTTTTTGTCACAGGTTTTATCGTTTTTGAGTTCTAATTTAACTGTATAATTTGGTTTGAAAATCCTGAATTCTGCTCTTCCATTTGTAAGATCTATAGGTTCAATCAAGCCTTTGACATAATTAAACTTCTGAACTTTGGTTCTATGTTTAAAAGGTAATCCTTGAAGCATGACAATATCTAATCTATTTGAACTCCTTGATCTTTTTGGAATTATGTTATTCGAGATCGAATAAGGTTTTATGTGTTTGATAATTCCTAATTGCTCAAACTCAGAAATCCACATATTTAAAACGTTTGTAATAACATCAAATAGGTCCCTTTCTGATCTATCATCAAGCGTCATGTAAACTGACTTATTAGTATCCCAATATTCACCTCTTTTATCTTTGTATAGGGTATTAATGACTAGTTCATAAATATTGTCAAGGTTTGAAATTTGGGGAGTATATCTGGTAATTATTTTATGTTTTGATAGGTTTACTACATCTCTTAATAGTTCATAATCTGGGCATAATGCTAAATACTCAAGATAATCTTTACGCTGTTCTTCCGGCAAATGTTCGTGTAAATGATAAAGAACAGTAGCAACATTTAAGGCAGTTTTCAAATCATTACTTTTGCCAATTTTGTGTGAATTTCTGATTTTGACATAATCCTGGTATGTAACCAAAATATTTTCGATGAAATATTTATTCAAATCGGAGAACATTGATTTTCATTCTGATGGTTCATGCTCATTGCTACCAGCGGCCCGACAATAAAGGGAGGTTGTGTTGCTGAGCGAATTTAGGCTGGAGCAGTGAAGCTGAATCGAGTTAGGATGTTTCTGAGACCAATTTTTTCTGTATTAACAACAGTAATTTATTTTATTTTACTCAACCTCATTGATAATTGATATTCGAATAATTCAAAGTCAGACAAGTATTTGGCTGCTGTTTTTAATTCAGTACTAATTTCTTTTGCTATAATAATTACTCGGACCTTGTCCTGCTTGAAGATTGTCTTTATGCTTGATTGATAAAATAAAGTTTGTCCAATTACTTTTTCATGACCACGACTTACTTTGAGTTCAATTACAACAAAAGTGTTTTCTTTGTCAATAGCTAAGATGTCAATACGTCTGGAAGTTCCAGGAACAAAATATTCCTCACCTGTGATTTCATTTTCGGTATAAACTTTGAGACCCTTCTCAATAATTGAAAGATTTCTAACGAGGGAGTTTCTTAAGTCGTTTTCATATGCAAATGCAGTTTCATCAATTGGATTTTCTTCTTCATCATCTTCGGTTGTTAAACCTTCCATGTCAGAATTGAATCGGATTACTAGATTTTCAAAAAACCTGATTCTGGCCTTTCCTCTTTCAGTCAAGCCTGAAGGCCAAACAGTCTTGCAGAAATTATCAATGAGCTTTTTGTCACGGACTAGAGTGATAATTTTCGCTCTTCTAAGTGTGCTTGAGTACGATTTGTACTTATCTGAAGAACTTCTAATCTCTTCACATTCTTGTCCAAGTCCGTTTGCTTCTAAAAAGTCATAAGCTTCAAAAAGAGAAAAATTATTATTGTAATCCATAGTTTATATTTTTGTTAATGTTACTACTAAGTCGGGACTCTGCTTTTCATAGCATTGTCCGTGTTATGTTTAGGGTGTTCTTTTGTTGTCAAGTAACCAGTAGTTGTCGGTTTAAAGACTATTGATTTTTTCTTGCTCGTCTTTCTTGGATACTTTTTAAAATAAATGCAGCAGCTTCTTCATAAGTCATGCCAGACTTAATACTATTACAAGTCAAGCAGCTGGTTTTTAGATTTTCTTTTAAATGAGTACCTCCTAAGTGTTGTGGATGAAGATGATCTAATGTTGCATTATCAAGTGTTACTTTTTCTCCGCAGTAGTAGCAGATCCACTTGTCTCGTTCGAATATTAATCTTCTCTTCTCTGGGTCTGTGAAAAAATCCTCAACGATCTTTGGCTCTTCTTTCGACGTAATTTTCTTCATGACAATAGGGATCTCGTTTGGAAATTTGATTATATATAAAGTCCCATCTTGTGTTGTATCTCCTATAGAAATACATCCATTTTGTTCAAGTCCCTTTAATTGTTTCGAAATGTGAGCATAATTTGTTTTTTCTCCTCTTGATCCTTTTCCATAAAAGTCAGCTAATGTTCTTTTTCCGATACGAATTTCTCTACTCCCATTTTCGAGAAGTGATTTGCGGAGCAATAATAAGTACATAGTTGTTTGATATGGCGTCAACTCTGGTAGTAGGTAGTCGACGAATTGAGTCATTATATCATCAAGGTTTTTGTCCATGATAGGATGAGATTATTAATCGGCTTAAAGTCATAAAGTTATAAAAATGATTCGTGATTACTGCAAAAGACTCCATAGGTCTTATTATCATGTCTGTACCGCCTCTACCTTAAACTTAACGGCCCGGCAATAAAATTAGTAGGTGTTACCTGACGCAGCACCTCGTACCAGTCTTGGTACAAATTATCTGAGTTTTACGAGTGTCGTGGAATAAGTTTTATTGCGAGCAGATTTAAAGTCCAGGTATACAGAATTTGTTTGAAAGTAATGGAACGGTTCGGGTACAAGGTACATGCCGATCCCGGTTTACGTGAAGAGTGTCATGCAAAAAAGGGTGACGAGTTTATGCACTTTATGGTAATGTTATGTTTAGGCCTTTGTTATCTTGTCAGGGGAAACTGATTTTAAATTGATATGTTTTTATTTTGAAAACTATGTAAGTATAGGTTATTCTTTTGTTGTCACTTCAATGTCATTTGTAATCATCTCATATTCGTTGCCATCTCCCCATGCCATTAATACGAGTCTTTCTCTATACTCAGTTTTAATTATTGTATTATAATATTTCTTTCCATTTACAAAAAATTCAAGATTATTGATTTTGTCAATTTTTATTTCCAGTTTAATAGGATTATTGTTTTGATAGTTACCACAAAAAATACCTGTACCATCTTGTACACCATTTTTGTAGGAAGTCATGAAGATTTTATCATCAGTTTTTGCTTTGCCAATGTGAAAAAGTCCATTATTTTCATTAGTCAATATACCTCCTGTACCAAAAGTGTTCGCATTTTTTTGCAGTAATTTAAAACCAAATCGCAAATAGTCCGATTTTAGTTCAATATTGCATTTTGCAGAAGTTAAAAGACCATTAGTTAATCCAATCTCTTTATATTCTGTCCATTGTGGAGTAGATTTATTTGTTTTAATTGTCCATTTTTCAATAGTTATACTTTTCTTCTTGCCAAATCTAATTTGAAATTTCAGCAATCCTTTGTGGATAAAATATTGAGTAATAATTAAGACTATAATGGTTGGAAGCACAGGTACTTTTATGGAATAGGTAATTACGGGCCAAAAGAAATTTTTTAATTGTTCTAAATGATTCCATAAAAGCACAAAAAGTCCAATAATTGTGGCTTGTACCAAGCCAGTTATCAACTTCTTTGTATCAATGTATTTGCTTAAGAAATTTCTCATTGTTTCTTTTATTTTAGTTTGATTTAGAATAGTCTGAAGTTTACTTAAGGCACTTTCATTTTTGTCACCTTTAATTTGGGATTTGGCTGTTATGTTTAGGCCTTTTTTGTCAAGGTCTTAACTAGTCACGGCATTCGGCTTAAACATAACGGCCGGGCGGTTTGGTTAGTTGTCGTCTGCGTCAAGGCTGGCGTGGTTTTTGCAAGTCCAGGTATAAACTGTCTTAGTTATAGGAGTGTCGCGGTACAATTTTGAAGGCGGACCGGTTACAAGTCAAGGTACACAAAGTTTAATTGTGAGCAGGTTCGCGTGGCCGGGTGAAATTACCATTACAAACCTGTCAAGGGAGCAGGAGCAAAAGCAAAAACCGTGACAAACAAATGCACTTTTGTCCGTGTTAGGCAATGCTCATTTTTTTCATTACCATTCGTCTTTTGCTTCTGAATTGCCTTTCATGGCAAGTTTTAAATTTTCGATCATTGATGTAACAGTAGAAATGGTTTGCGATTTTATTCCATTCCAATTCTTGGCTCCCATAGTCATTAATCCTCCACCTGGTTCTTTTAATGTCAAGTCTCCTGGTGTTACTATATTTGTTGTACCCGGTTCATGCCTAAAATCGGTGAATGTGTATTTATATCTGCCCTCTTTTACCTGAATATCAACCAAAAATCTTACATAGCCTGCACTTTGTTTTGACATTGCACTTAGTCTGACATCAAACAGACCTTTACCGATTATCTTTCCCAATTCCTTATCATCAAGTTGTATGACATTGTTAGCAGAATTGAAATTATGAACGAACCAAGTTTTTGCTCTTAAATATAATTCTGAAATACTTGTGCTATCAACGTTAACCACCTCTGAATAAACTATTTTACCAGTTTTTTCATCAATTGGAAGTGTCGGACTATCTTGAGCAAGTATATTATTTGCTACTAAGATGAGTGTCACAATAATTAGAAAAGTTATCCTTTTCATTGTATGTGTTTTTAATAGTAATGGAATAATGAGATATTAGATAATTTAGACACATAATTGTAACTTGCTTTAATAGTTATATTTAGGCCATTTATGATCATGTATTTGTTCGTCAGGTCGCACGATGCCTTAAATATACTCGTTTATATAATTATAAAAATGAATTAAATACGCTATTTGTTGTCAGATATGATTAACCTAGGGATTGATTGATATCGTACTTTTCTTAATTTGTCCTCCCAAATTCCCATTTTATTATTGAATTATCACAGCACAGCTTCGTCAGTCACATAGACAAATAATAATGAAATTAAATAACATTCTGATATAATGCCTATTGACAACATTTCACAATTGATGTTCAATTTACAAATATTCTGGGGAATTGGGGAGTAATATTTCAGAATATGTATAATCCACTATATAATTCCCTCATCTGCCATACTGTAGTACTTCCCTTCAGGGATTATTATCAAATGGTCCAATAACTGTACATCCATCAAATTCCCAGATTCTTTCATTTTCCTAGTTATTATTATTTCACCTTTCCTGCTGCTTCCTTCAGAATCCTTTATTGTTGTCATATCTATGGTAAATTCACCAGATACAATTTTATTCTCTTTTTTATCAAGCCATCCGTTCTGAAGATTAATCGTTCCGTTATGCCGACCTGTGACTTTTTCACCTAGCCATGATAGTGTGGTCTTTTCGTTGTCAGCTGTAAGTTTTTCCTGTGCGATCGTTGTGGCTGATACCAGGAGTGTAAATGCTAATAGTAATAACTTGTTATTCATTTTAGTAATTTTTGTGTTCATAAACTTAAACAAACCCGGGAACTCTTTTGTTCAATTGAGTAAAGTGCAATTATTAAAAATAATAGACAGGATTGAGGCCTGACTCTATTTATTCCAGCTCCGGAAATTATAATTTGTGGATATTAAGCCCGCCGCTGATCTCAAATACCATTCCTGTTGAAAAATCCCAGTCACCACGGGCAAGTGAAGCTACTGCTTTTCCTATATCATCAGGGAAGCCCCATCTTTTCTGCGGTACCAGGCCATCATTGATGAGCTTGTCGTATTTTTCCTTTGCCCTGGCGGTCATATCGGTCCGGATAACTCCCGGACGAACTTCATAAACTCTTATATCTTCTTTTGAGAGACGGTCGGCAAATACTGAAGCTGCCATGCTGAGCCCTGCTTTCGATACGCAATATTCTGACCTGTTGGTGGATGATAATGTTGCGGAAACTGAGGTAATAAAAACAATAACCGGTTTATAATCAACGATCTGTTGCTTAAGCCACACCATCTCCTTTGCTATCTTCTGGGCAAAGAAGACCGGTCCTTTGAGATTTATATTCATGACCCTGTCGTAACTCTCCTCAGTCATATCAAGGAGATCATTCCGCTGAAGAGGTGCAACACCTGCATTATTGACCAGTATATCTATCCTGCTGTATCTTTCAAGGATATTGGATACCACCTCTTTCTGGCATCCTGTGCATGAGATATCCAGACCGACAGGGAAAAATTCAGATCCTCTTTTTATGACCTCAGCTTCAAGGATTTCCATCCCTTCACTGTTGGTTGAACGGGCGATTGCTGCAATATCAAAACCTTCGGAGGCAAGGTAAATTGCAACTTCTCTGCCTATTCCCCTGCTGGCGCCTGTAATAACTGCTACAGGTTTATTGTTCATCCTAAAGTCTTTTTTCGGGGTTTCAGAATATGGCGGTAAAGGTAATAATTTGACTGATTCAGCCAACTCCCGTGAAAATTATCTTCAGGTTATTTTTTTAATTCAGGAATTTCGATCCAGCAACGTTTCTTCCAGCTTTCCAATCCTTTTTCGGCAAGTTGTACTCCCTTAGCTCCTTCGTAAAGAGTCCATATAAAAGGTTCACTTTTCACAACATGTTTCAGGAATAACTCCCATTGAACTTTAAATGCATTATCATAAAACTCCTGATCAGGTACTTTCGACCATCCTTCGAAATAATTAATCGGTTGGGCAATATCAGGATTCCAGACTGGTTTTGGTGTATTTCCGTAATGCTGAATGTAACATTCACGAAGTCCTGCCACAGCAGAACCTTTTGTTCCATCTACCTGCAGGGTTAGAAGATCATCGCGTCTTACTCTGACCGCCCATGAAGAATTAAAATGAGCAATAATACCGTTTTTCAGCTCAAATGTTGCATACGCTGAATCATCGGCTGTACACTTATAGGGTAACCCATTTTCATCCACCCTTTTTTCGATATGTGTGGCTCCCAGGCATGAAACTGCTTTAACCTCTCCAAATATATTATCCAGGACATACCTCCAGTGACAAAGCATGTCAAGTATAATGCCACCGTCATCCTCTTTACGGTAATTCCAGGAAGGACGCTGGGCAGGTATTGTATCGCCTTCGAATACCCAATATCCAAATTCTCCCCGGACAGAAAGAATCCTGCCAAAGAATCCTTGCCCGATAAGGCGCTTAAGTTTTATAATTCCGGGAAGCCAAAGCTTGTCCTGAACAACCCCGTTTTTAAGACCGGCATTCTTACATAATTCATAAAGTTCCATCGCCACTTTTGTACTCATGGCTATCGGTTTTTCACAATAGATATGTTTACCTGCTTTTACGGCCTTCTTTACTGCATCGGCTCTTCTTCCGGTTGTTTGCGCATCAAAATAGATTGTATATCCGGGGTCCTTCAACACCTCTTCCAGATTGGTACTCGTTTTTTTAATTCCGGTCAGGCTGCTGAGTTTTTTAAGTTTACTTTCATTACGACCAACCAGGATGGGATCGGGAATTATGAATTCATCATCGCCGGTCTTTACACCTCCCTGCTTTATTATTTCAGCAATTGAACGGAGCAGGTGCTGATTTGTACCCATACGACCGGTCACTCCATTCATAATAACACCTATATTATGTTTCTTCATCTCTTTAATTTTTAAACATATGTTTTATATGCAGTTATAATATTTTTCAGAAAAACAGACTGGTCCGTTTTCCAGTATTCAGCAGAGAATATTTCCACTTCATTAAATCCATTGAACCCGGAAGCCTCAACCCACGATCTTATCTTTCTTATCGGGATACATCCTTCGCCCATCAGACCACGATCGTTAAGCATATCTGCAGTGGGTGTTTTCCAGTCACAAACATGAAATGCCAGTAATGACTTGTTATTCCCGCATCTTACTATCTCCTTTTCCAGATTTGGGTCCCACCAGACATGGTATACATCAACTGCAACACCGACCCATGGAGAATTCAGCGTTTCTGCAAGATCATTAGCCTGGGCCATCGTGTTAATTGCTGAACGGGAGTCAGCATACATTGGATGCAGAGGCTCTATTGCTAATTTTACTCCGGCAGCCTTTGCCTCAGGAATTATAGTAGATATACCTTCAAATATCTGTTTTCTGGAATCTTCAAGGGATTGAGAAGGATCAGCACCACATACCAGTACTATCAGATTGGTTCCCAGTTCAAAAGCCTCTTCAATTGCCCTGCGGTTATCATCTATTGCTGCTTTTCGTCTGGAATATTCTTTTCCTGGGAAGAAACCTCCTCTGCAAAGTGAAACAACAGAGAGATTATGTTTATGTAACATATCTCCGGTCTTTTTTAAGTTTCTCCCGGTAAGTGCATCACGCCAAACTGTAATTCCCTTCACTCCATTTGCTGAATAATTTTTTGCCGCCTCTTCAATGTTCCAGGGTTTTGTTGTGATAGTATGAATGCAAAGTCCTGACAGATTGTTTAATTGCTTTGAGCTCATTTGATATAATTAAAAAAAGCATAATATTTTTCTTTATTAATAATTCGCTGTAAGTAGAGGCACACTTCACGAATATGATAATCGCCCCACATACCCGACTCACCATATGGAATTTTACTGCCAGCCGGTACAAAATCCCATCCATTGGGCCGATGATATATTGAGTGCAACAATAAACCCTGGTGATCTTCATTTAAACTTAAATATGGTTCGTCTAATAAAGCATCAAGGATTGTCAGACCTGCCTGCCAGTAATGATATCCCGGTTCAGTTTCACCTTTCTCTTTTAAATAATTTCCTAAACGTAATAAGCCCTGTGATGCAATGGCGGCAGCAGAACTGTCAACAGGTTCAAAATCATTGAATGGATCAGCAGGTTTGGCTAAATAATCTTTTAGTTTGTTAAGTCCGGGAGCGCCTGTATCCCAGTAAGGGACCCCATTCACAGGAGTATATTGAATATAAAAATTGCAGGTTGCTTTTGCGGCTTTCAGCATGAGTGCCGAAAGGTTTTCTTTCCCTCCAAATGACTGAAGCTCTCCCTTATCTGCTGAATCAAGCCATTCGAGTTGTTCAGCAAAGCCACACATTGCCCAGGCAAGACCTCTTGTCCAGGTGGTGAAGCCGGAATAACCCTGTTGTGAACCGGGAGAACGGAAGCTCCCGTCCTTCATATTGAAAATACTTTCATGTGCAGTCCTGCCGGGAACATCATAAATATCGCGCCCTTCGCCATAATAGATGGAATATTTCGCAGTAGACTTAATATGTTCCAGCGCACGTTCCAGCAGACTGATTTTTACATCACCTTCGCCCTGTAAAAAATGTCCAAGCTTATGACTTAGAATTAAAACGCGGCACGACCGGATGGTATCTACAAATAAAGAATGTGCTCCATTGAATGAATGGATGAATCCTCCGTTTTTTACAGTGCTCCACCGGGAAGCCTGTACGGCACCGGAGATTTTAAGGGCAAGTTCATAAAAATTCTTCTCCCATTCATTGAAATTTATTTTGCTTTCAATCATGAGGCGTAAAAGATTTCCGTAGGTGCTTACGTTATTAAACCCATGATCGTGCACCCCGGTATGGCTGATATGCGGAGCCATTTTGTCCAGGATTTTCTTCTTTGCATTCACGAGTAACTGATCTTCTCCGGTAGCATCATACTGAAGAAGAGCAGAACCATACTGAAAACCATGCGTCCATTCTGTCCATCCACGGGTGGAATATTTTCCTTCAATTGTGAATACAGGAGAGCCCCGGGATTCATCATAGAGTTTTTCGACCAGGTGGATCTTTTGTCCCGAAAGATCCCAGAATCTCTCGAGTTTATTTGAAAAATCACCAGGATTAAGTTTATTGTTTATTGCAATCATGGTCAGTTCCGGTTTTAAATCATAAATATAAAGTATAATTATTATAAGAAAATGAACCCTTTCAATATAACTTTCCTGATGCTGTTTTATTGAAATTCACCGATCTGTTACTGATCCATGATTTCCTTGAAAACGAAACCAGATAATAATTCATTATTCTGATAAAGATCAGAAAACGGACAAATAGCAGAGGAACGAAAAAAAATATCAGGCCAAATATTCCTGTAAGAAATCCTGTTATCAAGTTATCTGCAATCAGGATTGAATGCATGCATATCCTTTCCATTCCCGATTTGTGCTTATGAACAAACAGATGCTTCGATATCTGAACTTCACATTTTGTTATGGAGGTTGTACAAGGGTCTGCCCTAGAGCTTCCGCCGTGATCATGGTCAATTGTTACATCAGTAAAAAATACAATTTCACCACCCAGATTTCTTGCACGCCTGCAGATATCGACATCCTCTGAGTACATCCAGAAATCTTCATCAAAACCATTCAGCTTAATGAAAACCTCTTTGCGGATCATCATTACAGAACCAGAGACCCAATCCGGGAAAAGAGCTGATTTGCTGACCTCATCAACTTTTTCCATTAAGATGGAAGATGGTTTTTGAGATGTGTGCTGATGTAACAATCCCGGAAAAGAACCGGTTGCATTGCTATCCTTTCCGTCTTTAAGAATCTGCCGGCAGGAAACAATAAAGAAATCCTTATTTGATCTTACTGCATTAAGCATTTTCCCAACCTCAGCTTCTCTTGCGACAGTGTCTGGATTCAGGAAAAGCAGGTTATCCCCTGTTGAACTGGCTGCCCCGAAATTGCATCCGTTTGCAAAGCCTCCGTTTACACTGTTTCTGTTAAAACTAAATTTCCTGAATTTCTCTTGAAGCTTATCTAAAGCCTTATCTCCCGAATTATTATCAACAACAATAACCTCCATGCTGAATTTCTCACCCTTGAAAGAATCCAGCGACTCAAGACACCTGTTAAGCTTATCCCAGCCTTTATAGCATACTATTATTACTGAAAGATCCATTTCTATCTTTTGTCTTTTATCTTTTATCTTTTATCTTTTATCTTTTATCTTTTATCTTTTATCTTATTTCTTCTCCCCTTCAACCTCTTCAACTATTTCAACTCCTTCAACTTTTTCTTTCATCCACTCATATACAGGCATCTGCGGTCCCTGTTTCCTGAAGACGATAGCAAGCAGGATCCCTGAAAAAAATCCAAGCATATGTGATTCCCAGGAAATATTCTGATAGACTCCCGGGAAAATGCCCCAGACCATTTCACCATAAAGAAAAACAACAAGAAGAGATAATGCAATAAGCCGGTAATATCGTCGTATTATGCCGCTGAAAAAAAGAAACGATGCAAGACCATAAACAAGCCCGCTTGCTCCGATATGCCATGCTTCTCTTCCACCAAACCATACCAGTATCCCTGTAAGTAAAAATGTCCATGTAAAGACTTTTAATGCAACCTCAGAATAAAAATAAAACAGGGCAACTGACAGGAAAAACAATGGTAATGAATTATTAAACAGGTGATTAAAGTCTTTATGAATAAAAGGGGATAAGAAGATTCCGGGTAAACCATTAATCGTCAGCGGGTGTATACCAAAACCGGAAAAATCCGCTTCAAACAGCACTTCAGTGATCTTCACCAACCACATGAAAAAAATAAATATCCCTGGAATGATAATGCTCAGGAAGAATTTCTTTCTGTAGAAAGCACTGGTCCCAGGTAAATTTGAATCTCCGGATGACATGGTTTCTGGTTGCTTGGTGCTGGTTGCTTGGTGCTCGTTGCTCGGTTTGGTTTCGCCCCCCTCTCCCCATCACTCCCTCTCCCCCCTTCTTCTTAATCTTTCTCTGGGAAAAATATCCCCGCGGCTTTCCTGATCCGATCAAGAGTTTTAATCAGGTTAAGACTGAAGGAGAGGGGAACAACAGTACTTTCAGTCCTTTTTTCATCGAGACACTTCATAACCTCTTCGGCTTCAGAATGGTAACCCATAGCAGGAGGACTGAAAACGAATTCCTCTTTTTCTTTTCCATGCATGTTAAGTATTACTCTCTGGTTCATATCCCGTCCCCGGGAGACGGTCATGTTCCCCTTTTCGCAAAGAATATCGCATCCTATTCCGTAATTGGTTTTAAAAGAACTGTAAATGGTTGCATCTCTGTTATTATTGTATTGCAAGATTGCACTCAGGGACTCTTCAGAGCCGGTAGGGGAAAATGAGGCAACAGCCTTGATATCATCCGGAATGCCCATAAATGTCAGAACGTCAATAACCGGATAAATACCAATATCCAGCAATGATCCTCCACCGAGAGCAAGATTGAATTTCCGATCGGCCGGATCGTAAGGTGGTATAAATGAGAAATATCCGTTAAGATGAATGATTTTACCCAGCTCACCGGATTCCAGAATTTCTGAAGCCTTTTTATAGAATGGCTGGAATGGGGGCCAGATAGCTTCCATCAGGAAGAGATTTTGCTTCACAGCTTCACCAATCATCGCTTCGGCTTCGCGTGAGTTAATTGCAAAAACCTTTTCACAAATTACATGTTTCCCGTGCTGTAAACAAAGTAAAGTATGTTCCTTATGAAATGAATGAGGTGAAGCAACGTACACTATTTCAAGGTCAGGATCTTCAACAAGCTCTTCGTAGCTACCATAATATTTCCTGAAGCCATGCTCTTCAGCAAAGTCCTTTGCTCTATTAAGATCCCGAGACCCTACAGCATATAGTTCTGCATTATCAAGAAGCTTAATCCCCCTCGTAAATTTAGCTGACATCTTCCCCGGAGCCAGGATGCCCCATTTGTGCTTCTTCATAATAAAATTATTTGGTTAAATATAAGGATTTCTACCTCATCGCCCAACTTCTTTCTCCGATTCACATTTACTCACCCCCTAACCCTCCCGCTGAAGCGGGACAGGCTCTCTCTACTTCGTAAAGAGGGGGAACTAATTAGCATACAATGTGTTACCTCCCCCTATTTCCGACGACAGGAGAGAGGGGGCCGGGAGGGTGAGTACGTGAAGTCATAGTGAGGAAAAGGGGGGTCGTTGATGTGGAATTAAATTATTGTTATTCTTACAATAAGTAATCGTATTGAGAATTAAATTAATTCTTTGAAAATATATTATTCTTACATCTTCCTCATTATCTGTTCATTATAATTTATTTTCAAAAATATTATCATTTTTTTACTACTATGTATTGCATGGTATTAATATTTATATATATCTTTGCATTGTTATATTACTTGTAATGTATAGTAGTAATAAATTTAAAGCACTATGAAAATAACAGTTAGCATTAATCTGGGAGGTTACTCATTCAATATTGATGAGGATGCCTATTCCGAATTAAAGAGGTATATGAAAAACCTTGAAATCCATTTTGCAGGAGAGGAGAGCTCAACTGAAATACTCTCGGATATTGAGACCAGGATGGCTGAATTATTCCGTACCAAACTTACCAGCTACAAGCAGGTGATAAACATCGGGGATGTTCACCAGGTTATTTCAGTTTTAGGGACACCTGAAGATATTTCCGATAGCGAGGGGCCTTCAGCCCGGGAAAAGTTTTCGACGCCTGGTTATCATCGTATGTACCGTGATACTGAACACCGCATAATAGGCGGGGTTTGTTCAGGGATGGGTGCATTCTGGAATATTGAACCCTGGCTGGTCAGGACGATTTTTATAGTTATAACCATGATGGGAGGATTAGGTATTCTTGTGTATCTTATTTTATACATAGTGCTGCCCGAGGCAAAAACAACTGCCCAGAAAATTGAAATGAAAGGGGAGCCCGTCAATATTCATAATATCAAGGAGTCCGTCAAGAAAGAATTCGACACAGTAAGGAAAAATATGAAGCTATAAGAAGCAGACCAGGAAGTCTTATTGTATAGTGTAAAACTTAAAACTAATTATTATGGATCTGGAAAACACAAAAGCACAGATGCGCAAAGGAATCCTGGAATACTGCATACTTTTGGTATTATCAAGGAGTTCCTGCTACGCCAGCGATGTTATTAAAGAGCTGAAAGAGGCCAAAGTAATCGTTGTTGAAGGGACACTCTACCCTCTTCTGACCAGGCAAAAAAATGCCGGACTTCTCAGCTACCGATGGGAAGAGTCACAGCAGGGTCCGCCACGTAAATATTATGAACTCACGCCTGAAGGCAGGGATTATCTTGCCGATCTGCACAATTCGTGGGATGAGCTGGTTGAATCAGTGAACCTGATCCGGACGAGGTAACTATTTATTAACCTTATAAAACTGAAAATGATGGATAAGACAATAAATATTAATCTCGGTGGGACTCTTTTTCATATTGATGAAGATGCATACCGGATACTGCGTGATTACCTGCAATCGATTAATCAGAAATTCAAAAATGTTCCCGGTGGAAATGAAACTATTGAGGATATAGAATTCAGGATCGCTGAAATATTCCAGTCGAGGAAAGTGACTGCCGGAGTTATCTCTAAAGAAAACGTTGAAGAGATGATCAGGATCATCGGTAAACCGGAAGATTTTGGTCAAAGTGACTCCGAAACTGTTTCCGATAATAATTCATCCAGCTATTCTTCAAGGAGCAGAGGCATGTACAGAAACTCTGAAAACTCAATAATCGGAGGGGTATGCGGTGGTATAGGTGCTTATCTCAATGCCGATCCTGTCTGGATAAGAATTTTATTCGTGGTTTTTACCATGATGTTCGGACTTGGTTTTTTTGTTTATCTCGCTCTCTGGATTGCACTCCCATTAGCTTCAAGTGATATACAAAAAAAGGATATGTACGGAGGAAGCCATAACTTAGCACAGTTCCAGGATTGGGACAAACATCAGGGAAGTCGTGTTGGACATGCTTTCAATGAGGTTTTCAAAGCCTTCGGGAAAGTATTTTATATAATAGTCCGTATCTTTTTAATAATCTTCGGAACATCCCTGGTACTTGCCGGATTCCTTGCCATTCTTACATTCATAATGGTATTTGTTTTCAAATATCCCGGAGCTTTTTCATCCGATTCTTTTGGTATAAACATTGCTTATCTCCCTGATTTTCTATATTATACTTTAACACCGAAAATCGTTCCCTGGGTAAAAGGGCTGATTATCCTCGCAGTTACCTTGCCCCTGCTTGCAATTATTTACGGAGGAGTCAGAATGATATTCTGGTTCAAAACCAGGGACGGTTATATATGGCTCGCCGGATTTGTTTTGTGGGTCCTGAGTGTCGCCACACTTTCTATTTTACTTTTCAATGAAGGAATAGGATTTGCCGAGACAGAAAAAACTGTATCCCGGGAGTATTTCAGTACAGTTCCGGATACATTGTATATTTTCTCCGGCAGAGAAATATCTGATCTCCGTACAGGGAAGGAGATCTCCATCCCTGATGAAGAGTACAATATCTTTTTGTCGGAAGAGAAAAGAGAAATCTATATAAGGACGAGCCTCGATATAGTTAAAGATGAGAATAAATCTGCAAGTGTTGAAATCAGAAAACATTCAGCCGGCCGCAGCAGGATCGATGCAATCGAAAATGCCAAAAGACTTGAGTACAATTTCCGTATCTCAGGAGATACTCTTATTCTCGATGAATTCTCTACAATCCCGGCAGGTACTAAATGGTCGTTTGATTATGTCGGTGTTACAGTTCACGTCCCGGAAAAAACCATCATAAATATGGACAAAACCGCAGAAAATCTTTTCCATTCACAGGAGGATGTTGATTTTATTACTAATCCTGAAAACAGGTTCTGGCTTATGACTGAGGACGGGCTGAATTATATCGGGCATGATTATAAATCTGAAAATTAGCTTCCTGGTTTTTCATTCCTATATTTTCATTACATCCGGTACCCTTTTTCTGGTACCGGTTTTTTTTGTATTTTGCATCAAAATGCAGTAATGGTTGATTTTGAAGCTTTCTTTAAAATAACATACGGACTTTTTATTGTCAGTTCAGGAGATAAAACAAAGGGTAACGGATTTATTTCCAATACTGTATTCCAGGTTTCGGCTGATCCTCCGCGGTTTGCTGTCTGCTGCAACAAGGACAATTTTACAGCAGGTTTCATTGCCAGAACCGGAGCTTTTTCCGTTTCAATTCTTGAGCAGGATACATCCCCTGAAATTATGGGTCGTTTTGGCTATAAAAGCGGAAGAGATTTCGATAAGATGGAAGGCATGTCAGTAGAATACGGAGAAACTGGTGTTCCTATAGTCCTTGATGCATCCATTGCGTATCTCGAATGTACTGTAATTCAGACAATAGATACCGGAACCCATTTAATGTTCATTGGAGAATTGGTACAGTCAGCTATTCTTGATAATACAAAAGTACCTCTTACTTATTTGTATTACAGGCAGGAGAGAAAAGGGATTGCTCCCAAAAACGCACCTACATATATTGACAAATCAAAACTGGAAACATCAAAATCTTCAGTTGCTTTTAAAAAATATAAATGCACTTCGTGCGGCTATATTTATAATGAAGAAGAGGAAGGAGTTAAGTTTTCCGATCTGCCCGACAGCTGGATTTGTCCGGTATGCGGTTCCGAAAAATCTGATTTTATTGAAGTCTAACTATATAAATAAAAACCATGTCAAATTCAATCAAAGGCACCAAGACAGAACAGAACCTGTTAAAATCATTTGCAGGTGAATCCCAGGCCCGTAACCGCTATGAGTTTTTTGCAAGCGTAGCCAGGAAAGAGGGCTTAGAACAGATTGCTAATATCTTCCAGGAAACAGCCTTGCAGGAAAAAGAACATGCAAAAAGATTCTTTAAATTCCTTGACGGCGGTATGACTGAAATCTCTGCATCATACCCTGCCGGAAAGATAGGTTCCACAAAAGAAAATCTTAAAGCAGCCGCCGAAGGAGAACATGAGGAATGGAGCGATCTTTATCCTCATTTTTCTGAGGTTGCAAAAGCAGAGGGATTTCCGGAGATTTCGACAGCTTACAAGATGATATCTAAAGTTGAAGCTGAACATGAACGCAGGTATCTGAAACTTCTGCAAAATATTTCGGAAGACAAAGTATTTATGAAGAAGGGTAAGGTATGGTGGAAATGCCTTAACTGCGGTTATGTTTATGAATCAGAGAAAGCTCTCGAAACATGCCCGGCATGCCTCCATCCGAAATCATTCATGCAGATAAGGGAAGAGAATTACTAAGTCCATTAAATTAAAAACAGTATGAAAGCAAAAGCGTTGCTCTTTTATTTATTGGGTGCTATTTCGCTAATCTGTGCAATGATACTTTTCTTCAAGTGGCTTGACTGGAAATCCTTATTGCCATTGATCCTGGGAATTGTTTCAGTTTTGCTTTTCTGGCTGGGCTCCTCTGCATCATCAAAAAAGAAAGGAGTCTGAGGAGATTCTTAAACCACCCCTCCACCGGCGGTGGCAGGGGGTGGCTTATAGTTATTCTAACGTTTCTCTATCGGTATATATTCTCTTAATCCATATACATCTATAAATGCCGGTCTGATTATTCTCTTCGCGGAGAATGTCAGTTCTTCAATCCTGTGAGCACACCAACCTGCAATTCTTGCCATCGCAAAGAGCGGGGTATACAATTCTTTTGGAATTCCAATGCACGAATAAACGAATCCTGAGTAAAAATCGACATTTACACAAACCACCTTTGCCGATTGCTCACCCTTAAATATGCGAAATACTTCAGGTGTTAACCGCTCAACCATAGAATAAAGATCAAATTCATCAATACGTCCCGATTCGGCAGCAAGCTCCCTGGCCTTTTCTTTTAGCAATGTCGCTCTTGGATCAGAGATAGTGTATACAGCATGACCAATTCCATATATAATCCCTGTTTTGTCGTATCTCTCCTTTTTAAGAATCTTAATGAGGTAATCCTCAACTTCAGCTTCATCTTTCCAGTTTTTAATATTGCTTTTGATATTTTCCATCATATCGAGCACCTTAAGGTTGGCACCGCCATGTAAGGGACCCTTGAGTGAACCTATTGCAGAGGTGACTGCAGAATATATATCTGTCTCGGTAGAACTGGTTACACGCATCGTAAATGTTGAATTATTTCCGCCTCCATGTTCTGCATGAAGTACCAGAGACAGGTCAACAAGATCAGCCTGAAGCCGTGAATAAGAACCCTCTCCTTTTATAAGTCTCAGGAAATTCTCTGCAGTTGTCAGGTCTTCATCAGTATGACGTATTGATAATGTCTTCCCCTGGTATGCGTGCCTCATTGCCTGATATGAATATGCAATTATAGACGGGAACTTTGCAATCAGGTTAAGCGATTGCCTAATCATATTATTTACTGAAATATCATCAGCCTTATCATCAAGAGTATATAACCCCAGGACAGATCTTGCAAGCATATTAAGTACATCTTTCCCTTTCATTGAAAGTATCATATCCTTCACAAAATGGTCAGGTAATCCCCTCAGAGATGCTATATGACAGGTGAATTCTTTAAGTTCTTCCTTCACCGGAAGCTTACCTGTAAGAAGCAGGAAAACAGTCTCATCAAATCCATGCCTGTTCTCCTTCTGAAATCCATGAGTTATTTTCTCGATATCAATACCTCTGTACAGAAGCCTTCCGGGGACAGCAATCACCTTGTCATTCTCCTTTTTATAGCCAACAACATCTCCGATGTTTGTTAATCCTACAAGCACTCCCGTACGATCACTATTCCTCAGACCTCGTTTCACATCATATTTGTCAAACAGGTCATTATCGATCTTACATGCTTCCCGAACTGATCCTTCGAGTTTTAAAAAGAATTCATCATCTTTCATCTTATACATTTTTTATTTATCCGGTTACATATTTTCTATAATATTATCTGCAAATCCTGAGGTACTGAGCAGGGTTGCCTGATCCATCAGGCGGTGAAAATCATATGTTACTTTTTTCTGAAGTATAGTTTTTTCGAGACCGCTGTAAATCATTTCAGCAACTTTTTCCCAGCCGATATATTCAAACATCAGTGCACCTGAAAGGACAACCGATCCCGGATTCACCTTGTTCTGACCTGAATATTTAGGTGCTGTACCGTGTGTTGCCTCAAAGATTGCATGTCCTGTTTCAAAATTGATGTTGGCACCAGGGGCAATCCCGATACCTCCGACAATTGCAGCGAGAGCATCAGAAATATAATCTCCGTTAAGGTTAAGCGTAGCAATCACTGAATATTCATTGGGACGTGTAAGTATCTGCTGAAGAAATGCATCTGCGATGACATCTTTGATAATAATCTTACCTGTGGTAATTGCCCGGGCAAGTATCTCATTAGCTATTTCCTCTCCTTTTTCTTCAGCGATTTTTTTATGCTGTTGCCATGTGAAAACCTTATCTCTGAATTCTCTTTCAGCGAGTGCGTATCCCCACTTCATAAATGCACCTTCGGTAAACTTCATTATGTTGCCCTTATGCACCAGTGTCACCGACGGAAGGTTTCTTTCAACCGCAAATTTTATTGCCTGTCTTACCAGTCTTTCGGTTCCTTCGATAGAAACAGGCTTTATTCCAAGAGAGGAGGTTTCAGGAAAACGGATTTTTTTCACACCCATCTCTTCGATAAGGAACTTCTTGAGTTTTTCCGTTTCAGGTTTGCCATGCATGTATTCGATGCCGGCATAGATGTCTTCTGTATTTTCCCTGAATATGTGCATATTTACAAGTTCCGGCTTTTTTACAGGGCTGGGGACACCCTTAAAATACCTCACAGGTCTGTAGCAGGTATAGAGGTCAAGCTCCTGACGTAAGGCGACATTAAGCGACCTCATTCCTTCTCCGACAGGTGTTGTAAGAGGTCCTTTTATTCCGACAAGGTATTCTCTGAAAGCTTCAAGTGTCTCTGCCGGCATCCAGTTCCCGGTAAGAGTGAATGCTTTTTCTCCGGCAAGAACCTCTTTCCATATGATCTTCTTTCTGCCCTGGAAGGTCTTTTCAACAGCTGCATCAAATACCTTTACTGAGGCGTTCCATATATCAGCACCTGTACCATCACCTACTATGAAAGGAATTACCGGATTATCAGGAACAATTAGTTTTCCATCAGCCAACTTTATTCTTTCAGTCATAATTCTGGTTTATATCCTTTGTGAACCTTTGAGCCTTAATGCCTTTGTGGCATGTATTTTTTACCACCAAGTCACAAAGACATAAAGCTTCACTAAGAATTTTTATTTATTTTCCCTTTCCTTATTAAATTCAGAGCGCTTCCTGCTTTAAACCATTCTATCTGCTTATTATTATAAGAATGATTGGCAACAATTTTTTCTTTGCTCCCGTCAGAATGATTCAGAACAACCGTCAGCTGTTTGCCTGGTAAAAACTCCTGCAAACCGGTTATATCAAACTTATCATCTTCCCTGATTTTATTGTAATCATTCTTATCTGCAAATGTCAGTGTCAGAATACCCTGTTTCTTGAGATTTGTCTCGTGTATCCTTGCAAACGACTTAACAATTATCACCTTCACATTGAGAAATCTTGGTTCCATTGCAGCATGCTCACGAGAGGAGCCTTCGCCGAAATTTTCTTCTCCTGCGACTACTGATCCTGTTCCTTTTTTCTTATAACCTTCTGCTGTTGAGGGTACCTTATCATATTTTTTTGAGACCTGATTAAAGACATAATCTGCCTTGTCATTGAAGAAATTTACAGCACCAGTCATATAATTCTTAGAGATATTCTCAAGATGACCTCTGTATTTCAGCCATTTGCCGGCCATGGAGATATGGTCGGTAGTACATTTTCCTATGGCTTTTATCAATAGAGGCATCCCGAAAAAATCTCTCCCGTCCCACTCCGGGAATGGTTTAAGCAGTTGCAGTCTTTCCGACCCCGGATCAATTGCAATTTCTCCGGCATTGTTTTTCCCTGGCACTTTCTTCCCGGGAGTTTTTTTCCTGGCTTCCGCCGGTTTACCGAATCCTTTTGGAGGAATGTCAAATCCTCTTGGCTCAACAAGATTCACTTTTTTACCATCGGCATTAACGAGGGAATCGGTGAGCGGATTAAATGTAAGATTTCCAGCGATAGCAATTGCCGCAACGATTTCAGGTGAAGCCACAAAAGCATATGTATTAGGATTTCCGTCAGTACGTTTCGAGAAATTCCGGTTGAATGAATGGATAACGGTATTTACAGGCTTATCTTCAGCACCTTTCCTGTTCCACTGGCCGATGCAGGGTCCGCAGGCATTGGCAAATACTTCACCTCCGATTTCCCTGAAAAGCTCAAGGAACCCATCTCTTTCTGCTATGCGTCTTATCTGTTCCGATCCCGGAGTTATTTTGAATTCTGATTTTGCCATTACTTTGTTTTCAAGGGCATATTTCACTACTGCAGCAGCCCTGGAAATGTCTTCATATGAAGAATTAGTACACGATCCGATAAGCCCTGCTGAAACGGTCTCCGGCCATCCGTTCTTCTTCACTTCTTCTTTCATCTTTGAAACCGGTGTCGCCAGATCGGGAGTAAATGGACCGTTAATGTATGGTTCCAGCTCAGACAGATTGATCTCGAGGTAGTTATCAAAGTAATTCGAAGGATCGGAAGTAATTTCCGGATCCATAACCAGATGCTCCTTTACTTCTACAGCCAGCTCTGCAATGGATTTTCTTCCCGTTGCAACAAGAAACTTTACCATAGCATCATCCAATCCAAAGACAGAGCATGTGGCTCCGGTCTCAGCACCCATATTGCAGATGGTCGCCTTCCCTGTTGCTGAGATCGATTCTGCTCCCTCACCGAAATATTCAATTATTGATCCGGTCCCTCCTTTTACCGAGAGCATTCCAGCTATCTTCAAAATTACATCCTTTGCCGAAACCCATCCGCTGAGCCTGCCAATGAGCTTTATTCCGATGATCTTAGGGAACTTCAGCTCCCACTCCATACCTGCCATCACATCCACTGCATCAGCACCACCAACACCGATGGCAATCATTCCAAGCCCTCCTGCAGTGGGTGTATGAGAATCCGTTCCAATCATCATCCCTCCGGGGAAAGCATATTTTTCGAAAACAATCTGATGTATTATTCCTGAACCCGGGTACCAAAAATCAATTCCGTATTTGTCTGAAACAGAACTCAGAAAATCGTATACTTCCTTGTTTGTTTTAACGGCACTCTTAAGATCTCTGGCAGCACCTGACCTTGCGATTATTAAATGATCGCAATGTACTGATGCCGGTACAGCTGATGAATCCTTACCAGCCATCATGAATTGCAGAAGAGCCATCTGTGCTGTGGCATCCTGCATGGCAACCCTGTCAGGTGCAAAACCTGAATAATCTATTCCTCTCAGGTATCTGTTTTTGCTGCTCTGGTCAAAAATATGGCTGTAAAGTATCTTTTCACTTAATGTAAGCGGATGCCCCAGCTTCTTCCTTATCTGTAAGATCTTTGCCGGCAGTTCGTTATAATATTTCCTGATCGTTTCTTCTTCAGGATTCATATTGCCTGTGTTTTAAGTGTTTTATAATCAAGGCCTTGCTTGCCCATTTCCGCGGATGATCCACTTATATGTTGTCATCTCCTCCAGCGACATCGGTCCCCTTGCATGGAGTTTCTGTGTTGATATTCCTATTTCTGCGCCAAGACCAAACTCTGCTCCGTCAGTAAAAGCTGTTGATGCGTTTGCATATACTGCGGCAGCATCGACACTCCTGCAAAATTCATCAAGCCGTTTCGTATCTTCCGAAATGATAGCCTCACTGTGCTTTGAACTATATTTTGCTATATGATCAAGAGCCTCTCCGAAGGTACCTGCAGTTTTAATTGCCATTTTGTATGAAAGGAATTCCGTCCCGAAAGAATCCGGGGTAGCTCTTTTCAGAAGCGACTCAGTATATTTTCCTTTCAGTGCGGCAAAAGCCTTTTCATCAGCATAAATGATAACATTTTCTGAAGAGCAAAGTTCAACCAGCGAACCTAAATCTTTAAGCCGGCTTTCATGAATCACCAGGCAATCGAGCGCATTACAGACACTTACTCTGCGGGTCTTTGCATTTTTAATTATGATTTTCCCCTTCTCAAGATCACCATACTCATCGAAATAAGTATGGCAGATTCCTGCACCAGTTTCGATAACCGGTATTGAAGAATTTTCCCGGACGTAATCAATCAGATCCTGGCTGCCGCGGGGGATTATCAGGTCGACATATCCGCGGGCATTCAAGAGCTGAAGAGTCTCTTCCCTTCCTGGTGAAAGGAGTGATATAACATCCGGGTTGACATTACATTTTAAAAGAGTATCTTTAATTATACGTACGATGGCATTGTTAGAATAAATTGCATCGCTGCCTCCTTTGAGGATGCTGACATTACCAGACTTCAGGCAGAGCGAAAAGACATCAAATGTAACATTGGGCCGCGCTTCATAAATGATGCCAATTACACCGAATGGAACACTCTCTCTGGTGATTATCAGTCCATCTGGTTTTCTGTATTCTGAAATGATCCTGCCCACAGGTGAAGGCATTGCTGCTATTTTACGTATGCCCGACGTAATAGATTGAAGGCGTTCAGGAGTAATCTGAACACGGTCATAAAGGGGATCTGAACCCTCCATTAAAGCCAGATCCTTTTTATTTTCGGAAATGATAAAAGAGATCCGTTCCTCAGCCTCATCAGCCAGAAGGAGAAGCACTTTATTTATAGTACTTACATCCAGACTATTAAGGTCTCTGCCGGCTTTCTGTGCGTTTTTAAATATCGGAGTACAGTCCATGTTTTAAAATTCAGCTTTAACCCTTTTCATCAATCACCATATAATCATAATGTATCAGCGGTTTTTTCCGTTTTTCACCCAAATATTGTTCTGCCTTTTTAGAATCATATTGTGCCTTCCCAAGTCCTACTTGTTTGCCCTTTTCATCGTTTATCCTGATAATATCTCCCTTTCTGAAAGAACCTTCAATTTTACTTACCCCTATCATCAGAAGGCTGGTTGCGTTGTCATCAAGGAGTGCTTCTTTCGCTCCCCTGTTAATGTATACAGCACCCTTCGCAAAAGTATCTGAATGTGCAAGCCATTTTTTTACACTGTTCTTTTTCTTTGAGGATGCCGGGAAATGAGTGCATGGCACGTCTTTTCCCCTGATGATATCTATGATTACCGAATCACGTGTCCCGTTGGCGATATAAACACTGATTCCTTCCAAAGATATTTTTCTGGCTATTGAATATTTGGTTAGCATCCCTCCTCTGCCGAAACCAGATTGTGAAGAAGAAATGTACTTTCCCGGATCTTCGAACTCTTCATCAATGACTCTTATCAATTCTGATCCGGACCTTCCCGGGATGCCAGTATAGATACCATCAACATTAGATAGCATTATCAGCGAACCGCAGTCCATCATTGAAGATATCATACCCGACAGCTCATCATTATCAGTGAACATAAGTTCGGTTATTGAGATGGTATCATTTTCATTTACAATGGGCAACACATTATTTTCAAGCATGGCAGTTATGCAATTCTTCATGTAAACATAATGAAGTCTGTCCCTGAAACTCTCTTTTGTTGCCAGAAGTTGCCCTGCCTGTATCCCGTATTTCCCGAACAGAAACTGGTAATTCGACATCAGTTTCACCTGACCTATTGCTGCCCAAATCTGTTTTAAGGATATTTCACTCGTTTGTTTAGATGGAGAAAATTCACTTCTTCCTGCAGCCACTGCCCCGGAGGTTATAAGTATCACCTCAATACCCTTCTTGCTGAGAATTGCAATATCCTCAACCAGACGGAGCATCCTGCCAGTATTCAGGGAGCCGTCACCCTGAGTTATTACATTGCTTCCAATCTTTATGGCAACTCTTCTGAATTCCGGATTGATGTTTTTTAATTTGTTATTATTCGTGCCCATCTTTTACTAAAATGATGCAAAAATAACAGTAATTATGAATATAATAAAGTTCTTTAATATTATTTCGTTAATTCTTTAATCTAAAAATTAACCTGTATCATGATGATTATATTCTCTATATTCTTCATATCCTGTTTATTATGCAAAACCGATCAAAGAAATGACTGAAAAGTTTTTATAATTTATTAACTTGCGAATCGCTTTTAAACTGACCTGACTTAACAATATCAGCTGAAGGTTGTTTTTCTCCATTAATAATAGTCTCCGGCTGAACTTATTTTCAAGTGAAATGGCAACAGATATCCTGTTTTTTATTTTCATCACCCTGCTCCTCGGATATATTGTTTTCCTGCATATTAAGCTTGCAAAAAAGAACATTTTCATTGAATCCTCAGTGAAGCGTCTTTCAGGTATAGAGAAGAGCTGGAGCGCTGAAGAGATGATGAAACTTCTTCATGAGATGAGGAAAATAAGCCATTACAGCTCATTTTTCACCGACAAGCTTTTTGAAGATAAACCGCTTGGTTTTCTGCTTGAAAATCATAAAAATTCAAGAATATTTATTCATTATACCAAAGAGAAACAAGACGCCGGCAATATCATTAAAGAAGGCTTTCTGTTTGCTGATTCATTTTACAAGACAGCATTACCGGTTTCAGACGACAGGCTTGATCTGCTCATAAAACACAATGGCAGAAAATCATTCGGTAATTATATGATAATTCTTTGTTTTTCTGACAGAATTTTTACTCACTATTCGGCAGAGCTCGACAGATATGGATTAAAGGGATATTCAGTTGAAAATGTTCTTACTGAAACGCCTCCCTTCAGAAATGAAAACGCCGACATCGTTTATCGTTTATCCAACAGGTTCGTTAAAGGATATATTAATCACGAGACAGGGGAGATAATTCCGAATCCGGAATTTAATCCGCTTTACGATTCACCATCATTTGGAAAGAACCTGGAACTTCTCAGTAATAAACCCTCCAATTATATAATTTAATACTTTTACAAATAAAATTATTACTATATGAAAAAATCATTATTTTTTCTGCTGTTAATATTTGCATTTTCAACTTCTTCATTAAATGCACAAGGGGACCTGCTCAAGAAAGTAGCTGGCTCAATGAAGGATGAGCTTTTCGGAACAAAAAAAGGAGGAAGCACAGATCCTGAACCCTCTTGCGCATGTCCTGATGCCGAGCAATTGGTTGGATTCAGCGGAAAACTTAAGCTTGATTATAAAGAAATGAATATCAGCACGATGGACGATGGATCTCTGCTGCTTCAGGATAAAATGTCAGGGGATTATTATATAGTCAGAGATGGGACAATCACCGGTCCGATAAAGGCAGGAGATCCCCGGCTTGCAGGGTTTGTTGATTCTGGTGATAACGGGAAAGACATGGATGCAATGGTATTGCGGTATAAAAATTATATCAGCAAATCGGGCGATAAATACCTTATAACATTCGGAGGAAAAACCTATGGCCCGTATGCTCAGATAAGCAGTTTCACGGTAACATTATCGAAAGACAAATTCGCAGCACTTGTGATAGAAAATATCCCTATATCTGAAGCTGAGGGGGAAAAAATGGATAAAGCAATAGAGAATGCAAAAACCGAGCAGGAGAAAATGGATCTTGCAATGCAATATTCGCAGCTTATGCAGCAACAAATGATGGAGGCCGGCGGACCTGAGGCGATGATGCCAAAAATAATAACAAATATCCCAAATAACATCGATCCATCTACGGGATTTCTATCAGGTACCATTAACGGAAGAATTAAATATGACGACATTTTAATAGTTGCCGGAAGTAAAATTAATGACTTCATGGGAAAGACTTTAATTAATCTGAAACCTGAGCATTTCCTGACCCCGAACATCTTTTTGAATACTGCAAATAATAAATATGCAATTTACAATTATGGTACCATCACATTCAGCGATAAAAAAACACTTACCGATCTGTTCAATCCACATCTTATAAAGGTTGGCAGTCAGGTATACCTGGCATATATGTATTATTCTCCAAAGAAGAATTCAATGATGCAGTGTAAAATACCATTCTAGCGTAAAGTAAAACCTATTATGTATCTATTATGATCATTTCGGATTTCGGATCTCGGATTTCGGATTGTATTTGTTTCTCAATCCGCAATCAAAAATCCGCAATCCGCAATAATTTAAACTATCATTTGTTACTTCGCGGAATAATCTTAACCGGAATGATCTGCAGTAAGGCAGCAAGAATAATTCCAGTCCTTTTTCTTTTTGCCATTGCAACAGGCAATAGTCCTGCCCAGCCTTTAAATTACAGGGAGATCTTTGGCAGTGACTGGCAAAAAGCAATGACTTTCGTTGAAGAGAATAATAGCTGGATAAAACCTGTATTGGCTGACTACGGTATTCCTTATTATGAGGCAATTGCAGTTGTCTTTCCTGAATTGGTCCGCTATTGGGCGCTTCGCGACAAGATGGAAATTACACTTCTGAAAACCCTTTACCGGAATCTTGGTGATGACTATGCCGATTTCTCAGTGGGTGTATTCCAGATCAAACCATCATTCGCCGAAAAGATCCGCACTGAAGCGAATACGGTAATGGGTACAAAAGCAAAACACCTGTTTAAGAAAAGGTCTGCATATAAAGACGAAAGACGCTACCGTGCAGCTATAATTACTGATCTTGAGAATCCAAAAACTGAATTGAATTATATCATCGCTTTTTTTAAGATCTGCGACGCATATTTTGGAAAAGAGTGGCCGGATGAAAAATCAAAAATAATATTCCTGGCAACAGCCTATAACACAGGATTCTGGAAAAGCACAGACGAAATAAAAATGATATCAGAAAAAAAATTCTTCAATACAAAGCTTTTCAAAACAGAAAATTACTCATATGCTGATGTCTCGTTTTATTGGTATAATAAGTACTCCCGTGAAGTTTATGATGATCAAAAATGAAATTTAAGTTTATTTACTGAATTCTTTGTGATCTTTCATGTCTTAGAGTCTTTGCGGCATTTGAATTTTTGCCACTAAGTCTCAAAGGCATTAAGTTTCTCCAAGAAATAATCTTAATTTAAAATGTCGGAAAAGATTCTTATTACGTATGCTTCAAGGACAGGGATCACTGAAGGTGATTAATAAATTGTACCTTTATAGATCTATTTTGTTTATTAACATTAATGGTTAAACTCATCCATGAAACAATGGTACGAAGAACTCTTTGAAAATTATTCAGAAAACTATGATAAGGAAAGTTTTACTGAAGGGACCCCTGGAGAAACAAATTTTATCGAAAAGGAGATCCTTTCTGATAAATCCCTTTCAATTCTTGATATCGGTTGCGGAAGCGGCCGGCACTCACTTGAGCTTGCCCGCCGTGGTTACAGGGTCACCGGCATTGATCTCTCCCCTGCAATGATCGGCAGAGCAAAGAGCCTGGCTGAAAGTGAAAGTCTGACAATAAAATTCTTTGTCAGGGATGCACGGAGATTCAATTTCAACGCATCTTTCGACCTGGCCATTATGATATGCGAAGGTGCATTCCCGCTGATGGAAACCGATGAAATGAACTATTCTATTATTAAAAATGCATATTCATCTTTGAAACCGGGGGGCAAATTCATCTTTACCACTCTTAACGGTCTCTTCCCGCTTTTTCATTCGGTAAAGGATTTCGTTAACAGCGGAACGGATAAGGGAAAGTCGTCTGATAATACTTTCGATCTGATGACATTCCGCGACTATTCAGTTTATGAAACCAAAGACGATAAAGGGAAAAAGAAAGTACTGAAATGTGATGAGAGATATTATGTCCCTTCAGAAATAACATGGCTCCTGAAGTCTGCAGGATTCAGGGATTCTCAGATTTTCGGCTGCAAGCTGGGAGCATTCAGCAGGAATGACAGGTTAACGACTGAAGATTTTGAGATGCTTGTTATTGCAAATAAATAAACCATTAAAAAATCTGAAAATGAATCCGAAAATGTCATCACAAAAATCTGAAGGCTGGACCAGGATGGTCAGGAAGACAAAAAGAGTATTCAAATGGATCATCTGGCTGTTCGTGATCTTTCTCTGTGGCCTTATTTACTTGAAATTCTTTTTCACATATAGTGAAGGTTACAGAGCCGGACTATTACAGAAATTTTCCAGCAAAGGTGTAATCTTCAAAACTTATGAAGGGGAAATGATACTTAGCAGTGTAGCGAGTACAAGGGATATTGCCCTGGCTTCAGAAAAGTTTCTTTTTACCGTTACTAATAAATCAATTGTAAGGCAGTTTGATACTCTTCAGGGAAGCATGATCATTGTTCATTATAAACAGAAAAAGGCACCTGTATTCTGGAGAGGCGATTCACCCTATCTGGTCGACAGCGTTAAGGTAAAACGTTAAGTCCTTACATAACTTTCTTAAGTATCCCAAGCATCCCGCGGATAAATGTTGCACTTGTAAGAACTTTTACAACGGGGCTGGCAGAAGATCTTCTTGTTTTTGGATATGAAGTTCTTCGGGATGTTCCTGGAGCAGGTCTCCCCCACTCACCACCTCTCCTTTTCTCCCACTCAACCCTGGCCGCTTCATCAGCCTTCTCTTTTTCGATTTGTTCAATCTTCTTCCCAAGGATCTCATAGGCACTTTCACGGTCGATCGTCTGGTTGTACTTGCTGACAAGTTCTGAGCTCCTGTTTATTGATGAAATTTCGTCGGGTGTAAGTACATCCATCCTGCTCATCGGGGCCCGCATCATTGTTGCGGCAAGAGGTGTTGGTATTCCCTTTTCATTCAGCGCTGTCACCAGGGCTTCTCCTATCCCAAGAGCTGTTAGTGTCTCATCCGTTTTGTAATAGTCTGATAAAGGAAAATTCTCCGCAGTAAGTTTAATTGCTTTTCTGTCTATAGCAGTAAAAGCCCTTAGTGCATGCTGAACTTTCAGCCCAAGCTGGGCAAGAACTTCATTGGGGACATCCATCGGATTCTGTGTCACAAAGAATATCCCAACGCCTTTTGACCTGATAAGCTTGACAATTGTCTCGATTTCATTCAGAAGTGCTTTGCTTGCCTGATTAAAAATCAGATGGGCTTCATCAATAAATATGACAAGCTCAGGTTTTTCAACATCACCTTTTTCAGGCATCATATCATAAACTTCGGCCAGCAGGCAGAGCATGAATGTTGAGAAAAGCTTCGGCTTATCCTGGATGTCGGTAAGTCTGATAATATTTATATATCCGTTCCCGTTTCGGTCGCGTCTCATCAGGTCATTGATTCCGAATGATAATTCTCCAAAGAAAAGGTCTGCATCCTGCTGCTCAAGCTCCATCGACTTGCGGAGAATTATCCCTGTAGTAGCAGGAGATATTTTGCCGTATTCCCTGTCAAGCTCTTCTTTCCCCTCTTCAGTAATATACTGGATCACTTTTTTCAGGTCTTTAAGATCAAGCAAAGGCATCTGGTGATCATCACAATATTTGAACAGGATTGAGAGGACACTTCCCTGGGTTTCATTCAGATCAAGTATCCGTGACAGAAGCACAGGTCCAAACTCTGAAACAGTTGCACGCATCCTTACTCCATCCTGCTTCGACAAAGACAATAACTCAACCGGGCACCCTTTAACAGAATAAGGAATTCCTATTTTAGCATGACGTTCTGTTATAAATGGTTTTTCCACCCCGGGCATTGCAATGCCGCTGAGGTCGCCTTTTACGTCCATAAGCAGAACCGGAACACCTTTTTCTGAAAGTTGTTCCGAGATTACCTGAAGTGTTTTTGTTTTTCCTGTTCCTGTTGCTCCGGCAATCAGTCCATGCCTGTTCATAGTTTTCAACGGAACCTTTACCTGAGCACCGGTTACCGGCTCTCCGTCGAGGATAGCACCGCCCAGGATAATACTGTCGCCTTTGCATAAGTAACCTTCATTAATATGCATCGAAAATGCTTCTTTCCTTTCCATTGTCTGAACTATTTAGATAATATCTGATTTCTCCTTTGATGCAATTTAGTTGATAATTTAGAAATCCGAAAATAGTATTTATATTTGGTATAATTAACCGGAATCTGTTCAGGAATTTGTTTGTTTTTGACTCCTGATCAAAGAAGTAGAAAGTGATAGCTTTGATTATTACATGACTCCTAAACTTTAAATTTTCAATATTATGAGAAGAAAATTTATCATTACAATTGTCTTATTATCAATCTTTAGCGTCATAACCACAGGTCAGGTCACTGAAGGTGAAAAAAATCTTCGCACCCTTTCGGCAGACACTACCCAGGGTTGGAAAAAAGGAGGCATTTTTGCAGTCAACCTTGCACAAACGTCTCTTACAAACTGGGCTGCCGGTGGTCAAAATTCTGTAGCAATCAATGGGATGTTCAGCGTTTTTGCTAACCTTAAAAAAGGTAAATCACGGTGGGATAATTCTCTTGATCTTGGCTATGGACTATTGAAACAGGGAGCAACGGGTTACAGAAAAACAGATGATAAAGTCGATTTCCTATCTAAATACGGCAGACAGGCATTCTCCAACGTCTTTTATGCCGCCCTTCTGAACTTTAAAACCCAGATGCAGCCAGGTTATAACTACATTGATGCAACAACTAAAAATAAGATTTCTGATCTTTTTGCTCCGGCATATCTTCTTATAGCATTAGGTCTCGATTATAAACCGAATGCATATTTCAGCGCATTCATAGCACCCCTCACAGCTAAATTTACTTTTGTTACCGATCCTGATCTTTACAATCTGCCTGACGGAGCATTTGGTGTAGCACATGGGGCAAAATCTAAAAGTGAAATGGGAGGATATCTCAGGGCTATCTATTCTAAAGGTGATTTCAAAGGTGAGTTTATGAAGAATATTGTCTTTACAACAAAGATCGACCTCTTTTCAAACTACGCTGAAAATCCTCAGAATATTGATATTAACTGGGAAAATTTAATCTTAATGAAAGTGAATAAATTTATTACAGTTAATTTCAATACTCATCTTATCTATGACGATAATATCAGTGTCTCATTTGACAGAAATAATGACGGAACAACTGAAGCAGATGAATTAGTAAAATCAAAAATTCAGTTCAAGGAAATATTAGGAGTTGGTTTCTCATATAAATTCTAATTACTATTAACTAATTATCATTAACTAAAACAGGATCTTATGAAACTAGTAGATGAATTTAAATCCTTCGCAATGAAAGGCAACGTTGTCGATATGGCTGTCGGTATCATTATCGGCGCTGCCTTCGGTAAAATAGTATCTTCTGTTGTTGCTGACATTATTATGCCTCCGCTGGGACTTCTGCTTGGCGGCGTTAATTTTACAGATCTGAAGCTTGTAATGAAAGCAGCCACTGATGTTTCTCCTGCTGTAACCTGGAACTATGGTAATTTTCTCCAGGTGACTTTTGATTTTATAATCGTCGCATTTGCTGTATTTATGCTTATTAAAGCCATTAATGCAGCCAAGAAGAAGGAAGAAGCTGCGCCATCAGCTCCTCCGGCTGTACCAAAAGAGGAAATACTTCTGACCGAGATCCGTGATTTATTGAAGAAATAACGAAAGGGACAACAGGTTTAATTATTAAATAATGGATACTGTAATCAGAACAGAAAATGTTTCTAAACATTACAGGAGACTAAAAGCAGTTGATAATGTTTCAATCCACTTGCTGAAAGGTGAGATCTATGGTTTCCTGGGTCTTAACGGGGCCGGAAAGACAACCACAATCAGAATGCTCCTGGGATTAATAAGTCCGACATCCGGAGTATCTTATCTGAATGGTATAAAGGTGAACCCCGGGAATCCCGGAATGTGGAAAAATACAGGTTACCTTGTAGAAGTACCCTACTCATATCCTGATCTTACCGTAAGGGAAAACCTTGAGATAATCAGACGGCTAAGATTAATTGATGACAAAAAATCGGTTGAAACCATAATTGAGAAACTCAAGCTTGGCAATTACAGTGAAGTAGTTGCAAAAAACCTTTCACTCGGGAATGCGCAGAGACTGGGTCTTGCTAAAGCCCTGATCCATGATCCGGATATATTGATTCTTGATGAACCTGCAAACGGGCTTGATCCGGCAGGAATATTTGAAATACGCGAGATGCTCAAAGATCTCGCTATGAATAAGGGAGTTACTATTTTTATTTCAAGTCATATACTTGGAGAGATCTCAAAATTTGCGACACGGATCGGAATCATACATGAAGGCACTCTTTTACAGGAGTTATCTGTTAACGAAATGGAGAGATTAAGAAAACATTACCTTCAGGTAAAAACAAATGATATTAACAGAGCCGGAAACCTCCTTGAAAACAGAGGTTATCTTGTTACCTTAACAGAAGAAGGCATCCTTGAGGTTACAGGAAAAGATTCACTTACAGAACCCGAAAATATTTCGGTCCTTCTTGTACAATCAGGTTTTGCCCCTTCCCTTCTTAAGGTTGAAGAGGAAGACCTGGAAACGATTTTTCTAAGGGTTATAAAAATGAAAGGAGCTTTGAAATGAAAGAGTTTTATGCTGCTTTATCTACAGAATTGATGAAGACCAGAAATTCAAAAATGCTCCCGGGTTCTTTGATCTTCTTTGGTTTTATTGCAATAATGCTGGCTTTACTTATGTTAGTGGTCAAACATCCTGAAATTGCCGGTAATTCTGCTGTCCTGGCAACAAAAGCTTCATTTATCAGTAAAGCTGACTGGCCGACATATTTCAGCTTATTATTACAAATGGCCTTAACACTTGGGGCAATGGGCCCTGCTATTGTCACGATCTGGGTTTTTGGCAGGGAGTATTCAGACAGGACTGTCAAAGACTTGCTGGTTTTGCCTGTGTCGAGGATTAATATTGTAGTGTCAAAATTTATTATTGTGTTTCTCTGGAGCATTTTGCTGCTGTGTCTTCTGTTTTGTTTCGGTATCATCGCAGGGCTGGTCATTCGCCTTGATGGATGGAATAGTGATCTTGTCAGACATAATATTATTGTCTATTCTGTCAGTTCCCTCCTGACAATTCTTCTGTTCCCTGTTGTAACTATTATCACCTGTATGAGCCGTGGCTATTTACTTCCAACAAGTTTTGCAATTCTTATGATGATAATGACACAATTCATTTATATCGGATTTCCCATCATAACTCCATATTTTCCATGGGCAGTACCGGGACTTTACAGTGGTGTAGCCGGTCCATTCAGTCCCAAACCGGAAGCGTTAAGCTATGTTATCCTTGGATTAACATCTTTCGCTGGCATTGCCGGCACTGCGGCCTGGTGGAGATACGCTGATCAACACTGACAAATTATTTTACTAATTTAACAGAATGAAGAAAATTCTATGTTTGGCATTTTTATTTTTGATGATTCAAGAAAGCACCTCTGGTCAGTACAATGTTGAAATTGAGATCACAGACATTAACAATAATGAAGGAATTATCATGCTTCAATTATTTGACAAGGATCAAAATGTGATCGGACAGGAAAAAGGAATCATAAAAGAAAACAGAAGTCTTATTATTTTCAAAGGTCTTAAACCCGGGAAATATGCTTTCCGATTTTTCCATGATGAAAATCTCTCCGGAATAATGGAAACCAACAGGCTGGGAATACCAAAAGAAGGATATGGATTTTCAAATAATGGTGCGGGGCCGTTTGGGCCGAAACCTTTTAAAGAGTGGCTTTTTGAAATTAATGATAACAGGAAGTTAACTATTAAAACAAGATACTGACAGACCACAGCTGAAACCAATAGTTTGGCTATATTTAGAAAATAAATTTTCCATGTAGGGAATTGATGAGTCTGACAACAGAAAATATTTTATTCATTGGTTCTGTACTGCTGTTTATATCTCTGTTAGCAGGTAAAACATCCTATAAATACGGTGTCCCTGTCCTGGTTTTCTTTGTGCTGACAGGAATGCTGGCGGGTTCAGAAGGTATTGGCGGAATATACTTTGACAATCCAAAGATCACTCAGTTTGTTGGGATAATTGCATTGAATTTTATTCTCTTTTCAGGAGGTTTTGAGACAAACTGGCAATCCATTAAACCAATTCTTTGGCAAGGGATTACCTTATCAACCCTGGGTGTACTGCTTACTGCTCTTTCTGTCGGGCTCTTTGTCTGGGCAGTTACCGATTTTACTATTTACGAAGGGTTGTTGCTGGGTTCTATTGTTTCTTCCACAGATTCAGCTGCCGTATTCTCGATTTTGCGTTCAAAAAAGCTGGCACTTAAAGGTAATCTGCGCCCTGCACTTGAACTGGAAAGTGGCAGCAATGATCCTATGGCTTATGCGCTTACTATCACTTTTATGGGTCTTGTCATTAATCAGGATTCAAGTATTATAGGGACCGTCCTTATTTTTATTAAACAGATTTTATTAGGTGCCATTCTTGGACTCTTGTTCGGAAGAATCGGGAAAGTCATTATAAACGGAATAAAGCTTGACTTTGAAGGACTCTATATTGTGTTGCTTATTGCAATCATGTTCTTCAGCTTTGCTGCGACTGATTTACTAGGAGGTAATGGGTTTCTTGCAGTTTATCTATGTGCAATTTATCTGGGCAATCAGGACCTGATACATAAAAAGAAAATACTTAAATCATTTGACAGTTTTGCATGGCTGATGCAAATTGTACTATTTCTTACCTTAGGGCTTCTTGTCTATCCTAGTCAGATAATCCCGGTAATAGGTATTGGCTTGATAATCTCAGCATTTCTTATCATAGTTGCAAGACCGGTAAGTGTTTTCTTAAGTCTTATCTTTTTTAAAGTACAAAACCGAACCAGATGGTTAATATCATGGGTCGGGCTCAGGGGGGGTGTTCCCATTGTTTTCGCCACTTATCCCCTTTTAGCAGGAATTGAAAAATCGCAAATGATTTTCAATATTGTATTTTTTATATCGCTTACTTCGGTATTAATTCAGGGCACTACCCTGCCTATTGTTGCAAAATGGTTACACCTTACATTACCTGAAAAAGCTAAACTCCGGTCACCAACTGACATTGAACTTACAGATAGTGTTAAATCGGTATTTACAAAGATTGTCATTTCCCATAAAAGTTCTGTTATAGGTAAACAAATAGTTCAACTGGGATTACCGAAAACAACTCTGATCTCTTTTATTCAGCGAGACGATAAATATATCATCCCTGATGGTTCAACCATTCTGAATCCCAATGACATACTTTTCTTGCTGACTGAAAATAAAGCAGCATTAGCCAGGGTCTTTGATTGTCTTGATATGCAATATAATTCTTAAAATCAAAACCCGGTTACAGAAGGAAAAAACTTACTGAATAAATGGAAATAAGAACTGCCATCAGGAGGGAAAAACGTTTTTTTGGATTTAACAGGAACATTCTGTTTACAGGGTTGACTAGTTTTCTTACCGATACCTCTGTAAAGATGGTTTATTCGGTAATGCCAATGTTTTTACTTTCAATTGGCGCTTCAAAAACCAGTTTATCACTGATTGAGGGAATTGCCGAGAGCACTGCCGCACTTATAAAAACACTGTCGGGTTTCTGGAGCGATAAGATTGGCAAGAACAAACCATTTATGCTTATAGGATATGGTATTTCTGCTCTTATTATTCCGCTCTATTCGTTTGTAATTTCGCCTGTGCAGGTTTTATACCTGCGTTTTATAGAAAGGTTTGGAAAAGGGATCCGTACTGCACCTCGCGACAGTCTTATTGCAGGATCGGTGATCAATGGAGAGACCGGCAAAAGTTTCGGATTGCAAAAAGCTATGGACAACAGCGGTGCAATAGTGGGCCCTTTGGCTGCATTTGTATTACTTATATTTTCCCCCGACAACTACCGGCTTATATTCCTGCTGGCCGGAATACCCGCAGTCCTAAGTATTTTCGTTATAATCTTCGGCATAAAAGAAGCTAAAAAGAGCCAGGAAAGTCTGTTTAAAAAATTCCATTTTAAAGATTTCCCAAGGAAATTTTATCTCTTCCTGGTCATCATTTTCATTTTTACCCTGGGTAATTCCACTGATGCATTGTTAATGGTCAAAGCCAATGAAACAGGAGTAAAAGTTGCCTTTATTCCACTGGTCTATCTGATCACAAGCATTGTTTCCGTGTTACTGGCTATTCCAATAGGTTCCCTTTCTGATAGAATCGGAAAAGAAAAAATCCTCGTTGCCGGCTTTCTGATCTATGCAATTGTTTATTTCGGATTTGGTGCCACAGGGAGTGTTGCCACTATTGTATTTCTTTTTGCGTTATATGGTTTGTACTCAGCGGCAACCGACGGTATACAAAAAGCATTTGTTTCCGATATTATCGATAAAAACAGGCAAGGTACCGGACTGGGTATCTACAACGCATTGATCGGTATCACCCTGTTGCCTGCAAGTGTTATTGCAGGAATGCTTTACGATAAAGTCAATTCACACGTTCCATTCTATTTTGGTGCAGCCACCGCAATAATTTCAGCAATTCTGATGCTGATCTTTATCAGCAGGAATAAAATATGAAACCAGAATTACAAATTCGTCTTTCAGAAATAATTAACTTGGTGTTCAGAAAATAATCCAGAATGACAGAAAAGAGAACCGCGGTTATTATTGGGGCAGGCATCGGTGGATTAACCACTGCCGTTTATCTTGCTAAAAACGGCTATTCCGTAGATGTATTTGAGAAAAATTCTGCTCCCGGCGGGCGCTGCGGACAATTAACCCGCGATGGACACCGGTTCGATCTTGGCGCAACTATGCTGCTTATGCCAGGAATCTACCATGAGGTTTTCGATTCGCTCGGAATAATGCTGGAAGAAGGGAAGGATATAGTACCTCTTGACGATTTATACAGAATTTATTTCGACAATGGAAATGCGATCGCTTTTTCCAAAGACAATGAAAAAATGAGATTACAGCTCGAGAAGATTGAGCCGGGCAGCTATGAGAAATCAAGAAAATATGTTACAACCGGATATAAAATATTCCGTCTGGGAATGGACAAACTGATCGGTCGTAATTTTTATAATATTTCCCAGTTAGTAAATTTTAGAAATATCGGACTCCTTTTTAAACTGAAAATATTTATCTCAAACTGGGCTTACGCCAAGAAATTTTTTAAGGATCCTCATCTTCTGATGGCCTACACTTTTCAGAATATCTATGTCGGACAAAGCCCTGTTAATTCACCGGCACTCTTCTCTATGGTCCCGGCAGCTGAACTTACCGAAGGTTCATTTTCCCCCAGAGGCGGGATGTTCTCTATCGTTGAAAAGATTTTCAATGCTGCCGGTGCGGCAGGTGTAAGATTCCATTTCAACAAAGGAATTTCAAAAATTGAAATCACCGGGAAAAAGGCCGGAGGAGTTATACTTGAGGATGGGTCCGAAATAAAGTCAGATATTGTTATTGCCAATGCCGATCTGCCATATGTTTACAGGGAAATGCTTCCCGATAAAAGAAAATCTGCTCATCTTGACCGGCTTAAATATTCCTGTTCGGCGATTTGCTTTCACTGGGGACTCGATAAGGTTTACCCCATGCTCGGGCACCATAGTGTTTTCCTGTCAGATGAATTTATGGAAGGACTCGATCATATATTTATAGATAAAACCGTTAATGATAGACCAAGCTTTTACGTTCATGCACCGGCAAGAACAGATCCTGAGGCAGCACCATCGAATCATGATACTTTATCGTTAACGGTCGGGGCAGGACATATTGATAAAACAAAAGAGCAGAACTGGGATCTTTTAAAACAACAAACACGTAAAGCCGTAATAGAGAGGTTAAAAAAGTTCGGATTAACCGATATTGAAGATCATATTAAATTTGAGATATGTTATACTCCTGAAACCTGGGAGAGCGTCTGTAACATAACCCGTGGATCTGTTTTTGGCAGTATCGGCCATAATATCCTGCAGATGGGATATTTCCGTCCGCATAATCGGCATGATCGTTATCACAATATCTATTTCGTAGGAGGAAGCACTCATCCGGGGAACGGGATTCCAAATGTTCTGATGTCGGCAAAGCTTGTTGCTGAAAAGATTCTTTCTGATCAAAAAAAATAATCCTTTTACTTTACAAAAAAAATAATGAACTCACAGAGGGATAAGTTTCTTGAAACATTCAATTCAATAGATTTCCACCAGATAAGGGATCATCCGAATATTCTTATCGCTGCCACTTTCTGGGAACCTGAGAGGTATTGCGCCGCCAGTACATGCTATAAATTCATGAGGACAATCGATGATCTTATTGATGATCATAAAGCAGCCAATAAACTTATCGCCCCTGATGAGAGAAACGCATTTGTTGCGAATGTCAACGAATGGCTGAAAACCTTTGAAATTATTAAAAAGATCCACCCTCTTCTTGAACCCAGATACCAGCTCAGCCTTGAGATCATCTTTGAATTATACCTTCTGGTCTTTGAAAGGATTAATATTGAGAAAGGAACCTTTACATCAGAAGAACTTAATCCTTGTCCGGAGGAGACAAAACAACGGGTTTATGAAACAATAATGAAATTTAATCCATAGACTCCCCCCTTGAGGAAGGTGGGGAAAAAAGCAAGATCATAATGAAGATCTCATTTCTTACATCCGGACATTTCCCTTTTGATGACAGGATCTATTATCACCTGGCTAAGAGCTTGTCGGCAAACGGGCATAAGGTAGAGATTGTCAGTAGTAAGACCACGATAATAGATTCATCTGAAGGGATCTCCATTAACTGTTTTGAAGGAGATAATCTTTCAAAAAAGAATAAAAGAGATCTTTTCTATGAACGGCTTGTTCAATTTTTTCCGGAGATTATAATCTGCGCTGAACCTCTTCCGGTTCTGGCCGCCACCCGGTACAGGAGGAAAAATCATACCCGGGTTAATGTAATTTACGATATAACAGAGTGGTACCCTTCAACAAAAAATCTGTCACTTTATCAACCTTTCTTCCGATGGATAATATTTGTTAAGCTGTTCGTATTCAATTTGTTTGCCTCATCTTTTGTTGATGCTTTTATTTTTGGGGAATGGTATAAAAGCAGGCCATACAGACTGATATTCCCCTCAAAACCATATGCTTTCATTTCATATTATCCCGATTTAACCTATATCAGGAGTATCGAACCATCGATGATCCGGGAAAAACTTAAGCTGATTTATTCCGGGAAGATAAGCAAGGATAAAGGATTCGGAAATTTTATAAAAGTTGTTACAGGACTGTCTGATGTTCACAAAGACCTTAGAATTGATATAAGAGTTATTGGCTGGTACGAATCGGACAAAGATCAAATAGAATGTGAACCTCTTTTTAACAATACCGGGAAGAACATTTCATTTTCTGTCACCGGAAGGAAAAACTTTTATGACTACATTGACCAGATAAAAGAAGCTGATATTTTTCTTGATCTCAGAAAACAGGATTTTGAAAATCATCACAGCCTGCCAATAAAGCTATTTTATTACGCTGCTCTCGGAAGACCGGTTATTTTTACTGACCTGAAATCAATCCGCATGGATGTAGAAATTGAAAAGTTCGGATTTCTTGTAAAACCTGACAGAACTGATACAATAATAGAGTTAATCTCGGGATACCTTCAAAACAGGGAATTATATCTTGAACATTGCCGGAATGCTCTTACCCTGGCTGAAGAAAAATATAACTGGCAAAAACTCAATCCGGACTTTTTAAGATTTATTGACTCATTTTCACCCCGCTAGAATGTTATCAAAAAACACAACCTTAACGATAATTACAAAGTTCATAATCCTTCTGGCAAACTTTGTCCTGGTTGTATTTACGACCCGTATGTGGGGAAGTGAAGGAAGAGGAGAGATAGCTCTTGTACTGGCCAATATTTCAATTATTACAATATTCAGCAATATCTTCTGCGGGAGTACCATCGCTTACCATGCATCCAGGGTTCAAAGGGAAACTCTTCTGAGCCTTTCTATTACCGGGGCAATAATCATCACACTGGCAGGTGCATTTGTTTTCTCATATATTTTCGGTTTCGGGTATTTCATACCACTCTTCATGGTAGCGCTTTTTTTGTCACTGATAAACTCAGTTTCATCATACTGGCTTGGGAAAAATAATATCGGCAAATACAATTTACTTACATTATTAAATCCAATATTCATACTTGTCTCGCTGGCTCTGTTATATTTCATCCTGAACAAAACCTCCATTAACACATTTTTTACTGCTTATTGCATCGGGCTTGGACTGGTGGTGTTAACAGGAATTACCGGACTCTATCTGGATGGGCATTTTAAAACCCCGGAAATTAATAAAGCCCTCATTAAAAATATTCTTACCTATGGAATAAGCAACGAGTTCAATTATCTGATACAGTTCCTGAATTACCGTCTCTCATACTATTTTATTGCACAAATACTTGGCCTTTCACAACTCGGTATCTTTTCTATAGTGGTTTCAATTTCAGAGTCGGTCTGGATTATAAGCAGAAGCATGTCAGCCGTTCATTTTTCAAATGTAATTAACTCCGATGATCAGCTTAAAAACAGAACCGAAACCGTGGCATTTGCAAAACAAAGCCTGCTGATAAGCCTGGGTCTGCTTGTGATTGCTGTTTTAATCCCCGCTTCTGTATATCAGTTTATTTTTGGAAATGAATTCGCTGATATTAAAAAATACATAATTTATATGGTGCCTGGCATTGCCGCGATTGCAGTCTCTAATCTTTATGGTCACTACTTTACAGGTACAGGAAAACTGAAAATCCTGAGAAATAAATCTCTTGCAGGACTGGCAGCATCACTGATCCTCCTGCCTCTTTTAACACAGAAGTATCAGCTGACAGGTGTTTGCATATCCCTTAACGTATCATACTTAATATCATCCATCTATCTCTATCTGAAATTCCTGAAAGAGGAGAAAAACTGATTCCTGAAAATATACTTTGCATTGTATCTGCCGGTATTTTTTCCTACCTTGTATGGAATTTAAATTCCCCTTTTGATTTCAATACTTTTAGCTGATGAAAAACATCCTTAAATCAGGAATTATCATTTTGATCCTATCATTACCCTGCTTTATTTGTTACAGCCAGAAGCGTAATAAGACTTCATTTAAAGGGAGTCCTTCAACAGCACCTGATAAGGACCAGGTAATGACCATGATCCGGGAAAACTCCGTCTGCTACAATGTCAGACATTTCGGAGCAAAGGGCGATAGCACCACAATTGACACGGATGCAATCAACAAAACAATAGATGCTGCCTCAGCAGCAGGAGGAGGCACAGTATATTTCCCTGCAGGAGAATATCTTAGCTTCTCCTTACATCTTAAGGACAACATAACTCTTTATCTTGATAATGGAGCATTCCTTATAGGTGCTGATCCTGCTTCCGGAAAAGGAGGCTATGATGCTCCCGAACCTAATGCATTCGATAAGTATCAGGATTTTGGTCACAGTCACTGGCATAACAGCCTGATATGGGGAGAAAACCTTGATAATATTGCAATTACCGGACACGGTTGGATCATCGGTAACGGACTTACGAGGTCGGGAAGAAATAATACTGGCCTTGGAAATAAAGCTATAGCTCTTAAGCTTTGCCGCAATGTCACTATAAAAGATATTACAATACTCAGAGGTGGTCATTTCTGTCTCCTTGCGACAGGTGTTGATAATATGACAATCGATAATGTAAAACTTGACACTAACCGTGACGGGTTCGATATAGATTGTTGCAGGCATGTCCACATATCAAACTGCAGTGTTAACTCTCCTTTCGATGATGCAATAGTTCTAAAAAGTTCATTCGGGCTCGGTTTTGAAAGGATCACTGAAGATATCACAATAACAAACTGTTCGGTTAGCGGATTCGATACAGGTACTTTTCTTAATGGTACATATCAACGTAAAAATTATGACCGCGTACCTGATCGGGGATTTGTGACCGGAAGGATTAAATTAGGTACTGAGTCTAACGGAGGCTTCAGGAATATCACCATCTCAAACTGCGCTTTTGAATATTGCCGTGGTCTTGCACTTGAGACTGTTGACGGGGGAATACTTGAAGATATAAGTGTAACAAATGTTACAATGCATGACGTGATGGGATCACCATTTTTCATGAGGCTTGGTGCAAGAATGAGGGGACCTGAGGGGACTCCGGTCGGGAAACTGAGAAGGGTAAATATCAGTAATGTAACGGTTTATAGTTCCAATCCTGATTATGCTTCGCTTATTTTAGGCATTCCCGGCTTTGATACAGAGGATATTAAAATGAGCAATATTATGATAATTGTAAAAGGAGGGGCACCTAAAGAACAGGCAGATATTGTTGTTCCTGAAAAGGTAGACGCGTATCCGGATCCCCAGGAATTTATTAAGATCCCGGCTTATGGTTTCTTCATCAGGCATGCAAGGAATATAGAAATGGTAAATGTTGATATGAAACTTGAAAATGAAGATTTCCGCCCTCCCTTTATTCTTGAAGATGTTAAGGGAGCAACATTTATTAATGTCAAAGCCGGGCATTCAACGGATGTTCCGACATTTGTACTGAAAAATGTAACTGACTTTAAAACAGTGCAATGCGGAGAAGTGCCTGATAAGAAAATCGATAAGGCTGATAATCTGAAACTGTAAGAAAATATTTATGCCAGCAACCGGTAATCAGAAAGCCGATATAAATCCAAGGCTCAATTTACCGTATGAGGTGCCTGAAAACTTGTATGTATATTCGGATACAAGTCTGACGTTGCGTCTCAGGATATAACCTGCATGGAGTGTTGCAGAACGGTAATCAAGTGCATCAAAATCCGATTCCACCCAGTTCAGCAACCCTGTCAGATACCATGTGCTCATATCACCCCTGGGAGAGTAAATTACTTCGGCCATTGTACCATGCGTGAGAATATCCGGTTTCACTTCACCTGTCGACTCAATGAAAACATCAGAATCAGTGCGTCTTACATACTGAACGTTAACTACAAACTTATCGTCAAAATTCAGAACAAGATCCGGGCCAAACATCCTGATGTCATTTGTAAAAATCCCGAGGGTATCAGCCAGATTCTCCTTTCCAAAATAACCGAATAAGCCTACAGACAACTTCTTCCCTATTGCCTGGTTAATCCTTCCCATGAAGTTCTTATGCTTGTCCCTGTCAAATAAATATCCCTCGCCGGCCTCTCCTATACCGCAGCCATTAACAATCTCGCCAACCAGAGTGGTACCTGTTGCAATGATATCTTTTTCAAGAATTATTCCCCGGTCGTATTTCAGATCAACACTCGAAGAACCAGGAGCTGCAGCATAAATCTTATAAGGTTCAAGAGTGTACCTCAATTCCCCTTTGAACAAAGGATCTGAAACCTGAAATTGTCCAATATAAAAGTTAATGCCGGTATTGAACAGGTCGTGATACATAAGAAAAGCATCCTCGACACCGGCAATGGAGCCTCTTTCGTTAAAAAGAAAATAGAAATAATAGGAGAGCTTTTCAGATAGTTCTCCCCCGGATAATATTTTCAGAACAAAAGGGGATCCGAAGTCAGCAGTACCTTCATTATTAAAATTATAAGTACCGAATCCATCCATCCTGATTGCAAGGGGCAGTTCCCTGAAAAGAGAAAGCCTGTCATCACCTGTCTGTATCAAATATCTCGGAGATTCATATTCCGTTAATCTGAAACCGTTCCCTGCAAACTCCTCCCCAAAACCTTTAAGGCGGGGCATTGCAGGAGAATGACAAACCTGACAGCTTATCTGGTACTTCCTTGCAAAGGCCGGGATAGAATGAATCTTATTTAAAGGGATAAAAAAGAGAAGTAGTAATGCCAGAGAGATTGTTATGACATATTTATGCCTTTTCATATTGTTTGTATTTAATATTTAAATAAAAGTTATCAATTTTCTGTTTTAATTATCTCAATTACCGTTGTCTTTAGCCAACGGTATATGGGTCTCACCTGATCCGTTGGCTGAAGCCAACGGTAATTTAGTAAATCAAAAATTTGTACAATTAATTACTATGGTAATATCTTAACTGTAGTTGTATGTTCATTAACCACCTTAATCTCAGATTCATCTGCCGGTACTTTAAGGAAATCTGCAACAGGTTTTACTAGAAGCTGGTAATTTAACACTGCTCTGACTATCATTTCGCCCGGAGCTATGTCAAAAGGAAGACGAAAAGTGAAATTCTCAACTTTCGCTTCCCGAGGGCCGATTCTGTAATCAACTCCCTGTTTTGCAGTATTCCACTGCATTATTGTCATTCTTCCCTCAGGATCAAAATAGGGCATTCTGAAGATCCTGTTGCCTGCCGGTATGCCATCCCGCTGAACACCTTTAAAATCAGGAAGACCCAGAGGTACTCCCATATCCTGATATGCCAGATAATCTCCCGATATTGTATATTCTTCTCCATCAAAACCCTTTTTATCGACATTAAGATGGTATACTCTTCCTTTTGCATCGGTAGCTTCAACCTGCAGCCAGGCTATGCGGTCTTCAACAGAACCTGTCGGGAACTTATGTCCGGTCTTCTGATTGAAAAGGGCAACTTTAAAAATAATGTTCTCTCCTGGTTCCGCTTCACGGATGTCGGGTTCAATCCTTAATTCAATTGTCCCTCTCACCTTCCCGGGGTCATGTGCACCATGGAAAAGATGGAGCCTTGAGTCGTCATAAGGTTTGGTCATGAGTGCATTAAGGTACGGGCCCCCTTTTGGCATGTGGCAATCCTGGCACCTTACACCCTCCTTCGAGTAGGGTCCCTCCTTCCATTCGAGCTGAGTACTTTTTACCCATACTCCGAAAGGATTCTTTTCGTTATGGCAGTTACCGCAAAATTCTGTGGTTCGGAAAAAATCGTTAGTGACTATCTTATGTGCAGGCGACTCGACAGCTGGTGTGCGTCCTGCATATTTTGTCATCCCCGGCTTGATCAGGTAGCTGAAATTAAATGGGGGATCGGTCTGTGCAGACTGAGTAAGATGGCATACCTCACATGAAACTGATTCATTAGCCATACTTTTTGCTTCCGGTCGTGGAGGAGGAAATTCCCCTCCTCCCATAAAAGCAAGGGGGGAGTGGCATCCGTTACATCCGTCCACAACATCCTTTATTTCAGGTTTTGCGTTGGAGTGACCTACAGCAAGGTTAAAATACTCAATTTCATCCCAGTGATGAGTATAAGCCTGCGACATCATTGCCTGCGACCATTGTTCATAAATTCCGGGATGGCAGGAACGGCACTTCTTTGCAAATTCAAAATCCTTATAAGTGTACTTGTTTTTTAAATCCTCCTGCGGTAACATTTTGCTCACTGAAAATGCAGTAAAAAGAATTGAAACTATGGCTAAAGAAATCATAAAGATCATTACCGAAGATTTTTTTCGAGCAGCCATAAAGCTTAAGGTTTTAGACCTGAAAAGGTAAATAAAATTTTTATCTTTCGTATTATTTTCAAGGGGTTGTTTCTAATTTTTAGTCAGATTGAATTAAAAAACAGGGACTCTCTTTTATAAAGAAATGAAACTAAACATATTCTGGTTCCGGAGAGACCTCCGTCTGGATGATAATACCGGACTGTACAATGCCCTAAATGAAGGATTGCGGGTAATTCTTATATTTATCTTCGATACAAATATCATTGATGAACTTTCTGAAGATGATGCGAGGATCAGTTTTATTTATAACAGGTTATCATACCTGAATGATGAGCTTCAAAAAAAGGGGAGCTCAGTTTATATTCTGAAGGGAGATCCTGAAGAAATATGGAACAGACTTATTGGGATGTTTGATATTAATTCCGTTTACATCAATAAAGATTATGAACCTTATGCTATAGAAAGAGATCGCAGGATTGAAACAATTCTTGTTAAATACAATATCTCATTGAAAAAATTTAAGGACCAGGTTATCTTTGAAGAGAAGGAAATCCTAAAATCAGACGGAAAACCTTATACGGTATTCACCCCTTATAAAAACAGATGGTTACAAAACCTTAAAGCAAAACAAATCCTTATTTCAGGCAAAAAAATCCCTATATTCAAAAATTTCTATCAATGCAATTATCCATTCCCGGTAATTGAAGAAACCGGATTTAAAACCAGTTCAATAAAAGTAAAGCCCTTCGATCTCTCTGTAATTCAAGATTATCATATATATCGAGATATACCCGCTGCGGATAAAACTTCTTATCTCTCTATTTATCTTCGCTTCGGTACATTAAGTATCAGGGACATTGTAAAAATTGCTTATGAAAGAAATATGGTTTTTCTTTCTGAACTTATCTGGCGTGAATTCTTTATGCAGATAATATTCAATTTCCCTGATGTAATAACGGAAAATTTTAAAAGACAATATGACAATGTGCAGTGGAGAAATGATCAAAAAGAATTCAGCAGGTGGTGCAACGGGGAAACCGGATATCCGATTGTTGATGCAGGAATGAGACAGCTTAAGGAATCCGGTTACATGCATAACAGGGTGCGAATGATAACCGCAGGCTTTCTTTGCAAGCATCTTCTTATTGACTGGCGATGGGGAGAGGCCTTTTTTGCACAGAAGCTCCTCGATTACGAGCTATCTTCAAATAACGGTAACTGGCAGTGGGCAGCTGGTACAGGCTGCGATGCAGCTCCCTGGTTCAGAATATTTAATCCCGATACCCAGCAGAAGAAATTTGACTCTGGGTATGAATATATTAAGAAATGGGTTCCGGATTTTGGTAAACCCGGGTACCCGGAAACAATAGTCGATCATGATTATGCACGTCAAAGGGCTATTTCTGTTTATAAATCAGGAATTAAGTTTAAACTAAAGAATCCAGGCGCCTGATTATAACTATTTGTGCTTAGTGCGAACTTCGTGCTCTTCAGGGTTAAGGACAAAGGTTACCAGAGGCACTGAACATCTCAGGTAATCATCTGTTATAAATTTTGATACCTTTGCAAAACTTAAATTATCAATAAGATGAAACTTGTTCCCGCTCCTATGATAAAAATGGATGGCCGCAATCTGTACTATACTTTTATTGCTGGAGCAAGGAAAGTTATCGAACACCAGACAGAGCTCAACAAAATAAATGTCTTTCCCGTGAATGACGGGGATACCGGTACAAACCTCGCTTCAACGATAAGGTCAGTAATAGAATCGCTTCATCCGCACAGATCATATAAAGTAACTGCCGACCGGATAGCAGAAGCAACACTTATGAATGCGCGGGGAAATTCCGGGATTATTTTTGCCCAGTTCTTTTACGGACTGAGCATTGAGACCGGAGATCTGATGGTCGTCACTCTTAAGCAGTTTGCTGAAAGCATCCAGCGGTCAGTGAAATATGTTTACGAAGCTGTTGCCAACCCGGTTGAAGGGACAATGCTTACTGTGATCAGGGAATGGGCTGATTATATTTCTGAAAGCTGGCAGAAGTTTACTGACTTCAACCATCTGCTTTTAAGTTCTTATGAAATACTTTTAAGATCTCTGCAGGAAACAACGTCCAAACTTAAGATCCTTGCAAGTAACAATGTTGTTGACGCAGGAGCAAAGGGATTTGTACTGTTTGTCCAGGGAATAATTGAATTTATCCAGTCAAGGAACGTCAAAGAACTTATCCTGGCGAAGTCAGAAACCATATCATTTCCGAAAATCGAGGAGGTAATTGCTGAAAAGGTTGATTTCAGGTATTGCACCGAGGCAATAATAAAAAACAGTGTGACTGATAACTCTTCATTGAAAAGCACCCTGGCAAAGTTCGGTGATTCTATTGTCGTTGCCGGTTCTGACAGGATAAGAAGAATTCATGTTCATACGAATTATCCTGCAGAATTATTCGATGAATTACGGCCTTCAGGCACGCTCACATTCCAGAAAGCTGATGATATGATCCGCCAGAGCGATGCAGTCTATAACAGGAAATGGAAGATTGCTCTTGTGACAGATTCTACCTGTGACCTTTCGAAGGAGCTGATTGATCATTACCAGGTAAACATGCTGCCAATAAATATCAGTTTTGGCGAAAATAACTATCTTGATAAAATCACTATTCAGCCTCAGCAATTTTACAAATTACTGGATGAGTGTCCGGATTACCCTAAATCGGCACAGGTAAACGAGACGGCTTTTATCAACCTCTATTCCCACCTTGCTTCGCACTACGATTCAATAATAGCAATCCAGGTCAGCGAAAAGCTAAGCGGAACATTTAACAGCAGCGTAAAGGCTGCAAAATCAATAAGCAGTGAGTTTAACAAGCAAATTTCGGTTATAAATTCAAAAAATCTTTCAGGAGCACTGGGATTGATAGTTCTTCGTACCGCTCAGGCAATTGAAGCCGGTTTGCAGCATGACCAGATAGTATCACTGGCTGAGAACTGGGTCACTGAGACAAAAATACTTGTAAGTGTCAAAACATTGAAATATATGGTTCGCGGGGGACGTCTTTCTGCTTTCCGGGGCTTAATTGCAAGGTTACTTAATATTAATCCGATTGTAACTCTCGACGACACAGGTAAGGCAGTTTCTTTCGGTAAGGCATTCAGCCAGAAGGCAAATATGGAAAAGGTGATGAAACATATTCAGTCTGACTATCCCGGGAAGAAAATCTGGAACTATATTGTTCTCCATGCCAACAACCTGAATGCAGCAGCATGGTTCTCTGAAAAAATGGAAATCCTGACCGGGAAAAAACCTGTTTCAATATGCAATATTTCTCCTGTTATCGGCGCCAATGCAGGTGTCGGGGCTGCTTCTGTTGCCATTCTTTATGAATGACTTTTCGTATATGACATTTTTCCAGATCTATATTCAGGCATTTCTGGTTATCATGACAATGATGACAATACTCTGGATCATCAGTGTAATAATTAAAAATGTAAGTATAGTTGACCTATTCTGGGGTATTGGTTTTGTTATTACTTCTTCTTTTTACTTCCTGAAAAGTGGCGGAAACGATACCAGGAAAATACTCATTATGGCCCTTGTTGCATTATGGGGATTTCGTCTTTCGGCTTATCTTGCATGGCGGAATATAGGGAAAGGTGAAGATTTCAGGTACAAAGAATTCCGTAGAAAGTATGGTGAAAAAAGATACTGGTGGATCAGCTTCTTCCAGACATTCCTTCTCCAGGGGATACTGATGTGGCTGATCTCTGCTCCTCTTCTCGGAGCTCAGTTCTACGGACCAGAAAGAATCATTGGAATTCCTGATTATATCGGAATAGGTTTCTGGATAACAGGCATGCTTTTTGAAGCAGGAGGCGATTTCCAGCTTGCTGTTTTTAAAGCTAATCCTGAAAACAAAGGTAGAGTTCTTGACACCGGTTTCTGGCGTTATACACGTCATCCTAATTATTTTGGTGATTCTGCTGTATGGTGGGGTTATGGATTTTTCTGTCTTGCTGCCGGGAGCTGGCTGCCTGTCTTTGGTTCAATTCTGATGACGCTTATGATAATAAAGGTTTCCGGGGTCTTTTTACTTGAGAAAAGCCTTAAGGATCAAAAAGTACAGTATAAGGAATACATCGAAAAGACAAGTGCATTTCTGCCCTGGTTCCCCAAAAACAAATCCTGAATCAGACAGTTAAATTCCAGGATTTTAACGTAATTTCAGACTTTAAAAAGTGCAATGAAAAACCGTATTCCGACAATAGCTTCACTTTGGTTCATTCTTACAGTATTGAATATCAATGCCCAGGTAGTAACTCATAAACTCTGGCCGGAAGGAATTCCCGGATTGATCCTGAACACTAACTATTCTGAAAAAGCTACAATTAATGAAGGCATTCCGGCACGGTTTGAAAAAGTGACCGATCCTTCACTTTACGTTTTTCTTCCTCCGGTGGATAAAGCGACAGGTACTGCGATTCTGATTTGTCCGGGAGGGGGATATAGCTACCTGTCATTCAATCGTGAGGGGTATGCAATTGCCAGGTGGCTTAATGACAATGGGATTGCAGGAATTATTCTTAAATACAGGCTTCCTTCCGATATAATAATGAAGGATAAGTCTGTGGGGCCTCTCCAGGATGCACAGGAGGCAATGCGTAACATCAGGCGCAATGCTTCAAAATGGAATATCGATCCGCATAAAGTTGGTGTTATCGGATTTTCAGCAGGCGGACACCTGGCCTCAACCATTTCAACTCATTACGGTGATACAGTTTATGAAGTTAAAGATACTATAAGCGCACGACCAGACTTTTCAATTCTTCTCTATCCTGTTATTACAATGGATTCCTCCTTTGCACATGCCGGATCGAGAAGAAATCTTATTGGTGAGAATCCTGCAGAAGAGGCAATTATAAGATTTTCAAACGAGCTTCAGGTAAATGATAATACACCCCCGACATTCCTGGTTCATGCCGGTGATGATAAATCTGTCCCTGTAAAAAACAGTATTGTTTATTATGAAGCTCTCAGGAAAAACAATGTCCCCTCAGAACTGCATATTTTCCAGAAAGGGGGTCACGGATTTGGCCTGGCAGGTGACCGGGAAACCCAATCAGCATGGCCTGAACTGTGCATGAAATGGTTGATAATGAACGGTTTCTGACCTTATTTATCAACAGGCTTAACTATACAACACCCTGAGCAATCATGGCATTAGCTACCTTCACAAATCCTCCTATGTTGGCACCGTCAACATAGTTTATAAATCCATCTTCTTTGGTGCCATACTTAACGCATGTTTTGTGAATATTAATCATGATTGTATGAAGTCTTTCGTCAACCTCTTCACGCGACCATGGAAGTCTCATTGAGTTCTGTGTCATTTCAAGTCCTGATGTGGCAACACCTCCTGCGTTGGCTGCTTTCCCGGGTCCATAAAGTATTTTTGCATTCAGAAATACTGCTACCGCTTCAGGAGTACAAGGCATATTTGCTCCTTCCGCAACACAAATGCACCCGTTCCTGACAAGTAACCTGGCATCTTCTTCATTTATTTCATTCTGTGTTGCATTTGGTATTGCAATGTCACATTTAATGATCCATGGCTTTTTATCTTTAAAATACTCAACACCATATTTTTCTGCATATTCCTCGATCCTGCCACGTTTAACATTTTTAAGCTCCATAATGTATCTGAGTTTTTCAGGATCAATACCCCTGGGATCATATATAAAACCATTGGAGTCAGATGAAGTAACAACAATTCCGCCAAGCTGAGTCACTTTTTCTGTAGCATACTGTGCTACATTTCCAGATCCTGAAATGCAAACAGTCTTACCATTCAATTCTTCACCACGGGTAGCAAGCATCTCCTGTGCAAAATAGGTGGCTCCGTAACCTGTTGCCTCAGGACGAATAAGAGAACCACCCCATTCAATACCCTTCCCGGTAAGTACACCTGTAAATTCATTTTTTAACCTCTTATACTGACCGAACAGGTATCCAATTTCACGTCCGCCAACTCCAATATCCCCTGCAGGAACATCTGTATCGGCACCAATATGCCGGAATAGTTCTGACATGAAGCTCTGACAGAATCTCATTACTTCATTATCCGACTTACCTTTTGGATCAAAATCAGAACCGCCTTTTCCCCCACCCATTGGTAAAGTCGTGAGGCTGTTTTTAAACACCTGTTCAAATGCAAGAAATTTAAGAATGCCAAGGTTAACAGTGGGGTGAAGTCTGAGACCTCCTTTATAAGGGCCAATGGCACTGTTCATTTCAATCCTGAAACCACGGTTGATCTGAATATCTCCTTTATCATCCAGCCATGGGACCCTGAATATTATAGTACGTTCAGGTTCGGCAAGTCTTTCAAGAATTTTTGCCTGCCTGTATTTAGGATTCTCTTCGATAAATGGGATAAGTGATTCAGCAACCTCCTGGACAGCCTGATGAAATTCGTTTTCCCCGGGGTTTTTAGCCTTAATCATTGCCATGAATTGTTGCACTCTTGCATCCATAAATTTAAAAGTTTAATTAATTTGTTAAATTGTTATAAATAATGGCAAATATCATTATATATTTAATAATAACATAAGATATCCTTAATATTTTAAGGGAATCAGCAAATATTATTAACTATAGTGTTTTTTTTGACCTGATTACTGATGCAGGATAGTTATCAGAAATACTTTTTATATCTGTCACCAATTTTGAAGTATGTATACCTTCCGGCATCTTCGCCTGCAACATGGATTAAATCACCCTTTGTTTCATAAGTGCTGTGCTCACCGGCAATCCGTGAAAAGTATACATCAAAATTATTCTTGTTTTCATCTTTCAGAATTACATGAACAAGATTTTCATGGATATCAGATTTTAGTGAAGTGCCGCATAACGGGCAATAAAATTCGAGTAATTCTCCTTTTCTGATCTCAAATTCAGGATGCCTGATACTTGAATAATTACCTACCTGGGGACTCAGGAGCAGAAGTGCATTCTGCTTGTTGCTATTTTTAATTTTAAGAATAAGATTTTCACCTACTCTTAAATGATCTCCGCACTTTGGGCATAAAAAATCATTCATAAAAAACCTCCTTAATTAAGAAATTACCATTTGTAAATCCTTAATAAAGATAAGCATATAACCTATTAATTAAAAATAAAATAGAAAGAATACGAGTGTTAGTTAACGATTTTAAATATTCTGCACAAATCCTTACATATCTGTATTTTAATCATGTTCTTGCATATTTTCTATAAAAGCCGGGTATAATGACACATTTAGCCGGACTAAAATAACTTCACCGAAGTCATTGATCATAAAAATATCAGCCTGCCTGTGAACACTAAAAGAAATGGATGTGGATTGGTATCAGAAGGGGATGGGGAAAGATGTACAGTTATTTGATGCACAATTAAAACTATTTATGCTTAAACCTAATATTATATTCATTATTTTCGAACATTATTTTAATTTATACTAATGGAATGCAGCAGATAATTGTTTACACATCCGGCACTTTTGATCTCTTCCATAGCAATCATCTGAAAATGATTAAATATGCAAGAGGATTAGGTGATGTCCTTATTGTCGGAGTCAGTACTGACGAACTTGTCAGTTCATATAAAAAGCCGCCCATAATTCCTTTTGAGGAAAGGATTCAGATTGTTGAAGCTCTTAAATATCCTGATATTGTGATTCCACAACATTCTTTGGACCATACAGATATTGTAAGGAAGCTCCATATCAATGTATTTGTTGTTGGGGATGATTGGACAGGGAAATATGATTATCTGGAAGATCTTGGAGTTAAGGTTTTTTACTTCCCGTACGGGAAAGGTGTTAGCAGCTCAAATGTAAAACAGCAGATATTAACAAACTATATGAAGATAAAAGGCCGGACAGATAAGCATAAAAACCCGGATATTAAAGTGGATAAATGAAATACGCAATTGTAACCGGGGGAACAAGGGGAATTGGGAAAGAAATTTGCCGGAAGCTTTTAATGCAAGGCTTTTCAGTCATATCTGTTTATGATAATGATGATGTATCTGCTCAGTTGACCAGACAAGAGTTCGAGACTGAATTCCGGAGTTTGTTCTATTTGATTAAGTGCGACCTTTCAAATACTGACAATATTCTGTTCCTTCTTTCTGAAGTTAAGTTAATAACAGAATCTGTTGATGTGCTGATTTTAAATGCCGGTAAAACGATCAGAAAAGGATTAGTTGACATGACTATTGAAGAATGGGAATCAGTTATGGCCGTGAATATCACAACCCCTTTATTTTTGATCCAGAGATTCCTGCCGCTCATGCTCCGGGGATCAAATATTATTTTTACCGGCTCTTCAATGGCAGTATTTCCTCACTCTGTTTCTCTCTCTTATGGCATATCAAAATCGGCCGTTCACGCAATGGTGAAGAACCTTGTAAAGTTTCTGGTTCCTTTTGAAATCAGGATTAATTGTGTTGCCCCCGGTTTTGTAGATACAGAATGGCAGAAGGATAAATCTCCTGAAGTCAGGGAGAGTATAATGAAAAAAATATCATTAAAGCATTTTGCAAAACCTGAGGAAGTTGCTTCTGTGTATCTGTTTATTATTGATAATCAATATCTGAATGGAGAAATTATTACAATTGATGGAGGGTACTCTTATCAATAAAAATAAAAAGGGGAAAGGATGACCTGGCTTACTGAGTATAAGAGATCCCTTAAAATGAAAGAGGTGGAAGAATCAATAGATCTGATTTTGTACCGGCCTCTTGCATTCCTCCTTGTAAAATTGATTTACAATACCAAAATCACACCTGATCATCTTACTTTCGCTGCAATTATTATGGGATTGATCGGGGCATTCTTCTATGCTTTTGGTTCTCAATTTACGTGCAATATCGGAGCTCTTTTTTATATATTGTTTATAATCCTGGATTGCAGCGATGGACAACTTGCACGGCTAAAAAAGAATGGTACCTCATTAGGCAGGCTTCTTGATGGTATATCTGATTACATTGTGGTAACTGCAATTTATATTGGGATAGCCATTGGTTATTCGCAGAAGGAAGGAGAACCTTCATCTATGTTGTTTCTGCTGATCTTTTCCGGTGCAAGCATAATCATTCAGGAGGCGTTAGTGGATTTTTACAGAACGCGATTTATTGATATCGTTATGATGCGAAAGAACACTTTTGAGGAAGGGATCAAAGAATACAGGAAAGAATATATAAGATTAAAGAAACTGAAAGGCAAATGGATCGAGAGAAATATTATTCTTATCTATCTGGTATATTCAAAAGTACAAAGAAATATTACTACCAAAAAGAAGAGAGTCGCCTTTCTTGACGTTTCTCCCGGGGAGTTTTATAAGAGTAACAGAATAATAATTCGCTTTTGGGTATTTATGGGTCCATCCGCTGCAAGAACAACATTGATTTTCTGTTCTCTTTTCAGCCGTTTCGACATATACTTCTGGATCACCATAGGAGGGTTTAACATTCTTGCGGCATTAATATGGATAATACAGAACCAGGTTGACAAATCATATTTAACTCGTTTGAAATGAAGACAATTATTCCTGCTGAATTTATTTTCCGGCCTAATAATCATAGCAAAACATTAGATTCTGTGATTTCAAAATTTCGTTAGTAATTTTTTTAAATCATTTACTAAAACCGAAAATGTTTCATGACAGAAAGTATTATAACCATCTCGATTGTCGGTTTATTAACAGGACTTGTTTTTTCGATGCCGATTGCCGGACCTATCAGCATCCTGATTACTACAAATGCTCTTAAGGGAAGGTTGCGTTACTGTGCTTTAGTGAACATTGGAGCCTCTTTTGCGACATTTACTTATGTGTTCTTTGCAGTATTTGGACTGACAAAGCTTTATCCTTTTTACAAACCAGCCATCCCTTATCTGCTTTCCTTAGGTTCAATATTTCTGTTATTCCTTGGTTATAAGATTTTCAGAACAAAAATTGATATTGAACATTTTGGTGAGAACAGCTATCTCAGTGAAAAGATTAAAAAGAAAGAAAGAGGGGGCTTTTATACCGGATGCATTATTAACTTTTTGAATCCGACTTTATTTATCGGATGGCTTACTTCCACATTTTTAGTAATTTCATTCGTTTCTTCTCTTGGCTTTAATACAGGGGGGCTGAAAATTTTTGTTGACAAAAGTGTAAAAGAGATCAGCAGTTTCGATGAAATTGTTACTGAGGACTTAAAAGAATTATCTCCCTACGATTTTGGGATCATAAATACTCCTGAAAGTACAATTGATCCTGATATACAAACCTCATTTCCAAAATATTCTCACCTGGTAATCAGTGTTTTTTATGCTTTATTCATTTCTCTTGGAAGCATAATATGGTTTTATATACTGGCTTCATTTCTTGTACGATTCCGCAGGGCAATCAATATTATGTTTTTATCGGGATTTATAAAAAGTCTGGGTGTTGTCCTTTGTCTTTTCGGATTATATTTTGGTTACCTTGCTGCTGAAGTGCTTTTCAGTTTGAAAATCTGAAATTGTATGCACAAAATACGGGTCACCGATAATTCTTCAGCTGAAAGTGGTGCAAAACCCTCTCCCGGGAACAATGACATAGCAGTAGCATTTACAGAGCTCGGGCGGGGAGTGCATGCTTCACTGGAGACTTATTCCAATGTACACCGTGGTAGCGGGCATAACTCGATGGTGTCCACATATTTATTCGAGCAGGCAAGGGAGATTGTCCTGGAATACCTGGGGCTGAACAGAAGCAGATACGTGGTCATCTTTTGTACACCAGGAAGAGCAGAAGCACTTCAAGCGCAGCTCAAGCCGGGAAGCTATCAGATTGTTTCAAGCCAGGAGATAGGTCTGCCACTGGGGGTAAGGGCGTTGGCTGTAAAAAGAAAAAACCTGCCCGGAGGTCCCCCTTCCCAGGCCGGCGGAGGAACAACCAGGCTTGTCGCAGATCACCGGGGTCACTCCATATACCCTGTCACCCGGTTTGAATTTTGTAACTCCGTTACCGGCTTCCCTGACTACTCCGGCAAAATCAGATCCGAAGATGCGCGGGAACTTCGAGCCGCTCATTAATCTTGCAACACCTCGTTTCACCTTGTAATCCACTGGCAAAAAGAGCATTGCACCCTTCGAACCACCCTGCAGGAAAGCTATCTATCACACCCGTGAGGATGCTGAGGACATGATCAGGCATCTTGCTGAGACCAGGAGTGGCAGGGAGCTCCGTGTATACAGGTGTGATGTGTGTGGGTTCTGGCATCTGACCCGCTCCCCCTCGTCTTAATTACGGCTACAATTTTTCGGCTGGTCAGAAAAAATATTTGATATATATTATTTTTCATTGTAAATTTCGTTTGCAATGCAGTTTTCGGGAGGTTCTTACTGTGTGGAGCAACGCACTACGCAGGGCAGCAAGTTTAATGTTAGTCGTGTATTTGCTTTGTGACTGATGGGGCTTTGCTGTGTCAGGAAAGACAAAAGACCAAAGATAAAAGAGCAAAGACCAAAATAAAAGACCAAAGACCAAAGATAAAAGACCAAAGACCAAAGATAAAAGACCAAAGACCAAAGATAAAAGACCAAAGACCAAAGATAAAAGACCAAAGAAAAAGAATACCAAAAAAATTATTTTAGTGCTATTAACTTAAAAGTGTGGAATAATATGGAAACAAAGAAAAATGATTTAGCCGACAGGTTATTTGAGTTTGCTGTAAGGGTAATTGAATTCTTAAAAACCATGCCTTACACTCCTGAGAATAAGATAATCCGCAATCAATTGGCAAAATGTTCAACTTCGTCAGGTGCAAATTATGAAGAGTCTCAAGGTGGCTCTTCCAAAGCAGAATTTGGAAATAAAGTCAGAATTGCCGCCCGGGAGATGCGTGAATCTAATTATTGGTTAAGAATAATTAAAAGGACTGTGAATGAGGTTAATAATGCTGAGAATATTTATCTGGTAAAGGAATCACATGAACTTCTCAGTATCCTTGGATCAATTTCACAGAGGTTCAGATAACTTATTTTCCTTTTCTTGTTCTCTCTTTGGTCTTTTATCTTTGATCTTTTATCTTTTTTTTCTTCCGCTGCTAATTTATAAGTAAAAATGAAAAAGAAAATCGTGCTAAAAAGGTTTTTTCATCGCGAAAAATGGAGAATTGCCCTTTTCTTTGATTATGATAAAAATCTGAAATCAAAGGTGAAATCTATTCCAGGTGCTACTTACAGCGCCACACATCGATGTTTTTACGTTGATGACTCGGAAGAGAATCTGAAGCTGATACTGAATAGACTCCGGGATATCGTTGCCATTGACATCTCTGCACTTACAAAAAAAAACGGAGATGCTGAAAGAAGTATTGATCCTCAAAAGGAAGTCGCTTCAGCGAAGCCATCTCCGATTAATCAACCTTTTGAAGATGAAGATAGTGAAACAATTCATTATCCTCAGACTATACAACGGGTGGTTAAAGATGAGGATGATACTTTTGAGACAGAAAGCCTGGGCAGATTTGGATCGGTTGAGTTCCGGATAAGTGAAGCTGAGGGTTTGCTGGTGATCAGGTTTCTTGGCCGCTATGATCCCGAATGGATTGATGAGCTGAGGAGTTTTGGTCAATGCAATTTTGATAAAAGAAGGAAGGAGTGGCTTCTTCCCTGGTCGAAGATGACGACAGACTCGCTTGCCGATTATTTCGCAGGCAGGCGTGTAAAAGTAAATATCACGAAGCAGTTGGTTAATGAAAAGTTACGGACAGAAAGAAAAGTTACCGGTGATGAGATCAGGTCGCGGTCTCTCGGTAAGAAAGCGCTTGACGGTCTTGACATGCTGACATGGTATCTTGATGAGAACCGTTACAGTCCGCGTACCCGGGAGTCTTATCTTGCCATGCTTGAATTTTTCTTCAGGTATTTCAGTTCCGTGGAACCTGTTGACATTACTGAGGAGGATATCTCGAAGTTTCTATATGATTTCATTATAAGGCTGGGGTATTCGCCGACTTATCAGAATCAGATGGTCTCGGCCATAAAAATATATTATACGATTTCCGGGAAGGGTAAGGTAGATCCTGATTTTCTGGAACGTCCACGAAGAAGAAGATCGCTTCCAAAGGTTTTTTCGAAAGAAGAAGTTAGCAGTATTCTTAATTCTTCGGGAAATCTGAAGCACAAGTTGTTATTATGGATAATTTACTCATGCGGACTGAGGAGGTCGGAGGTAACGAACATCAGGCTTACGGATCTCGACCGTGAAAGGAACATCCTGCATATCAGGGAAGGCAAAGGCAGGGTTGACCGTTTTGTGCCTGTTCCGGATAAGGTATGGGTGAAGCTAAATGAATATACCAGTGCCTACAATCCCAGGGAGTATCTGTTTGAGGGTCAGACCGGTGGCAGGTATTCTTCGGAGAGTGTTTACAGGGTTTTTAAGAATGCATTGGTTAAGGCAGGCATAAAGAAGGACGTCGGGGTACACAGTTTGAGGCACAGTTACGCAACGCATCTTCACGAGAATGGATTAGATATCAGGTACATTCAGGAGTTATTAGGGCACAGGAGCACCAGGACTACGGAGATTTACACGCATGTAAGCAGGAGGAATCTTATTGCCGTCAGGAGTCCGATTGATGATCTGGACGTGAAGTAATTGATTATTTTTGATACAATAATCTTATAACTTACCTTTGTTTTCCGTACAATGTTTAAATCATGGAAATATAACAGGAGTGCAATGAAGAGGTTGTTCATTCTGTGGTTTATATTAAGTACAATCAATTTTTGGTCGTGTTCATCGATAAAGTATAATAAGATATACCGGTATGACGATGAGTTCAGGGGTAATTTCCGGGAATATGTCAGGATACTTGTCAGGCCTGAAGATCGGCATACTGAAATCGGGAATGCAAGGATTATTTTTGAAAGGGTTGAGGGAATCGGCGGAGGATTTCGTGATGCATATTTTGTAATAATGAGGGCTGCTTCGAGTTTCAGGGCAGATAAAGTCGGTTTCCTAAAGTCAGGAGAAAGCAAGTTTGAGATAAAGCTTACTGATCCGGTTTCAGAGCTCAGGATGGAGACAGATGAGACGGTGTCGACTTATATCTCTCAGGATTCGACTGGAACATCTGTAACTACCTCTACGGACACAGACACCCGGACCTGGGTAGAGGAGAAGTTTATAATTAAGATTCCGGATGAAAGTGTCAGGGCTATACTGGAAACGGATGAAATTGTCTTCAGGTTTTACTTTGGACCGGTTCCGGTGACTTACATAATAAGCGGTAAGAAGCTTGAATTAATAAAGGAAATTATAGAATAAGTGAGCTGATAACAATAGAAATCATCATCTTTCCCAAAGATGACAAAACATAACACTACTCACCCAATTAAGTATAAATCAAGTAACTTTACTACTTCTACAAACAAGTTAGGTGTCAAAACGCTGGCACACAATAAATTCTCATCTATAAAAATTTATCTCGACATCAAATTTTCGTCCACTTATCAGGACTTTGCCACTTAGAGGGTTTTCGCTTGACATGACCGGCTTGTCCAACACACACTTGCATATGATAATTCACGGTTTTGTTTTTGAAATTTACAAAACCGGACGATGAGCATCATTTGCAAGTCCTCCTTCGCTCTCAAGCCTGGTTCTCGTCCGTTTACCTGGACTTTGGTAGCGTTTCGGCACCTAACGGCATCAATCGTATTTTTTTCTGGACGAGAAAGCTTCTGCTCATCTAGACAAATTTTTAACGAGACAATTTACATAACATGACAACATTCTCCGAGACATATTTCTGCCTGGACGAATTTAAAATTGTTTCGGCACCTAACACGGATGGTATGGGTAATTGCCTTCAACAGCCCGGACAACTTGGTAATCAGCTCAAAATGTCTATGCGAGTAACTTCAATTCACTTATTAAATTTTGTGTACCGGGATAACTCCTGCTGCCGAGACAAAGTCAATAGGGCTGCTGGCCGACGCGCTGTTGTCATGGTTTTTGCAGAGCCACCAAGACAATTTTATCGTGACGAGAGAGCTCCCGTCCTTTTACCGGGACTCAGCCATCTGGACAACTTCGCCTGGACGAGAAAACTCTCATCCGTTTACCGGGACTGTGCAAAAACGCATGCCAACCCCGACACAGACGGCAACTCCCCATACCACCGGGCCGTTAGTGTTCATGTTTTTCCTAAGAAGGCTGCACAGACTGAAGTAGTAATACATATAAATAAATCGAGTCGAATCTTAACTATTTAATTTAAAAGATTAATCATGAAAACAAGGAAGATTGCCATTTTTGTTGTACTGGGGATACTTGTTGGTATGACCTTTTG
>JALONT010000037.1 GCA_025454795.1 Bacteroidales bacterium | reverse complement strand
AGCCATCCGCCAGCCGGCGGACAATTAAGCTACAGGTCCGTCTAAAATACTGGCCCGTAGCCATCCGCCAGCCGGCGGACAATTAAGCTACAGGTCCGTTTTCCAAGAACGCAAATATAATAATATTTGTAATTAATTATTAAATTGAACTAGTTCAATTAACTCAAGGCACTCTAAGTACTCTAAGTACTCTAAGTACTCTAAGTACTCTAAGTACTCTAAGTACTCTAAGTACTCTAAGTACTCTAAGTACTCTAAGTACTCTAAGTACTTTTAAGTACTGCTCTTCTGCAATATTGTAATTTCAGGAATAATGGCTATTTTTATTGATTATAATAAACAAAAGAATATATTAATAAGATCTTGATAATCAGACATAAATCTAATACTCATGAAAAAGATTGCAGGTATAATCGTAAAAGTATTGTTAGGACTCATACTGCTCATTCTTGTACTGCTGTTCACCATACCGATAGTGTTCAAGGAAAAGATCAAAACCAAAGTAGAAAAGGTGATCAATGAATCGGTTAATGCAACTGTAAAATTTGAGGACTATAAGCTGGGTTTCTTTAAAAATTTCCCCAATCTTTCTTTCTCACTTACCGGCGTTTCCGTTGTCGGCACCGGTAAATTCGAAGGTGATACCCTTGCCGGATTCAAATCATTCGATTTGGTTTTCAACCTTGCAAGCCTGATGAAAAGCAAAGGTTATGAGGTCAGATCAATTGTTCTTGATCAGGCCTCTATAAATGTTATATATCTGAAAGATGGCTCTGCAAACTATGACATTATGAAGGAGACAACGGAGACTGAACCCGAGATTACGGACACAACATCATCTGATCTCAGGGTGCAACTGAAGAAAGTAGCAATTCTGAATAGTTTTATATCATATACTGATGAGAGTTCGGCAATGAGGGCAGTTATAGGTAATCTTAATTTCAACCTGAGTGGCGATATGACCATGAGCAAAACAGATCTGCAGATATCTGTTAATGCCGGAGAATTGACATTCATCATGGATGGTATGAAGTATCTCAATAAGTCAGTATTGGTTGCTGAAATGGATCTTCTGGCAGATCTTGATAAGTATAAATTTACTTTCGGAAAGAACTATCTTACCCTTAATGATCTTAAAGTGAATTTTTCAGGCATGGTTGCGATGCCGGGAGATGATATAGAAACAGATATTCAGTTCAGTACGCCCCAAACATCATTCAAAACCCTGCTTTCATTAGTCCCTGCTGTTTATATGACAGACTATAAGGATCTTACTGCAGGCGGTGAATTTGTTTTAAATGGTTATGCAAAAGGTATTTACAGTGATGCCGACAGTACTTTGCCTGATGTTGCATTGGCACTATCGGTAAATAATGGTTTGATCAGCTATCCTGCATTACCCGAAAAGATTAAAAATATAAATATCAAGTCGGATCTCTTTATGGACGGGAAAGTGATGGATAAGACAACCGTGAATGTCGATCTCTTCCATATGGAGCTTGCCGGTAATCCCTTTGACATGACATTCGCCCTTAAAACTCCAATGAGCGATCCGGATTTCAAAGGTTCAATGAAAGGGAAGATTGATCTGACTGCTCTTACCAGGGCTGTTCCACTAGACAGTATAAGCCTTTCCGGGATCATTGAGATGTCGGTAAAAATGGCAGGAAAGCTTTCAATGATTGAAAAAGAACAATACGATAAATTTGAGGCTTCCGGAACTATGGGAATTAAGAACATGCTTGTTGCAATGACAGGATATCCTGAGGTCAGAATCAATGATGCAGAATTTAATTTTACTCCGGCTTTCGCTTCTGCGAATGCATTCCTGAATGTGGGAGGTAAAAGTGACATTAAACTAACAGGACGTCTGGAAAATTATATTCCATATGTATTTAAAGATGAAACGATAAAGGGCAGTCTGGCACTAAAATCTGATCTTATCGATGTCTCAGAGATACTTTCAAAGATGGAGGAAGATACTACAGCTGTGGAAGATACATCATCACTTACATTGATAAGGGTGCCGGAGAATATTGACTTCGATTTTAATGCTATCATAAACAATTTCATTTATGACAATATCAAGGCACAGAATGTTAAAGGTCATATAATCGTACGTAACGGAATTTTAAGCTTCAGGGAGACAGGAATGAACATTCTTGGAGGCCTCATTACAATGAATGCCGATTATGATACAAGAGATTCCCTTAAACCTGTAATGAAGGCTGATTTTGATATTCAGAACCTTGGAATTAAAGATGCATTCACGACCTTCAATACTATACAAAAGCTAGCCCCGGCAGCTGAAGGTGTTGAAGGCAAAATGAATATGCAATTCTCATATCAGAGCCTGCTTGGAAGCGATATGATGCCATTGATTTCTTCAATTATCGGCGGGGGTAAAATACAGTCCGATGCCGTCACCCTGGTAAAATCTGCTGCGTTCGACAAGATGAAAGAGGTACTGAAGCTCGGAGATAATTACAGTAACACTTTTAAAAACCTTAACGCAAGTTTTAAAATCATCGATGGAAGAATTTTTGTGAGTCCGTTCGATGCGAAGGTGGGTAATATTAAAATGAATATCGGAGGAGATCAGGGGCTCGATCAGACCATGAATTATATCATTAAAACTGAAATTCCGCGTTCTGATCTTGGGAGTTCTGTTAACTCCCTCATTGATAATCTCTCTGCCCAGGCTTCTGCCTATGGTATTACATATAAGCCAGCTGATCTGATAAAAGTAAATATTAAAGTTACGGGTGTATTCGGAAAACCGGTTGTGACACCTGTTTTCGGAAGTACTGCCGGCGAAAGCTCCGGAGGGATTAAAGAGACTGCGAAAGAGACTGTAAAACAGACGGTTACGAATGCTGTAGATACAGGAAAAGACAAGTTACGTCAGGAAGCTGAATCCCGGGGTGATAAACTTATTAAGGAAGCTGAAGAAAAAGGCCGGCAACTGCAGGATGAAGCAGCTAAAGCTGCTGACAAAATAAGAGCAGAAGCTGAAATTAATGCTCAGAAGCTGATAACTGAAGCATCAACAAAAGGTACAATTGCAAAACTTGGAGCTCAGAAGGGTGCTGATGCTGTCAGAAAAGAGGCTGATAAGAAAGCTACCCAACTAACTAATGAGGCAGATATTCAGGCTAATAAACTTGTGGAAGAAGCAAAAACAAAAAAACAGGAGTTAATCAATAAAATATAATCACATATACTCACCCCCTTCATTCGCTTCGCTCAGGATTCCGCCTCTCTCCACCAGTTGGCGGAAAGAGGTGGAATCTTTTTATATATAATGGATTAAGCCCCTTTCCTTGCGAAAGCAGGGAAGGGGGTGGGGGGATGGGTACATGAGTTATAATAAGTCTTCAAGACAAAAAAAGCCATCGGGATGATGGCTTTCATTTTAGAATTTCTTCTCTCTGATACGTGCTTTTTTACCGGTGAGATCACGTATATAAAAGATCCTTGCTCTGCGGACCTTACCATGCTTGTTCACCTCAATTTTATCAATGAAAGGAGAAGCAAAGGGAAATATTCTCTCTACACCAATATTGCCCGACATCTTTCTTACTGTGAAAGTTTCAGTATGACCGCTTCCGGCTCTCTGGATTACAACTCCACGGTATTGCTGAATCCTTTCCTTGTTTCCTTCTACAATTTTATAATGGACAGTGACTGTATCGCCTGCAATAAATTTCGGATACTCATTCTTTACCGCTAATTCTTTCTCTACAACATTCAATAAGTTCATCTCAATAAGTATTTTATTTTCTGTATATTGATCTCTGAAAAATCGGACGCAAATATACAGTAATATTTTATAACCAACAACAGCAATAATTAATATTTTTCACCACATTTCCAAATGAGGTGGGATTATTCAACGCCTAATTAATTGTAAAAAAATATTAATGTCCTGCACCTTCCGGAACAAGTAATTTTGTACCTGTATCGTTAATTATCGATTTCTTCCATGAATCTGAATAACCTGGCTGAAGTGGAAATACAGGATAACCTGCTGAAGTTCTCTGAAAATTTCCATCCTTTTCTTTTTTAATGTTCCCATCCATGTATTTAACAAGAAGATATTCGCTTAATGATTTCCAGCGATTAAATGTATTCTGGGAAGATTTAATAGAATATTTTGTCAGATAATCACGTCCCTGTTTTACATCCTTAATATAAAGAGCAAGTGCAGTTTCATCAATTGTAAGAATTTCAGACAGGTACTTTGATTCAAGTTCCGACTGAACCTTTATAGCATCAGCGCTCATTAAGTCGTATCGGGTATAACAGAAATTAGATACCTGGTTGAACACCCAGAAAGCAGATGTGGGTGAGTAAGTAAGCAAATCGCCGTTCCCGACTTCAAAACATTCAGGAACTTCTGTTATTCCGCAATAGATAGGATTAAAAACTGTAGTAGCGGCATCGTCAACTCCGAACCAGAAAATTCCCCCGATCGGATCAGGAAGCCAGTTACGGCATTCTGCCACAAAAACAAAACCGGTTTGCTGTGTTGCAGTTGCTCTCTCGTTACAATATGTAGGTGCATCAGAATCATCTGATACTTTCCATGTGAGAGGACGCCAGCGATATGGAGACCCGAAGGAGCCTGCTCCGATATCTTTTCTCATATCAAATTGAGTATCTTCAAGATGGTCACGCATGAAATTCATAAGGTCGTGGTTGGATAACTTGCGATTGGGCTTTACCCAAAGTGGCATACGTTGGCTTAAATCATGCCCGGAAACATAATTAATGTATTGATCCATATCATCATTAACCGATTTAAAAAAGGACCAGACACGGATTTCACAAAACCTGGCCCCTTCAAAAGTTACAGGGGCATAAGTGTCAGAAAAGCTGAATTCTTCGTCTTTTCCGCTGAATAACTTGTTTGCCCTGGCAACTTCAATAACATCATATGCATATACACATTCAACAACAGGATCAAATATCCTTCTGAGATCTTTTGAATTAATGGAAATACTCTTCTTTTTTCCCGTGGCAAGTGGAAATGTCTGTATCCTTGCCTGGTTAGCATGACCACAGACATATCCGTCCGGGACAAGACGTGCAACCCATACTGCCCCTTTTTTACCGGGGCCTTTGCCAATGATTTCATAAATCCATACTTCATTCGGATCAGATATGGAAAATGATTCACCTGAACTTCCGTAACCATATTCGGAAACCAGATCTGACATAACCTTAATGGCTTCACGGGCATTCTTTGCCCTTTGAAGTGAGATATAAATAAGACTGCCATAATCAATTATCCCTGTTGTATCAATCTGGCTCTCAAGGCCTGTGTAAGTCGTCTCTCCGATTGCAAGCTGGTGCTCATTCATATTACCTACTACTGAATAAGTATGAGTTGCCTGTTTTATCTTTCCCTTGAATTTCTGTGTGTCCCATTCAAAGACGTCCATCATTGTGCCAATAGGATAGTCAGTTGCCGGCCAGTAATAAAGTTCACCGTAAAGCTCGTGGGAATCAGCTGAATAGGTAATCATCGTCGACCCGGTAGAGGAAGCACCTTTGGTCACGAGAAAGTTTGTGCATGCCTGTGATATCTGATCCGGCAAAATACCTGTCAGTAATATCGCCAGTCCGATAACTAAAAGTTTTTTCATAATAATATAAGTATATTAAAGTTTAATATTTCCGAATCCTGCAAAGGTAACAAGTCAAAGAATAATTCAAAATGTGTCAGATCATTTTGAGGATAATTATGATTTTTTTACTTATAATTGTACGATACAAATCTATTGTATGATGAAACCTACACTTTTAGTTCTGGCAGCAGGAATGGGAACCCGTTATGGCGGTAACAAGCAGCTTGATGAAGTTGGCCCATGCGGTGAAACGATTATAGATTATTCAATTTTTGATGCAATACGTGCAGGCTTCGGGAAGATCGTCTTTGTAATACGACGTGATATTGAGGAACAGGTAAAGGACAGATTTGATGAACGACTGAGGGATAAGATTGAGGTAGATTATGTTTTTCAGGAGATTACAGATATCCCGGAAGGATCCAGGGTATCTCCTGAAAGAAAAAAACCGTGGGGTACCAGTCATGCAGTACTGGTTGCCGCAGAGAATATTAAGGAACCATTCGGTGTGATTAATGCTGATGATTATTATGGTGCAGAATCTTTTAAAATACTTCACGATTTTCTGGTCAATGATAAGGATCCAAATTGCTATTGCATTATTGGTTACAAACTGAATAACACTTTGTCTGATCATGGCCATGTGAACAGAGGAGTCTGCAGTGTTGGAAATGACGGTCTTTTACATAGTATTGTTGAGACAGTTCAGATTGAAAAGAAACCTGATGGCGCAAGCGCTCCGGGCCCCGATGGAAAAATTCTGAAGTTTACAGGTGAAGAAATTGTCTCCATGAATCTCTGGGGATTCAAACAATCATGTTTCAGCTTTCTGGAGGAAGCCTTCAGAGACTTTATTGACAAATCCGGTATGGATCTCAAATCAGAACTATACATACCAACATCACTGGACAAATATGTTCGAAGCAGACAAATAACTATTAAAATACTCATGACCAATGAAAGATGGTTTGGTGTTACGTATCGTGAAGATAAACCTTTCGTAGTTGAGAGTATCAAGAAAATGATCAGGCAGGGTATCTACCCTGCAAGGATATACTGAAACCTCTCCCTAAATCTCCCGCCGAAGCGGGACAAGCTCTCCCCCAGGAGGGAGGGACTTAATTGCATCAACAGAATTCGTGTTACTTTTAAGAAACCAGATTCTAATTAATTTATTCAATCTTACTCCCCCTTTTCTCTTCGGGAGAAGGGGGTTGGGGGGATGAGGTACTACCATGTGAAATCACACATGAAAAAACTCTGATTCTCCTTATTATCTGTAACCTTTAACGAAAGGTTGTGCTTTGAACCTTTAAGAATCCGCCCGGGATCAAACCTGTATATCAGAACATTATTCTTCTGGTCAAACTCGAAAAGGGCCCATTTGCCGTCAATCATAGGTTCATAGGATTTTATTCCCGAGAGGTCATCTGTTATTTTAATTCTTAATTCACTTTTTCCGGAAAGGTCAGCATCTGATATCAATCCATTACCGGATATTGAAGGTGGTACAGTGTCAATTCCTACATAAAACATCCCAAATGTAAGGGCATCACCGGTTACAAATCCATCGGCAAAGGAGCTTTTCAAAGCACTCTTGATAAAGTCGTCGCTAAGCTGTACAATCAAAAGCTTCGATTCTTTTCCTGACGGGATGTTTGAAGGTTTAATGGATAGTGAATAGGATTTATGAACCGGAGTGTATTTATTATGCACATAATGCACATCCGACAGCATTATGGGCGTTCCGTTATCGCGTTTATACGTGAATGCAACAGTATCATAGAATGTACCTGAAGGAATTAATACCATAATATTCTCAGCCCTGAATTTGTTACTGCGGTTATAGGGCATAACAATGCCTTCCTTCCGGGATTGAACGGATAAAGGAATAGCCTCTGGATACCTGCTTTTCACTTTAAAATCAAGCGATGACATGTTTTCATGCGCATCAGTCAGAATAATGCGGACACTATGAATCTTATTATCCCGGAAATCGAAAATGCCTCTGTCAGGGGCATCACTGTAAATGCTCAACTTGTCGTTTGGAAGGATAAATGTTCGTTCAACATACGTATTTTCCCTGAGATAGGTTTCATAGTCTATATGACTGTTGACGTACCTTGATTCACTGAAAGAAAACTCATCCATTTTGTACCTGAACCTGGTCACACTATCTATTTTAAGTTCAATGGAATACACGGAGCACTTGTTATAACTGGCGTTAAGCAGATCATAAGATTTAATGCCGAAACCGGCCTGTCCGCTTATAATTATTTCATTTTCTGAAGGAATATAGTAGTTACCATTACCTCCGGCAACCGTAATCTTTTTTAAACTGTTTCTTTCATTTATAAGAGTATACTGGTTTATCGGGTAGATAACCAGTCTTTCAATCACAGGTTCAATATCATCATATGTCCCGAATTTAAAAAGAAGAGGATTTACCGGCTTTTCCGTGTCTGTCTTCCTTATTTCATAATGAAGATGCGGACCTCCTGAGCTTCCTGAATTACCTGAATATGCAATACGCTCTCCCTGGGATACCGGAAATTTTTCCCTGGGAGGGAAGAGAGTGACAAGGTAACTCTGCCTTTCATATTGCTGATTCTTCACATACTCCTCAATCTCCGGAGTGAACCTGTCAAGGTGCGCGTATACTGACGAATATCCTGAGGGATGCATTAAATATAGGGCTTTGCCAAATCCTCCCGGTGAAACACTTATTCTGTACACAAAACCATCAGCCGTTGCAACAACCTCTTTTCCTGTCACACCCTCTGTTTTAATGTCGACTCCCGAATGAAAATGGTCGATCCTTAATTCTCCGAAATTGGCTGAAAGCGCCAACGGGATCTTTAAAGGAGAGATAAAAATGGAATTGTCTTTTGGACTATCACTTAAAATATTGAAAAACAATGCAGTAAATATGAGAAATTCGATAAAAAGCATGTTGTTGAATTATTTTGTTACAGATGTGCAAAACTATACTTCTGGATTGGTTAGACAAACTATTTCAGACAAATTTTTGAAATTATCATTAACAATATTAACTTTGTACCAAAGATTTTGATATGTCCGGTGAGGGTTATGAAGAATTAAAAATTCTGAACAGAAAGCTTGATGAATTGTTAATTAAGTATAATAACCTGAAAACCGAATGCAGCGATCTTAAGAGCGGGAATGAGGGTTTGGAAAGCAGGCTTCAGGATCGGGATACCAGGTTAAAAGAATTGGAAACTAAATACGAACGGATAAAATTATCAGGAGCACTGTTGGGAGAGGGAGAAAATGCCCCGGAAGCAAAGAAGAAGATAACAGAATTAGTGCGGGAAATTGACAGATGTGTTGCTCTTTTAAACAGATAAAATATAAAAATGGATGATAAGCTTTCGATCAGAGTAAATGTAGCGGACAGGTATTATCCATTGAAGGTAGAACGGGAAAATGAGGAGAAGATCAGGAAAGCGGCCAGGATGATTAACGAAAAGGTACTGCAATACAAGCAGCGGTACACTGATAAGGATGTACAGGATTTTCTGGCGATGGCTGCCCTGCAATATGTGATTAAACTCACAGAAGAAGAGGAAAAAATTGAGAATGATTATCTCCCGGATGCCATTAAGGAACTGATACAGAAGATTGATTTGGTTCTTAAAACAAAAGAGTAACAGCGTTCTTTAAAATAGCAAAAGAATTTGCCCGCATTGTTTCTTCATTCATTTTTGAAACTCAACAGTTAAAACTTTGGAGCAATCCTTAGTTCAGGTAGAACAGGCCTCATCCCGAGCAATCGGGATCCCGCTTTTTCCGGGACATTGGAAGTTCAAACTGAATTAGTAGCTCCAGCCATTAAGATATGGGGTTTTATAAAAGCTGAAGGAACTTTGCGGGTTTTTTATTAATATATATTTAAAATTATAAATGATGACTTTAATGATAGGAACACTAAGTAACGGGTTGACAATCCTTTTTAGCTCAGCAGCACTAATACTGGGTTTCGGCGTTTCATATCTGGTATGGCAGAAAGCGCTTAAAACCAAAAGCAGGAAAATAATCAGTGAGGCTGAGTCTGAAGCTGAAGTAATAAGGAAAGAGAAAATACTCCAGGCTAAGGAGCGTTTTCTCCAGCTTAAGACTGAACACGAAAAGGTGATCAATGAAAAGACCGGTAGGATTACACAGGCTGAGAACAGGATAAAACAGAAAGAACTGGCGCTCTCTCAGAAACTGGAAGAGACCCAGAGAAAAAAGAATGAAGCTGATTCAATTCGGGAAAACCTGAACAGTCAGCTTGAAATTGTTGAGAAAAAGAATGAAGAGCTTTCACGTCTTCATCGCCAGCAGGTTGAACAACTGGAATCAATATCAGGATTCTCAGCCGAAGAGGCTAAGAATCATCTTATTGAATCTCTTAAGGAAGAGGCAAAGACCGGAGCTATGTCTTACATCAATGAAATACTTGATGAAGCAAAAATGACAGCTAATAAAGAGGCAAAAAGGATTGTTATTCAGACAATCCAGAGAGTAGCTGCCGAAAACGCCATAGAAAATGCAGTAACTGTTTTTCATATTGAATCGGATGAGATGAAAGGCCGTATTATTGGCCGTGAAGGCAGGAATATTAGAGCCCTTGAAGCTGCCACCGGCGTTGAAATCATTGTTGATGATACTCCGGAAGCAATTGTACTTTCAGCTTTCGATCCGGTAAGAAGGGAAGTAGCCCGTCTTGCGCTTCATCAGCTGGTTACAGACGGAAGAATTCACCCTGCAAGGATTGAAGAGATTGTTGAGAAGACCCGGAAACAGGTCGAAGACGAGATCCTTGAAGTTGGAAAGCGAACTACAATCGACCTGGGGATCCATGGATTACACCCTGAACTGATAAGGCTCATTGGTAAGATGAAATACAGGTCATCATATGGTCAGAATCTCCTTATGCACTCACGCGAGGTAGCAAATTTATGTTCAATAATGGCTTCAGAACTCGGACTCAATGCCAAACTGGCAAAAAGGGCTGGACTGCTTCATGATATCGGCAAAGTACCTGATGATGAACCGGAACTTCCACATGCTATCCTTGGTATGAAGGTTGCCGAAAAATTTAAGGAGAAACCGGAAATATGTAATGCAATTGGTTCCCATCATGATGAAACAGAAATGACAACACTCATTGCACCAATTGTTCAGGTGTGCGATGCGATATCCGGAGCCCGTCCCGGGGCCCGCAGGGAAGTCGTCGAATCATATATTAAACGGCTCAAAGAGCTTGAATCACTGGCGCTCCAGTATCCCGGCGTTATGAAGACATATGCTATACAGGCAGGAAGAGAACTAAGAGTGATTGTTGGTGCTGAAAAAGTAACTGACAAGGAAGCAGAAGGACTCTCATTTGAAATAGCAAGGAAAATACAGAACGAAATGACTTATCCGGGCCAGATCAAAATAACAGTTATCAGAGAAACAAGGTCAGTAAATTACGCGAAATAGGTTTATTTGCGATTTTGAGGGCATTCGGTGAACGAATGCCCTTTTTTTTTCTGATAAGATATTTTGTTAACTTTGGATGCCCTGATTAACCTTTTGTAATGCCGCATATAAAACTTATTAATATTGTAGGAGCAAGACCTCAGATAATAAAGGCTTCTGCTATTGGCAGAGCAATACGATCCCATTTTTCTGATAAAATTACTGAGATACTGGTTCATACCGGACAACATTACGATAAAGAGCTTTCCGAAGTCTTTTTTGAAGAGCTTGAAATACACAACCCTGATTATAATCTCGGCGTGGGTTCAGCCCGGCACGGCAGGCAAACTTCAATGATGATAGCCGGAATCGAGGATGTTCTGCTCAAAGAAAAACCTGACTGTGTTCTTCTTTACGGTGATACAAATTCAACACTCGCTGGAGCGCTGGCAGCTTCAAAACTACATTTTCCTGTAATGCATATTGAAGCAGGTCTCAGGTCATTTAATAAAACAATGCCGGAAGAGCTCAACAGGATCATGAGCGACCACTCTTCAACACTACTGTTTGCTCCGACTAAAGCTGCATTTGAAAATCTGATTAGAGAAGGATTCATACCTGAAAATAGTCCTCCTTTTACATTGGATAATCCAAAGATCTACCTTACCGGTGATATCATGTATGATAATTCCTTATATTTTGCTGAACTGGCAGAAAAAAGGAAAGGGCTTCTGCTTGATACATTATCAGTGAAGAGAGGTGATTTCATTCTCGTAACAATTCACCGCGAAGCAAACACGGATGATATTACCCGGCTGGAGGCAATCCTCAAAACACTAAAATCTCTGTCTGAGGAGAACAAGTTGACCTTTGTGATGCCTTTGCACCCCAGGACAACTCTTTCGCTTAAAACAAAGCTGGAATCATTTTATAATGAGCTCCTTGACTGTAAATTTATAAGGATAATACCTCCTGTCACTTTTCTTGAAATGACACTTCTTGAAAAAAACTCCAGGATGATAATTACCGATTCAGGAGGAGTGCAGAAAGAGTCCCACTTTTTCAGGAAACCATGCCTGGTACTGAGAAAGGAGAGCGAATGGATTGAGCTTATAAAAAACGGAACAGCAGTCCTTGTTGATGCAAATCCGAAAAAGATCCGCCATGAATTTGAAAGGTTTGTTAATGCTGGTTCAGAACTCAAATACCCGGGGTTCTATGGTGATGGAAAAACAGCAGAATTCATCCTAAAAGCGATAATGGGGATGTTTGGGAAATGATGATTCCGGCTAAAACCGGTTCTGATGAATTTGTAATTAATAAGACTGATATTAAATGGATCGACAATTGAGTAATAGCAGGGTACTTGTTACAGGGGGAGCAGGATTCATTGGTTCCAACCTGATTGAATCCCTGTTACAGTCCGGGAACAGTGTTGTCTGCCTTGATAATTTTTCTACCGGCAGAATAGAAAATATTAAAGATTTTACCGGAACCCCCTGCTTTAAAATGATTGAAGGAGATATCCGGAATTTTAATGACTGCCTGAAGGCTGTCACCGGAATTGAATATGTTTTTCATCAGGCGGCACTCGGATCAGTTCCAAGATCAATAAAAGATCCTGTTACAACCACTGATGTAAATATCGGCGGATTTGTCAAAATGCTGTTCGCCTCAAAAGAAGCGGGAGTTAAACGATTTATCTATGCAGCAAGCTCCTCAACCTATGGTGATCACCCTGATCTGCCAAAGGTTGAAGATAAGATCGGGATGCCGTTATCTCCTTATGGTATAACAAAATATGTTAACGAACTCTTTGCCTCAAACTTCGCCTCAACCTATAGCATGGAGGTGATCGGTCTGCGCTATTTCAATGTTTTTGGCAGGCGCCAGGATCCTGACGGAGCATATGCTGCTGTTATACCAAAATTCTTAAAACTGCTGATGAATCATCAGGCTCCGGTCATAAATGGAGACGGATCCTATTCACGTGATTTTACTTACATCGATAATGTACTTCAGGCAAATCATCTTGCAGCAATAGTTACGGGGAAGACCGCAATCAACCAGGTATTTAACGTAGCTCATGGAGAAAGAACTTCTCTGAATCAGTTGTTTGAGATTATTAAGGAGATTGCAGGGAGATATGACATGGAGATACTTAATATTAATCCTGTTTACGGACCTGCAAGGGCAGGGGATATCCCTCATTCCCACGCATCGATTGAAAAAGCTAAGAATTTATTAGGTTATTGCCCCGGAAAGAATGTCGAGGAAGGCCTTAATGAAGCTGTTGACTGGTTTTGGAAACATTTGTAACATTTGTTACAAAATATATATAGTAATTCGCTCTTAATCAGTCATATGTAAATTATTTACATGGGACTGACGGGGCGGAAGCATGGATGGAAACAATAAATGCAGCATAATACCGTTATATGTCCTGATTAAAGATTTCTTTAACAAATTTTAACTAAGCTTCGCATTCTCATTTTTACTTTATGATTAACACATTTAAAAGCAAATTATTCATTGTATTCAGGAAATACTCATTACCACGCTGGTCAGTCCTGCTTATTGATATGTCTTTGGTATATTTCTCGTTCCTGATCGCATATATGCTCAAGTTTAATTTTGAGGCATATACTTTTAAGACATCTGTAGTTATCAACCAGGCATTTTTTGTAATGGCGGTTTATACATTATTTATGCTGGTGTTTAAATCCTATGCAGGAATGGTCAGGCATACCACTCTTAAAGATACTTATAAAATAATTTCTGCAAATTTTACTGCAGTAGCGCTTCTCATTATCTTAATATTTCTCAACAGACAATATGAATGGGATCCTTTATTTAATATTTCACTCTCAATTCTGCTAATCCATGTAGGCGCTTTAACAATACTGCTTTTTTTAATCAGAATTTCTGTGAAGATATTCTACGAATTTGCAACATCAATTCCTCGCGACCGGAAAAATGTTCTGATTTATGGTGCAGGTGAAATGGGAATTATCGTAAAAAGGTTAATTGAAGCAGATAATAAAAATCAATATCAGGTAAATGGTTTTATTGATGATGACAAAAAGATACAGGGTAAAAAAGTAGATGGGTATCCTGTTTACTCTCGGCAGATTCTGACGAAAGAGTTTTTTGAAAAAAAGTCGATCAAAGCTTTCATTATAGCGATCAATAAAATTGCCCCGTCAAAAAAGAAAGATGTAATTGAATCGATAATACAGTTAGGATGTGATATACTCGACACACCCACTTTAGATACATGGCTAAATGGTAATCTTGAGATTAAGAATCTCAAGAAAGTTAAATTTGAGGATCTCCTCGGAAGGGATCCGATAACTCTTAACCTTGAAAAGATAGAGAAGGGATTGTTTGGTAAGACTATACTTGTAACAGGTGCTGCCGGTTCCATTGGTTCGGAAATTGCAAGGCAGCTTAGTCGCTTTAAAGTGAAGCAGCTTGTCCTTGTTGATCAGGCAGAAACACCCTCATTCTACCTTGAAGAAGAATTAAAGAATAAGCAACTTGACTGCAACTGGAAGGTAGTTATCGGAGATGTTACCCGTGAAGATGTTATGAATAATATCTTTAGCATTTACAGACCTGAAATTGTTTTTCATGCTGCTGCTTATAAACATGTCCCGATAATGGAAGCACATCCCCGGGAAGCTTTCAGGGTTAATGTAGGGGGCACAAAAAATGTTGCAGATATTTCTGTCCGGTGTGGTGTGGAAAAATTTGTAATGATTTCAACGGATAAGGCGGTCAATCCGACCAATGTCATGGGAGCTACCAAAAAGATCTGTGAGATGCTGGTACAAGCTTACTCACAAAGGAAAGATATTAAAACACAGTTTATTATAACCCGTTTCGGAAATGTTCTTGGTTCTAATGGTTCTGTAATACCTCTGTTTAGCAAACAAATACATGAAGGTGGTCCGGTTACTATTACTCACCCGGAAATAACACGGTTTTTTATGACCATACCCGAAGCCTGTCAGCTTGTTCTTGAGGCTGGATTTATGGGCAATGGCGGACAGATATTTGTATTTGATATGGGTAATCCAGTAAAAATTCTGGATGCTGCCTTAACTCAGATTCGTTTATCAGGACTGGAACCTCATAAGGATATCAAAATAAAATTCACCGGCCTCCGTCCCGGAGAAAAACTTTACGAAGAGCTCTTTTCAACCGGCGAGCAACAATTGCCAACATACCATCCAAAGATCAGTATAGCACAGGTAGAGGATAACAACTTTGATGAAATTCTATTGAAAATAGGGAAGATTCTGAATTCTCTGTATCAAAACCCGGAAACAAGAATAATCGAAGAGATGAAAGAAATTGTACCTGGTTACAAATCCAAATTTGAGGTAGTCGGATAAAATTCGGGCACTTTAGTTTATGCTTAATATCTTAAAACAGAAATTTAACGTTGACTGGGTGGTTAATCCGTTTTTTGCCTATTGCTTTGCCTTTGTTTTTGCAATTTCACTTTATATAATGGGATGGAGCAGCATCTATCCTAAACTCACAACCGGTATTCTGATTTTTTTTATACTCTCATTTATACTATTTGTAATAAGCGGTTTGTACATTAAAAAACACACCGTATTTAACTTTCAAGATTATTCTATCAAACCTGTAATGTTTGATATTTCCTTCGGTGTATTATTTTGTCTGGGGATTATCATTTTTATTCTGGAAGGATACGTTCCGTTATTTCGTGAAGACTATAATTACAAAGAATTCGGTCTGTCTGTAATTGATACTCTCTTTTATTCATTAAGTATTTATTTGTCGATTTTTTATTTTAGTTCTTATTTAGGATTGAAAAGCAAAAAATTGCTGATATACCTTTTTGTCATAATAGTTTTTCAGATTCTATTATTTAACAGGTACACATTATTGTGGATTTTTATTTCGATGGTTTACCTATTGATTATTTTTAAAAAAAGGATTCCAACTCTCTGTATATTAACAGGGATTGTTCTTTTCTTTATCGGCTCATACTGTTTTGGATTATTTGGTAATTTACGCAGCAGCTTCAGTAGAGACTATGTTTTGAATGACCTTTATGCTAGTTCAAAATTTACTGATTTGAATCTTAGTCATAATTATTACATTACATATCTCTATATATCCTCCCCAATGGCAAATCTTCAGAAAAATCTAAATAGCATTGACCAAATTCAAAAAAGAGATTTTAATAATTTTCTATTCTATTCCATATTCCCTGTAAGCATTACAAAAAGAATTGAAAAACCTTTAAATCTGTCTCCTCCGGAGTATAACCTCATTATTCCTTCACTTACTGCGGGGACATATTTCATGAATGGTTGTTTTAGTTTAGGCTGGCTTGGAATGGTATTGTTAGAGATATTCTTTATTATATATATCCTTGGAGTATTATCCATAATTCCCCATAATTCACCATTTTACTTAATTTCATTTGTATTAACAACGACAACGGCCTCACTTTTGATCTTTGATAATTTTTTAATCAGAATGGATGTTATTTTGATTTTGTTTATCTATCCTTTTATTTTCCATCATCTGCATTTGAGAATTTCAAAGGATTAATATTATTAACAAGAGTAAAGGATACCAGCGTAGAATAATAATGTCGATCGCTTCAAGATTTAAAAATATTCTGCAAAAAAAAGATTATAGGGTACTAATAGAGAATTTCTTTTCACTATCAGTTCTGAATATTATTAATTATTTATTCCCGCTTATCCTTATTCCATATTTAACCAGGATCTTAGGAGTTGAGAAATACGGTTTATATGCATTTGCATTTGCCATAATAAATTATTTCGTGATGCTGGTTAACTATGGCTTCGATTTCTCAGCAACTAAACAGGTAGCAATAATCCGAGATGAAAAAGACAATCTGAACAGGCTGTTTTCGACGGTAACTACCGTAAGAATTATTCTGGCTTTTATTTCAATCCTGGTTTTGTTTACTATTGTTTTTCTGATTAATAAATTATCGGCTGAAAAAGAGCTGATCTTTTCAGGGATTGGAATAATAATCAGCGCCGCTTTTATACCTGTCTGGCTTTTCCAGGGATTGGAGAATATGAAATTAGTTACACTAGTCAATTTTATAACCCGCTTACTATCAACAATCCTGATTTTTTTGTTCGTCAAAGAGCAACAAGATTATAAACTGGCTCTCTCATTCCAATCTTATGGCTTTCTGGCAGGAGGGATTCTAAGTATGATACTATCCTTTGCAGTGTTTAAAATTAAATTTACTTTCCCTTCCTTTAAAGAATTAATATACCAGGTAAAGGACGGCTGGCATATATTTCTTTCAACTCTTGGAATGAATTTTTATCGGGAGTCAAATACGATCATTTTAGGTTTTCTGACAAATTTCTCGGTAGTTGGCTATTATGCAGCTGCTGAGAAGTTAATAAAAGTAATTCAGTCTTTAACAGCACCTTTTGTAAATGTTCTTTTTCCATATTTTGGGCGAAGGCTGAATGTTGGAGAAAACATTGCAAAAAACCTGAAGCTCTATAAAAAGCTTGGAGCATATTATGGTTTATTGTTATTGATCATTTCCATTTCGGTTTTATTTTTTGCTCCGTGGGGGATTAAAACCTATCTGAGTTCAGCATATATCAGTTCTGTAATCAACATCCAAATTATGTGCATGGTAATTTTCTTTGGCGGACTGAATTATTATTATGGTATAATTGGTCTGGTTAATATGGGGAAAGAAAAGTTATTTGCAAAAGCTGTCTGGATTTCAGGAGTTTTCAGTGTATGCATATGTTTTTTGCTTTCAGGAAAATTATTGGATAAAGGAGCATCACTGGCAATGGTACTTGCTGAATTCTTATTATTTATGCAAATACTTTTTTATTCTAAAAATGTTATAAAAAAGCATGAATAACTCACATCGTTATTCTTAAGAGATATTTGTTAATTATATGCATCAATTAGAAACAAAACTTAAGTAAAAATACCAGATTGAATCCGAAACTGTCAATAATAATTGTAAACTGGAATGGCTCAAATGATACTATTGAATGTATCGAATCTTTATTTCTGAGTGAAGAGAAAGAATTTAACCTTATTATTGTCGATAATGGCTCATCTTCTGAAGATTATACAAATTTATTTAACTATTGTAAGGAAAAGTTTTTAAATAATAATTGCCTAGCAGGAAATGAAGTCAAGGTTAAAAGAATAGACAATCTGAACTTTGCAAACCATGTGGTTACTATTATTGAAAATGAGGAGAATCTGGGTTTCGCAATAGCAAATAACATTGGAATTGAATTTTCTTTGAAGAACGGGGCTGATAAAATCTTATTATTGAATAATGATACATTGGTAACGCCTAAGTTCTTAAAAATCCTGAATGACTTTTCTGATAGAAATCCGGAATATGTTGCTCTTACCCCTGTGATCTGTTTTGCAGATTCACCTGATATTATCTGGAATTGCGGCGGGAAAATAACATGGTTTGGAAATAGGCGGTATCATTATGCAGGAAAGAGTTTAAGTAAGTTGCCGGATAAAGAATATTCTGAAATTACTTTCATCACCGGGTGTGCTCTTTTTCTTAAACCTTTAGAAACGGGTAAATTATCTGAGAAATTCTTTTTCGGAGAGGAAGATTTTGAATTATCCTTGCGTCTTGCGAGGGGAGAGAAGAAAATTGCATGCGTCTATGATTCCTTAATATTTCATAAAGTGGGCAGTTCAATAAAAAGACATACTGAAGTATCTCTCAATGGCCTTTTTCTGCAGTATGTTTCACGGTTCATAGATCACAAATCCTATTATTCAACTATCTTTCGATGGTTAATATTCTTAATTAATTCTTCTTATGGGCTATATCTTACGACATTAAAGTATAAAGTCGGCATAAGAAAAAGTTTGCGATTATGGTACCTTGCAGGTTGCTATTCATGTAAACTAAATGGTATTAATAAGAACGATTTTGAGAATATTATGCATCTGTCTTTTTAATAATCAATCTTTCTGGACTGACCAGAATTCTTATAAAAATAAAATGATAATTACTCAATGAATCCATCTATAGATAGTACTTCTGAAAGCATTAAAGTTAATTATAACAGTGTTCAAAGTATTTTTAACTTAAGGAAGCTCGGATATATCTTTCTGGGTCTATTCTGTATCCTTTCAATTCTCGCCTCTGATACTCTTTCTTTATTTCGGATGTTGCTATTTTCGGGATTCTTTCTTATTTCTTGTTTTAAGTTAAAAGCATTAAAAGTACCATCGCTTTATTGGATATTCATACTGTTAATTCTGTTCTTCAACATCATTGCGTTCATAAGAGGATATCTGGCTTTTGGTAAATATTCATTTATTGAGGCAAAATTGATAATAGGGTACTTTATTGTTTTTTCATTTCTGATAGTCTTTATTAAAAAAGAACATATCCATACTATTGAAAAATCAATTTTTATTGGAGCTATCGCTTTGAGTATATATTTCATTTATATGTTTCTGGGCCTGCTAAATCTTAACAATTTATATTTTGGCGATTTTCTCAACCAGGGTTATGATTTGACAATGCAAGGGGGGAAGATAAAACTATATGCTAACCATATAACAATTCTGACATTCGTGTTTCCTTATATTCTCATAAAGACAATTCTTGGATATGGATCAAAAAGACAAAATATAATTGTACTGATATTAACTGGTTTATGCACATATATATCGCTACGAAGAGGTGTAATCCTTTCTGCGGCATTAGGTCTTGTGATAACAGTCTTAATCTTAGCCGTAAGAAGAAAAAAGGTAATAAGGCGTGTTCTTATCATAATTATCACATTTATTGTTTTATTAAGTGGGTATTTTAAAATTTCAGAAGCTGACTTTAACAGATATAAGGCGGAGATACTAAGTTCCTTTGATTATAAAAAGAATCCGTCAAATCTTATCAGATATCATCAATTACATTTTTTTATCAAGAAAATTTCCGTGAAACCATTTTTTGGTTATGGTTTAGGGGCTCACGATCCAAAATATATCAGAAGTAAGGATAATCCGGCTCATTACGAGTTAGGATATATTAAGATGATCTATGCAGGTGGATTAGTGACATTCTTTGCTAATTTCCTGCTTTTTGGCTGGGCATTTTTCATTGCAATACGTTTCATAAATAATGATAGAGCCGATTTAACAAAAAAAATTGCCCCGGCTTTTGCAGGTTGGCTATCTTTGGTAATTTACCATGCCTCAAATCCTATCTTCTCTCAATTCTCATATTTGTTTTTCTATTTTTATTTCTTCTACTTACTAAACACTACTATTTCAGAATTGAAGGCTGAAAAATATTATCAGGCATAGGTCCTTTTGATTAATGTTATTTCAACCTATTTTTACAAAGTATCTTTTCAAATATTATGAGAATATTTGTATTATCTTCTGGTGATATTTTTACCTCCAGATGGACAAATTCTTTCACCGAACTGGGGTATGAGGTTCATCTTCTTGTTCAGGAACCTTTAAATGAAGAATTTAATCCTAAAGTGATTGTTCATTATTTGCCTTTCAAAAGACCCTGGGGTGCAATCCTTAATGTTCCCTTCCTCAGAAGATTAATCAGGAAAACAAAACCAGATCTTTTACACGTCTTTTCAGTAAGCCAGGATGGGCTATTGGGAAGGTTAAGCGGTTTTCACCCAAGTCTTGTATCCGTATTGGGATATGATGTTTTCAATGTACCGGATCATTCTAAATTAATGCGCAGGATAGTTGTTAATAATTTAAAATTTTATGACTGGGTTGGTTCTACGAGTAACATGATGGCTCATCAGATAAAGCTATTATATCCCCGGATAAGCAGATTAACTATTACTCCTTTTGGCGTTGATACTGAAGTTTTTAAGCCAATAGCTGATTTAAAGAATGATGAGTTTATTACTATTGGCACAGTAAAGACAATGAATCATAAGTACGGGATTGATATTTTGATCAGATCATATGCAAAAGCATTTGGATTATTATCACAGTCAATGCCACAAATTAGTAAGAAAATGAGATTATTAATAGTAGGCGGCGGACCTCAGCTTAATGAGCTTATAATGCTTACTAAAGAATTAAAAATAGATGGCAATGTTGATTTTACAGGATTCATAAAAAATAAAAAAGTGCCTGAATATCTGAACAAAATGGACATTTATGTTGCAATGAGCAGGATGAAGAGTGAAAGTTTTGGTGTAGCGGTTGTAGAAGCTTCAGCTTGCGCTCTTCCTGTAATCGTATCGGATATTGGTGGACTTCCTGAAGTTGTCGAAAATGGCATAACCGGTTTCCTTGTTGAAAGTGAGAATGTTGATGAAACAACAGAAGTATTAATTAAATTAATAAAGGATAAGGACCTGAGGGAAAAAATGGGGAACTCAGGGAGAAAATTTGTACGGGAAAAATATGAATGGTCAAAATGTGTAGACACCATGAAAAACATTTATGACAGGTTAATTCTTGAAAAATCAGTAAACTGAAATCTCTTTGTTATATTTGGCGATAAAACAAAAAAAATCTGTAATAACCTGAAAGAAATATTTTCTGTATGATTGTAATCGTTGATTATGGAGCGGGTAATATTCGATCTATTCAGAATATGATAAAAAAAGCGGGAGGCAAATCAATAATCTCGTCAGGAGTTGATGAAATCAGGAATGCAGAGAAGATAATTATTCCAGGAGTAGGATCGTTCGGTTATGGTATGGATCAGTTGGAAAGATTGGGATTAATTGAGGTACTTAATCAAAAAGCGCTAAAGGAAAGGATCCCAATCCTTGGGATTTGTCTCGGTTTTCAACTTATGACTTCATCCAGTGAAGAAGGTGGGAAAAACGGATTAGGCTGGTTTGATGCTAAAACAGTATTATTCAAACCAAATCCTGATTCTTTTAAAATTCCACATATGGGCTGGAATGAAGTGAGTATTCGGAAGAGTAATCCATTATTATCCTTAAATGAATTTTATAAGTTTTATTTTGTCCATTCCTATTATGTAATTGCTAATAAGGAGGAGGATATACTTTCAACAACCAGATATTATCAGGAGTTTATTTCCGGAATGTGTGTAGAAAATCTTTACGGAGTACAATTTCACCCTGAGAAAAGTCATCGCTTTGGTCTGGATCTGATCCGTAATTATATTAACCTCTAAGATGTTGAATAATAGAATAATACCTATGCTTTTGCTTCGAGGCTCCGGTATTGTTAAAACTATTAAATTCAAGGACCCGGTTTATTTAGGTGATTGCTTAAATGCTGTAAAGATCTTCAATGAGAAAGAAGTTGATGAATTGATTATTCTGGATTACAGAGCATCATTAGAAGGAAGAGAGCCTGATTTGGACAGAATAAATGAAATAGCCTCAGAGTGTTTTATGCCCTTAGTTTATGGAGGCGGTATTTCAACTTTTGAACATGCAAAAAATATATTTAATCAGGGTGTTGAAAAGGTAATTATAAATAGTAATTCAGGTAACTATAATCTGATTTCCCAAATTGCTTCTGTATATGGGAATCAGAGTGTTGTAATTTCAATTGATGCAAAAAAAAATTTAATGGGTAAATATGGTGTCTATGTTCGTTCAGGGAATGATAGATTAAAAATAAATATTAAAGATCATATTCACAATCTACTTAATGCAGGAGCCGGAGAAATATTTTTACAGTCAATCGACCACGATGGAACAATGAAAGGTTATGATATTGAGTTACTTAACGAAGTTAAGTCACTTATTAATGTGCCGTTAATACTGGCGGGTGGTGCAGGAAATATCAGTGACTTTGATCTGGCATTTGAATCAGGAGCTAATGCAGCTGCGGCAGGGAGTATGTTCGTCTTTAAAGGCAAGCATAAAGCAGTATTAATCAACTATCCGAAAAAACAATGAAATCTGAAAATTATAGAATTTGCTCAAGATGTATCATGGATACATCTGATCCGGAAATATACTTCGATGTAAACGGAGTATGTAATCATTGCCACCGTTATGATGATTTATATGAAAGCAGGGTAGTTAAACCTGAGGAGAGAGAGAGCTCTTTGGCAAAACTGGTTAAGGATATTAAAAAAGCCGGAAAAGGGAAAGAATATGATTGCATAATTGGAGTTAGCGGAGGCGTTGATAGCACCTATGTCGCATATTTCATAAAAGAATTAGGACTAAATCCATTGGCTGTTCATTTTGACAATGGCTGGAATTCAGAATTAGCTGTAAAGAATATTGAAAAAATACTTGATGTTCTGAAAATTGATTTATATACGTATGTAATTGACTGGGATTTGTTCAGGGATATTCAAATAGCGTTTTTAAAGTCATCAACTCCTGATGGTGAAATCCCAACTGACCATGCTATTAATGCGCTTCTGTTCAAGGAGGCTGAGAAACGTGGAATCAGGTATATTATTAATGGGATGAATTTTGCAACAGAATCGATGGCTGTCAGAATGTGGTCATATGGACATTCTGATTTTAAGTACATTAGAGACATTTACAGAAAGTTCGGGAGTAACCATAATTTAAAAAAATACCCTCATTTTTCACTTTTAGGTCTGTTTATGTATACTTTTATTTACAGGATCAAAGTTGTTTCCATCTTAAACTATATTGCCTATGACAGAGAAAAGGTTATGAGTATTCTAAAGGAGAAGCTTGATTGGAAATATTATGGGGGGAAACATTATGAATCAGTTTATACTCGTTTTTATCAGGGATACTTTCTCCCGGTAAAATTTAACATTGATAAACGTCGGGGACATCTGTCTGACTTAATACATGATAGACAAATATCCAGGGAAGAGTCTCTGAGAGCCATTAAGGAAAAACCGTATAATGATGAGTCCCTCTTAAAGGAAGATATTGAATTCATGTTGAAAAAGCTCGGGCTGAATGAAAACAGTTTTGAGAAGATATTAAAAGAACCTCCCGGAACTTTCTTAAATTTCAGAAACTCCGAAAAACAAATTATCTTTCTGAAAAATATTGTCAATAAATTAAGAAAGAATAGAATAATCTCTAAATAGCCTGAATAATGCCAAAAAAAATAAAATTTGCAATAATTGGATGTGGCCGCATTGCCCAACGTCACGCTGAACATATTAACAAGTACGGAGTTTTAAAAGCTGTATGCGATATCGAAGTTGACAAAGCTCAGGAATTGGGACGAAAATATGATGCTATGGTTTATCAAAGCATTGAAAATTTATTGTTGAATGAAAAGGACATTGATGTTGTTTCTATCTGCACACCAAACGGATTACATGCGGAACATTCTATAAAAGCGCTCAACGCCGGGAATCATGTGTTATGTGAAAAACCAATGGCAATTAAAGTACATGATTGCGGGGAAATGATAAAAGCAGCTGAAAGAAATAACAAGAGATTGTTTATTGTAAAACAAAACCGCTTTAATCCTCCTGTGGTAGCTGTAAAAAAAGCAATTGACGAGGGAGTTTTTGGAACAATATATAGCATACAGTTAAGTTGCTTCTGGAATCGTAATCCGGATTATTATAAAAACTCATGGAAAGGAACAAAAGAGCTTGATGGAGGTACTTTATTTACTCAGTTCAGTCATTTTGTTGACTTAATATACTGGATGATAGGAGACGTTAAATATGTCTATTCTATTACAGAAAATTTTGGTCACAAGAAAATTATTGAATTTGAGGATACAGGAGTGATTGCATTGAAGTTTTATAGTGGAGCGCTTGGAACTATTAATTATACTGTAAACAGTTATAGCAGAAATATGGAAGGCTCTCTGACTGTTTTTGGCGAAAAGGGAACTGTTAAAATCGGAGGTCAGTATTTAAATGAACTGGAATATCAAAATATTGAAAATTTTAAATTCAAAGATTTACCCGCAGGCAATCCTGTCTATAATTATGGGCAATACCAGGGTTCTATGTCAAACCATAATCTGGTTTATGAAAACATTATTGATGTTCTTACCAATGGCGGCACGATATCTACTAATTCCTTCGAAGGATTAAAAACAGTAGAAATTATCGAAAAAATATACTCCTCTGTAAAATAGTTCATACCAGTCAAATAATGTCGGATTCATTAGCTCTTGTTGTGTTATCCACAGATAATTTTAGTGACATCTGGCCAGTTTTCTTCTCAAATTTTCAAAGACACTGGCCTGGATTTTCAGGTAAAAAGTATTTAATAGCAGATACTAAATCTTGTGACGAAAAAGATGTCATAACTCTTCATCCTGGATTAAATGAATTTAAAGGTAAGATGGATTGGGGAGGAAGACTTTTATCCTGTTTACCCAGAATAGAAGAGAATGATTTGCTGATTTTTCTGGAAGATTTTATCCTGGTAAAATCTGTAAATGAAACTGGATTTAATAAGGCTTTACAATTTTTCATTAATAATGAGATTCATTTCCTAACATTAGGTTCCCACGACCTTAACCGACATGGATATTTTGATCTGAAAAACGACTTTTGCAGGGTAAAGCGGTTCACAAAGTACAGGATGACAACTTCTCCGGGTTTATGGAAAAAGGAGATCCTCAAAACCTACCTTGTAAAAGGATTAAATCCATGGCAATTTGAAATTCTTGGAACATTCATTTCGATGTTGAGATTTGAAAAGTTTTATATGCTAAATAAGAATAAGTATAATCTGAATTATGAAATTCTGCCTTATTATATTGAGAATGGACTGGATAGTGCAATAGTTCGTGGAAAATGGCAAAGAGGGATTCTTAATTATGTTGATCCTGTATTCTTTGAAAGTATATATAAAAGAGGCTTTTCTAGCCCATCAGATATTAGCCGGAGTGGAACAATTAAAATGGTTATGAAAAATCCTTTTTTCGTTTTATATTATTTATTGAAAGTACTGCTCAGATGATTACAGTTTGTGATTGATATAGATGATTTTTATAATAACCTGGTTTTAGTAATTTCACTGCAAATAAATCTTTCATTCAAAAACATCAAATTATTAGAAAATTCAAGTAAAATTAAATGCTTAAAGATGATCAAAAGAAAATTTGCGTAGGAATTACAGGGCAGGCAGGATTTATTGGTTCAATTCTGTTCAATACCATAAATCATGAAAAAAGTATCTTTCAGGCAATTCCGTTCGAAGATAATTACTTTCAGGATCCAGTTAGATTGCAGGAGTGGGTATTCAAATGTGATACAATTGTGCATCTTGCAGCATTAAATCGACATGATAATCCTGAATTTTTATTTGAAACGAATGTTCAGCTTGTTAAATTACTGATATCTGCTATCGAAAAAACCAAATCCAAAGCACATATTATCTTTTCTTCCAGCAGTCAGGAGGAGAGAGATAACGCATATGGACGTTCAAAGAAAGAAGGGAGGTCCTTATTTGAGCAGTGGTCAAGAAAGAGTAATACATGTTTTACAGGTATGGTTATTCCTAATGTATTTGGACCATTTGGACTTCCATATTACAATTCGGTTGTAGCCACATTTTCTCATCAGCTGACACATAATGAACAGCCAAAGATTGATACTGATTCAAATCTGAAACTAATTTATTCAGGTGATTTAGTTGAAGAAATATTAAAAATAATAAAAGAGAGGCGAAATATTCCTTATTATTTTGTTCCATATTCTTACGAAAAAACTGTATCTGAAATTTTGGAAATTTTATTACGATTTAAATCAGATTATTTGAATAAGTCAGTATTTCCTAAATTAGAATCATATTTTGAGATCGATTTATTCAATACTTTCAGAAGTTATATTGATATCAGCTCTCACTTCCCCCGGAAATTCATAAAACTGACTGATAACAGAGGTTCATTTGTTGAGACACTCAGATTGCTTGGTGGGGGTCAGGTATCTTTTTCGTCAACAAATCCTGGTATTACACGTGGAAATCATTATCACACCCGCAAGATTGAACGTTTTGCAGTTATCAAAGGAAGAGCCAGGATCGAGTTGAGAAGAATCGGGACATCAGATGTTATCACCTTTATTTTGTCAGGTGATGAACCAGGTTATGTAGATATTCCAATTTGGTATACTCATAACCTGACAAATATTGGAACCGATGATTTATTTACAATATTCTGGGTAAACGAATTCTTTGATGAAAAGAATCCTGATACTTATTTTGAAAATGTCATTATCAGTAATTAGGGTTTGCTGAAAAAGTAAATATATGTACGTATAATGTTAATAATCAATGATATGTGTTAATATCTTTAGCTTAAATAAATAGTAAAAATGCA
>JALONT010000013.1 GCA_025454795.1 Bacteroidales bacterium | reverse complement strand
CGTTGATTCATTCAGTGCAATTAAATGGGATGGTACTCCAAAATACCTGAAAACTGAGATATATCCTGTTGGTGGCCCGTGGAAAGATATGGGGGCTGCCCAGCTTTGGTCAGTACCCTATTCAGTTGTTGCAGATTCGGCAAAGGGTATAGCTTATGGTTCCAAGCTGTCAGTGAAGAGTGATAACGATACTGATCCGGATGCATTGTTTGAAGTTAAGAGGAAAGACGGGCAAACAGTTTTTGCAGTTTACCCTGATGCGGTTAATGTATATGTACCCAGATCCGGTAAGGGGAAAAAGGGTGGATTTGCAGTAGGCGGATTTGACGGATCGAAGGTCGATCCACAGGACTACCTTAGAGTAACTCCGGATAGTGTAAGAATATATATTGACCCGAACCCTTCAGCAACCAAAGCGACAAAAGGAGGATTTGCAGTTGGTGGTTATGGAGAGTCCAAGGGGATAAAAGATATGTATTTTAACCTGACAGGGGCTTCAGATGTAAACACTGTTGATGCTTCACCTCAAATACTATGGTACCCGAAAAAGAATGCATTCCTGGCGGGTAATGTCCATATCGGAGCAGTCGACAGTGTAGGAGACTATTCGACGGCATTAGGCTACCGGTCAATTGCAATGGGAAATTACTCCCAGGCATTCGGTTACCGTGCAAAAGCACTTGGTAATTATTCCACTTCCATTGGTAAGAATTCTATTGCAGGCATCTTTGGATTAAGTCATAATGCTTTTGCATTGGGAAACTCAACAAAAGCAACCGGTGAAGATTCGTATGCTTTCGGTTCAGGGGCACAGGCAAGTGGTTTGAGATCATTTGCATTCGGCTCTGTCGGAATTGATGAAGCAACAGGCAATCCGACAACTACTCCCACCACAGCCAGCCAGTCCTATACATTTGCGCTCGGTATGGGTGCCCAGGCCACGCAAAAAGGTGCTTTGGCGCTAGGAATAGGATCTTTATCATCGGGATATTATTCCAACAGCTTTGGATTCTACAGTACTTCATCAGGATCTTATTCTACAGCAATCGGTTACAGGTCGACTGCAGTTGGCAATTACTCTGCCGCTCTGGGAAGAAGCGCTCAGGCGAACGGTACCAGCTCCATTGCTCTTGGTTACGGAGCTATTGCTGGGGGATCCTCATCTGTATCGCTGGGAGTCAGTTCAAATGCTTCAGGAGCATCCTCATCTGCTCTCGGAGTATCAGCAGCTGCCTCGGGATCAAATTCCTTTGCAATCGGAAATAATTCCAAGGCACAGGCTGCCAACTCCTATTCATTCGGTACAGATGCGAACGCTTCACTTGATAATGCGTATGCAATCGGAAAGGGAGCAGTAGCATCAGGAAATACTTCAATGAGTGTTGGTTATATGAGTCAGGCTATCGCACAGAATGCTGTTGCTTATGGTAACAGCAACATATCCAACGGTAGCTATACAGTATCTCTTGGTAATTCAAATACCGCGGGAACGGCCGGAAATGCAATAGCACTCGGAAATAATAACATTTCGAGCGGTGGAAATTCTATCGCGTTGGGGAACAGTAATACTTCAAGCGGTTCATATTCCATAGCCATCGGGACTTCGACCACATCATCGAACTCTTACTCAACTGCTATAGGATATCTTGTGGAAGCACTCGGATACAAATCCGTCTCTATCGGGGCAAAATATGTCTATAATTTTATTCCCAAAATTCCATATTTCCCTAAATTTCCACTACCCAAGGGAGGGGAAGTTGATGAAGATCCTAATGCTATACCGGCCGGAGCTGATAACTCAGGCAAGGGATTTGTCCCGATTTTTAATATGAGCAGAAATAATATAGCTGATGGAACCTACAGTATGGCAGTAGGTAATGGTAACAGCTCGACTAACGGAGGTTTGACCTTTGGAGTATATAACACTGCATCAGCCCTTTATGCTACAGGTATAGGGTTCCAGAATAATGCTACCGGACCATATTCATTTGCCGGCGGTTACTTAAACCAGACTACAGGCGACTTTTCAACAGCCTTCGGCAATCGCACGGAAGCTCAGTCTGAAAACGTTTTTGTCATTGGCCGCTACAATATGGTAACCGGCAACGCAACCACCTGGGTTGACACTGATCCTTTGTTCCAGATTGGTAACGGCACCAGCACAACAACTCATGATGCTTTTCGTGTTCTTAAAAATGGTGGAACATATATCTATGGCACAGATGCTTATTATGGTTTAAACCTGAATAATAACAACAGATATGGCATTTATTCATACAATTATGCACCAAATTATGCAGGAACGACATATGGAATCAGATCTTATGCTTATAACGGGCAGGGATATAGTGTATACAGCGGATATTTCCTGGGAGGATCATCAAACCCAGCCAACTACCAGGGACTTTATGCCGATAAAAGATCCGGAGCCGCTATTGACCTGGCTGAATATATATATGATACGCAAGCAAATACAGAAGCTGCTGATGTTGTCGTTGCAGACCCGTTAAATAAAGAAAGTGTTATAAAATCATCAAAACCATACCAGACTTCGGTTGTTGGTGTTATTTCAACCAAACCTCATCTGATCATGGGTATGGAACTGGTTGTGGATGAAAAAACAGGAGAACCGCTTAAGGATGCAAAACCTGCAACCCGGCTTGCACTTACAGGAAGGGTCCCGGTAAAGGTGATCGGTGAGGGAGGTCCGATACAGCCGGGGGATATGCTGACAACATCATCAATCCAGGGACACGCCATGAAATGGACTCTCCTTGATGTATCAAAAGCCAAAGATTTTGAAGAGATGAAATCTATCCTTGCAGAAAATGAGAGGAGACGCAATGCAATATTAGGAAAAGCAGTTGAGAGTTTCTCCGGGTCCGGCACCGGAAAGATAATAGTACTGATGTCCTTACAGTAATTCTATTTCAGATATTTTTCCAAAGAACCGTTCCGCCCGGAACGGTTTTTTATTTACGGAGAATAAGCATTTATGAATGATAATAACCTATTGATGTAAAATATTAGACTCATGTTTCAATAATTCATAAATTTGATATTAAATATTATACCGGTCTTTTAAACATTAAACCTTAGACTATGAAAAAGCTCCTGATTTTTCTGTTTTACTGCCTGATCTCCGTTTCAGTTATTGCCCAAAACCCTCAGGGTTTCAATTATCAGGCAGTTGCCCTTAATGGTACTCTTCCAATAGGGAACACCACGCTCCTGGTTAAAGTATCTATTCTTTCCGATACTTCAGGATTTCATGCATCAGGAGGCGGTGATTATATATGGGAAGAGCAGCAAAGTGTGAAAACAAACTCTTCCGGTGTTTTTAATCTGGTCATCGGTGATGCTGCTGCAACAAAAATGCAGGGTTCGGCTGACAGCTTCAGTGAAATTGACTGGTCACAGGATCCTCTGTTTATCGGTACAAAAATAGAATACCCATCACCAAACTGGAAGTTTATGGGAACTTCAAGAATTTGGTCTGTACCCTATTCAATGGTTTCACAAGCAACAAGGGGGGTAGCTTCAGGTTCGAAACTCGAAGTGGTTAGCGCCAATGATGAATCTTCAGATGCCCTCTTTGAGGTGCGAAGAAAAGATGGCCAGGTGGTTTTTGCGGTATATAATGATGCTGTGAATGTATTCGTTCCTGACCAGCAGGCTAAGAAAGCAAAAGGAGGATTTGCTGTCGGCAGTTATGATGCTTCCAAGGGATTCTCTCAACGGTATTTAATAGTCACTCCCGATAGTATACGTTTTTATATAAATGATTCGATCTCAAAAGGGATCGTAAACAAGGGTGGTTTTGCCGTCGGCGGATTTGGAGATTCAATGGGTCCGGATAAGAAATATCTGAGCCTCTTTGGAGCCAGGACGACAAGTGATACTATTTCAAATGGCACTCAGATTATGTTGGGAGTTGGCTCACGAGCTAATGGGAAGTCAGCAATAAGCATAGGTTTCAAAAGTGTTGCATCAGAACCCTATTCCGTTGCTATGGGTATGTATTCTCAGGCCCGGGCAAACTTTTCCACAAGTATAGGTTATCATAGTATTGCTCAAAATCAATACTCCACGGCCCTTGGATATTACGCATTGGCACAGGGGTATGATTCCTATGCTATTGGCTCTCATGCTGAAGCAAATGGTACAAGCTCATTCGCAATTGGTTCATTTGGACTTAAGGAGGATAATACTGTGAATGAAGGCCGTGCTACGTGGGCTCAAAGCTTTTATGGTCTTGCGTTTGGTATGGGTGCCCAGGCTACCGCACTGGGTGCGATGGCACTGGGTGTAAACACAACGGCTTCAGGAGCAAAATCAGTAGGGATAGGTTTTGGATCCACAGCCAGCAGCGAATTCGCAACTGCATTGGGATATAAAGCCAGTGCGAACGGGACAAAATCAATTGCGATTGGTGCACATTATCATGTAATCTACGATAAGCCGGTATGGGAATGGTCCACAACCCTTGGTAAATGGATTATTACTACCATTTCGACTGAGATAGACAGGCAGACTGTCTCTGACGGTGAATTCTCAATTTCAATAGGAAATGGTAATCATTCAAATAACGGAGGCCTTTCGCTTGGGACAAATAATGACGCTATGGCCTTTGGATCAGTTGCAATCGGACATTCAAATGTTGCTAACGGTGATTTCTCTTTTGCAGCAGGCTTCGGGAACATTGCCGACGCTCTTAAAAGCTTTGCATTCGGGGAAAGTCTTGTCACTAAGTCAACCAACAGCTTTGTTGTAGGTGCATTCAATAAGATTGAAGGAACTGCAAACGAATGGTTCGATAAAGAGCCTCTGTTTGTAGTTGGAAACGGACACCCCGGAAACCGTTCAAATGCATTCGCTGTGCTGAAAGATGGTAATATAGTTCTTAGCGAGAACCTGGCACCAAATACATCTGGTGTGCAATTATATTATGATCCTGTTGATCATCTGATGAAAAGGGAAGTTTCAAGCGTCAGGTATAAGACAGATATTGAACCACTGACTGATATAGGGTGGCTATATAATCTAAACCCTGTAAGGTTCAGTTATAAAAGTGACCCTGGAAAAAGTCTTCAGTACGGGTTGATTGCCGAAGAGATGGATGAAATAAATAAAAATCTTGTTGTATATAGCAACGGAGAACCTGAAAGCATTGATTATAATGGATTGTTCGCCCCGATAATAAAAGCGGTCCAGGATCAGAAGATTATGATAAATGATCTTCAGGTCATTAATGTAAGCCTGTCTGAAGAAAACCGGGAACTCAGGATGAGGCTCGAAAAGCTTGAACAGGTCGCTTCAGCGATGGCAGATTCGGAGAATTAGGATTGGTTCATGGAGTTTTCTTAACCACTGAGTTACACGGTGTTTCGCGGAGTAAAACACTGTGTCGGACTTTAATAAGATTGTCAGACACTGATGGATGTAAAAATTGAAAAGAGCTGGAAATTAAGGCTTGAAGGAGAATTTAGCAAAGAATATTTTTTAAAACTCTCTGATTTTGTAAAGGAGGAATACAGGACGAAAACTATCTATCCTCCGGGTTCTCTGATCTTTAATGCATTTAATCTTTGTCCGTTTGACAAGGTAAAAGCAGTCATAATCGGGCAGGACCCTTATCACGGCCCTGGACAGGCGCATGGATTATGCTTTTCCGTCAGGGAGGAAATTGACTTTCCTCCCAGCCTCAAAAATATATTTAAGGAAATTGAATCAGATTTCGGATATAAAATATCTTCTACCGGAAATCTTGAACGCTGGGCTGCCCAGGGAGTACTGCTCCTTAATGCCACACTGACGGTAAGGTCACATCAGGCCGGCTCTCATCAGAAAAAGGGATGGGAAGTATTTACCGATTCTGTAATATATTTGTTGAACCTGGAGAAAAATAATCTTGTTTTTTTCCTCTGGGGAGCTTATGCTCAGAAGAAAGGAGAAGCAATTGACAGGTCGAGGCATCTGATCCTGGAATCGGTCCACCCCTCCCCCCTTTCTGCTTCACGTGGATTCTTCGGGAACAAACATTTCAGCAGATGCAATAACTATCTTTCGGAACATGGAATTGAACCTATAGACTGGAGATGATTAAAGAAGGCACAGAGGCGCAGAAGAGGCACAGTGGCGCAGAGGCACAGTGGCGCAGAGGCACAGTGGCGCAGAGGCACAGTGGCGCAGAGGCACAGTGGCGCAGAGGCGCAGAGGCACAGTGGCGCAGAGGCGCAGAAGAGGCACAGTGGCGCAGAGGCAAAGAGGTTATATTACCTGTAAAGCACCCTTAATTGTTGATTCAAGTTCTTCATATTCTTCAAAGCCAATTGATAATCTGATCATACCCGGTTCCGGATATCTGGCCCCCCAGACTGATTCAACAGGTATCAGAATAGTCCCTGGATCACCAAGTGTTGGAATGAGCCTTATCTTGTCTGAAACAGCTTTAATAAAACAATCCCTTCTTCTTCTTTTTTCTGCTTTTGATTTTCCTGCGAGATCGAATGTAACCATTCCCCCGAATCCTTTATCTCCGAAAAGATATGCCGCTTCACTGTAGCTTGGATGTCCTTTTAACCCCGGATACCATACTCTTGATATTTTTTTTGATTTTACCAGTAAATCTGCAACCTGATGTGCATTTCTGCATTGCTGCCTGAACCTGAGAGAAAATGTCTGCATCTGGGTATGAAGCCTGTAAGCATCATCAGCCGACAACATATGACCAATCAGTTTCCTGTACTCCAGGGCGGCTTTAAGATGATGAGGATCGTTTCCGCATAAAACACCTGCCGTAAGGTTCCCGTGTCCTGAAAAATATTTGGTTGCGCTGTGGACCACGATATCAGCACCATATTTTGCAGGTCTCCAAAGATAAGGAGTGGCAAATGTGTTATCAACGATGACAAGAGCCCTGTATTTCTTCGCAATTTTTATAACTTTTGCAGCATCGGGAACTATCAGCATCGGATTTGAAATAGTCTCAAAGTATACTATTTCCGGCTTAAGCTTCTTCATTAAAGATTCAAAAGAAGCCATATCATATCTTTCCATAACAGGGTTAAAGCTATGGATATCAAGCCCTCTCCTGTTTTTTAAAACTGATTCAGCATATGAAATAGTTCCACCGTATATCTCGCTGAAAAAGAGCCAGGGAGAAGTAGTTTTACCTTTCTGGAATATTGAAAGTGCAATATCGATTGCTGACATTCCTGACTGGGTAAGCAATGCCCATGAAGTTTGCTCCAGCTTCATTATCTCTTCTTCTGCAGCTACGACTGTTGGATTCCGGTAACGTGAATAAATGTACAATTCCGGTTTTTGGACGGGATCTGTCTCATCACTGAAGGCTCTGGCGGTGGTTTCAGCATCATAAAGCTCAAAACCTGCATCCCTGTATATTGGGATCCGTGAACTGTTAACTTCCTTCCTTTTCATTATCAGCAATTTTTATTGAGGAACTATTATCTGTAAAACTATTTTCAGAATCAAAATCATAATCATAATAAAATAAGATCCTTTCTATCAATTCACCGCAAAAGAACAAAAATGTTATCAGATAATCCGGGTAAGCTATCCTGGTTAAAAGGCAAGAACCTGAGATCAGCAGAAGCATTATCCTCAGGAACCTTAATCCGGAAACATTTGAATCCGCTTTAAATTTTAATAAATAATAAATACCTGATACTAGCTTAATTACGGAAATGAATAAAAAAGGGATCATCAGCATTGACAGGAAAGATATCATCAGCAATCCTGTAAGAATTGTCTGACCGCCATGGAAAAAAAGTTTTGTTCTCTCAGGTCCAGGAGAGAATGAATTGTCAATGAAAAACAGCAGAATCAATCCGGCTACAGATGCACAGATAAAGAATCCTGTAGAACCTGATAAGATGGCTGTGATTGACAAACCAATGAAAATAATCTGAAGAAGAAGGCTACGGATGCCGTCTGAAGCAAAAAGGGAAAAGGATTTCCGATATTTCAATGAATGTAATAATGAAAAGATTCCGGTTGATATCATAAAAAACAATATAAACCTGATTTCATTTACAATCGAACCTGTGAAATACGATATCAGCAATGCAACTGAACATGAACTCAAGAAGCACATGAGAATCAGGCTCCAGTATCTCAATAAAATAACAGGGAATTTATTATAATCACGATTTACCGTCTGATCCTTCATTAATCAGAGAATAATCATTCCAGGATCAAAGGTTCCTCGATGATTACATTATTGATCTCAAGCTTTTTATTATTAAAATCTTTTATCCAGATTACATAGGTTATGCGGTCACGTCCGATATAAGTTAGTCCCATATAATTAACCGATCCTGTTGAGAATGTCTCATTGTTAACTTTTGCAGTTATTTCAGCTTTAACGTAAGCTGTATCAAATCGAGCGTAGTCTGATATCTGCTGTGGAGCTACATCACCATAATTTTGGATATTACCCTTTATATTAACTTTAACTTCAGTAAGGGTTTGATCAGATATATTTTTGATTCTCACATCAGTAGGACCGGCGGGAGAAAATTCGGTTTTTTTACAAGCCAGAACTGCCAAAATTACAATCGAAAGTAGAAGAAGCTTTTTCATAACGGGTAATATTTGATTAGCCACTCAGATTACTGACCGAAAAGATAACAAATTAGTTGCAAACAGATTAAATTATTTCGAGACTATTTGCAGGTATCCAGCCTTTATTACCATCAGAAAGTCTTATCTCAAACCACTCTCCCACTTCATCTTCCACAGTAACTTTCGTTCCTTCGTGAAGTACAAAAAGATCTGTACCACTCTCATCAGGAGAGCTCTTCCCGTTTACAAGAGGGTTGAATATTATTGCTTTATTGCTGTCGTGTATCAACGATCTGTTTCCTGATGAAAAAGCCAGTGAGGCCAGGGAAGTTATCAGGAGAATCAGCGCAAGCCAGAATCCCAGAACCTTGAGCCTGTATCTTTTAGAGTAAAAATAGAGTGAAAGGAAAAGCAGGCACAGGATGAAAGTAATTAAGCTGAGTTTCGCCCAGGTGTTGGTTGAAAGCGTTAATGACAAAAAATTGTACCATCTTACAAAGAATAGTTCAGGTATCTCTTCGAATCGGTCAACAACAAGAGTCCTGGCAATCTGAAGATTATAGTTAATATCCTCATCAGCAGGCTTCAGAAGATGAGCCCTCTCAAAGAAAAGTATGGCCCCCGGAAGATTATTTTTTTTAAAATATGCATTGCCGATATTGTAGTTAAGCTCTGCAGAACGGTAACCTGTCCTGTACAGATCTGTCCAGAGTTCCAGCGCCTTATCATAATTTGCTGAAGTAAAATAATCGACTCCCTGCCTGAATTTCGGGATCCCTGCAGGTACAACCGGGATATCAGAAGGTAAAGCAGGAGTCTGGGAACAGACTCTTACTGAGAAAATCATGATAAATGACAAAGCTGATATGATGGCTAATTTAAATTTCATATCTACCCTATTGAATTTTCAACTGTACGAATGAACTGTGATGCGTCTTCATATAATGCTGTTGCTTCCGTTCCAGTGGCTGAGGGAGCATATCTTGCAAATTCACAGGTATCAAGGATGCCTGTCAGCTTTTCAATTACAGAATCTTCTATTACCTTTTTTTTCAGAACAGAAACAGCATTGCTCCTTGTCAGGTCTGATACCGGGATATTCAGTTTGTCACTCAGGTATCCCCAGATTGATTTCAGGATCTCCTCATGAAATCTGTCCGTCTCCCCCCGTTTGAGGCAAGCTGATGCTTCCCTGAGTCTTTTAGCAGCAATTTTGCCTGCTTTCCGGTTTCTGACAGCTGTAAGATCAGCATTGCGTCTTATGTGTTCCCTTCTTACAAAAAGCACTAAAAGGAATATAAAGAGTGTTATTGCGTATAAACTGTAGAATGCACGGTTCAGAATACTATAATTCGACGATCTGTCAAGTTTTCCGGGATCACCTTTTATGAAACGTATATCTTTCCCGACATATTTAACATCTTCTTTTAAAACGCCACCATAAACAGTAATACCTGCATTCTGTTCGGTTCCCTTCCGGGCATGAAAATGAAACTCCTGTGTTGTCAGGCGTTCATATTTTCCTGTGGAAGTATTGAAATATGAATATGTTACAGAAGGGATCGTAAAGTCACCATAATGCCTGGGGATCAGCAGATATTCAGAAGTTTTCTGACCTGATGTTCCGTTGAGGCTGTTCTTAATATTATCAGTGATCTTCGGATCATATACTTCAACATCAGGAGGTAGTTTAATTCCCGGAGCTGATGCCAGCTTGAGATTCCCGGTTCCCGAAATCACAACTTTGAAGTTAACGGCATCATTGACGTTAACCGAATCTTTGCTGATGTTTGCCTTCAGATCAAATTTTCCGACAGCACCTGAATAATCGTCAGGTTTTACTCCCGGAAGTGGTTTCACGTTCACTTTAGCAGCCTTACTTACGACCGTTTTTGGAATTGTCTGATATGAAGCAAAGAAATCTCCAAAGAATGGATCTATCTGCCTGGACTTCTGCTGAACCAGGACAGTTATCTGAACCGGTTCAATGGTAATTTCACCCGATACCTGAGGATAAAGTAAGAATTGCTGGATCACTCCTGTTCCATAAACAGTACCATTTACATTCTCTTCCCTGAGAGAGTTCAGAGGAGGAGTTTCAAGGTCTGCCTTAAGAAAACCCGTGAATGGCGGATATTTTATTTCATTAATGCCTGACAGGTTTACTCTTGTGAAAATCTTAACAGTTGCAGTAATATGTTCCCCCAGATATACTTCTCTCCTGTTAAGGGTAAGATCAATGAAAATATCTCCTCCCGCTGATTCAATCCTTGTGTTTTCCTGCCGTGTACTTCCCCCCGCTTGCACATTGGCTTGCCTGGTATTGCTGTTAATAACCTCGATCCGCATTGAGTCTGACTGGTAGGTTTTATTTTTCAGTGTAAATACTGCAGGAGAAATAACATATTTACCTTCCTTAACTGCCTGAAGAAAATATACATAAGTATAGGATGTCTGATGCGACATCTTACCGTTTATTATCTGGGTGCTGGAGCTGTAAGATGTCTGTGGCCCCATCAGTTTATAAAATCCTTCAAATGAGGGAGCCGAAAACTCTCCTCCCCCGGCATTCACAGTCCAGGTCACACTAAACTGCTGTCCTGATTCCACAACAGAAGGATATTCAACCTGAACCGATACATCCTGAGTCCGCGCTAAAACAGGCAGTAAAAGAAAAAAATAATATAGCAGAGCTCTTTTCATTTATTCTATTAAAAATCACCAGTTTTTAACGGTTCTGACCTTCGCTTTGTTAGCTTTCGCAAGTTTAACCTTTTCCTGGACATTTTTTTCATCATTTGCAAGGGCATTCAATAATCTCTCTGCATCTTCCTTTGAAATTTCCTGTTGCTGATCCTGTTGTTGCTGCTGCTGCTGATCTTTTTCCTGATCCTTATTATCCTGATTCTGCTGTTGATCCTTATTCTGATCATTTTTCTTCTGATCCTGTTTATCCTGGTTTTTCTGTTGTTGTTGTTGTTGTAAAAGATCCTGTGCATAGGCAAGATTATATTTAGCTTCCGGGTTACGCGGATTCAGCTTCAGTGAGCCCTTATATGCTTCTATGCTTTCCTTAACTTTATTGTCCATAAGCAGTGAATTTCCAAGGTTATAAAGGCTGGCGGCTTTTTTCCCCTTATCTTCATTCATATTATGGTTCTCCATGAACTCTTTTCCGGCTTCCTCAAATTTTTTCTGCTTATAAAGAGCATCACCGGTATTAAAAACAGCGTCGGCTGACTCTTTATTCTTATCAATAGCCCTCCGGTAAGATATTTCAGAATCTGAAAATTTCTCATTGCCATATTCCTTATTTCCCTGCCTTATGAATTTTTTATCGGCCTGAGCACAGGTCAGCGCCGAAAATGTTGTAAGCATCAGGACCATAAGCAGTCCTGACCTGCATTTATACTCAATATGTTTAATTAATCCAAACATCCGTTTACATTATATACTAAAGCTTGAAATGAAATAATTTTATATTCTCCAGTTTTTTATTCTTCCTGTCCATTACAATAAATTCCAGCAGGAGAAAGAACAGAGAGATTACAACAAAGATCTGGAACTGGTCATTATATTCAGTGTACATAGTACTTTCCATCTCCTGCTTCTTCATCTTTTTGATCTCACCAAAAACCTCGTCGAGTCCGATGCTCGAATTACTGGCTCTGACATAATTGCCTCCTGAGCTTACTGCAATTTTTTTCAATATATCCTCATCCAGTTTGGTAATTACAGTATTACCGTCTGCATCCTTGAGATAATCTCTTTTCCCATTTATCATTACCGGAACAGGTACGCCATCAGTGGAACCAATCCCGATTGTGTGGATCACTATTCCGGTTTTTGAGGCCTCTGATGCTCCTGAGACTGGATCATCTTCATGATTTTCACCGTCGGTTATTATTATCATAGCTTTGCTCTTACCATCCCCCGGACTGAATGACCTGATTCCCAGGTCGATCGCTGAACCGATTGCTGTTCCTTGCTTTGGCACCATACCAGGATTTATAGCGGACAGGAACATCTTTGCTGAAATGTAATCTGTAGTAATAGGGATCTGAGTGTACGCATCACCCGCAAACACAATTAATCCTATTTTGTCATTATCAAGATTATCTATTAACCTAACAAGTGCCTGTTTGGCTCTAGTAAGCCTGTCAGGTTGTATATCCTCAGCAAGCATCGAATTGCTGACATCGAGTGCAATAATTACCTCCACGCCCTGTTTCTTAACCTCTTCCAGCTTTGACCCGAACTGAGGCCGTGCAAGAATAATGATTACTGCCACCAGAGCAATTAGCTGGAAGATGAATTTTAACGCCGGTCTTATTTTTGAGTACCCGGGCAGCAATCTGTTTACCAGACCCGGATCCCCTAATTTTTCAAGGGCTCTTTTCTTCCTGATTACATTTAATATCCATAATATGAACATCACCGGAAGCAGAAGCAACAGGTACAGAAAATCCGGATTTGCAAATCTGAATAATTGCATCGTTTCTGTTTTATGTGATGTTCTTATAAACCGTCAATCGAGTAAGGGCTTCCAGTGCCAGAAGGAAGAAAGCAATCATTGCTGGAAGAAGAAATTTTTCCTCTTTCCTTGTAAACTGACGTACATCAATTTTTGATTTCTCAAGCTTATCTATCTCTGCATAAACCTGCACCAGTTTGTCATTATCTGTTGCACGGAAGTATCTACCGCCTGTTTTTGATGAAATCTCCTTAAGGATGGCTTCATCAATTTCAACCTGCATATTCTGGTATTGCATTCCATAGGGCGTCTGGACAGGATATGGCGCCATGCCTTGTGTTCCTACACCTATCGTATAAACCCTGATCCCATATGTTTTTGCAATATCTGCTGCAGTTGCAGGAGCTATCTCTCCCCTGTTGTTTACTCCATCAGTAAGAAGAATAATTACCTTGCTCTTTGCTTCAGAATCTTTTATCCTGTTTACTGCAGTTGCAAGTCCGTTTCCGATAGCGGTACCATCTTCGATCATTCCGCTCTGTATTTCTCTCATAAGATTGATCAGAACAGCATGGTCAGTTGTGAGAGGGCATTGTGTGAAGCTCTCTCCGCTGAAGACAACCAGGCCCAGACGATCGTAGGGACGGCCTGAAATAAATTCTGTTGCGACATTTTTGGATGCTTCAAGCCTGTCGGGTTTGAAATCACGGGCCAGCATACTACCGGATATATCGAGGGTAAGTATTATGTCTATTCCTTCAGTTGTAACATTCTGGAACTTATCGGTTTTCTGAGGACGGGCAAGAACAATTATCAGAAGCGTAAAAGCAGTTACACGCAAACCGAATAGTATATGCCTCAGGTGGTTACGGAAACTCTTCATGGTTTTCCGGAAAGGATCCAATCCGGGCATCTGAAGAGACGATGTGGTTTTTTGCTGTCTGAGCACATAGAATGCCACCATTCCGGCTACCAGTAGCAGAAGCCAAAGGAAGAGTGGTTGGGCAAATGCTGTACCTGTCATAACGATCCCTCCTTCTTTTCATTTGAACCAGCTTGCTCCTGAATGGTCTCATCAACTTTTGTAAACTCGACAAATTTCCAGGAATTTTCAAAATGAACTTCATTTTCAGCAGGTTCCGGCTTATATTTTGCAAATTTAACCAGGTCAGAGCCGGTAAGGATTGTCCTGAGTCCGGAATATAGATCATCTTTCTTAAAGCCTGATTTAACAAGTGCATCAAGTGTCTCTGAGGTGGTCATTTCAAGTGAAAAGACTCCATACCTGTTTTCGAGATATTGTCTTAATATTTCAGTAAGGCGTGAGTAATAATGCTTCACTTCACCTTTCTGCCAGAGCTGCTCTTCTTTCAGCTTCCCGAGCTCACGGAACGCAATTATATGAGCAGGTTCTTTATTAATGGCTATCTCAGGTTCCTTACGGGATTTTTTAAATTTCCGGATCAGAATAATCAATCCCCATACAAGTGAAGCAACTGCACAGGTGAGTAAAACCCATGGAAGGATCTCCCCGATTGTTATCGGGGCTCTGTAGGGTTTAATAATATCAAAGATTTTTGCAGTAGTATCAGGAGGGGTTATTTTTACTCTCATCACCTCAAGAGCTGAATAATCAGAATAAAATCTTTTGATACCTGTTGAAGTATTTATCTCTGCATAAACTGGCGGTGCCTGATAAAATCCTGAATCGAAGGATGTTATGAGATACCGGTTTATCACCTTTAACCTGTTGTTTGTTAAGGAACTATCACAAAAAGGACCGGATAATATTTCAACGTTTTTACATAAAGAATCCTTCAGCGGTCTTATTGTAAGGTTGAGGTCAACAGGCTGATCGATTGTAAGAGTGTAGAATATCTGATCGCCGATGTAGATCCTTGATGAATCGAATGCAGCTGAGACTGTCACATCCTGGCTGTAAAGTCCGACAGATGATGACAATAAGAATAATATGGAGAAAATAGTATTCTTCATTTCATCTGCTTTCAAAAAGTTTGATCAGAGGTTTTACATAATCTTCATCCGTGCTGATAAATGCAGAATCAACCCCGCATTTTTTAAAAATGTTCCTTATTTCAGCCTGATGGTCTTCCCACCACTGTCTGTAAACCTTCCGGGTGTTACCTGATGAAGTGTCTATCCATTCAGATGCCCCTGTTTCAGAGTCGGTAACCTTGATCAGTCCTATATCGGGAATCGAAGTCTCTACAGGATCAAAAACTTTAACTGCCACAATATCGTGTTTGCTTGATGCAATACGCAGCGCCTCTTCAAATCCCGGAGCAATAAAATCTGAAAGTATGAAGGCTGTACATCTTTTCTTGATAGCATTTGTAAGGAACCTTAACGGTTCATCAAGGCTGGTTTTAGAACTTTCTGATTTAAAGTCAAGAAGTTCCCTTATGATCCTCAATATATGTTTTCTGCCTTTCTGCGGAGGGATAAACTTCTCTACCCTGTCCGAAAAAAAGATAACTCCGATCTTGTCATTATTAAAGATAGCAGAGAAAGAAAGTACTGCGGCAACTTCTGTCATTACATCTCTTTTAAAATTTACTTTCGTTCCGAAACTTCCTGATCCGCTGACATCAATAAGGAGCATTACCGTCATTTCTCTCTCTTCTTCAAAGATTTTAATATATGGATGATTAAAACGGGCTGTCACGTTCCAGTCAATACTTCTGATATCGTCGCCGTACTGATATTCCCTGACCTCGCTGAAGGCTATACCTCTTCCCTTAAAGGCGCTGTGGTACTCTCCTGCAAAGATATGCCTGGTTAGCCCCCTGGTCTTTATCTCAATCTTCCGGACCTTCTTTATCAGTTCAGCTGCTTCCATCTAAGGAACTTCAACAACATTAAGTATTTCGGCAATAATCTTATCCTGATTTATATTCTCAGCTTCAGCCTCATAAGTCAGACCAATCCTGTGACGCATAACATCGGGACATATTGCTCTTACATCTTCAGGTATGACATAACCTCTGCGGCGTATGAAGGAAAAAGCTTTTGCAGCAAGCGAAAGATTTATAGATGCCCTTGGTGATGCTCCGTAGGATATCATATTTTTAAATACCGGCAGTCCGTATTTTTCAGGATTACGGCTTGCGAATACTATATTAAGTATATAATTTTCGATTTTCTCATCCATGTAAACCTCGCGAACAACATCTCTGGCGCTTACAATATCAGATGTTTTAAGAACCTGGCTCGTTTTCGGGAACTCTTTGGCAAGGTTTTCCCTGATGATTAGTTTCTCTTCATCCATTGAAGGATAATCGATCAGTACTTTCATCATGAACCTGTCGACCTGGGCTTCAGGCAAAGGATATGTACCCTCCTGCTCAATCGGGTTCTGAGTTGCAAGCACCAGAAATGGCTCATCCAGCTTGAAGGTTGATTCTCCAATTGTAATCTGGCGCTCCTGCATTGCTTCAAGCAGAGCGCTCTGAACTTTTGCCGGGGAGCGGTTTATTTCATCTGCCAGGATAAAGTTGGCAAATACAGGTCCTTTTTTAACAACAAACTCTTCCTTTTTCTGGCTGTAGATCATGGTACCTATCAGGTCAGCCGGAAGCAGGTCGGGAGTGAACTGTATCCTGCTGAACTTAGCATCAATTATTGATGCAAGGGATTTAATCGCAAGTGTTTTAGCCAGACCGGGAACCCCTTCAAGAAGGATATGCCCGTTGGCAAGAAGTCCTATCATCAGACTGTCAGTCAGGTGTTTCTGACCAACTATCACTTTATTCATCTCCATTCGGATGATATCGACAAAAGCACTTTCCTTTTCAATCTTTTCGTTCAGTATTCTTATGTCAGATGTCTGCTCCATAATTTAAAATTTTAAGTGTCAAAGATAATAATAGATGAACCAATTCATTTTTAAAACCAGTACACAAAAGAAGCCGTAGAATTAATAAGGAGGTGTTAAGAAGTGTTAAAATTGTGTTAAAATAAAAATTGAGAGGTCATAATTCATTCACCTGATTTAAGGACAAGGGATTCCAGCTGAATCCTGCCCTGACTGAACTCCTGAAAATAAGAATTAATGAAAGCGGCATAAAAGAACTATTAAATGCATGGGGCAGCAGCATAATCAGAAGGAAAAAAATCATGGATAGAATAAAAACTATCCTGAACCAGACCTGCCAGTCTCTGTTGAGAATAATGCTTGCAAGGCAGAGAATAATGAACGGGCTTAGCCAGATAATATTAAGGTTCCACCTCATCTGCTGATGATCGGTAAAGAAATTGAAAAAGATCATCATAATTGCCAGAACCGAAAAAACTGTATAGAGAACTATATCCAGCAATTTGACAGCAGTTTTATTTTTAACAATAATAAAAAAGGTCAGAATCAATATAAAAAGAAGTGAAAAAGTAAAGAGAGGTGAAGTGAAAAACTTCTGTTTAACTGCAGGAGGATCGAATTCAAGCAGACTCTCAGAATTCTGTAAAAGTGGAATCATTTTACCGGTTCTGTTTATAGAAGCATCTGAGAGTACTTCCATCATATCGACAGGTAAAAACATTCTGTCACGGGAATTGGCTTTTTTATCACCTGGAATCCCCATAAGAAGATCCACACCCAGATTGAGCCAGGGATAAGGTCTCAGGTATTCTCCTACTTTATCCCTGAAAGTCGGAAGTTTCTTAGTAGCTTCGGGAGAGTATAAAAGCCTGTTTCCCAGCGATTTTTCAAGAAGATCCCTGATTCTTGTGGAACAGTCATCATAAAAAAAATCGTACCTGTACTTTATATTCTCAGGTTTAAGGTTTTCGGCTAAAAGCATAAAAAGCTGCCCCATTTCATCAGGTTCCAGATTTATTTTCTGCTGATATACAGATCGCTGATCAAGAAAATATTCCTGAATGAATCTTTTAAAGGAATATACTCCAAGCATATAATCAAGACGGCCTTTGGCGAATTTCCAGACGAAATTAGGTGTACTGAAATCGAATACGCCCCAGTTATAAACAAGATCGCTGTTTTTTTCAGTATCCACTATCCGAAGCGCACTATGACCGTAAATCGAATATGTAGCGGTACCAGGAGCACATGTTATAAGATAAACCCCGGTAGAAGGTTCTTTCTGGGAATAAAGATTTAAATATCCGGATGACAATAAAATGGCGAGTAATACAATGATCTTTTTCATGGTGCTTAATTCTCTGACTTAAATCTTAATTTACGCGAAAATGCGAATAAGTACTGAAATAGCAACCAGTTAATGCAAAAAAGAAAATTATTTTCCTAATCTTTGAAGAGTATTAATTATATCAGTATGAAAACGAAACTATTTTTAATCCTGGCTGCAATATTCACATATTCAATAAGTTGCAGGGAGAAGGATAAGATCCGGATAACGGATCTTCATATCCATCTGAAAGGTGATTTCACGATTGAGGATGCAGTAAAAAAATCCAGGGCTGAAAACATAAATTATGGAATAGTGGTCAATTGTGGTTATAAATTTCCTGTTCATCAGGACAGCCAGATCGACTCAGTATTACAGACGCTGAAAGATTATTCACAATTCTATATTGGCATGCAGGCAGAAGGACGCGAGTGGGTAAACCTGTTTTCAAAGGAGTCGATGGATAAATTTGATTACGTATTTACTGACGGGATGACCTTTACTGATGAAAAAGGAAGAAGGAACAGGATATGGATAAAAGAGGAGACATGGATAGATGATGAGCAGGCATTTATGGACTACCTGGTTAATACGATAGTAAAAATACTTAATGAAGAACCAATCGATATTTACGTGAATCCAACATTTTTACCTGCTCAGATGTCGGAACGTTATGACATTTTCTGGACACCGGAAAGGATGGACAAGGTTATCCAGGCTGCAAAAGCCAGCAATATTGCAATTGAAATTAACAACAGGTACAGAATTCCATCATATGAATTTCTTCAAAGAGCAAAAGAAGCCGGTGTAAAGTTTACTGTTGGCACCAATAATACCGACAGTAATTTTTCAGGGGCTGACTATGCAGTTGAAATGGTCAGAAAATGCAATCTTACAAAGGAAGATTTTTTTCAACCCGTAAATAAAAGAGCAAATGGACAGCTTTGATATCCTGAGGACGCTCAAGTTCCTTCCCGGGATTATTCTCGGTCTGACTGTCCATGAATTCAGTCATGCTCTTACAGCCAAGAAATGTGGAGACAAAACTTCCGAAGAGCAGGGACGCATTACTCTGAATCCGCTCAAACACATTGATCTGCTTGGTTTCATAATGCTCCTGGTTGCAGGATTCGGATGGGCAAAACCTGTTCAGTTCAATGAACTGAATCTGAGAAATCCCAGGACAGATGTAATTAAGATCGCTGTTGCAGGTCCTGTTTCGAATGCCCTTCTCTCAATTTTACTCTCGGTTATCTTAGCGGTTATTGTCAAAATTCATCCTGAAAGCTATTATACGTTGACAACTGAGGTATTCCTTTACGCAATATACATCAACTGGGGACTTTTTATTTTTAACCTGATTCCCATCCCGCCTCTCGACGGTTCTCATCTGTTACTGAATTATTTCAGAAGGTTTCCCGCTTTGCATGCAGGACTTTACAAATACGGATCATTCATTCTGTTGGGGCTTATCTTTGGTTCAATGTTGACAAAAATAAATTTTTTACCAATCTGGCCCCTGATACAGTTTTTAGGAAAAGGATTTTTATCAATTCTTGGTCTGCATATCTGATTTAATCTCAAAAAGAGAATACTCAAGTTATGTATATTCAGGGTATCATGTCTTTGAAATAAACCGGATATTTATTATCTTGTGGAAAATGTGCGTGTTGTGAAATATTTACTGATCATACCTATTCTCGTTATGGCAGGTTTCATCTTACCACAATCTGATAAATATGAATCTCTGAGACAAAAAATGGTCAGAAACCAGATCATGGATCGCGGTGTGACCAATAATGCAGTTCTTTCGGCGCTGTCCAAAGTACCGAGGCATCTTTTTGTTCCAAAGGATTATGCAGATGAAGCTTATAATGATTATCCTCTTCCGATAGGTTACGGGCAGACAATCTCGCAGCCGTACATTGTGGCATATATGACTGAAGTGCTTAAACCCGGAAGAAAGATGAAAGCCCTGGAAATCGGAACCGGATCAGGTTACCAGGCAGCAGTCCTGGCTGAAATTGTGGATAAAGTTTACACAATTGAGATTGTTCCGGAGCTGGCAAAAGAATCCTCAGAAAGATTGAAGAAGCTTGAGTACAAAAACATAATATGTAAATATGGTGATGGCTACAAAGGTTGGTCTGAATTTGCGCCCTATGATCTTATTGTGGTTACAGCTGCTGCTGAGACTATTCCGCAACCCCTGATAGATCAGCTGGCAGAAAACGGAAGACTTGTGATACCAGTCGGAAAGCCTTCAGCAGTGCAGGAACTGATCCTTCTTGTGAAGAAAAACGGGAAAATTGAAAAAAAACGTCTGACTTTTGTAAGATTTGTTCCTTTTAAAAGATTATAAGCTTCCAATCAACAGATCTTTGAAATTCTGTTAAGGTATAATTCTGTTTAATCAATAATTTTCATTTTGAAGCTGAACTTATTTAAAGCTTCATTGTTTAAGTATCAAAATAGAATATCAACTAATACTTAAGAATTATGAAAAAATTATTGATTACATGTTTAGCCTTGGCGGGATTTGTGCTTCCTTCACTTGCACAAGTATCTCATGATTTTAATATTAGTGACATGGAACCAGGTGTAATTGTTAAAATTACGAAGGACCAGGTGCCTGTTGCTGTTGTAAACGCAGTTAACGTACAGTTTGATAAGAATGATCCTCTTACATGGTCCAGATTCCCTTATGCACTAAAGGAATATGGATGGGTTTATGACATGGGAGCAGAAAATGTCAAACTCGATCGTTATGAGGTTGAAATGAAAACCGACAAGAAAACTGATTTGTGGGCAGTGTATACTAATAAAGGAGAGCTTATCGAAACCAGAGAGATGGCTATGAATTTAGCTATGCCTCCCGATGTAATGGAAAAATTCTTAAAAAGTCAATACAAAGACTGGAGAATAGTCGGGAACAAAGAGATCATCAGATTTTATCATGATCATAATAATAGTAGCGTAGAACAGCATTTCCGCATTACAGTTGAAAAAGATGGCGTAAAAAGAAGTATCTCCTTTAACTGGCAGGGGACTAATTAATAATTTGAACTGAGTATCAAGAATCAGTTAGTTATAAACATTCAAACTAACTGATTTTTTTTTATTTTCGTTCATACTTAATTCGTTATGACGACACTCCATTTACCTGAACTTAATATTAAAAAAGGATTATTATTATTTTTGGTGCTTATTCCCGGCCTGGTTTTCAGTCAATCTGATAGTGGCAAGGTTTTATCAAGTGAGACTAATTCAGGCATCGGTTATGCTAATATTGGAATTATCGGAAAGAGTGTAGGCACCGTTTCGGACGATTCCGGTAACTTCACAATAAACCTTAGCAACATTGATAACGATGATACATTAAGGTTTTCAATGATTGGTTATAAATCTAAAACCATTACTGCAGGTCACTTCAAGGAGGATTCTATTAAAATGGTATACCTGGACCCTATTACATATCATTTATCGGATGTGGAAGTGATCTATCATAAACCTTTCGAAATTAGAATAGGTACTCCTGTCACGTCCGACGTTCTCAGGTCCGGTTTTGCATCTAACGATTTAGGTTCTGAACTGGGGGTAAAAGTAAAAGTCAGAAGACGGTTGATATTAAAAGATTTGCATCTTAATGTTGGAGTCTGTACCTACGATTCGGTTACTTACAGATTAAATATCTACCAGTCAGAAAACGGAGAAGAGTATAAGAATATTCTGACAAAACCAATATACATCTCCTTTACAAAAGATGAGATAAAAGATCTTTTAACCTTTGATCTGAGGGAATATTCGATAATAGTTGAAGGAAATGTCATAATAGCCCTGGAATTGTTTAAAGATCTGGGAGAGGGCAGGCTATTATTTCGTACAGAATTTTTTACCGGTTATACCTGGCATAGAAAGTCAAATGAAGATAAATGGGTCGAATCTGCCGGAGTAATCGGATTGTATTTGCATGGTCAGTCATTAAGATAGTTCTGTCAGGCACACTAAGAGGAATATGCCATTAAGGTTCAGATGGTAAGAAAATGGAGTTAGACTACTCTAACTCCCTGATCCTCAAAGTGATTCCGGCGCGAGTCGAACGCGCGACCCACAGCTTAGAAGGCTGTTGCTCTATCCAACTGAGCTACGGAACCAAATAATATACAATGAACTCTCGACTCATTCAGCTTACGCGGAATTGCTCTATTCCCGAAAATCTTTTCCGCCAGCGGCGGAATTAGATTTTCGAGGATCCTCGAAAAACTTAGCAAATCAATGATTTGCTGTTTTTCGGGACCAACTGAGCTACGGAACCGATTACCGGCTGCAAAAATACATTTTTTTTCAATTTTTGCAATCTGATCATGCAATTGAGGGTATCTTAATTAATTACAGAAGACAAATACCTGACCTGGTCATACTGATTTCATATAATTTATCAGTCCCTTTTTGTCGATAATCTGCTTAAGCTTTTCCGGTAATGGCTCAAATGTATATTTGTTACTACCAATGATTATTTCTCCCCTGTCAAAAATAATTTCAATCTCATCACCCGGACTGTAAGATTCAACAGCCTTCCTGTGAACGATCAGGAGCAGACCCTGGTTAATAGATGAACGATAAAATATCCTGTTCACAGATTTAACTATCACTGCTTTTATGCCTGCATGTGCCAGCCCCACCGAAGGATGTTCCCTTGAACTTCCGCAGCCAAAGTTATCACCGGCAATTATTATATCACCTTTTGTAACGTTTTTACTGAATGAAGGATCAAAATCAGCAAAAAGCAATGGCAAGATTGAATCCGGGTCAGAGCTAAGGATATTATAGGTATCTTTTCCTGCAAACATCTGATCCGTATTAAAATTATCAACATCGGAATAATTCCAGACATTACCCGTTTTTCTGTTGTCACCGGGTTTTATCATATATGTTTTACTCTGTACGGCTTCATATGGAAACTTCTCTGAACCTTGGTTTATCCTCGGATCCGTAATCTTACCCGTAAGGGCTGTCACAGCTACAGTCGCCGGAGAAGCGAGATAAATAGAAGCTTCCTTATTTCCCATTCTGCCCGGGAAATTCCGGTTTGCTGATGAAATAACAGTATGACCATTAGCAGGAATACCCTGTCCGGTTCCAAGACAAGGTCCGCAGGAAGGTGTAAGGACATTTGCCCCGGCTTCTATCATATCTGAGATTAATCCTTCTTCAATTGCCTTGAGAAATATTTTCCTTGAAGCCGGAATTACATTAAGCTGAAATCCAGCTTTAATCTTTTTGTCTTTCAGTATCTTAGCCGCAACACGAAGATCTTCGATCCTGCCATTAGTGCAGGTACCGATGAGCCCTTCCTGAACCGGGATCCCTGCAGCATCATGTATTGATTTTATATTATCAACGTTATGGGGTGCAGCAACAACAGGGAATAACTCATCCAGGATTATTTCTATCTTACGGAAATAATTTGCATTTTCGTCAGACCAGATACCATTTTCCTTTCTTCCTAAAAACTCCGAAAGCACGCTATCAGCAGGGAAAACAGCATTTTTTGCACCCATCTCGGAGGCAAGATTGGCAATTGTCATCCTGTCGGCGATATTAAGATATTTCAAACCATCGCCATGATATTCTATTGACATATAATTGGCTCCGTCTGAGCCTATCATGCCTATTATCCAGAGCGCAAGGTCTTTGGCATAAACTCTCTCTTTCAATTTACCCTTCAGAGTAATTTTAATTGATTCGGGCACCCTGAACCATGTCTCTCCCCTCTTCCATATTCCTGCAGATTCAGTGCGGTCGATACCTGCAGCAAATGCATTAAATGCTCCAGCGGTAGATGTATGGCTGTCGCTGCCTACTATCAGCATCCCCGGACGGGCATGGTCAGACATTAGCTGATGGCAAATCCCTTTGCCGGAGTCATAGAAATTCTTTATCCCCTGCTGATCCACAATATCTCTTATCTCCTGATACTGGGTAGCCAGCTTTGAATCTGCCGGTGGAGCGTTATGATCGAGTACCACGAGCATCTGATCAGGATTTGTGACTTTTTGTCCTCCCATCTTCTGGAAAGTTTTGTAGATGCTTGATGTATTATCGTGAGTAAGAATAATATCAGGCCGTGCAAAGACTATAGTTCCTGCAGGGGCCTTAAATATTTTTTCAGCAAATGTAAATGAGCTCATAGAGCGATCAGGATTTGAAAGTATTATTAATCAACCAAGCAGACTGCCCTTTTGATAAATCTCAGACTGCACCTCAGAAAATGGTTCACCCGCAGTGGTCTTCTTATTTCTCAGATTAATGATTTCACCGGTCAACAGATTTATTTTTATTGTATCTCCTGAAATAAGTTCAAGGTCGTTTATTGATTTGCAGGATATTATCGGAAGGGCGGCATTTATAGCATTTCTCTCATATATAGATCCGAACGATTCAGCAATAATCACCTGTATGCCCAGCGAAATAAAACAATCAACGGCTTGCTGTCTTGAGCTACCACTGCCAAAATTTTTACCTGCAACAACAATATCACCAGGGCTGACATTACCGGCAAGATTCTCGAAACCTTTCAGATTGTCAAAAGTATATTGTCCCATCTCCTTTAGGTCAGTTATTGCCAGATATCTGTTATGAAAGATCATGTCGGTGTCTATATTATCTTTTGGAATGAACCAGATCCTGCCTTCAATCACCAGAGGCTTTGATATCCCGGTTTTCGGTTTTGACGCCGGCTTGGCGGTATCCATGTTTTTTATCGGAGTATCAAACACTGAAGGCAGAGCAGGCAGTTTTTCAGGTGTCGTAATATGTCCTGCAATAGCTGAAGCGGTAACAACTTCAGGTGAAGCAAGATACACATTACCTTTACCCTGCTTACCGGGGAAGTTCCTGTTCCCCGTACTTATGGTTATTTCTCCCTGTCCGTTTTGTCCAACCTGTCCGGCAGCGCAGCCGGCACAACCTGCGTTTGAGACCAGTGCCCCTGCTCTTTTAAAAGTATCAAGTAGTCCTTCATCAAGACATCTTTTCCATATCTCGTCGGTTGCCGGAACTATTTTAAGAATAACTCCCGGTGCAACTTTTTTATCTTTCAGTAATACAGCCGCTTTGATCATATCACTCATTCTTCCGTTTGTACAGCTGCCGATAAACGCAGAATCGATCTTTTGCCCCTGCACGGTTGCAATATCAACTGTATCATGAGGTTCACCCGGCCGTGACACCATAGGAACAAATTCACTTACATCTATTTCGATCCTCCTTTCATATGAGGCATCCTCATCCGCAAAAACGGGAGTGAATTTAGTTTTACTGCGCTGTCTGCAGAAGTCCATTATCGCTTCTGAAGGAGGGAACAGAATAATTATTGCACCCATTTCAGTGCCCATCGACGAAACTGTGATCCTGTCGTCGATAGACATCTTATCGATGCAGGTACCAAATAACTCGACAGAGAATCCGAGAAGGGAGTTTGCTCCGAATACTTTCAGCAGATTAAGTATAAAATCCTTTGATGAGACTTTGGGAGGAAGATCACCCTTAAGGTCAATTCTTACGGATGGCGGTACTTTGAACCATATTTTCCCATTATGCCAGGCTGCTGCAATGTCCATATCTCCCATTCCCTGGCCGAATGCGCCTATTGCCCCGAGAATATTTGCATGAGAATCAGTTGAAACTGCTGTTGCCCCCGGGTAAACATAACCCTGATCAATCAGGATATGGGTACCGATTCCGGCATCTATATCATAAACCCGGATTCCGTTTTCACGTGCAAAAATTCTGCATATATGCTGATTTACAGCATATTTCTGATCAGAGCCGGTCGGATTGCAGTCAAAAGTAAAGAGAGTTTTAGAAGGATTATTTATTGAAAGTCCATGGTCTCTGATATTCTTTACCACATTTGCACCTCCGAAATCCCGTGCCACCCGGATATCGATTTCAATATCGATAATTTCCCCGGGATGAACGGAACTTGATTTTGAATGGGATGCAATTATTTTTTCAAGCAAAGTCATTGCCATATAGCTGGTTTTTTGTCAGAAGATTTAAAGGACCTGCATTTATTATTTAAACTGGGCTCTGTAATCACGCGGAGATATGCCCTCAGTTTTGCGGAATTGCTTATTGAAATTTGAGATGCTTGCGAAACCGCACTCAATAGAAATATCATGGACCTGGTAATCAGTTTCGCGAAGAAGATAGCAGGCTTTATTAGTTCTTACCCGGTTAAGATATTCAACAAATCCTGCACCACAGTTCTTTTTAAAGAATCTGCTGAAGCTAAAAGGGCTCATCTTTGCTATTTTGGAGATTTTTTCCAGTGAAATAGGTTTAAAATAGTTTTCTCTTATATAAGTATAAACATCGGCCATCTTTTTGTTTCCTCTTTCGTCATATACCTGTTTGTAGTTCTCAGAGCAGAGATAAACCTTCTTTTCGGCCTGGCATAATATCCGGAGGACATTAAAAAAATCAATCATTTTATCTATCCCTTTATTGTTTATCATCTGGACAAGATGTTTCTCCGCTTTCTTTGCATCTTCGACTGAGAATCCAATTCCCCGATCTGACTGTTCCAGGAGATCCCTGACACAATGCATCTCATGCTGTGCCAACAGTGCATCGCCAAGAGAAGCCTGCCGGAAATGTACCATAATTCCATGTTTTTCAGGCAGGCTTTTATCACTTTTGTAATAATTCCATGAGTGAGGGATATTTCCGGCGATAAGTACCATATCGTTCATGTCGAATAGTTCCACACTGTCGCCTATGATACGTGTTCCATTGCTTTTAATATTAAGCACTAGTTCATATTCCGGGTGGAAATGCCATAATCCACCAGTATCATCAATATAATCTGCAACGAATCCAACACCATCATCATATGATATTTTCTCAAGTTCAGCTACCATAGTCCAGGGATTTAATCAGGTATTCTATCAAATTTACATAATATTTTATCAATTACAATTAATAATCTCCACATAATATTTTCCATATAAAAAATTTGAAAATATGATTTAATTATTTATATTTGTTACCAAGCTCATGCTATTGGTATAAGAGGAGATGAGTAAGGGTTGGGAGTGAAAATCAACAGGATTGTATTGCAGACATTGACTTTCACATCGGAGCCTGAGGAATAGCGCCAGCTAACCATGGTTCCATCCTTTTATCAGACAGTAGACACGGGATTTTGAAAATAAAACCCGCGCCCCGATCTTCACACCCGCCCTTCCTCCTCTTATTTTTTTATGTATATTTCTCCGGATTGACATTATTTCAGTGTCTCGGGTTTCCTGTAAGAGAATAAATAATTACATTATCTTTGTGCAACAAAGTTAGTGGGGACTAATCTGATCTAAATACAGATCAACGAATAATGAAGACTTATATCAGAAGACGAGAAGAGAATAATAAGCTCGTTGTTTTATTTGGAGGGTGGGGTACGGATGAAAACTTCTTCACCCCTCTTTGCAATGATGAATTTGATTTTATTTTATTTTATAACTATTCGGCAGATGAAGCTCTGGTGCTTCCTGAAATGAAGACTTACAAAAAAATCACACTTATTGGGTGGTCGCTGGGGGTTTGGGCTGCTGAATATCTAACTCCGAAAACAGGTATAAAACCGGATTTAACTATCGCAGTAAACGGTACTCCGGTACCTGCTGATGATCAGTATGGAATACCGCTTAAAACATTTGAAGGAACTCTGAACAATATTACTGAGGAGAATATGGAAAAGTTTTATCTCAGAATGTTCGGTGATAAGAAGACCTATTTGTTAAACAGAGACAGGGTTCCTCACAGAACAGTAAAATCTTTCCATGATGAGTTACGGTGGCTATATAACAGGATGATGGAGCAAAAGGAACCTGGATTCAGATGGGACTTTGCTGTAACAAGTAAATATGACAGGGTTTTTCCGTCAGATAATCTTAACAGCTACTGGGAAAAAGAGAAAAATACCCGTCATATTGAACTTCCGATGCCTCATTATTTCTTTCATAACTGGAGATCTTATGCAGATTTCATCAGTTTCGTGGAATCTTTTAAAAAGAAAAGAATTTATAAGAAAAAAGTTCAGCCAGGGACTTCTACAGGTCTTTGATCAGGATATTTGCGTCTGACTTTGCGATCAGTTTATCAAATTTTTCAAGCATCGATATCACGGTATCGTACTCCTTATTTTTTATAACCATCCTTTGCTCCGTGCCTTTTTTGTCGAGACGTGACAGCACAAAACTTACAGATAATTTGTTAATATCCATTGAAGGCTGGTAAAGGCGCTCCTTCTGGTCGTTCTCATGGATAACTGATACCAGATCTGCACTGCTCAGGTCATGGAGGATATCTCTGGCCAGCCTGACAGGTATTTTCAGAGTTTTCCCAATTGTTTCTGCGCTAATTGGTTTTTCTCCAACAGCAAAATTTCTTATTATCATGTGCATAATCATCAGCACCAGTGCGCGTTTTTGAAAGTGGCTGACGTTCAACGCTTCGGATTCAAATTCATATCGTGATATATTCTGGTTGGCAAAGGATAATTCAGCACCCAGCAGAACAATAGTCCAGCTGGCCTGCAGCCAGATAATCAACAGAGGTACTGCAGCAAAACTACCGTAGATAGCGCTGAGTTTGGAAATACCAAACTGAAGGTCTATATAAAGCCACAGGAGAAGCTGAAGAAAAGTACCGATAACAATCCCTGAAATAAAGGCAGGTACAAACTTAACCTTTGCATTTGGCATAACTATGAATAAAACAGTCATCGCAATCCAGGTCAGAAAATAGGGAGCAAGCTTTATAAGGAAACTGATAACTGGTTTAAAAAACTTCAGTATCGGCGCATTTGCAATGAAGTCTGTAAGGTAGGTACCCACAAAGACAGTAATGCTTCCAGATAAAATCATGAAAACCGGAGCTATCAGCATTATTGTAAGATAATCGGTAAATTTCCTGTACCAGGGCCTTGAAGAAGTAATTTGCCAGATATGATTGAATGAACTTTCTATATGATCCAAAAGAGACATTACCGACCAGAAGAGGATAATAACTCCAACACCTGCAATATAGCCTCCGCTTGTCTCCTCTATTGCTTTTCTTGAGACATTGAGCAGCCATTTCAGAACATCCTGCTGGGCAGAGAATTCCTTGCTGTTCATTATCATTGCTTCAAGATTCTGGTCGAGACCGAATCCTTTAGCAATGGCAAAGGCAATTGCGATGACCGGAATTAATGACAGAAGGGAATAAAAGGTCAGAGCAGAAGCCCGAAGCTGAACCTTATCTTTGGCAAAACCCTTAGCTGATAACAGAATTATACGTACCTGCTTAATGAGGAAAGTTTTTCCCTTAGATAGTTCTGAAAGCGGTGTATGCCAGATGGCATCGTTCCATTTTTTGACCTGATCTAACACCCACGATACCGGATTTGCCATTGCAGAAGGTTTCTAAAGTAAGTGATCTGTATGATGCCGAACTCTCTAGCTCAAATATACAAAAACCTTCCGGGTGTGGTATATCATGATCGGATTTTTTAATGATACAGCCAAACTTAACAAGTTTTATTTACATACCCTGTATAAAAATTATTACTAATTTCAACTCAGAAATCCTTAATAATGAAGATAGATATTCTTGAATTTGTCGAGGGTGCCAGAAATGCCCGTGGGATTACAGTAATAATTGATGTTTTCAGGGCATTTTCTTCTGCCTGTTATGCTTTTGATTCAGGAGCTGTAAGAATGATAGCAGTTGCCGACATCGATAAATCATTTATTTTAAAACAAAACTACAGGAATTCAGTCCTTGCCGGCGAGAGAGATGAAAAAAGAATTGAAGGTTTTGATTTCGGGAATAGTCCTACTGAGATCATAAAAGAAGATCTGCAGGGAAGATCAGTTATTTTTACGACCACCGCCGGCACTAATGGTCTAATAAATGCTGAAAAGGCTGATTTAGTTCTCACAGGAAGCCTTGTAAATGCGGGTGCAGTAGTGAAATACATAAAAAACATTAATCCGGCACATGTGTCTCTTGTTGCCATGGGATACAGGGCTACTATTTCAGCTGATGAAGATCTTCTATGTGCAGAATTGATCAGAGCGGGACTGCAAGGGAAAAAGATAGATTTTGTTAACCGGATAAAAGATCTGAGGTTTGGTTCAGGTGCAAGATTCTTCAAACCTGAGAATATAGACTATTCTCCTCCTACTGACTTTTTTCTTTGTACCATGACCGATAGATTCGATTTTGTACTAAGAGGTGAGAAAAGGGAAGATGGAAATGTTGAGCTGATAAAAATTGAATTATAATCATGTATATACGGATCAATTATGAACAATGCGAATGCCTCATTGAGAAACCATTAGTCCTGCCTTCGCAAAGATTGCATTTAATTATTTATCAATGTGATGATCAGAAAACAGGAAGGATCTTCCTCCTTTGATGAATTTCGCGGTAGGTACAGAACATGGTTATCTTATAGAAGTTGAAAAGCCATAATGGAGGGTTAGATGAATCGAGCTTTAGTTCCATTCTTTCCCTGAAGCGGATAAAAAGACCAGCAAAAATAAGTGTAAGCCTGAAAACGCTGAGTTTGTTGTAAAAGCGAAGAATTCTGACAGACGATGAGAAAGTTTTTTTGTCAGTGACACTATCCAAAAGTTTACTCAGGTTTTCAATCCCGAGCTTTGTTTTATTAAGAAAGTCCCTGTTAGATTCCAATCCTTCATGAATAAGGCCATTATCGATATGTAGAATCTTAATTCCTGCTTTCTTTAGCTGGTAGCCGAGGAGAGTATCTTCATGTCCATACTGCTTAAGCTCCTCGTTAAATCTTAATTTTGAAAAAATTGTGCGATCTATCAGGAAATTAAAGGTCGTAAAAGAAGCATAAGGACGCTTATTTCGTTCTGAAGCTTTGACCTGTTCTCTTTTTCTGCCATATTTCCATCGCAATATTTTATCAGGGTCTCCGGGAGGACTTTCGTGATACAGCACACCACCGCAGACAACACGGGACGAAGAGATATGGGGAATCCATTTCTGAATATAAGCTTCAGCAGTTGCAGGAAGCACAGTATCCGCATCAATAAAAAGAAGAAAATCTCCTTTTGCCTCAAGAGCAAGTTTGTTGCGTATTGCAGCTCTGCCAATGTTTTGTTCAGAACTTATAAGCCTCACTCCCTCCGATTCAAGGGATTTGTATCTGGCTCTGTTGTCATCATTCGAACCATCATCACCTATTAGAATCTCAGTAAATTCCGGAATATTTCTCAGGCAGCTTTTCATACTATGTACGAGCGCCACAATATCATAATCACAAACCGGAATGAGTAATGAAATAGTCATCTGATTTTACCCCCTTGAATTAACATACCAAAAATACAATATATTTCTTAATATCGTGTTGCACTTTTTTTGGCAAAGAAATTGCAATAACTAATTTTGACTTCATCATATTTAACATATTCTTCAATGAAAAAGAGTATTCTGGGAATTATTGCTATTCTGATCTTCTCATCTTCATTTTGCCAGATGAAAGTGAGCTATGAAATTCCTGTGACAATTTCCGGATTAAGGGATTCAACCATTTTTCTGGCATACCATTTCGGCGATAAGCAGTATTTAACGGATACTGTAAGACTTGATGGCAGAGGATATGGTGTATTTTCAGGAAAAGAGCTTCTTCCGTCCGGCATATATATGATCGTATTGCCGGGAAAGACTTATTTTGAAGTGTTGATATCAGATGACCAGAAGTTCTCTCTTTCCTGCTCATATAGTGATTATTTCAATACTCTGAAATTCAGTGGATCCAACGAGAATTCCTACTTTATTGAGTACCAGAAAAAATATGGTGCAATGCAGCAAAAGGCAACATCCATAGCTAAACGGGTCCAGGCCAACAGGCAAGACAAGGATTCATTGAGCATTCTTCTAAGAGAACAGAAAATCCAGGAAGCAGCAATGAAATCGTATCTGAATAAGGTAATGAATGATAATCAGGGAAATCTTCTTTCAGTCCTTGTGAAGTCAATGCTTCCGATTGAAGTACCTGAATTCGTGATTCCGGCAGTCACACATAATCCTGATTCTGTGAAATGGGTGAAGCAATACAATTATAACAAAAATCATTTTTTCGATAACATTGATTTCAATGACGAAAGATTGCTGCGTACACCTATATTGCAGGCCAGGCTTGATGCATTTTTTACAAATGTTGTCATTCAGTCACCTGATTCCATTATTAAGGAGATCGATAAACTTATCCCGAAATGTAAGAGCAACCATAAGGTTTTTCAGTTTGTTTCAGTCTTTCTTTTCAACCATTTTCGTGAGAGCGAGATAATGGGACATGATGCAGTACTGGTGAAACTGGCCGACGATATTTACCTTTCAGGAAAGGCGGATTGGGCTTCAAAAGAGTTTATGGATGATCTGCGTCGTCAGGTAGAGTTGCTCAGGCATAACCTGATTGGCATGAAAGCTGAAAATCTTGTAATGGATTCGTATAAGGGCGTATTTGTTTCACTCTATGATGTCGATAAAGATTTTACAGTACTTTATTTCTGGGAACCTGATTGTGGTCACTGCAAGGAAACCACACCAAAACTGAAGGCCTTGTACGAAAAAGCCAAAAATGAAGGCATTGAAATATTTGCCGTCTGCACCACGAGTAATAAAGCTGAATGGACAAAATATATTGAAGAGCAGCAACTGACATGGATCAATGGCTGGGATCCTGAACGGAATACGCATTTCGATTACTTTTATAATGTCCAGTCAACACCGATGATATACATACTTGACAGGAATAAAAAAATAATTGCCAAGAAGCTGTCTGTTGATGACATTCCCTCTTTTATAAGCAATTACCGGAAATATTTCAGCCATCGTTAATTTGACGAAGCGAGGCAACAAGATCATAGAGTGAATTAAATTCTTTCGAAAGGTCATCCATTACCAGTTCCCATTTTTTATTGGTTTTGCCAGGGATCCTTATGTAAGGTGCTGATTTGATCTCTGAAATGGAATACCCGGCTCTGATTACAGCTTTTTCAGACCAGTTTCTTAACATTCCTTCTCCCTCCACCCAAATAATTCCCCGGCTTTGATTACGAAACGAAAAGCTGCCATCCTCTGAATTGAAACCTACTACTGATGATTCAAATAAATGATCAAATGCGCCTTTCAGCATAAGATCCTCGGGAGCACCTTCGAGAAGATAATTCTCGGTGAGCAGCCAAATTTTATCTGTCTGGTTTAAGGCTATATTAAAATCGTGAGTCGAGAAGATTATTGTTTTCCCTTCGCGGGTAAGGTTCAGCATCAGATTAATAATTTCATATTTACCAGCTATATCGAGGAATGCGGTGGGCTCATCCATCACCATTATTTCAGTATCCTGGGCCAGCACTCTGGATATCATTGCGCGCTGTCGCTCACCATCAGAAAGTTCTGAAACATATCGGTCCGAAAAGCTTTCCATTCCTGTTTTTATCAAAGCATTACGGATCGCAATAAGGCTTTCCTGATCCAGTTTCCCAATCCAGTTAGTATGAGGAAACCTGCCAAGGGCAACAAGATCATAGACTTTCATATTGCTTACTCTGACAATATCAGTGGAAATATAACCGGATTCCCTTGCCAGTTCATTCGCTGAGATTTCAGATATGTTTTTATTGTTCAATATGACTTTGCCTCCCAGGGAATTCTGCAATCCTATGATTGTCCTGAGAAGTGTGCTTTTCCCTATGCCATTCCTGCCTATGACAGCAATAAGCTCACCTTTGCGGGCTGATGCAGAAAGTGGCGGCATGAGAAGCTCAACCCGTTTTCCGGCAGCATAACCTATTCTCAGCAGGTCAATTTTTAATATCTCCGAGTTGCTTTTTTTCATCAGAATATACCTGAAGTTCTTTTATTCCGAAGGATAACCCAGATAACTACCGGAATTCCGATCAGGGATGTAACTGAGTTAACGGGAAGCACATTTTCTGATCCCGGCAGTTGCGATATAATATCACTGACAAGCATAACTAATCCTCCGGTCAGAATAGTTGCAGGAACCAGGATATTATGATCAGAAGTTTTAAATATATTCCTTGCAATATGAGGAACTGCTATGCCGATGAAGCCTATCGGTCCGCAGAATGCTGTAACGCTTCCAGTAAGGATACTGGTACAGGCAAAGATAATAAAGCGTGAAAACCTGATATTCAGACCTATACTTTTTGCATAGATTTCACCCAGCAACAATGCATTAAGCATCTTGATTGAAAGGATGCTTAACATTATGCCCAGCGAGACAGAAATGATCAATACTTTTAACTGACCTGATGAAAGGTTCCCAAGACTTCCCATCGTCCAGATCACGTAAGCTTTAAGCATTGTTTCGTTGCTGAAATACTGCATAATGCTGACAATTGCTGAGATCCCGCTGGCGAGCATTATTCCAAGTATGAGGATCGTCATAATATCTTTCACCCTGAATGATATGAACATAATAAGCAACATCACAGCTCCTGCTCCTGTCCATGCTGATGCAACAAGAATCCAGTTTCCAATGCCCATGAGATTCCCGGGAACAAAGCTGGAGGAGAATCCAAGAATTACAATTGCGACTCCGAGACCTGCTCCGGAACTTACTCCGAGTACATAGGGTCCTGCCATTGGATTTCTAAAGACAGTCTGCATCTGTAAACCGCTCATTGATAGCGCAATGCCAACAACCAGTGCAGTTATTGCTTTCGGAAGCCTGAACTTAAGAATGATTGTCTCAATATCAGATGCCGAATCACTAAAAAGTGCTTTTATTACTTCACAGGTTTTAATATTTACCGATCCGAGAAATATATCCAGAATAAAAGTAAAGATGAGCAGCAGGATGAGGCCTGTGAAGAGAAATGCTTTTTGCTTTGCTGCAACTGTTTCCCTGTTCTCCGTTATCTGATTTTCACTCTTCACAGACTGTTAATCATTCAATTTTCCTGTAATAGATCAATTCATAATCGTCAAAAAGACCTGGATGCAGGATTGAAGCAATATCCTGAAGTATCAAATGAGGGTTCAATGCACCGCTTTCCCAGTAATCATTACCGCCTGAACTGCTTACTCTTTTATTATTATTGTAAAGGTTTCCATTACTGAAGCAAGGGATGTTTTCAAGCCTGAGGTCAAATGATGAAATCTCCTTTTTTGAACTGACTGAACCAATATTGAGCCAGAAATCTGCTTTCAGTGCTTCAATATACACATTTTCAAGATTATAAGGCATAGAAACATTTGACCTGGTATCCTGCCAAAGATAATTACCACCAGCATCGCTGATAAGTTTACTGATATATGAATTCCCAGGTGAGATAAACCAGGTATCCCTGAATGGAAGACCCATAAGAACCCCTGGTTTGTTATCGGTATTCGATTTAACAAATTCCTTTACCCGGTCATAAGAATCAGAAACAGATGTAAAAATACTGTCAGCCTTAGCTTCCATGCAGAAAAGGGCGCCAAAAAGTTTTATCCACTCTGCTTTGCCCAGCGGATCAGTTTCAAGGTAATCGGCGTTGAACATCACCTTTATTCCAAGTTCTTTAATTTTTCCTATATATCCTGCTGATTCATTTCCAATTCCATACATCATAATCAGGTCGGGTGCAATTTTTATTATAAGTTCGCTGTTCAGTCCGGCTTCATAACCCACGTCACTTATCAAACCTTCCCTGACTTTTTCATATATATATTTGTTGAAAACATATTCACCGCCTGAGAAACCTGTAATGGCATCCTCTTTTCCTAAGGCAGCTATCATTGCCAGGTGAGTGGTTGACATGCATATAATTCTTTCGACCGGAATATAAATTACTGATTCAGGAGTGGCTGCACATGGTGATTTGTTACCTTTTTCGACCAGATAATAAATATGTCTGATACCTTCAGTTCCCTGCCATGGATCATATATTGTTAATATTGTACAACTGTCGTTTTTCACCAGTGAGAATCTTTCAGCTCTGAATACCTGCTCGTCATCACTATCGGATCCGGCAGTTATTTTCTTATCCTTTCCTCCTCCGCATGAAACAGTCAGAAACAGTAAAATAAAAAGTGCATTGAAAACAGATCTTTTCATCACTCTATTTTATGATCCGGAATAATAGAGTAAAAAAATACGACCTGCCTGGTTGTGGATAGTAAGCAATCGTCTGATATGATACATTGAAAAGATTCCCGACCCTAAAGCGCAAGTCTATCAGACTCTCTTTCAAATTAATCCTAAACCCGGTGACTATATTATTAACAGTATGTCCGGAAAGATGTTCTGAATTATAAGCACTGGTATAGATAATCCCCGTAAAATCAGTAATCCATGCGGAATAAAGGTTTTTGTATCCAATCTGAAGTAATCCGTTAGCCTGGTTTTCAGGAATATATATTAGTTGTTTACCAGTTGTTTCAGGGGAACCGGGCTTTATTGCAGTTGCTTTCGTGTAAGAATATGCGGCTTTAAGATCAATCATAATATTATTGGATCTGTATTTCGTTAATAATGAAGATTCCAAACCTGATGAATTGACACTACGTATATTATCCGCGATATAAACATAAGAGGTTTCTGATATAGGCCTCCACTGGATCATATCCCTTATATAATTTGTGAATATGTTCAAATCAAAACCTGCAGTTAACTTCGGAGTGATCTTTTGAGTAAGGTTGTACCCGATTTCAGAGGAATAGGAATATTCGTTTCTGAGATCCGGGTTACCTCCGGGTTTCCAGTAACAGTCATTCATTGAAGGGATCTTCGAGTTCCTGGAGATATTCCATTTAAGATAATGGTCTTCTCCTTTTATCACTCTGAATTCAAGACCGGCAGAAAGATCAGGTAAAAGAAGGTTGGTGCCGTCAATTGTTTCTCTCAAAAGAATTACAGCAGCGAACCTGTCACCTTTTCTTCTTTCAGCAGACAGAGTCATGGTAATAATGTTCCTTTTCACCATGCTTTCATAATAATTAGTTTTCACTGAACTTAATTCGTTACAAAGAACCATCTTAAGCCTGGTATATTCTCTAAAACCTGTAGTCATGCCACCCTTAAGGACTAATGTATTAATACGGTTTCTTGAGCTATCCGGGTATAATTTGCTTCGATAGTCATAATCAAGCTTAGTGAACATCCAGGCCGTTGTAATGAAGAATTCGCTTTTCTTTCTTACAATATCATAATTTAAAAGTGTTCGGATGGATTCATCTTTTTGTTTCTCGTCAATACTATCGGAGGGAAGTGGTCCGGGGAGATTTCTGGATGCAGAATGGTACCATACTCTTGCAGAAAGAACATTATTTGATTTCCGCAGATACAGTTCCTGCATAAAGCCTTTCTGCAGCATTTCGCTATTTTCCCTTTTTACCAAAACAGGTAGATTGTCGGATACTGTATCGAGGAAAAGAAAATCATTCCTTGTAGAGTTCATATAAGCTTTTGTTATTGTCTGGAAATGATCTGTTCCTGTTTTCACTTTCAATAGCCCTGAATACCTTCCAAAGCTCTCCAATCCCGGATTAAGTTCAATAAGGGTATTACTGTTCCATAATGGTTCATTCTCCAGATTAATAATTGCACCTATGGCGCCTTCACCAAGGTCCATTGATGCTCCCCCGAAGCTGATCTTAACATTATCAATCATGCCCGCTGGCAGGAGTGAAAAATCTGATTGTCCTGGCATAGGGTTATTAATATTTATGCCATTCCATGTTATTAATGTATGTCCTGCAGATGTTCCTCTGAATGAAGGTGTTGAAGTTCCTCCGGGGCCATAGAATTTCATAAATAACGGTGTAGTCTCATTGAGCAGGTCGCCAATAGAATAAAGCGAGTAATTTCTAAGAGCAGCAGAATCAACTATGTCAATCCTGAATCCGGGCTGAATTGAACTTATCTGTCTTCTTGTGATTATCACTTCCTGTATTTGTACTGTATCACTAAGCAGCGGGTCCTGCCCGGTCGATGGAAACACTATGAACCAAACAACGAGAGAGAGGCTGATTCTTAGAATGTTATTAGTTAATCCTGTCATAAAAATAATAAATCAATCATCTATTGTGATGTTCATTATTCGGGGCAGACAGGAAGATAAGGATGGAATCGTTCGATGATCCGGCGCTTTTTTTCCCGAAAGCTTTGAATAAAGGTTTGTCTGGCAGGTCTTCTGACTTGTCCCGGTCTTATGAAGCCTTCCCATCCGTCAGCTGACGGACAGTGGCAGGGGATCATAAAACCATCATCGTTAGAACGATCGGGCATCACAGCAGCGGGTACTGTCGCGGATTCTGACCGCATTCCCTTTTCACCACAATGATTTTATTTCATTGCAGCACCAATACGAAACAAAGATATACTATTTATTCTATTGTAAACCGGGTAAAACAAACTGAAATATTAACAGGTGTTAATAAGTATGTATATTTCTCATTAATAAGATACTATAAAGTTCCACATGAATTTCTTACAACAAGTACAGGTGGAATACTAACCTGTCGTTTGTATTTTCCTTTACCAGAATTTTTAATTTCTGTCCAGATCATATTTGCCGTTTTAATAGCCATCGAAGCCAGGGGCTTTCTAAGGCATGTAACAGGTGTAAACATAAGATCAAATCCGGTACCCTCTTCCATTGATATTAATGCAATATCCTGGGGAACTCTCAATTTTTTTCTTCTTAATAATGCCATTATTGGATAAACAAGGTCCGCCTGAAAGACGATTATTACATCAGCCCTGAAGGGAGGTCTGAGAAATTTTTCAAAATGTTCAAAATCAATTTCCTTATCAGCCGCTGACCTGTCGATTTCCACAATTTCCGGTTCATTCATTTGCTGTTCCCTTGAAACGGCATCCACAACATCATCTATTATATTTATGTCAGCTCTGATTTTCTTACTATCTGTAGCCAAAAGGATATTTTTATAACCAAGTTTCTTTATATGGTCAGCAACAATTGCGGCACCCTGTAATGAATCTGTTGTGACAGTGTTCAGGCGTCCTGATTTTATTGATTTTTCAAGCAGAATAAAAGGATATTCGGCTGATCTGAGCGTACGGACAGTCATTTCGTCGGCAGCTTCACCGACAAGGATCATTCCGCTGAAGAATTTCTTAAAAGCAAGTATCATCCTATCAAATCTCTGATCATCAGGATCTTTAGTAATAATTGAGAAGCCAAAACCAACGCTGGAAAATGCTTTCTGAAGATAGGGAGTGATTTCCATTACAAATGGCTCGTTTGAAGATGGAACAATCATTCCTATAATACCTGGTGTCTGCTCTACCGGAGAGCTTACATTTTTTTCAGCCAGCGAATCAAAATAGCCCATCTGTCTGGCTAAGGCCAGAACTTTTTCCTGGGTGTCTTTCCTGATACCATGTTGATCTCCTTTATTATTCAGAACAAGCGAAACCAGTGTACCAGATACACCAAGTCTGGCAGCTAAATCTTTGTTTTTGAGCTTTTTCCCCATTACCCCATAAAGCGTGAGAAAATAAATTTAGTTTATTTTTTGAATGTGATCACGTATTTAAAGATTTTTAACTAAGTATAATTCTATCTTTTAGGTGGATTAATGCCTCTCTGTTTTGCAGCTTCCTCAAGTCTCTGCTGCCATTTCGATTTTTTCACAGGTTTTTTTCTGTTCTCCTCAAGAGTAGCAAGTACTTTGTCCTGATCAATGAATCGCTTTGAGACAATGTTCTGAAGCCATGTAAGCATGTTAGCAAGGAAATAGTAATATGTCAGACCTGCAGAAAAATTATTCAAAATCAGCATGAACATCACTGGCATCATATACATCATGATCTTCATCCCCGGCTGGTCCTGTCCAGTCGTAGCACCTGACATTTTTGTAGTAAGTATAGATGAAATGGTCATCAGGATCGTGAAGAGACTGACATGATTACCATACATTGGTATTGTGAAAGGAAGATTAAGTATTGAATCATAGGTGGAAAGGTCGGTAGCCCAGAGGAAATGCTCCTGCCTTAATTCAATTGAAACAGGGAAAAACCTGAACATTGCAAAAAGGATCGGGAACTGAAGCAGCATGGGAAGACATCCTCCCATTGGATTCACTCCTGCCCGTTTATACAGGTCCATTGTTGCCTGTTGCTTTTTCATCGCATCTTCCTTCCTGGGGAATTTTTTCCCAAGCTCTTCGACCATGGGCTTTAAAACGGCCATTTTAGCCTGAGACTGGTATGATTTGAATGTCAGTGGGAAAAGGACTATTTTTATGAGTATTGTAAGTATCAGGATTATAAGTCCATAGCTGCTGATATATTTTTCGAGCCAGTTAAATACGGGGATAATAACAAACCTGTTTATCCAGCTAATTATGTTTTTTCCAAGGAAAACCAGCTTGTCAAGTTCCAGTCCCTCCTTTCTGAGGGTAGAAATATGGTTTGGACCATAATACAATTTCAGCCCTATAGACGTTTCTGAGCCAGGATTAAATGGTACGCCAAGTTCAGTTGTAAAATACCTTAGATACTTTTTAGATGTAATAGTTTTTGTTGATGATACGGAGCCATTAAGGAAGAGGTCATTGGTTATAAGAACTGATGAAAAGAACTGATCCTGGAAAGCAACCCAACTCAGTTTCGTTGTAATATCAGTCTGTTCTGTCTCTTTCTGCGATCTAAGCTTCAATCCATCAACATCATCCTGGTAGTACTTGTATTTAATAGTAGTATAGCTATCCTCGTTCTGTCTTCCCTTTTCCTGCTGAGGAATATACATCCTCCAGTCGAGTGAAATGCTGTTCTGGTTGGGAGGTAATATGCCAACCATATTTTTAAAAATGACATTGTAATCAAGGCTGTATTTGCCAGGAGCCAGAGTGTATTTGTATTCAATATATTTTTCTTTATCTGCATAAAGCCTCATTATCAAACTTTTAGATTCTGTTGAGGCATTAAGTGATTTCTCTTCTGAGAGTGGAGTAAAAAACAGATTATTGGTCTGAACAGCCTTATTATCAGCTGTAAAAAAGTTGAAGCCAAAGATCGTCGAGTCGCCAGAAAACAGGATAAGAGGAAGGGAGTCGTATGTTCTGAATTCTTTCATCCTTGCAGAATAGACCCTACCTCCTTTCAGAGAGATTTTAAGTTCGATCTTATCGTTTTCAAGAGTAATATAATCATTTTCGCCTTCAGCAGCATTTGCAAACACTCCATACTGGCTTGGATCACCGGTAATTAATGCAGGAACTGCAGGAAGTGGATTATCAGTTACACTTTTTGCAGGAACTGTATCAGCAGTATTTTCAACAGTAGTTATACCAAGCTTAATGTTCAGTTCGCTCAGCTTTGCCAGAACTTCCGGCTGATTTGGTTTGAATCTGAGAGCATTAACGTACTCTGTCCGGGCACGTTCAAGGTTCCCATTTACAATTTCTGTCTCTGCAGCTTTTACAGCATTCTCAAATCCTTTATTTAGCCTGCTTGTATTATAAATGCTGGCACCGACAAATATTACAAAAATCAGAATTATCCCTATTATAGTATTTTTATCCATTCTTTCATTTAAAAATTAGTAAATACCTGATATACAAGTCACAAACTCTGCTATTCTATGCATGCTTTGATAAACGAGACAAAGAGCGGATGCGGATTGATAACTGTGCTGCTATATTCGGGATGGAATTGAACCCCTACAAACCATTTATGATCAGTTAATTCCATGATCTCAACGAGATTAGTTTCCGGGTTCAACCCAACAGGTATCATACCATTTCTCTTAAAATCTTCAAAATACTTATCGTTGAATTCATATCTGTGGCGATGCCGTTCGACTATTTCAGGTTTTCCGTAAGCATGATAAGTCTTTGAGTCTTTACTGATTATACATTTATAACCTCCAAGTCTCATTGTTCCACCTTTATCGATTATACTTTTCTGTTCTTCCATCAGATCGATAACCGGATATTTCGTTTTATGATCTATTTCCGTGGAATGAGCTCCTTCCATATTAAGGACATTCCTGGCAAATTCAATTACTGCACATTGCATTCCAAGACAAATACCAAGAAATGGAATATTATTCTCCCGGGCGAATCTTACCGTTGATATCTTTCCATCAATGCCTCTGGAACCGAAACCTGGTGCAACAACAATCCCTTTAAGCCCTTTAAGTTTTTCTGCAACATTTTTATCTGTGATCTCTTCGGAATGAATGAGTTCAACATTCACATCACATTCATTCATGGATCCGCTGTGAATGAAAGATTCGGATATCGATTTATAAGCATCCGGGAGCTCTACATATTTTCCTATGAGACCGACCTTAATAAAATATTTTGGATTCTTAAGCCGTGTAAGAAACTCTCGCCACTCTGTCAAAGGAGGATCTTTTTCGAATGGTAATCCCAGTTTTCTGAGAACAGTCTGGTCAAGCTTTTCACCAAGCATCTTGATTGGTACTTCATAAATGGTCGAGACATCTACCGATTCAACGACTGCATTCTCTTCTACGTTGCAAAAGAGTGCAACCTTCTTTTTAATATCCTGACTGAGAGTTCTTTCAGTTCTGAGGACTAATATATCCGGCTGGATTCCTGCTTCAAGCAACGCTTTTACAGAATGCTGAGTGGGTTTTGTTTTTGCTTCACCTGTTGCTGAAAGAAATGGTACAAGAGTAAGATGAATCACAATACAATTCTGGGTGCCGAGCTCCCATTTCATCTGACGTACCGATTCTATATAGGGTAATGATTCAATATCGCCTACTGTACCTCCAATCTCGGTAAGTACTATATCAAATTTGTTACCGGAGGTTACCAGTTTAATTCTTCTCTTGATTTCATCTGTGATGTGGGGAATGACCTGCACTGTTTTTCCAAGGTAGTCACCCTTTCTTTCTTTATTGATTACTGTCTGGTATATTCTTCCGGTAGTAACGTTATTAGCCTGGCTTGTAGGAACATTCAGGAATCTTTCATAATGACCAAGGTCAAGATCAGTTTCCGCACCGTCAAGGGTCACGTAACACTCACCATGCTCATAAGGATTGAGGGTACCAGGATCGACATTGATATAAGGGTCAAGCTTCTGAATTGTCACAGAGTATCCCCGTGCCTGTAATAATTTAGCAAGGGAAGCGGAAATAATACCTTTCCCCAGTGAAGAGGTAACTCCACCTGTTACGAATATGTATTTAACGTCAGCCAATGCAAAAAAGATTTATTATCTAACTATCTGACCTCATTTTAATTAATCATCCAGCCCTGACTGGTCGATCATTTTGACTTTTTCCTCCAGAGTCTTGATCATTTTCTTCGCACTTTCAATTTTATCCTCAACCTCGCGTATCATATTATCTGCATTGGTTGATTTAGCAAAGAATCCAATATTGTTTTCCCATAAAACTATGTCGCCCTCAAGCTGCTTGATTTTAGTAAAGAATTTATCACGTTCGTTCCTGACTTTTCTTGAAGCTTTGGGATTAGCCTTGAGATTATCAAGTTTAGTCTTATACTTAAGAATACTCTTGTCTTCATCTCCGATCTTAAGCTTATCGAATTCCTGGTTCAGAGCGTTTCTGTACCTGTTAGTTATTTCATCTTTCCTGTTGAAAGGCACGAATCCGATTTCTGTCCATTTTCTCTGCAACTCCTTAAGTCTTTCAAAAGCTGCCTGGACATCAATTCCCGGATCAAATTTTTCAAGCTCTTCTATTACAGCAAGTTTTGCCTTCAGGTTATCTTCATATGAAGTGTCGAGTTCAGCAAAAAATTCTGTTTTCTTATTGAAGAAATGATCACATGCTTTCCTGAATCTTTTCCAGCTTTTTTCGGACTGTTTCCTGGGAACCGGTCCTATCTCTTTCCATTCTTTCTGAAGTTTAATAAGGGCATCGGATGTTGCTTTCCAATCTGTGCTGTCCTGAAGCGATTCAGCCTGAATGCAAAGTTCGATTTTCATCTGGAGGTTGTTTTGCTGGATCTCCTTATTGTCGGCATAAAAACCTCTCTTCTTTTCAAAAAAGTTGTCACAGGCATCACGGAACCTCTGATAGACCTTATTGTTTTGCTTCTTTGGAGCAAACCCTAAGGTTCTCCACATTTTCTGAAGTGCCACAACCTTGTCAGCTTTCTCATCAAAATCCTTGAAGTTTTTGAATTCCATAAGGTTTATTGCTTCAACCTCTTCACACAGAGCTATCTTTGCTTCCAGATTTTTGCGCTGGTCATCTTTTTGTTTCTCAAAATATTCGTGATGTCTTTTATTGATCTGAGATGTTGCTTCCTTGAATCTCTCCCAAATCTCATTCTTCGACTCCTGCGGAACCGGGCCGATTTCCCTCCATTGATTATGATAGTCCTGTAAAAATCTGAAAGCATTAACTGCATTAGGTTCAAGAAGAAGTTCTTCTGCTTTTTCGCATAATAAGACTTTTAACTCGAGGTTCTTTTTAAGGTCAAGGTCCCTTAATTCCTTATTGATCTTTATATAATCGTAGAATAGCTCCACATGATGATGGTAGTTTTCCCAGATATCTTTCAGAGAATTCTGTGGTACTATACCAATGGCATGCCATTCATTCTGCAGTGATCTGAATTCATGAAAAGTCTTGTTTATAGATTCTTCGCGGTTTACAAGATCTTTAATCCTATCTATTATATCGTATTTTTTCTTTAGATTCTCGTATTTCTCGACTTCCTGAATTTTGTTAAAATCAGTCTTTTTCTCTTTGTACTTTTCAAGAAGATGTTTAACACGCGCTTCAGAAGGATCGACCCAGGAACGATAATCTTCAATCTTGCCTCCACTCTCCAGAAATTTATTTTTTCTTTCGTCGGATTCCTGCTTCAGCTTTTTGTAAAACAGCACTTTTATACGATCTACATCGCTTCTAATCTCTGCAGGAGGCCTGTTTTCAATAATAAGACTCAGAGTTTCTACCAGTTCGTTTTTCGGGTAACCTGAATAATCAACGGGAGGAAGAACGATATCATCCAGATCATGGCTTTCCTCTTCTGTGTTTTTTCCAGGTTCAGGAACGGCAGCGTTTAATTTAGCTGATCTCTTATTTACTTTTACTTCCGGTCCTTCCCGGCTGGGATCAGCATTTTCAATTTTGCCGGGAGTATCAGCTTCATTCGCTTTTTCAGCTTGCGGGTTAATCTCAGTTCCGTAGGCATCCTCAGTAGCCCCGGATTGTTCATCAAGAACAGAGTCTTCCGGATTTTTCATAATCATTGTCAATCCTTTCTAGGTTCAGCTCTCATTTTGTATTCTGCACCATGGCAAACCATGGAATTTTCAAGCTACGAAAATATTGAAATATTTGTTAAAACTCAAAGTTTTACCCAAATTAATCAAGTGTTCTGCCGATTTGGAGAAGATAAGTTGATAACCGTAGAATCAAAAAAACAGTACGTTTTCAGATTTTATTTTTTGAAGCAAGATATCTGAAGGGGTTTATAATCTTCTGAAGAAGTCTGAGATCATCAGTTAATATTTCGGCTGTGCCCTGCATATTCTGTGTGAATTCAAGCTCTCTTCCGTATAAAGTAGTAAGGCCTTCAGGCAACGTTACTTCAATTACATATGCATCACCTGACGGGACGAGTGATTTTGTTTTAACAGCACCACGAACCATCCCGTATTCAAGATAAGGGAAGCCGCTAAGCTTAATATTTACCGTCTGACCGATTTTTACTTTTCCTGATCTCTGCATATTCAGCAAAATTCTTCCAACAAAATCACCTGAATTTTCAGGAACAACATTCAATACAGGCTGATCAGCTACAACTGACTGATTTTCACTCCAGTATCGTGTAAAGGCAACCTTCCCTTCAACAGGTGAAACCAGGAGATAATTGTTTTCCCATATCTTCAGCCTTGCATTAAGGTTCATAAATGATTCCTCCAGAACAGAAACCAGTTTTTGTTTTTCCTCTTCCCGTTTAATCCGGTAATCCATTAGTAACTGCCGTTTTTCTGCAAGCTCTATCATCCTGGATGAACGGTCGAGACCTGCCTGCTGGAATTCCAGGCTGATAAGGTTGAAGGATTGTCTTGATTTTTCAATTTCACTTTCTGAATAGACATTTCCTGAGAATAAAATTGAATCTCTCTGAAACTTCTTCCGCTCCAGAAAAAGGTTTTCTGAAAGCAGTTTCTCCTTTATTTTAAGTTTGTTGAGGTAATCCTGAAGACCTGATATTTCATCATTAAGGGAATTAATTTTATTTCCATAGAAGTCATTCTGAATATATATTCCAAAATCTGACAGAGACTTCATAAATGAAGCATAATATAACTGAAGCTCCCCAAGCCTTGTAAAATGAGGGAATGCCGCGGATGATAGCCATTCCGGTTTTGAAATCGTATCGATGGCTGTCTTAAAGGATCTTACCTGGCTGATATCAGCAGCTGTTTCCATCACTGCAAGCCACTCTCCTGCTGAAACTTTTTCCCCGTCGGTTACATATAACTTATTTATTCTGCCTGTTATTTTTGTCACAAGAGTTACCGGAGGATTTACAGTGGTTATTTCAACAGGCGCAGGTACTACATCAGGATATCGCACGATCCACGACAGGGTTATAAGAACAGCCATTACGATGAAGATAACCGTTGTACCCCACCTGATTATCTTTCGCGGTGGATTGGAAATTATTTCATTTACCGGATCAGAATATAGAATTGCAGGTTTTTTCTCTTTCATTTTCCGGGATCAATTGCCAAGTTCAAGCTGGTTTTTTACCAGGTTAAAATAAGCTCCCTTATCTGCAATAAGAGATGCATGATTGCCTGTTTCAACAATTCTGCCGCTATCCATAACGATAATTTTATCTGCATTTTTAACTGTGCTGAGCCTGTGTGCAACAATAATGACTGTTTTACCTTTAAAGAAACCGGCAAGATTCTCAACGATCACCTTTTCGTTGCCGGCATCGAGAGAATTAGTTGCTTCATCGAAAATAATTATTTCAGGATCCCTGTAAATTACCCGTGCGATAAGCAGTCTCTGCTTTTGTCCTTCGCTCAGGCCATGACCAGAAGTCCCTATTTTTGTATTATAGCCAAGCGGCATTGATTCAATAAATCCTTTGATATTAGCTATTTCGGCTGCTTTAACCAGTCTGTCTTCATCAATTTTTTCGCTGCCCGGGGCAATATTGGAAGCAATTGAATCAGGAAAAAGAAATCCATCCTGCATTGCAGCTCCGACTTTTTCCCTCCATATTCTCAGGCTAAGATTCGAAAGTCTTGTATCTCCGATGAGGATCTCTCCAGTAACCGGCTGGTAGAAACCCAGGAGTAATTTCAGCAATGTCGTTTTACCGCTTCCGCTGGTGCCCACAATGGCGGTAGTCTTATTTTCTTCAATAAAAAGATCAATATTTTTCAGTACATACGGTGAATGCGGACCTTCGTACTGGTATGAAATATTGTTAATGAATATATCCTTTTTTTCAGGAAGTTTTCTGACTTTCATTTCAGGGTCAGGCTCTTCGTCCTGCATCTCATGGATCTCAGAAAGTCTGTCAAGGCTCATCTTTGCATCTTGTGAAACTCTGAAGAAACCTATTATCTGACTTACAGGGACATTCATCTGACCTATAATGAACTGTACGGCAAGCATCATACCCAGAGTCAAGTCTCCTTTGATGACTGCCGTAGCGGCAATAACCGTAATAAGCAGATTAGTCACTTCACTAATAAAGGTAGCCCCGGCAGACTGATATTGTATTATCCCCAGTCCTTTGACTTTTAGTCCGAAAAGTGAGGCCTGGAGTTTTTCCCAGTCCCAGCGCATGCTAAGCTCACTCTGTGTAAGTTTTATCTCCTGCATGCCATTGACTATGTTTATGAGCTTATTCCCTGCTGCAGACATCTGCTTAAAGCGCTGGTGATCAAGCCGGGCCCTTGATTTCATAAAAAGGGATACCCACAGGGCATAAAGAATAGTACCTGCAAGAAAAATAATCAGAATCTTGAAACTGAAAACAGCCATGACAATCCCAAAAACAAGCAGGTTAAAAAATGAAAAAAGAATACTCAGGCTTGCCGAGGTCAGGAACTCTTCAATCCTGTTGTTATCTTCTATCCGCTGAAGAATATCTCCCGTCAGTTTTGTATCAAAAAATGATACAGGAAGTGACATCAGTTTCTGAAGAAATCCTGAAATAACTGCGACATTAACCCTTGCACCGATATGGAGGAGTAGCCATCCACGAATAAACTCGACTGACATTCTTCCAATTACCAGTGCCAGCTGGGCAAAGAGAATCAGGTAAATAAAACCTATATCATTGTTATTCAGACCGATATCGATGATCGATTGTGTAAGAAACGGGATTATAAGCTGTATGCAACTTCCAATAAACAACCCGAGGACAAGTTGAAACAGGTATTTGTCATAGAGCCGGAAATATTTCAGCAGGAAACTGAATCCGCGGGATTTTTCACTATCACTCTCTTTTTCAAAAAGTGCCGGAGTAGGTTCAATGATCAGTAAAAGACCTGCCGGTTTTCCGTCGACCAGAGTTGAGGTCCAGTTTCTGACAAACTCCTCCCGGGTATATTTAACCAAACCTACTGCAGGGTCTGCTGCCCAGATCTTATCATTCCTGATCTTATAAACTACAATGAAATGTTTCTGACGCCAGTGAACAATACACGGCACCGGTACATTTTCAATCAGCATCTCAAAGGGAATCCGTACTCCGATAGTGCGGAACCCAAGGTTATCTGCAGCTTCAGATAGTCCGAGGAATGAGACACCCTCCCTTGTGATAAAACATTTCCGTCGGATTGTTTCGAGAGAAAAGTTCTTTTTGTAAAACCCTGCTACCATTTTCAGGCAAGCGGGTCCGCAATCCATCGCGTCAGGTTGTTTTACAAAAGGAAATGGCATTTTTAAACGGGGAAATAATTACATTGAGTAAAGATATTTATATTTTGCGAAGGACATTACATGGTTGTCAGAAAATCGAACTGACGCCATATTAAATAGAATTGCTGAGGGGAAGTATTATATTTGCCAATTCATTGGCTATCCAGAAAGGGTTGTTTAAAAAAATTTCAGATAAAAGTATTATCGAGGGTATAAAAAGGCAGGATGATAAAACCCTTAATTGGCTGTATGACAATTATTTTCAGACAGTCAGGAATTATATTATTAAAAACAACGGAACAAAGGAGGATGTTTCTGATGTTTTCCAGGATTCGATAATCATTCTACACAACCTTATTTGCGAAAATTCCCTGTCCCTGACTGCAGACCTCAAAGGCTATTTTTTCGGCATAGCCCGGAATATCTGGATTACTCAGCTCAAGAAAAAGAAAGAAACAACCGAGCTTGTAATCGACGTATCTGAGGAGACTGATCCGGAAGAGGACAATGATCCATTTCTTGAAAGAATTGTCAGCAGGTCTTTTCAGAAGCTGAAACCTGACTTTCAAATCATTCTGAATTTGTATTCTGATGGTTTATCCTATGAAGAAATTGCGGTCAAAATGAATCTTAAGAATGAGAATTATGCACGCAGGAAAAAATATCTGTCAAAGGAGGCTCTCATGGAGATTTTAAAAGGAGATCCTGAATATCAGGAATATCTTCGTTTCAGAAAATAAATCAGACCGGCTCCCAAAGTCAAAGCTATTAATGTCATTATCAATTTCTTGCGTTGACCATATATCGGTGCATTATCACCATATATTAAAAGTGTTGACCAGAAATAGGGGTGTGATCTGAGTTGACCGGCTTGTTTCAGATAATCTTTTCTGGCCTTTTTCAGGGCACTGCTTTTGGATTTCCCTTTCAGAAGATTATCATAGAACATTTTAATAATATCAGTTCCTGATCTGTCTTCAATTTCCCACATTGAAAGCACAACAGACTGGCTTCCTGAATAGAGGAAACCCCTGGCGAGGCTTAAAATTCCCTCACCGGAAGATAATTTTCCGTAACCTGTTTTACAAGAGCTGAGTACGACCATCCTGGCTTTAAGCGGAATACCGTATACTTCATATGTATTAAGCAGACCGTCTTCAGGAGCATCGCTGCTCTGAGTAAAAATCATAGCGGAATTCATCGGATAAATATCATTCAGATAAGTATGCATTGCCAAATGTATGATATCATATCTGCCAGCTTCTCTTTTGAATGTTGATTCTCTGGCTTCATTATCAAGGTAAAGCTTCCCTTTTGTAATTTCCGAAACATATTCTGCTTCCTGACGTGAGTATGGCAGTGGATTCAAAGTTTCTCCCGATTCTCTTCTGAGAAACAGGGAATCAGTATTTATTGCTTTGTCATAGACCGGAGCAAATGCAATAAGATCCTTCGTTTTACTATAGTTCCTCGCAATATTCTCCAGCATGAATGTTGCTGAATAAACATAAGATATGCTGTAATCATTCATAAGGTAAGGGAGGTTACGATAAAGTATCTCATTGCCGGAATATTTTGATGAAAGGAGCGTTTCAAAAGGAAGATAGGAAAGAAGATTATCAGGAGATATCATAAGATTATCGGATATTAAATATTTCCTGACCGGTTCAATTAACAGCTGGTAAAGATCTAACCCCGTCTTCTGAAAATCGTTAAATTGTGTTCGGGCCGATTCTGATGATGAAGGATTTGATAAAAGAATCCTGAATTTCAGGAGTTTACTTACAAATGCTGAATCAGTTTTAAAGGTTATAATATCCTGATACTTCCTGTTAATAATAAATATGTAGAGCAAGGAGTCTGACATAACGTAATTCAGATAGTTGTTATTCCTGCCTGTGATTGCAGGGATTTCTTTAAGAGAAGGAACGCTGGTGCTGTATTTAATGGAGTAATATTCAGGGTAATCCTTTTCAAATGTCATTACCAGAGAATCGCGAGCCTTGATAACCGATAAAAGCTTTTCATTGAGGCTTGTAATAAGTTTCTTTTCAGGAGTCCCCTTTTCAATTTCACTTGAAATTCTTGAATTGATGGTGCTTATTTCTTTCTGAAAGGCTTGCTCCATTTCAGCTGCTTTCGGGGGAATATGAAATTGAATGGCATTTAATTCCCTTGTTGCAGCTAGAAGGCCTGCCACTTTACTCTTTTCAGCAAATTCAAATGCTTTTTCAAGAAACCGTCGTTCTCCTGAATTTCTGTAGCATAGCTCAAAACTCCGGATTGCCTGAAGATATGATTCCCTGAAATGACTTCCCAATACCATCCTGCTCTCTTCCTCACTTACGTTTATCCTGATCTTGTCAATAAGTGAGATCATTAATTCTGAGGTACCAGCTGCTGCCTCAAGCACTTTCTGCTCACCCGAAACATTATGAATATCCCATAATATCGAGTATTTTGTCTGCAGTATCCGGAGAGTCCTCTGGTCTACTGAAAGAGAATCTATTCCCGGATTTTTGTAAAGGTCATTCCCTGAATAAATCACTTCTCCTCCAAAAAGTAATTCTTGTATTTTTTCGAGGGCCCTGACAAACTCTCCGTTCTTATGCAGTGCAAGAGCATAACCGATCAGTATCTGATCCCGGAGGATTATATCCTCAGGGTGCTTATTAAGATAAACCAGGCATTCTGAGAACAACATTAAGGATTTCGAAAGGTCATTTGCATATTTTAAAAGATAATCTGCATAATTTTTAAGTACCTCAATATAATAGCGTGACTCATTTCCATAAGAACTTTCCGCTTTGTTTACCAGCCCGGAGAGAAAATCTTGACCATCCTGTACCCTGCCTGAATTACCCAGTTCTATCACATAACTGTTAATCATATTATATGCCAGAAATGAATTGTTTGAAACAGCAAGCTCAATGCCCTGATCGAAGTACTCAGTTGCCCTTTGTGTCATCCCGAGAGAACCATACGTTATCGCCAGGCTGTTGATCAGGTTAATATAATCCTGCTCCCTTATCATATGGCCCTGTCGTATAATTGATTCAGCCTTTTCCAGATATATCCTGGCTTTTGCATAGTCACCCATCCTTGCATAACCAGCTCCAATGGTACTGTACAGGTTACTAAGCTTTATTTCATACAAAGCATTGCTATTCTTACCCAGGATATTAAGTACTTTAAAAGTATATTCTGAGAACTTGTCAAAGTCCTTCATTTCAATAGATGCACCTATAAGAGCTGAATAGGCTTCAGCAACACCCGAATTGTTTTCCCCGTACAGGGTTTCTGTCTCTTTAATATATTCAAGCCAGAAAATGCAAGCCTGACTATAGTCACCCAGAAGATTATAAGAGACACCCAGGTTAAATATACCATTTGCAAAGTGATCGTCTTTTATACCAAGAGTTCTTTTAAGTTCAACAGATGATCTTAGCCAGACGATAGCTTCTTCAAATCTATTCACCAGTGATTTACAAACTCCTATATAATAATAGACTTCAGCCAGAGTTAAACTATCAGGATAATAGTCCGGAACTGATTTAATAAGACTATCAGAAAGTAAAAGAAGTCCGGTTGTATCATTCAAAGAAGCATATCGCTGTACAGAACAGGTAATCTTTGTCAGGGAAACAGACTGCTTTTCATCCAGGGCGGATTTTTCTGATGAGTTTTCATTCTGCAGTTTATATAGGTCAGAAGCTTCAGAATCTGGTGCAAATGAGGAAAGGGATAAACAAACCATAATAATTATGATCCCCAAAGCTGCATGGATTCTATATATCTGTTGAATCATTTAAAAGAAAACTGATTTTCTCAGCGAAATTTCACGAATTTTAACCGGATTATCAAATTATTATTAAATTGTAAAAAAGGCACTTTGTATAAATTTGAATATCAGGCGTTTAAAAAATAATTTAAATTTTCTTCGTTTTTTCGTGTCACAAAACACACAAAAATGATACGTACTATTAGAAACAATGTAATAATTATCCTGATTTAGTATTAATCATTAAAAAAGAAAATTATGAAAACCCTGAATTTCGAAAAAACAAATGACATTTTTGCCGAATTTACTCTTTCAAATGAAGAGATGATAAATGTACGTGGCGGTGGTGAACCGATTGTATTACCAACACCTCCGATTATCAGAATCTGATATCCAAAATTATTTCTACCTGTAATCATCATTATTGGAAAGGGAGAATCGTTTCTTCTGATTTTTACGGGAATAACAAATCAACGGACCTGATAAGGGTCCGGAATTGATAGGTACATCATAATATGAAGTTCTTTATGAGCTATGTATCTCATATACAGAGACATACAGATTAATAATTATATGAATAGAAAATATATAAATTAGATATTTATGAAAGCAATTGATTTTTCGTATTTTATCGAAAGGTATAATGCCGGTGAGATGAATGAAGCAGAAAAACACTGGTTCCTGAAGGAGCTGGAAGGCAATGAAAAACTTCGGAAAGAGGTCGAGGTAAGAAAAAGGACAGACATGGTGCTTAAGAACCATAAAGTTCTTCAATTACGAAACAAGCTATCTGAAATTGAAAAACAGAGATCTGCAAGAGTTCCTGTTAAGAACAGACGTAAACATCTTCCGATGAAGTATGCTGCGGTATTTGCCGGTCTGATACTGGCCGGAAGCTTTTATGTGTACAACGGAAGGAATCTGTCAAATCAGGAAATTCTTGACAGATTTTATACAACTTATGAGGTAACATCTTCGTCAAGATCGCAGCAGGCAATGATCAATTCAGATTATTCAACAGCAATTGAATTTTTTTACATTCACGATTACAATAATGCTGCACTTTATTTCAGCAAAGTTCTGGAAAGTGATCCAAAGTTTATCGAATCAACTATGCTATATGGTGTTTCTAATTATGAGGAGAGAAATTATCCTGAAGCAGAACAGTCATTTTCAAAAGTCATCAGTAATAACGATAACCTTTACCTGGAAGATGCTCAGTGGTATCTCGCACTTTGCTATCTGAACATAAATGAAATGACAAAAGCTGAAGATCAGCTTGTTATAATAAAGAGATCTGAGAGCATTTACAGCAGGAATGCAGCCAGGATCCTTAGAAAAATGAAAAAATAACTTTCTGCGAAATTGCAGGAATGGGAAACCTCACTATACATACTATGGATAAGGGGACTGAAAAAGTCATGGGTGAAAAGAATAACGAGAAGGATGTAATTATTTTAAAACAGAGTATGATAAGCTGTCCGACAATATTAACAGGAATGTCACATGAAGTAAGAACGCATATGAATGCAATCGTAGCGTTTTCATTTCTGATGAACAATAAAGGGTGCAATGCTTCGGAACGTGAGGAATTCAGTAATCAGATACTGGCATCCTGTGAGCAGTTATTAGGGCTATTTGATAATTTTCTTGATTCAGCAATCTTAGAAACGGGTAATTCTAAAGCTGATTTTAAAGTACGTAAACTCAACACCATCCTTGATGATCTTCTTTCTGAGTTCAGGGAAATCTTAAAGAAGGAGGCCCACAAGGATGTTATTTTAGTAACAGAAAACACTTTTACCGATTCAGCAGAAATAGTTATTGATTCAGACCGGGTGTTCAGGGTCATCCGCAGTCTGTTTCATAATGCTTTTAGAAATACTAAATCGGGTTACATTAAAATCGGTTACAATTTCAGCAATGATAAAGTAACCTTCTATGTTCTTGATTCAGGCCAGGGTTTCTTCAAATGCAAAGAATTTCTTCATACAGAAGATCTGAATGAATCGTTGTCGAGATACAATGATACAAGTTCAGCCATCAATATAACCCTGGCCAAGAAGCTTATTCAGATGCTGGGCGGCTCAATATGGATTGAATGCAACGGATTAACCGGTTCAGGCATTTACTTTTCAATCCCGGTAAAAATTGCGGGGAGCTCAGATATCTCATTAAATAAATATTTAAATTCCATGATCGCGATCTGATAATCGCAACACACAATGTCTGAAATATTTTATTTTGAGCAAAGAATAGCCGTCATCTTATCTGGCGGCTATTTTATTATCGGCGTCCGATTATCTTCATTTCAGTCCTTCTGTTCAGTTTTCTGCCTTCAGCAGTAATATTATTCCCTATAGGAGAAGTATTTCCGTATCCCTTATATTTTAATCTCTCTGAAGATATACCCTTTGAAACCAGGTAGTCAACGACAGAACGGGCTCGCTTTTCGGACAATGCAAGGTTATATCCATCGGTTCCTGTTGAATCAGTATAACCACCGATCTCAACAATCAAATCCCCGGTAGAGTCAAGAAGATCAGCAAGATTATTGAGTTCAGCAACAGATTCTTTCTTTAGTTCCCATGAATCAACCTCGTAGAAAACATTAGAAAGCTGCATTTTTTCTCCAACATTCAGGGGGCTCAGATTAATTCTTTTTATCAAAGGTTCTACTGCTGAATGCAGTCCTTCAAACATAAAACTTTCAGAATAGAACAGATAACCTGTCTTCGAAATATTTATTCCATAGTTATTACCTGAAGGAAGGCAGACCAGGAAATTTCCCTCATCATCAGTAGTATTCACCACAGAAACCTTATTCGAAGTAAGGTTAATTAATTCATAATCAGCTTTCAGATACTTTCCGGTTACTCTATCAGCCACCTTTCCCTTCAGATACGAAACCGGATCAGGTCGGAATGATTCATCAGGTATAAAACAGAATATATCCTTACCGTTTTCATTGTCGCGTTTTGAAGAAAAATAAGCTTTTTGACCTGCTGCATCAATAATAAGCCCCATTTCGTCACTGGAAGTGTTAATCGGATAACCCAGATTTTGAGGTTCTGACCATGTGGAATCATCAATCATCCTCGACATGTAAATATCCAGACCTCCCATACCAGGCCTTCCATCAGAAGCAAAGTATAAGGTTTTTCCATCAAAATGAATGAATGGAGACATCTCATCACCATCAGTATTTATTGTTTTCCCAATATTAACAGGGTTCGACCATAATCCTTTTTTTGTCATTGCCGAATACCAGAGATCTTTCCCTCCTATGCCACCGGGCCTGTTACTCGAAAATATCAGAAGATTACCGTCGGCACTTACTGAAGGTGTTGATTCCCAACCAGTTGTATTAACTGGCCAACCGAGGTTAAATGGTACGGTCCAGCCACCATTGCTGAAAGATGAAAAGTAGATATCGCAACTACCTAGTCCCCCGCTCTTGTCACAAGCTGTAAAATACATATATTTCCCGTTTGAAGACAATGTCTGGGCTCCCTCATTATTTTTAGTATTAAGAGGTTCGCCGGCAGGCAGGGCCTTCTCCCATCCGTCTTCAGAAAGGAAACTGAGATAAAAATCTTCCTGGGAACTACCTATGGCTGTTGCATAATGATTTGAGTACACCTGACGTGTAAACATTAATGTTTGTCCGTCAGCAGTAATGGATGGCCAATATTCATCATCCTGTGTATTTACTGAAGTTCCTACGCTTACTGGATTAAAAGGTACAGGTTTCTTAATTGCTTCAATAGCAAATTCACAATTTTTGATGTTCCTGGCTGAGAGCAGCCTGTTCTTTGCTGACCCCTCCTTATTCCTAAGGTATGTTTTATAATGGATCAATGCATTCTGATAATCCTCACTATACATCTCTGCATTGGCCAGATACAGGTAAGCAGGTTTATAAAAGACAGAATCAATATTTACTGCAGCCAGATAATTTACTGCAGCATCCCTGTACTTCTTTTGTTTTGTATAAAGATCTCCCAGCATCAGGTAAGCCTCAAAGAACTTACTATCACGAGCCAGTGCTTCTTTAAAATGCAGCTCAGCTTTATTAAAATCGAAATAATCAAAGGATTCAACACCTAGATTATATGAATCTACCGCTTTGCCGGAGGATGAATGCAATCCCTGCGAAAAGCTTTCCCTTGATGCTGAGCAGGAGGTGATTAAAAACAAGAGGATAATGATATACTTCACAATATTAAGGGATATGCATATATTTATGAACCTGGAGGGAGATTCTCCATTCCGGATTCTTCTGAACGTATTTAACAATTTCAGGTATGATCTCATCAAACCTGCTCCATTCAGGCTGAAGAAATAACACGCATCTTTCAGAAACAATTCTCCGGAATTTTTCAGCCCACTCAAGATCACTTTTTTCTTCAATGATAACTTTAAGTTCATCAGCTTCAATTATAATGTTCCCGGCAGGAGGCATATTTTTTTTGGGAGAGAGGCAGATCCAGTCCCATTTCCCGCTAAGAGGATATGCACCTGATGTTTCAATGAATGTTCGTATCTTATTCTTTTTTAGTCCTTTGCATAACCCGTCGAGGTTCCACATAAGGGGTTCACCTCCTGTTACTACAACAGAATCTGTGCCAGAGTTAACGGCATGTTCAATTATAATATCTGTATCAACCATTGAGTGGAGTTCAGGATCCCAGGCAAAACGCGAGTCGCACCAGCTGCATCCAACATCACACCCACCGAGCCTGATGAAATAAGCAGCTTTCCCTGAGTGAAATCCCTCTCCCTGAACAGAAAAAAATTCTTCAACCAAAGGCAGCTTGTTTATATCCGGTGAATGAATGGATCTTTTAGCCATAATTATATGAAAAGAAAACAGATCAAAGTAGTTTTAATAAAAACGCCAATTTATGAACTATATTTTTTGTATTTCAGTAAGTTGGGTACTTTTTCGAGGTCTTTGCCTGTACTATCATCAAGAAGTCAATAAATAATTAACCAGTGAACATAATTCATTCCTTTAATCCGAATAATAGGACATATTCCCTCCGGGCTGCTTCTTTAACCCATTCTTCCGGTACGATTTTCCAGTTATTTAAAGGTGCAGGGTCTATTGTTTTTTTCAACTCGATGGATTTCATAATATAATATCTCAGATCCCTGTCTGTGGAAGAGACGAGTCTTGACCGGAGCTCTTTGGTATTTATGCCGGCTCCTTCTTTAAAGTGTCCTCCTCCCCCATTTCCGCGGTATGAGTTCACTGCCACATTGTATGTTTTGTTTTTTTCAAAAGGTCTGCCATCGGAAAAGGATTTAATATTTACTCTTTTTCCCTCAGGTTTGCTGATATCAACAATATAGTCAATTCCTGCAGCTGAATCAAAATTATATGGCTGGTTTTTCAGCCAAACCTTCCCCTGGGTAAGCAATGGTTTTCCGTCTTTTCCCAACCTGAGCCTGAGTAGATAATCATCTGGATTCTTCATAGTGCTGAACCATTCTGAGTATGAGAACTCAAGGTACTTCTGTATCTCATAGCCTTTCATTGACATAGTATAAAGCATGTTCTCAAACCTGTAGAGTTTGAACATGTCTCCTACAGTTATTGGTCCTTCCGCAATTTTGACATCAAAAGAGAGAGGTGCTGCAAACGATACATCAGCACCGGTTATTTCCAGCTGGATTGAATGTACCATATCGACAAATGCTGATGGGCCAAAATATGAATTCCTTGATGAAACAGAAGTAGTAGATACTCCCATGACTTTGTTTACATAATTATTAATCGTATTATCCTGAGATTTAAATCTTTCAAGGAAATCCTGATCCGGTTCAAAATCACTGACATCCATAATACTTCCGGATATTATTTTTTCTCTTTTTCCACCGGTTTTCTCAGAATAGAATGTGATATCAGCCCTGGCGATATTTGCTGATCTGCTTCCCCCATTCAATATCAGTACAGTATCTCCTTCTATATTGATGAATTTCTCATTTGCCTGACGGTGATCGTGCCCGGTAAAGATTATGTCAAATCCGGGGACAAAATATGCAACGGCTGCTGATCCATTTTCACTCATCTGGCCCATCTGCCTGTAATCTTCATTATTCCCGTCCCATCCTGAATGAAAGAGCCCGACAACCAGATCCGTATTTTCCCTGAGTATCTCAGGCATCCACAGTTTTGCTGTTTCAACCATATCCATGAATTTCATTCCTGAATAAAGCTCCTGAGGAAGCCATGTGGGTACCGCAGGTGTTATGAGCCCGAATACCGCAACTCTAATATTATTTTTCTTAATAATTGTGTATGGCTTAAAATATGGCTTTCCGGTTTCTATACTTACTGCATTCGCTGCAAGAAGCGGGAAATTATATTCTTTTACCAGCCTGTCATAAACAGAGTGACCAGCTTCAATATCATGATTCCCGACAGTGCTGGCATCGTATTCCAGCCAGTTCATCACCTCTGATAGAAAATGTGGTGAAACGGTATCAATGAAATTGTAATAATATACTTCCGGCTGACCCTGCAGATTATCCCCATCATCCAGAAGAAACAGAGCATCTTTTTCCTGTCTCAGCGCCTTTATTATGGTTGCCGCGCCGGCAAGGGAGGCATCCAGGTCCCTCTTTTCGATGAAATCATAAGGAAGGATAACTCCGTGGATGTCTGTTGTCTCAATAATACTGATCCTATGCTTTCCAGTTTCTTTGCATGAAAAAAGAATAAAAATTGAAAGGAAGAAAACAACAAAAGCTTTTAATGATCTGTAACTCATAATCTGTTTTATTTTGATGTCCCAAACTTAGGAAAGAATATCCATTTTAATAAACAATTGTTAAAAGTATCGGTTCAAAACAATATGTTAAATGATATCTTTGTTTGTCTAATTCAGTATATGGTTAATACCGGGCTTGAAATAATTCTTAAAGAGTTCCCTGTTCAGCTCAGGGGTAAAAGGCTTGGTGTCTTATGTCATGCTCCCAGCTTAACGAAAACTTTTGGTCACATAGCTAATTTATTATATGACCGCAATGATTGCAGGCTAACTGCTATTTTTGGTCCCCAGCATGGTATTTCTGGACAGACACAGGATAATATGATCGAGTGGGAAGGAGATATTCATCCGTTTTTCAAAATTCCTGTTTTTAGTCTGTATGGAGAACATCGGAAACCGACACCTTCAATGCTGAACAAAATTGATGTTCTGCTTATAGATCTACAGGATATCGGAGCAAGGTTATACACTTATATCTGGACAGTAAAACTCTGTCTTGAAGCATGCTGTGAGGCAGGTATTCCTGTATGGATCCTTGACCGTCCCAATCCTATTGGAAGATTGCCTTTTGACGGGCCTGTGCTGAAACAGGAATTTTTTACATTTGTCGGAGGCGCATCTATTCCGCTCTGTCACAGGATGACGATTGGAGAAATGTCACTCTGGATTAAAGAAAATTATTATCAGGCTTGTGATCTTTCGATCATCCGGATGAAAGGATGGAACAGAAATTCATTTTATAACGAAACAGGACTCCCATGGGTTCTTCCGTCGCCAAATATGCCAACCCTTCAAACTGCAATTGTGTACCCGGGAATGGTGCTCATAGAGGCATTAAATCTTTCAGAAGGGAGAGGCACAACAATACCATTTGAACTCTTTGGTGCTCCATTTCTTGATACTGTAAAGCTTAAAAATGCTCTTGATCTCCGTAATATTCCAGGTTGTGCTTTCAGATTGCACGATTTTATTCCGACTTTCAACAAATTCTGCGGTATTCCCTGCAGGGGGATACAGATACATATTACTGATCCATTATCCTTTTTTCCTGTAGGAACAGTTCTTGAAATACTGGATGTAATCATAAAAACGTCGGAGCCTTCAACTCTGAAATTCAATCCACCCCCTTACGAATATGAGAATGATCTCATTCCCTTTGATATTTTATCAGGGGATTCATTTATGAGAGAGTCGTTACTAAACCGAATCCCTGTCAGGATTGAAAAGGAACGATGGAGGGATGAAATTGAAGAGTTTAAAAAGGAATTCCGACGTTTTTCTTTTTACCCTGAATAGATACTCAACAATAAGAATCTTTTTACCTTCCAGGATATTACTTTGATTATCAAGGTATTTTATTCAAATAGTCCGTCGTCGCGCAACAGAAGCAGAATAGCCGATTGCGGCACAACAATATATTTTTCCTTTTTGAACTCAATTTCTATGGCACTGTTCTGAAGATAAACAGCCTGATCACCCTCTTTAGGCTGGAGCGGAACATATTTAGGTTCATCAGTGCGGTTTTTCCAGGGTTCATCCGTATCATTGACTGATGGGATTGGATACCCCGGACCAACTTTCAGTACATACCCAATTTGAACCTTTTCATTTTCGTTAACACCAGGGGGTAGAAAAAGCCCGCTTTTGGTCTGTGCCTGAGGTATCTTGGGTTTAATAAGAATTCTGTCGCCTATTACGATCAACTTCTGAAGATCTTTTTCATCTAAAAGTACACTCATATAAATACCTCATTTTTAGCAAAAGTATCATTTTTTGCAATAAAAGGTCAACCGGTCGTCTGTTTTAATTAATATTGCAAAAGATAATCCGGGAATCTGAATTCATTACAATAATGACATCTGCTGATACTTATAAGACCATCAGGCTGGCTTCCTCCGGTGTGTATAAGGATAAAGGCAGCAAATTTATATCTGCCGCTTACCCGGTCTCAGAAGAACCGGAGATAAAGGCGATAATAGAAGAGGTCAGGAAAGAGCACCATGAAGCAAGGCATCATTGCTATGCCTATATGCTCGGGAAGGATATGCAGACCTGGAGAGCCAATGATGACGGTGAACCATCAGGAACAGCCGGTCGGCCAATTCTGGGACAGATCAGATCATTCGGACTTACAAATGTACTTATAGTTGTATCAAGATATTTCGGAGGAACGCTCCTGGGAGTAAGCGGTCTGATAAATGCATATAAATCAGCCGCAGAGTCAGCGCTATTAAATGCAGAAATAACTGATCATATTATAAATGAATCCTACGATATAACCTATCCCTATTCTGCCATGAATGATGTTATGAAGATACTGAAGGAGGAGAATGTTATTCAGGCTGACCATACCTTTGATCTCGAATGCAGGATCAGGATACAATTCAGGAAATCATCATCAGAAAAAATACTGTCACGTCTCTCAAGAATTGAAGGACTGAAATACACGTTTCAATTTGTTAAATAATGGCATACCTGATGGCGTAAAGTTGTTAATTAATTATCAACATACTACAACTCAATAACAATTCTTAAGTAATTTTGAATTGAGGATAATTTTTAGCCCTAAAAGCGTCAATCGAATGAAAAACAGAAGTTTAGTCTCAATTGATGATTTTTCAACAGAAGAGATTCTGAAGGTACTTGATCTGGCTGAAGGGTTTGAAAAACAACCGATAAGAAAACTGCTGGAAGGAAAAGTAATTGCGACACTTTTCTTTGAGCCATCGACAAGGACACGGTTGAGTTTTGAGAGTGCGATTAACCGTCTGGGCGGAAAGATAGTAGGGTTTTCAGATTCATCGAGTTCAAGTGTTTCAAAAGGTGAGACCTTGCACGATACCATAAAAATGGTAAGCAGTTACAGCGACCTTATCGTAATGAGGCACCCGATTGAAGGGAGTGCGAGGTTCGCCAGCGAAATAGCAAGTGTTCCGGTCATTAATGCCGGCGACGGTGCAAATCAACATCCTACACAAACCATGCTGGATCTATATTCAATACGAAAAACTCAGGGGACACTTAATAATCTGAATATCTTCATGGTTGGAGATCTTAAATATGGAAGAACAGTACACTCTCTGATAATGGCCATGTCGAGATGGAATGCAACCTTCAATTTTATATCACCTGAGGAGCTCAGAATGCCCGATGAATTCAAGCTCTACCTTGACAATTTAGGACTTAAATATTATGAACATTCAGATTTCACCGACATAATTTCAAAAGCAGATATCATATATATGACAAGGGTCCAGAAAGAGAGATTCTCCGATCCTATAGAATATGAAAAAGTCAAAAACGTTTATGTCCTGAGGAGTTCAATGCTGAAGAACACAAAACCAAATATGCGCATTCTTCATCCTCTCCCACGGGTTAATGAGATTCATACAGATGTTGATGCGAATCCAAAAGCCTATTATTTTGAACAGGCGCTCAATGGTGTATTTACACGCCAGGCTATACTTTGCACACTTCTAGGTATAAATTAGGGAGGATTTAATTATGAAGGAACCAAAACAAATGAGTGTAAGTGCAATCCAGAACGGAACTGTAATTGATCATGTTCCGGCCAGAAATCTTTTCAAGGTAATCCAGATCCTTGGACTCGACCGGATTGATAATCAGATAACATTCGGGACAAACCTGGAAAGCAAAAAACTTGGCAGGAAAGCAATTATCAAAATATCTGAAAAATTTTTTGCTGATGACGATATCAACAGGATAGCCCTTGTAGCACCTGATGCAAAGCTGAATATTATAAAGGATTATGAGGTTGTAGAAAAGAAAGTTGTTGAAGTCCCTGATTATATTGTGGGAATAGCCAGATGCATGAATCCCAAATGCATTACAAATTTTGAAATGGTCACAACCCAGTTTAAAGTGGTCTCGAAGAAGAATGTATTACTCAGGTGTCATTATTGCGAGAAGATCACAAATCAGGAGAATATGCAGATAATTTAACCCTATCGTAACCTGTCATACGATTTTATCAGCAATTCATCTTTTCTAATTCCAATATAAGCGAGAAACGTAAAGATGATTTCCATGAATGGGAATAATATATTCAGTTCCGGAATTACGGAAGATGGGTGGCTCTGAACCATCTTAATTGCGGAAAAGGCCCCTGTTAAAATCAACAGAATTTCAAGAATCAGGAGAAATATTGTGAGTTTCAACTGCAGTTTCCTCATCTTAAATAAGAAGATTGCAGTAAGTGAGATCAGGGGAATAAGTAAAGAGATTATTGTGAGAGGGATCAATCTTCCGATCAGGTCAGGCCCCGTCTCCCCTGCTTTTTGATATACTCCGCTGAATCTCAGAAATGTTTCAGATCCTTCAGAGCTAATAATTCTTAAAAAACCTCCGTTAAGGAATATACCAGAGACTATTGTTGTCAGTAACAGGTAAAGTGACTGAATTCGCTGGATCATTTTAAATGTATTAGTTGATAATGCAAAATTAATTTGTTTTCAGTAATAAGTCAATCATATGCATGTGAAGTTTACAAGAGATTGAACTTACTTTTTATAATTTTTTAACATATTTTTCAAAACATGAATTGCCTACTGACCGGCAAATTACCTACATTTGTCACATTCAGTTAAAAAATAACATTCTTCAGAAAGTGTCTAACATAACAAACTGTTTTTAAACTAGTTAACAGTAAATTAATATATTCGTTTTTTATGAAGAAAAACCTGAAGTTGACAATTACTGTTCTGTTAATTGTTGTATTTGCAGTAATAATATTGTATCCGAAGTTAAAACCTTTGCTCGCCTCAAGACAAGAAAGACCGACACGTACCGGACTTTATCCCGGAGCAGGTGCCGGTTCGATGCAAGGCCGTCAGTTGCTTAATGTCAGCGGTTATATTATAAAACCGACCATAATGAATGAATTAATAAACAGCAGGGGAACCTTAATCCCTGATGAAGAAGTAGAATTGTCTTTTGAAACTTCAGGAAAAATAGTCGGGATAAATTTCAGAGAAGGAACAAGGGTAAATAAAGGGGATCTTCTTGCAAAAATAAATGACAAGCCCCTGCAGGCACAACTTGAAAAGCTTAAGGCACAAAAAAAGCTTGTCGAGGAAAAAGAATTTCGCCAACGCAGTCTTCTCGACAAGGATGCAATAAGCCGGGAGAGCTATGATCAGATTGTTACGGAATTGCAAACAACTATAGCAGATATTAACCTTGTCAGGGCAAGAATTTCCGAAACTGAACTGCGTTCTCCTTTTAATGGAATTATTGGCTTACGGCACCTGAGTGAAGGCAGCTATGCAACACCCTCCACGAAAATTGCAAGGTTAGTTAAAACCAGTCCCATTAAGATTGAATTTTCAATACCTGAGAGATATGCAGATGAAGTCAGTATTGGTTTCCCTGTTTCGTTCAATGTTGACGATAAAATGTACCAGGCTGTTGTATATGCCATTGAACCGAAGGTTGAGCTTACCACAAGATCGATTGTACTCAGAGCCTTATATCCAAATAGAAATGAAGAATTGAAATCGGGACGATCTACTGCAGTTACACTTCAGTTGAACGAGATTAAAGATGCAATTGCAATTCCCACAGAAGCATTAATACCTGAGATGGAAGGGGAAATGGTATATGTTTACAGGAATGGCAAAGCATCATCAATCAAGGTAAGTACCGGGTTGCGTACAGAATCGCTGATCCAGATTGTTGACGGGCTTGTGTTTGGGGATACCCTGATTACAACAGGGATCCTGCAGCTGAGGCAAAGCCTGCCTGTCGTACTGGATACACTGTTAATAAATTAACACCATTTAAAATTTGATAAATGAGTTTATCATCAGTAAGTATTAACAGGCCTGTACTTGCATCGGTTTTTGCGATTGTAATTCTTATTTTTGGAATTGTTGGCGCTACTTTTCTTGGTGTGCGTGAGTTCCCGAGTGTTGATCCGGCTATTATTTCCGTAAATACTTCTTACCCCGGGGCTAATTCAGATGTAATAGAAACCCAGATAACTGAACCTCTTGAGCAATCAATTAACGGTATTCCGGGTGTGCGTTCCCTGACCAGTGTGAGCAGCCAGGGCTCTAGCAGAATAACTGTAGAATTTGAACTTTCAGTAGATTTGGAGACAGCTGCAAATGATGTCAGGGATAAAGTATCCCAGGCAATGAGAAGACTCCCTCAGGACTGTGATCCACCCATAGTTACGAAAGCTGACGCAGATGCCAATCCGATACTTTATCTTACAGTAGAAAGCGGTAAAAGGTCATTGCTCCAGCTTTCAGAAATTGCAGATCTCACATTAAAGGAACAACTTCAGACCATATCAGGAGTGAGTGCTATCAGCATATTCGGCGAAAAACGTTATGCAATGAGACTCTGGATTGATCCGATCAAGCTGGCAGGGTACGGACTTACCCCGATGGATGTCAGGAGTGCGATAAACCGGGAAAATGTGGAATTGCCTTCTGGGAGTATAGAAGGTACAACCACACAGCTGACAATAAGGACATTGGGTCTTATGACAACTCCAAAAGAATTCAACGATCTGATAATTAAGCAGTCAGGAGATCTTATTATCAGGTTTAAAGATATTGGAAGAGCTGAACTGGGCCCGGAGGATATCCGCGGTATTCTGAAAAAAAACGGAGTTCCAATGGTCATGATTTCTATTATTCCCCAACCAGGTTCAAATCACATTGAAATTGTAGACGAAGTATACCGGCGGCTGGAATACATTAGAAAGGACCTCCCCGGCGATGTTCAGGTGAATGTAAATTACGACAATACAAAATATATCCGTTCATCCATAAAGGAAGTCAAGAATACTATCTATATTGCTTTTGCACTTGTAGTTTTAATAATATATTTCTTTCTCCGAAGCTGGAGGGCAACTCTGATTCCCATTCTGGTCATTCCAATCTCACTTGTGGGTTCTTTCTTTATTATGTACCTGGCAGGTTTCACCATAAATGTTCTGACCCTGCTGGCTATCGTTCTTGCCATAGGGATAGTAGTTGATGATGCTATTGTTGTTATGGAGAACATATATGTCAAAGTCGAATCAGGATTAAATCCTGTGGAAGCAGGACTAAAAGGTTCCCGTGAGATATATTTTGCAATAATTTCAACTACAATAACACTGATATCAGTTTTCTTCCCGATTGTTTTCCTGCAGGGGATCACAGGACGTCTCTTCAGGGAATTCAGCATCGTCATGGCTGGTGCTGTAGGGATTTCTGCATTTCTGGCACTTTCGCTGACTCCGATGGTCTCGACAAAACTTCTCAGGCACGAGAAAAAACACAGCTGGTTCTTCAGAAAAACGGAACATTTCTTTGAAATATTGAACAGCGGTTACAGCAATTTACTAAATAAATTTCTTAAGCATCGCAGGTACTCACTTATTATACTTTTTGCTGCTTTTGGAATAATAATAATGTTATGGAATGTAATACCTGCTGAAATGGCTCCTCTTGAGGACAGGTCGCAGATTTCAATCAACCTGATAGCAACTGAGGGAGCTACTTATGAATTTTTACTGGCATATGCTGACGATATAGCGAAACTTGTTGAAGAAAAAGTTCCTGAAAGGATCGGTTATACGACTATGATTCGTGGGGATCATGGAACTGTAAGACTAACTTTGAAGACTCCTGATGAAAGAAAAAGGACCCAGCAGGAGATCGCTGATGATCTGGCCAGCGACTTCAGAAAAAAAACAAAAGCACGCTCCTTCGTTATTCAGCAATCGACATTTGGCAGCAGACGTGCAGGTCAGCCTGTTCAGTATGTGCTCCAGTCCACTTCAATAGAAAAGCTAAGAAGTATGCTTCCTGCATTTATGGCCAAAGTTATGGAAAGCGATATTTTACAGATGGCAGATGTGAATCTGAAATTCACAAAACCGGAACTCAGGATCCATATCAATCGTGAAAAAGCAATTACACTGGGAGTATCGACTCAGAATATAGGACAAACACTTCAACTTGCTTTAAGCGGTCAGCGCTTCGGTTATTTTTTCATGAATGGCAAACAGTATCAGATATTGGGAGAGCTCGCGCGTGAAGATAGAAATAAACCGTTGGATCTCAAGTCATTATATGTCAGAACTGACAAAGGTGAGATGATTCAGTTTGATAACCTGGTAACACTTTCAGAAGAGACTGCTCCTCCTCAGCTTTACCGTTACAACAGGTTTGTTGCTGCAACTATATCAGCAGGCCTTGTCAAAGGTCGGACAATAAGTGAAGGACTTGCAGAGATGGACAAGATTGCCGACGAAGTTCTTGACGATTCCTTCAGAACTGCACTGGCAGGCGATTCAAAGGATTTTCGTGAGAGCTCCTCCAGTCTTATGTTCGCATTTGCGCTAGCCCTGATCCTTATTTTTCTTGTACTGGCTGCTCAGTTTGAAAGTTTTAAGGATCCGCTGGTTGTTATGATGACTGTACCTCTCGCATTGACCGGAGCTTTGATTTTCATGTGGTACTTCAACATAACAATGAACATTTTTAGTCAGATCGGGCTTATTATGCTCATTGGACTTGTATCTAAAAACGGGATACTGATTGTAGAATTTGCAAACCAGAGGAAAAGTGCAGGGATGACAAAACTTGATGCCATTAAATATGCTGCTGCTGCACGGTTTCGTCCTATCCTGATGACCAGCTTTGCAACAATTATGGGTCTCTCACCTCTCGCTCTTGGATTTGGAGAAGGCGCAAAGAGTCGTGTCTCTATGGGTATTGCTGTGATTGGAGGAATGGTTTTTGCAACATTTCTGACACTTTTTGTAGTGCCTGCAATTTATACCTATATTTCCAGTGAAACAAAAAAGAGTGCTGATGAAGATAAAGTTAATATCGTTTAGTTTTGTGTTTTTTATTTTTTTCGAACCATCTCAGGCTCAGAATATTTATGATATTAAAGATTGTATCAGAACCGGGCTTGAAAAGAATTTCTCACTTCTGATCACCAGAAATAGTGAAACTATCTCAAAAAACAATTATACGATTGGAAATGCCGGTTTTCTTCCTTCCATTGATCTTGGCGGTAAACATAGTGCAACACTGAACAATACTATTGAGAACATGAAAGACGGAAGCCGGAGCACTTCCGATGGAGTTTACAATACTACAAATAATGCCGAAATTTCGATGGATCTGACGATATTCAATGGATTCAGTGTACAGACTACATACAAGAAGCTGAATGAGTTGAAGATTATCGGGGAGCTAAATACACAGATGGCAATTGAAACCCTAATTGCGGATCTTGTTTCCGGATATTACAATTACATCCAGCAGGTTCAGTTGCTGAAAAATATGAAGTATGCGGTAATTCTTTCGAAAGAACGTCTCAGGATTGATGAGGACCGTTATCTTCTGGGCTCAAGCTCAAAGCTTCAGGTTCTTCAATCTCGTGTATACCTGAATGCTGACAGTTCCAGGCTCTCCAGGCAGTTTGAAGTTGTAAGGGCAGCACAGATTCGGCTTAATGAGATGATGGCCCTTGAAGACCTGGGTCAACTGTTTATCTCAAAGGATACTTCAATTGAAGTGATTCAGGACCTTTTATACGAAAAGCTTCTCAAAGAGACACTTGCCAGAAATACAGGTCTTCAGATTGCTTCTAAGGACAAGACCATTTCGGAGGTTGATTACAAACTCATTACGTCAAGGTCCTACCCTTATCTGAATATGTCTTCCGGGTATAGCTATAATCAAAATACATATTCGGCCAGCACAACTAAAAACAAGTATGTAAACGGAATGAATTATGATCTGACAATAGGCATTAATATTTTTGACGGGATGAACCAGCGGAGAAGCATCAGGAATTCTTCCATTGAGGTAAAGAATAAAGAACTCAGATATCTTGAGATTGAACAGGGTTTAAAAGCAGATCTTTTAACTCTTTACAGTGCATACAGCAATTATCTAAGGCTTATAAACCTTGAGCAGCAAAACCTTCAGACTGCAACTGAGAATCTCAATATTGCCATGGAGAGATATAAACTCGGGAATCTTTCGGGTATTGACCTGCGTGAGGTACAGATGAGCCTTCTTAATGCAAGGGAGAGCCTACTTTCGGTCAAGTATCAGACTAAGAATGCTGAGATTTTACTACTTCTCATTTCCGGCAGAATAATGGATTACTATAAGTAGTCTTATACCGGAAAATTATTAATTTTATTCCTCAATTTTTACCAATGCAAAAGAAAACCGAATTAATTACAAATAAGGACGGGAGCATATTTCATCTCAATCTGCAACCCGGAGATATTTCTGATAAAATAATAATTGTGGGTGATCCCGGTCGTGTGGAAATGTTGTCTTCATTCCTTAATAACATCAGGGTAAGAAAGGAAAACAGAGAATTCAGGACAGTCACAGGAAATTTTGAGGATCGTGAAGTTACCATAATCTCATCAGGTATCGGAACTGATAATATCGATATTCTTATCAATGAGCTGGATGCACTTGTAAACATTGACCTGCAGACCGGAATCTGCAAAGAGGAACCCGTTTCACTGACTATTATCAGACTGGGTACGTCCGGAGGATTAAGGAGCGATGTTCCTGCCGGAGCTTGTGTACTGGCTGAGACTGCGATAGGCTTTGATGGTCTGCTCCATTTTTATGAAGGATACGACTGGATTCTTGATACCGGACTTGCGGATGTTCTTGCCGAGTATCTTGAATGGCCGGATACCCTCTCCTATCCTTATGCAGTAAATGCAAACAAAGAACTAATCGAATTATTCAGGACAGAGAAATTTATAAAAGGAATTACTATATCTGCTCCCGGATTCTATGCACCCCAGGGCAGAAGTTTAAGGCTGAATGCTTTTGATAGTGAGATAAACAAAAAGCTTTCAGAATTCTCAATTCGCGGAAGGACTATCAGCAATTATGAAATGGAGAGTTCAGCAATTTATGGATTATCAGCTCTTCTCGGTCATAAAGCACTGACGGTTTGTGTCGTAATCGGAAACCGTGTAACAGGAGAATTTATAAATGATTATAAACCTTTAATCATTGATTTAGCTCAAAAAATTTTCAGAATTCTGTGATTTCCAAACGGTTTTTGCAGAGATCATAATATTCCTTAAATTTGTTTTAACTAACCTGTTAAAAATTCTAAAATGTCAGAAACTAATAACAAGAAGGATATGAGTTATGAGGAGATTGATCTCTCTGATTTATTTCATAGAATAGGAAAAGCAATTGGGAGGATGAGCAGGGCACTCGGAAGAGCACTTCTTGTTTCAATTGTATTTCTTCTGAAACACTGGCTCCCGGTAGGAATAAGCATATTTTTAGGAATAGGTACTGCTTACCTTCTAAGAATGACTTCGCCGTCTTTTTATACATCAGACCTTGTTTTACGGATCAACTCTGCACCCGAATTAGACCTTATTTTCAGGCAAAGCTCAACATCGAAAGTCGCATCAAAACTTCTCTTACGGGCAAACTCCGCACACACAGCTGATATGATTTCATATATAAACAGGCTTCATAAATATTGCATGGAAAATAACCGGGATGCTCTTGCAGATGCTATTTTTCTTACTGATGAACAGGTGGAGAATCTGATAGATATAAATGCCTTATGGATCATTGATAAAGGTGACGATGGGATTCCCGATCTAATTGACTTAAAGGACAATCATAATTTATATGATACTGTTAATGTCAGGATGCAGGACCGGGTAAATATCAGAGTCATGATTAAATCACCTGAGGAACTGGTAAATGTAAAAACGGGATTAATCAAATTCATAAATTCAGATTCACTTTTTCATCAGCGTAACAGGGGAAGGCTGAAACATAACCAGGAGTTACATTCCAGATTTGAATATGATATTCAGCAGCTTGATTCTCTTCAGAAAGTTAAGTATTTTGAGGAAACTAGGTACAGGCACCCTCAGAACGGCAGTCAGATGATATTTCTCCAGGAACAAAGGACCCAATTGGTTTATGAAGATATTCACACCTTATATGAGCGGAAACAATTTCTTGAAACTGATCTAAATATGTATAAAGATATTGTTACAGTCCTGAGTGATTTTTCAGTACCAAAGAAAAGAGTTAATGGCATAGGATATTATGCTAAAAAGATGGTGCCACTTTTATTTTTCTTTACAATTCTGATTCTGATCATTCTTGACAACAGAAAGAAAATTCGGGAAGTATATAATAAATACTAAAAAAAGGAGGGTATCTCAAAAGGGCACCCTCTTTTTTTTATTTGGATTATGTTCATTTCTTTTGCTCCTCCAAAAGAAATGAACCAAAGAAAAGGAGGCCGGAAAAGACAACCACACCCTGTTTCTCGCCTATTGCGCAATGCCATT
>JALONT010000012.1 GCA_025454795.1 Bacteroidales bacterium | reverse complement strand
GGGTATGCGCAAAAGCTATCTGCTCTACTTTATCCTTTAACCGATTATTGAGCTTATCCAAGAAGTGGTGGCAGAACCAAAGCTTTTTATCACTTTATATCGCCCTCTGGCCTTGCTAATTAATTGTATACTAACGCTTCCCGACCCATTCTTGAGTTGTCTGATAAACATATCGATATTTTTGCAACACCCAAAATTAAAAACTTAATACTGATATACAATAAGTTACGTGGGTGTTGCAAAAAAGTGAGGAAAACAGGAAGAGATTGCTTCCAGATTTGAAAAAGAGATTCTTTCCCATGGGGGAACCCGGGATCCGCTTGATATGTACATCGCTTTCAGAGGTAAAGAACCGGGCATTGATGCGTTGCTGAAGAACAGAGGCCTCAAATAAATCTTAGGTTACAGGCCCGGGATTAAATAACACAAGATCATTATGCAATCCTAATTTATCACAGGCAACTTGTTTTTCGCCGCTGGCCACATCTAAGATCAGATGGAAGAGTTCCCATCCCATTTCTTCAATTGTTTTTTGGCCCAGAGCCACCTGGCCGGCATCCATATCTATAAGATCAAACCAGCGGTTGCTGAGCAAAGAATTTGATCCCACTTTTATTACAGGAACCATCGATAATCCATAAGGCGTTCCCCGTCCGGTCATAAAAACATGCACATTCATTCCTGCGGCTAATTGTAACGTTCCACAGATGAAATCACTTGCAGGTGTTGCTGCAAATGTTAATCCTTTTTTTCTTAATTTTTCTCCGGGGGCTAAAACGTCCACAATCTGGCTTGTTCCTGATTTTACAGCTGATCCAAGAGCCTTTTCGACAATATTGCTTAATCCCCCTGCTTTATTCCCAGGGGCAGGATTGGCACTCCGGTCAACTTCTCCTTTAAAAAGGTATTCATCATACCATCTCATTTCATCTATAAGGGCTTGTCCAACTGAAGAATTTACAGTTCTTGAAACCAATAAATGAACAGCATCCCTCACTTCAGTTACTTCAGAAAACATAACGCTCCCACCGGTACGAACAATTAAATCCGAGGCAAAACCTGCAACAGGATTTGAAGTAATGCCGGAAAAGGCATCACTCCCTCCGCACTGCATCCCGACTATTAATTCCGAAGCAGGAATAATTTCTCTTTCCCTTTTGTTTAGTTCTTTTAAATGTTCTTCTGCTAACTTCATCAATCCTGCTACCATTTCATGGAATCCTTTATAAGATTCATCCTGCATTGTCATGACTTTTGAAACAAAACCATCTGCGCCTCGCTTTGATTGATCTGATCCCGGAAGCAAAGTTTCAGGTAACAATTTCTCGCATCCTAGTCCGACGACAAGAATTTTACCCCCAAAATTCGGATTCCTGGCAATGTTTTTAATTGTTCTTATCGGAATAACAGCACCTGGAGTATCAATTGCTACTCCGCATCCATAGGTGTGATTCAGTGGGATGACATCATCCACATTGGGGTACTTATGGAGAAATTCTTTTTTTATCCGTCCGGCAATATATCCTGTAAACCCGCTTACACAATTAACGCTGGAAGTAATTCCCAATATATTTTTGGTCCCTGCGCTACCGTCAGGATTACGAAAACCTCTAAATGTATAACCTTCCAGTGGTTCAGGGGCAGGTTTAGGATTATCCGTTAACGGTATAGAATCCAGATCTGGTGGTTGCGGAAGTAAAACCATGGATTCCTGTACCCATGCTCCACGTCTGATCTGTTTATTCGCATAACCAATTATCTGGCTGTATCTGATTATCTTATCACCTTTACTGATATCGGATAAAGCTACTTTATGCCCTATAGGAACATTTTCAGATAACAATGTACCATCATCGAGCAATGTTCCCTTTGGTAATCCGTTAAGATTGACCACAATGCCGACATTATCAGCTTTCGCTGTTTTAATTATTATTGGCTTCTCTGTCATTCTCAATAATTAGAGCGTCAAGTCAAATTTAGTCTAGTGTCAATCTAAAGTTGGCAGTTGGCAAAAAGCAGTTGACAAGAAGCAGAAAATTAAATATATAATAATTGCCAACTGTCCATTGCCTGTTGCCAACTTATTTTGTTCTGTCTGCAAAGAGTTGATGCAACACAAGTGATCATTTTAATAGCCCCATATCAACAAGCACCTTTCTGAGTTTTCCTCTTTCGTCATCTGTCATTGGTCCGGCCGGTTCCATGCAGGGTCCGGCTTCAATACCCAATAAGTTAAGTGACTCCTTAATAACGGAAGGAAAGGTTCCAAGTGTAAATGCAATCCTGAGAGGTGCTAAAGTGAACTGAGAGTTTAGGGAGCCTTTAAGATCACCTGCTATGAACTTTTCATAAATATCGACGCACAACCTGGGAGCAACATTGGCACACGAGGCTATAGATCCTTTCGCACCATAGCAAAGAGCACCGTATATCAGTGTATCGCGACCCATTAGTACGGAAAAATTATCCAAGTGCCGGGTTAGGCGAATATATTCGGCAGTCACCGTCATATCACCCGAGGAATCCTTAATGCCAACAATATTCGGTACTTCAGCCAATTTTACAACTGTTGCCGGGGCAAGACTTACTGATGTTTTTGGCGGATTGTTATATAGTATTACCGGGAGACTCGTATTATTTGCAATAGTCTTAAAGTGAGTGATCAACTGGTCCTGAGAAGGGGCAACAAACATTGGGGTTAAAACTGATACTGCATCCACCTTGCATTCTTCGGCTATCCGGGTCAGCATAACTGTTTCCCGGGTCGTAATACCATTTGTTCCGGCATAAACAGGTACCTTTCCTTTAGTCTCATCCATAGCAACCTGGTATATCTCCATTTTTTCTTCAGGTGTCAGCCCGTAAAATTCGCCTGTTGTACCAACAACAAACAAGCCATGCACTCCCCCGTCAATCAGATAATTCAACAATTTGCGCATGGCTTTCTCGTTAAACTTACCATCATTGGTGAGTGGAGTTATTACTGCCGGGATTATTCCTTTGGGTTTAAATTCTGTTTTCTTTTGCATTTTATTTTTCCCTTATATAAGTGAAGTTATCTAAGCTCTGCACTAACGAACAAGAGAAGGGCGTTTATTGTCAAACTTCCATCCCGGTATCAGATATCGCATTGCCACAGCATCGTCTCTTGCCCCAAGTCCTTTTTCCATGTACAGTTTATTTGCTTTTTCAATTTGATCCATATCAATTTCAATTCCCAGACCTGGCTTGTCAGGCACAGAGATCATTCCTCCAGTAATTTTAAGAGGCTCCCTGGTTAAGCGTTCCCGTCCTTCCTGCCAGATCCAGTGTGTGTCCAAAGCAGTAATTTTGCCGGGAGCTGCAGCCCCGGTATGGACAATCATTGCAAGCGATATATCAAAATGATTATTGGAATGTGAACCCCATGTTAATCCCCATTCGTGACAGATCTGTGCAACTCTTACTGCACCCTGCATTGTCCAGAAATGCGGATCGGCCAGGGGAATGTCCACCGCATGCAACTGAATTGAATGTCCCAGCTGACGCCAATCGGTAGCTATCATATTTGTGGCTGTCGGCAATCCTGTTGCCCTCCTGAATTCTGCCATTATTTCACGTCCTGAGTAGCCCTTTTCTGCACCACAGGGGTCCTCAACATATGCAAGTACATCATGTTTATTCTTACATAATTGTATAGCTTCATCAAGCGACCATGCGCCATTGGGATCTATAGTCATCCTGGCATCCGGGAAGCGGTTGGCAAGTGCAACCATTGCTTTCATTTCTTCGCTGCCGCTCATTACCCCGCCTTTTAGTTTAAAGTCTTTAAAGCCATAGCGCTGATGAGTTGCTTCTGCCAGCCGGACAATTGCTTCCGGGGTCAGAGCACTTTCGCTCCTCAATCTCAACCAGTCATCCTTTTGATTTGAAGCACTGAAATATGGCAAATCTGTTTTCCCCCGGTCGCCAACATAAAACAGATAGCCAAGCATTTCCATCTTTTGCCGCTGCTGGCCTGTGCCAAGCAATGCAGCAACAGGAACACCAAGAAACTGGCCGAGAAGATCCAGTAATGAAGCTTCTAATGCTGTTATTGCATGAATGGTAATGCGTAAATCGAAGGTCTGTAAGCCACGTCCTCCTGAATCCCTGTCGTTGTACCTCTGCCGGACTTCGTTTAGGATATTATTATAAGAACCTATTGGCTTGTTGATTACAAGAGTCTTTGATTCTTCCAGCACCTGCCGGATAAGCTCTCCGCCAGGAACTTCGCTGACACCGGTGTCTCCTGCGCTATCTTTCAGAATAACAACGTTTCGTGTAAAAAAGGGGCTGTGGGCACCGCTGAGATTAAGCAACATACTGTCGTAACCCGCAACCGGAATTACCGACATTTCAGTTACGATGGGTGCTCCTTTGAAATCTTCAGGATTCATATTCAATCATTATAATGGGTTATCATCTAATTAATTCTGGTGTTGGGTCCTTGTTGCTTGGCGCTCGGTGCTTGGTGCCTGGGTTTCGTGTTTCTTTTTCCGTGTGCCGAGTGCCTTGTGCCGTGAACCGCGTGCCGCATGCCGCATACCGATTTCTGATCATCTCTTTACTACAATCTTCGCTAATTTTTCATAGTACTGTATCAGGCTTCCATGGTCTTTTTCTCCCAGTCCATCCACCTTAAGTGCCTGCATAATTTCCATTACTGCTGATGTAAGTGGCAATGGGACGCCGATTTCGTGTGATGTATCCAACGCATTACTCAGGTCTTTGATATGCAGATTTATCCTGAATCCTGGATTAAACTTTCTATCCATCACCAATGGCGCTTTTGCATCCAATACTGTGCTTCCGGCAAGTCCTCCCCGTATCGCCTGATAAACAAGTTCGGGTTCAACACCGGCTTTAGTAGCCAGAACCAGCGCCTCAGACATTGCTGCTATATTCAGTGCTACAATAATCTGATTGGCGAGTTTGGTAACATTTCCTGCACCAATACCACCAGTATGCACTACGGATGCAGCCATGGCTTTCAGGATGGAAAAGCTTCTGTCAAAAACATCTTTTTTACCACCCACCATAACCGAGAGTGTTCCGTCTATTGCTTTTGGTTCGCCGCCACTTACGGGAGCATCCAGCATTTCCACACCCTTTTCTTCAACTTTTCTGGATAATTCCCTGCTTACGATAGGTGATATAGAGCTCATATCAATAAAGACAGAACCGGTTTTTAATCCTTCTATCAACCCGTTTTTACCAAGTACGACTTCCTTAACTTGCGGAGAATTAGGCAACATAGTAATTATGAATTCACAATTATTTGCAATTATTTTGGGAGTTGCTGCTTTCTCTGCACCCATTGATACAAGTTCGTTCATGGCGCCCTGGTTTAAATCAAGTACAACCAGTTTGTATCCCGCTTTAATAAGATTTTTACTCATGGGTTTTCCCATTATCCCCAAACCAATAAATCCGATTTTATACATAATATGTCCTCCTTATTTGAGTTTTAGTTTTGTATGAGATTATATTTTCTTAAGTTCGAAACGCTGGATTTCTCCTACAATAAAAACATAGCTGACAATAGCCAGGAATGCATGAAAACTGACAAAAATCAATGCCCAGTTAAAGGAACCTGTAGCTCCTATTATATAACCGATTACGATTGGTGTGACGATGCTTGAAAGATTGCTAAAGGTGTTAAAAAGAGATCCGCTCAGACCTGTGATTTCTCTTGGTGCCGTATCGGCATTGACTGCCCAGCCAAGGGCTCCGATACCTTTACCAAAGTACGACAATGCCATAAGAGCAACCACCATCCATTCAACATTCGTATAATTGCATAAAGTCATACTCATGCATAACAGCATCCCGATAACAATCGGCACTTTTCTGGCAACAGAAAGAGAATAGCCTTTTTTCAACAGAGAATCTGAGAATATACCGCCAAGGTTCCCTCCGACAAAACCAACAATTGCTGGTAATACAGCAACAAACCCGGCTTTAAGAATGGTCATTCCCCGGTCCTGAACCAGATAAACCGGAAACCAGGTAATGAAAAAATGGGTAATTGCATTTATACAATATTGGGCAATATAAACGCCTATAAACATACGGTTCTTTAAAAGTTGCTTCAGGAATTTCCATCTGGGGGCATCGTTTCTATTGCTTTTCACTGCAAGGTCCATCTCTACAAGAGCCCCACCTTTTGTAATATAGTCCAGCTCGGCTTGATTAATGTACGGGGATTTCTTTGGAGCATGCACATACTTCAGCCAGAAGATCAGAAAAACAAATCCTACTATCCCCATAAACATAAAAGAATACTTCCACCCATAAGTATGAACTATAAATCCTAATAAAGGAGCAAAGAGCACTGTTGCAAAATATTGTGATGAATTGAATAAAGCTGCTGCAGTACCGGTTTCTTTTGTAGGGAACCAGGCCACGGAAATTCTGCTGTTTGCCGGAAAAGCCGGAGCTTCTGCAACACCCAGAAGGAACCTTAAGATAAATAGCACAACAACGGCCGAAAAACCAGCAAAGAAACCTGTAAATCCTGTAATAAATGTAAAGAAAGACCATACAAAAAGACTGATAGCATATATTTTCCTTGACCCAAAACGGTCCAGGAGCCATCCTCCTGGAAGCTGGGCAAGAACATATGACCAGCCAAATGCCGAAAAAATATATCCCATTGACACCGAATTCAGATGCAGGCTCTTGGATAATGCCGGCCCTGCAATTGAAAGTACTGTACGGTCTGCATAATTTATTGCCGTCACAAAGAAAAGTAAACTTACTATGACCCAACGGAAATTACTTTTCTTTGGTTCCTCTATTGACTGGCTTGTAGTGTTCATTTTTAATTTTATGTGGAGTGTTAATCTATCTTCCAATCGCTATGCTATTTACAAAATAATTGAATCTCAGATTCATTCTGTTAAGGTAATTGCATTTAAATGCAGAAATTTTTTCTCTCCTCCAGGATGAGATGTCAGCTTGGCAGTGTTTTTAATATTCTTTGAGCGGAACTCCATAAAGGCCATGTGCTTTAATGTATTCGGTCGGACTTAAATTGAATGTCCGTTTGAATATTTTGTTGAAATGAGCCAGATTATTAAAGCCGCTCTCAATACAGGCCAGGTTTACAGGACGCGCTTCTTCAATTAAAAGTTTACATGCATACCCTATTCTGATCTCATTGAGAAAAGAAACAAAGGTCCTCCCGGTATGTTTTTTAAAATATCTGCAAAAGGCAGTTGGACAAATATTTGCTTTTTCTGAAATTTCCTGAAGTGTTATTGGTTTGGTAAAATTCCGTATTACATATTCATGAACCGAATTAAAACGGAAGAAATCATATGAACTGATTATCCTTGAATAACCAACACTCGAATGGTATTTATATTCTCTGACTTTTGCCATCATGTCCAGGAGAATTATCAGCTCCGTAATTCTTTTTACACCCTTTAACCTGAATATTTTCATTATCTGATCACCAAGAATTTTTCTGTTTTTCCCCATAAACTGAATGCCTCTCTGAGATTTTCCGATTAGTTCTTTAATTGCGCGCATCTCATGCAGGTTAATAAAATTTGCATCAAAAATCTCTTTCTTGAATTGTATTATAAGGGCTTTAATTCCTTGTTCGTTTTCAGGATCCAGGTATTTACTGTCACTTTTCCACCAATGAGGTATGTTTTCACCTAATAAACTTATTTCGCCTTCTGAAAAAGGATGAATTCCATCTCCCGAATAACAAATCCCAGAACCTTTAATAACACATAGTATTTCGATTTCAGGATGGAAATGCCATGGCACGGTAAAATGGGGTTTTTCCTCATTATAAAAGATCACTGATTGAGCTGGTAATGTTACAAGCTTCTGATAAAATGGTTTCATAAAATAATAGCATATTTATATCAGTATTTGCATAACTTCTGGTAACCTGATCAAGAATTGCTAATATAGCATTACTAATTGATAAATTTAAAGTATAAACGTGATCCCTTTTCAAATTAATTTTACCTTGTAATCATTCACTAAAATTTTAACAGTATTCATGAATCAGTTTACCACTATCGACTGGATAGTTTTCTTTGGATATGCTTCCATAATTGTCATTATTGGATTATGGGTATCACGCAGAAAGAAGGGGGTCCAGAGAACATCCCAGGACTATTTTTTAGCAAGCCGTTCATTACCCTGGTGGGCGATAGGATCAACACTGCTTGCTGCTAATATATCGGCAGAACATTTTATTGCAATGTCAGGTTCCGGTTATGCAATCGGATTAGCCATAGCCGCTTATGAATGGATTGCAGCTGCTTCACTTATAATTGTGGCCAAGTTCTTTCTTCCTGTCTTTATTGAAAAGGGGTTCTTTACAATGCCCCAGTATCTTTCACAACGATATGATAAAAGAGTCAGTACCTGTTTTGCAGTTTTCTGGATACTGGTCTATACTTTTGTAAATATGACTACGGTCATATATCTGGGAGCCCTGGCAATGGAACGAATTATCGGAGTTCCAATGATTTACGGAGTTATCGGGTTTTCAGCTTTTTCTGCATTATACTCCCTCTGGGGTGGGATAAAAGCTGTTGCATGGACAGATGTTATAAATGTAACTGTTTTAATTCTGGGCGGGCTGATAACAACAGCTTTCGCACTTAATGCTCTTAGTGACGGCAATGGGGTGATTGCCGGTTTTGCTGAATTATTGGACAAAGTACCCCAGAAATTACATATGATCATTGAAAAAAATACCCTGTTTGCTCCGGATGGAAAAGGAGGGTTAAAGGATGCCTTTTCAGATCTTCCGGGTTTAGGGGTAATTCTGGGATCTATGTGGCTGACTAATTTAAGTTTCTGGGGATTCAATCAGTTTATAATCCAGAAAGGGCTTGCTGCGAAGAACCTGAAAGAAGCTCAGCTTGGAGTAGCTTTTGCGGGATATCTGAAATTGCTGATACCTCTCCTGGTTGTTATACCGGGAATTGCAGTATTCGCCCTGGGTGCAAAACTGGGGAAATCAGATGAAGCTTATCCGTGGCTAATTAGAAACATAATACCTATCGGGATCAGAGGGCTTTCATTTGCAGCAATAGCTGCTGCGGCAGTCTCTTCCATTAGTTCCCTTGTCAATAGTGCTTCCACGGTTTTTACCATGGATATTTATAAAAGTTTCCTGAAGAAAAATGCGACAGAAAAACAATTGGTCAGAACAGGTACTATAGCAGGTTTTATTTTCCTGTCGATATCAACCTTTATTGCTCCTCATCTGCAAACTCTCGACCAGGCATTTCAATACGTCCAGGAATACACAGGATTTATTTATCCTGGCGAATTTCTTATATTCTTCTGCGGACTCTTCTGGCGGCAGGCATCTTCTAATGCAGCGCTTGCGACAGCGTTACTGACCATACCACTTGGACTGGGGATGAAAATGCTTTTCCCTGAAATGCCGTTTGTCCTTCGTATTGGTTACGTATTCATTATTTTATCTTTTGTATTTGTCGGTATGAGCCTTCTGGATAAAAAACATAAAACTGAAAATGTTTTTGATAAAGAATCCGGGGGAAAATTTGTTGGATTAGGAATGAAAATTATGGCTATAGCCATGTTTGTAGGAATTATTGCTACTTTTTTCGTTTATCCCTTAAGAAACCTGGCGCTTGATGCTGTTTATGTACTGGTTTTTATGTTTATGCTGGTCGGTCTCATTTTGATACTGAATAATAAATTAAAGAAGATGGATGCCAGGGCAATTATTATCCGTAAAGGATTATTCAATACCTCAATGACATTCAATATTGCTGTTATTGGAATTTGTGGAATTCTGGCATCACTCTATTATTTCTTCTGGTAATCTTTAAAAATCATAACTTAAATAAAAACATCCTGGGAGGAGAATCAATGCAAAACAAAACTTATAAAAGCACCCTTCATGAAATGACACAGACAACGCCGACAGTTCTGTGGAATGATTCCTGCTCTTTAGCAGAGTTAACATCTTCGATAGAGCATGGAGCTTTGGGAGCAACCTGCAATCCGGTGATTGTCAATAGTGTTCTTAAACAGGAATGGGATATCTGGAAAATCCGGATACCGCAAATCATCCTGGAGAATCCAGCTGCATCCGAAGATGATATTGCCTGGAAACTTATCGAGGAAATGTCGATTAAGGCAGCAGCGCTTCTTAAGCCTGTATTCGACAGGGAAAAAGGCAGGAATGGAAGGCTGTCGATACAGACAGATCCCAGACTCTACCGTGATGCCAAAAGAATCCTTGCCCAAGCCGTCCATTTCAGTGAGCTTGCCCCGAACATGATTGTTAAAATACCGGCTACAAAAGCCGGAATAGAAGCTATAGAAGAGGCGACATACATGGGAATAAGCATTAATGCAACAGTAAGCTTTACTCTCCCTCAGGCTGTTGAAGTAGCTGAAGCCGTGGAACGCGGATTAAAACATCGCGAGAAAGAAGGAAAAGATATCAGCACGATGGGTCCTGTCTGTACTCTCATGGTAGGAAGGCTCGATGACTGGCTGAAAGTGGTGGCAGATAAGGAAAACATCATTGCAAACCCTGAAATTCTTGACTGGGCAGGTGTGGCTGTAATGAAGAAAGCTTACAGGATATACTGCGAAAGAGGATACCGGTTAAGGTTATTAAGTGCTGCCTTCAGAAATCATCTGCACTGGTCAGAATTCATTGGAGGAAATGTTGTAATCTCTCCGCCCTGGCTATGGCAGAAAAGATACAATGCATCGGATATAACAGTAGAGAACAGGATGGATACACCTGTAGATCCGAAGATAATTTCTGAACTTGAAAAGAAGTTTGTTGATTTCCGGCGTGCATATGATGAAAAGGGAATGAAAGCAGAGGAGTTCGATGAATTCGGAGCTACAGTAAGGACCTTAAGGCAATTTTGTCAGGCAACCTCTGATCTTGTTCTAAAGATCAGGGATATGATGCTGATCTAGAAACTAATTCATGAAAAGGGATAAAAAATGCCGGGTACTGGTAAGATCATCCTTGGATAAAGAAATCTACCAGGAGATAACTGCAGATGAAGCAGGCTGGAATCTATTGAATTTTACAGCAAGAACAATAAAGCCATCACAAAAATGGACCGGAAAAACAGGAGGATGTGAATACCTGTTTGTGCTGATGGGAGGCAATTTACTGGCAGAAACATCTGCTGGTACCTGGGTAACCTCAGATGGAAGAAAAAATGTATTCAGCGGACTCCCTCATGCATTATATCTTCCTCCTCATACTGAATTTGAAATTTCTCCTGCCGGTGATTTTCTTGATATCGCTTGTGGCTGGAGCATTGCGGAAAAGAATTTCCCGGCCAGGTTGATATCTCCTGCTGACATTGTTAATATGGGCATTGAATTCCGGGGTGGAGATAATGCCAGTCGTCAGATAAACAGCATATTACCTCCGGGATCTGAATGCAGCCGTCTGGTATGTGTTGAGGTTTATACGCCTTCAGGAAACTGGAGCTCATTCCCTGCTCATAAGCACGACACCAGGAAAACTGATCCGGTTACGGGCAAACTTATTGAAGCAAGCCTGGAAGAGATCTATTTTTATAAGACCGATAAACCCCAGGGATTTGCAATTCAGAAGGTATATAATGATGATCGCAGCCTGGATGAAATAGCTGAAGCACATAATAATGATGTGGTTCTGATACCTGAAGGATACCACCCTGTTGTTGCCGGACACGGATACAATGTCTATTATCTTAATTTTCTTGCAGGAAGTGACCAGAGCCTGAAAAGTACAGATGATCCTGATCATAAATGGATTTATGGAACATGGAAAGGGATGGATCCCAGAATCCCGGTTGTGACAATTGAAATGAATGGTAAGTAATTATTAATAAGGACTAAAGATTATGCAAACAAATCGGTTTACTGTCGGACAGGCAATTGTCAGATTTCTGAAAAACCAGTATGTTGAAAGGGACGGTATTGAAAATCAGTTTTTTGCCGGCTGCCTGGGAATATTCGGCCATGGTATTGTGGCCGGAGTTGGTGAAGGACTGATGGAAAATCCCGATTTCCGTTATTATATGACCAGAAACGAACAGGCTTCAGTGCATATTGCTACAGCTTATGCGAAAATGAAGAACCGCCTGGGTGCTTTTGCATGTATCTCCTCAATTGGTCCCGGCGCAACAAACATGATAACCGGGGCAGCCTGTGCAACAATCAACAGGTTACCAGTGCTGCTTATGCCTGGTGATATTTTTGCACGTCGCAATGTTGCACCTGTTTTACAACAGCTTGAATCATCTGATTCACAGGATATTTCAGTGAATGATTGTTTTAAACCGGTGTCAAAATACTGGGACAGGATTAACCGGCCTGAACAAATAATTACTTCTCTTCCTGAGGTGATGAGAGTACTTACATCACCTTCGGATACCGGAGCTGTCACCCTGGCGTTACCACAGGATGTGCAGGCAGAAGCTTTTAACTTTCCGGAAGAGCTGTTTCTGAAAAGGGTTTGGAGGATTGCAAGGCCCAGACCTGATTCTTCCATCTTAGAAAAAGCTGCTGCAATGATCAAATCTTCAACAAAACCAGTCATTGTGGCCGGCGGCGGAGTGATATACAGCCAGGCAACGGAAGCCCTGATTAATCTTATTGAACAATGCGGGATCCCCGTTACTGAGACCTTTGCAGGGAAAGGTTCGCTCCCTTATAACCACCATTTAAACCTTGGGGCTGTGGGTGTGACAGGAACTCCCGGCGCAAATGAATTTACTTCAGAGGCTGATCTTATTATCGGTATCGGAACACGTTACAGCGATTTTACAACTGCGTCAAAAACCGCCTTCCAGAATCCTGATGTAAAATTCATTAACATTAATATTGCTGAATTCGATTCGTATAAGCACTCTGCACTGCCTGTAACTGGTGATGCTAAAGTATGCCTTGAGGAACTCTTAAGCTTATTAGCCGGATTCAGGGTTTCAGATGAATATATGACACGCGCTGCCAATTCAAATAAAACCTGGGATAAACAGGTCAGCGAATTCTGTAAGGTCACGGGGGATCTCCCGGTTTCACAGGCTGAAGTTGTTGGTGCTGTTAATGAGTTTGCAGAACCCCGCGACGTTGTGCTTTGCGCTGCCGGAAGTTTACCCGGAGATCTCCATAAGCTCTGGAGGACACTGGATCCAAAAGGTTTTCATCTTGAATATGGTTACTCAACTATGGGATATGAATGTGCAGCAGGAATTGGTGCAAAAATGGCCTGCCCTGACCGTGAGATTTATGTCATGGTTGGTGATGGCAACTATCTCATGATGAATAATGAAATCGTAACAGCAATCCAGGAAGGAATTAAAGTTATAATTATCCTTCTGAATAACAATGGATTCGGCAGTATTGGAGGATTGTCCGAATCGATAGGATCGAAGCGCTTCGGTACGAAATACCGCTACCGCGACGAAAAATCCGGATTACTGACAGGAGATACTCTTCCTGTCGATTTTGCACAAAATGCACAAAGTCTTGGAGCACATGTTATTAAAGCGACTGATATTAAGTCTTTAAAAAATGCTCTTGCAGAAGCTAAAAAACAGGCTGTGACAACTGTTATAACTATTGATACTGATCTCTATAAAGGCATTCCGGGATACGCCTGGTGGGAAGTAGCTGTTGCAGAGGTCGCTGAAAAAGATACAGTTAAGAAAGCTTATCAGAGCTACATCGAGAATAAGAAGAAACAGAGGTACTTCCTGTAAAATAAACTGATAACAATAAATAATATAATTATATGACAAGAATTTTAAAAAACTTCATTAACGGACAATGGTGTGATAGCAAGGAATCAAAAGTCCGGGATGTTTTAAATCCGGCTACCGGTGAATGTCTTGCAAAGGTTCCTGCAGGATCAAAAGAGGATATTGATGATGCAGCAGAGAGTGCTCATCAGGCATGGTGGTCATGGCGTAATAAGCCTCCCACTCAGCGCGTACAGTATCTCTTTAAGATGAAACAGATCCTGGAAAAAAACTCAGATGAGATCGCTGAAATATGTACCAGTGAATGTGGCAAGACTTTTGCAGAATCCAAAGGGGAATTAGCTCGTGCCATTGAAAATATTGAGGTAGCCTGTGGTATACCGACACTTCTGCAGAGTGATTTTTCTGAAGATATAGCTGTCGGCGTTGATGAGTATTATATACGCCAGCCATTGGGCGTTGGCGCAAGTATCTCTCCATTCAATTTCCCGGTTATGATACCGTTCTGGTTCATGCCTTATGCTATTGCCTGCGGTAATACATATATAATAAAGCCTTCAGGGAAAGTACCTCGAACAATGAACCGCGTCTTCGAATTATTTGAGGAATTAAACCTGCCCGCAGGAGTTTTGAATATGGTTCATGGCGGTAAGGCAACCGTCGATGCAATTCTCGAACATCCTTATATTAAGGCAGTTAGTTTTGTGGGTTCTACCCCTATAGCAAAATACATATATAAAACCGGCACTGCCCATGGAAAACGGGTTCAGGCTCTGGGAGGTGCAAAGAATCCGGTAGTTATAATGCCTGATGCTGATGTAGATGCTACCGTTAAAATTATTACCGACAGTGCTTATGGATGTGCAGGACAGAGATGTCTTGCTGTTGCGATTATTCTGACTGTCGGGAAGGCCGGAGAAATCTTTACTGAAAAAATTATCAAAGCCTCAAAATCAAAGAAAATTGGAAACGGGATGACAAATGGTGTGGAAATAGGACCGGTTATTACTATGGAGAGTAAGGAGCGGATTGAAAAACTGATACAAAAGGGTATTGATGACGGTGCAAAACTATTACTCGACGGAAGAAATATTAAAGTTCCTGGATGTGAAGATGGAAACTTTATTGGCCCAACAATATTAGGGAGTGTTGATATTGAAAGTGAATTGTACAAAACAGAAATATTCGGTCCGGTAATTATCATCAATAATGTTGATTCACTGGATGATGCAATAAAATTGACAAATGATAGCGTTCATGGTAATGCTGCCAGCATCTTTACCACCAGCGGAGCTGCAGCCAGAAAATTCAGGCACGATGCTCAGGCAGGCAATATCGGGGTGAACATTGGGATTGCAGCACCCATGGCATTCTTCCCTTTCAGCGGTTGGAAAGAAAGCTTCTTTGGAGATCTCCATGGACAATCTTTTCACGCTGTAGAATTTTATACCCAGACAAAGGTGGTCATTGAGCGCTGGCACGATGAATGGACAAGAAAGTTTTAATAAAACAATATAAATGTTTTTCTAATTTCAATTTACTATGATAAAAATTGCCAATGCCCCTTGTTCATGGGGTGTCCTCGAATTTGATCTGGGTGGTAAAGCTGCCGGATTTGAACAGGTTCTTGATGAAATCCGGGAAACCGGTTATGAAGGCTCTGAGCTTGGCGACTGGGGTTTTATGCCGACAATACCTTTTAAATTAAAAAAGGAGCTCGACAAACGATCACTTTCAATGGTTGGAGCGTTTGTCCCGGTTTTTATGAAGGACAGGTCAAAACATGCTGCGGGTGCCGAAACAGCAGTAAAAACTGCAAAGCTGATGGCTGATGCGGGTTATAGTGATGCTTTTATCGTTCTTGCCGATAAAAACGGAAGCGTGAAAGAACGGACATTGAATGCAGGAAGAGTAACTCCATCAACGGGACTCAGCAAAGATGAGTGGAAAATTTTTGCTGAAGGAGCAAATCTTGTTGCATCTGAAGTAAAATCCAGAACAGGTCTTCGAACTGTCTTTCACCATCATTGTGCAGGGTATGTGGAAACACCTGCTGAAATTGACAATCTGCTTTCCCTAACTGATCCCTCTCTTGTTGGTCTTGTTCTCGATATGGGTCACTATATGTTTGGAGGTGGAAATCCTGTTGAAGCGCTGAAAGAGCACAGGAACAGGATATGGCATATCCATTTCAAAGATTGCCATCCGGGTGCGGCAGAAAAATCCAGGGCTGAAGGATGGGATTATTTTAAATCCGTTGCCAATGGCGTTTTTTGTGAGCTTGGAAAGGGATCGGTCGATTTCAAAGCTATTGTCAAGAAGCTCAAAGCACAGAGGTACTCCGGTTGGATAGTTGTTGAGCAGGATGTCCTCCCCGGGATGGGAAATCCAAAAGTTTGTGCACAACACAACAGGGAGTTTATTAAATCTCTTGGCTTATAATATCAATAACTAATTGAACCTTAAAATTTATAAAATGAAAAAACTAAAACTTGGAGTAATAGGTACCGGAAGAATTGGCAAGGTCCATATTGCAACAATGGTTCAGAGTGTTCCTCAAGCTGAATTAGTTGCAATTGCTGACACTAATCTTGTTAGTGCAAAAGAAGTAGCGAAGAATTTCGGAATAAATAAGGTATTCAGCAACTATAAAGACGTATTCAATCTTCCCGAAGTTGATGCCGTTGCTATCTGTTCTCCGACAGATACGCATGCACAATATATTATAGATGCAGCCAACGTCGGAAAACATATTTTTTGTGAAAAACCTATTGCCCTTTCTCTTGATGTCATCAAAGGATCATTAAAGGCTGTTGAAAAGGCAGGTGTTAAGCTGATGATAGGATTTAATCGTCGTTTTGATCCTAATTTTCTGAAGATCAAGCAGCTGGTTGCTGAAGGAAAAATTGGCGATCCTCACATTCTAAAGATCACTTCACGTGATCCGACTCCTCCTCATCCCGGATATATTGAAGCATCGGGGGGTATGTTCATGGACATGACCATACACGATTTTGATATGGCCAGATATATTACCGGAAGCGAAGTTACTGAGGTATTCACAAAAGCTGCAGTGCTGGTTGATCCTGAAATCGGCAAAGCAGGTGATGTAGACACAGCAGTAATTTTGCTCACCTTTACCAATGGGGCAATCGGAGTCATCGACAACAGCCGGAAGGCAGTATACGGATACGACCAGAGAGTTGAAATATTTGGTTCGAAAGGTATGCTATGTGCTGACAATAATTTCCCTGATAATCACTTCTATTTTGCCAGTGATGGTGTGCACAGATCACTGCCGTTGAATTTCTTCATGGACAGGTATATTGAGGCATTTACCACTGAAATGAAAATGTTTTGTAATGCAGTCATTAAAGATCTGCCCCTTTCAGAATCCGGCAATGACGGATTAGTTGCTGTTGCTGTTGCATTGGCAGCAAAGAAATCACTCCTGGAAAATCGCCCCGTAAAACTGACTGAGGTTCTTTAAGTTAAGAAAAGGCAGAGTCATATCAGGTCAGGGTTCTGTATTTCTTCATAAAGTAGTACTTTTGGTATTGTTTTAAATTATATATATGGTAATATGAAAAAAACAATACTCATAATCTTTTTATCTATGTTATTCTCAGCAGTAAATTCACAAAATGTTCCAAACGTTGTTTTATCTATTGACCTGAAAAGATATGCCGGAACCTGGTACGAGATTGCCAGATTGCCCAACTCCTTTGAACGGAATCTGAAATGCATAACCGCCACCTATACTTTACGTGAAGACGGAAAAATAACAGTTCTGAACCAGGGGCAAAACATTAACAATCCGGGGAAAAAGAGTTCGGCAAAAGCTGTCGCATGGATTCCTGATAAAAATGTCCCGGCAAAGCTGAAGGTTCAGTTCTTCTGGCCCTTCAGGGGTGATTACTGGATTCTTGACCTGGACAAAGATTACAGATATGCTCTTGTTGGTGATCCCACAATGAAATACCTGTGGATTCTTTGCAGGGAAAAGAAGATGGAAGAATCGACCTATAATATGCTGCTCAAAAAGGCAACAGACAATGGCTATGATGTGAAACCAATTATCAGGGTTGCCCATGATTGTCAGTAAGGATCGTCTTTAATAGTTACATTGCCGGTATTATACTCCACCGAACAAAACGAACATAACAGCTGCCAGCGATGCTCCGACCATTGGACCGAGGATTGGCACCCATGAGTATTTCCAGTCACTGTCTCTTTTGCGTGGTAAAGGCAGGAAAAAGTGCATGAGACGTGGCCCAGGATCACGTGCCGGATTTATTGCGTACCCGGTAGGTCCTCCCAATGAAAGTCCTATACCAAGAACAACGATAGCCACAGGAAGTGCATTTAGTGCACCAAGTCCAACTTCCGGTGCTGCCATATAAAGAACAGCCAGCGCAAGAACGTAGGTTCCGATTATTTCTGTTACAACATTATACCAGTAGCTCCTGATATTCGGTGTAGTACAGAAAACTGCAAGCTTTGCATCTGCATCATCCGTTGCATCAAAGTGCTTTTTATAGGCACGCCATACCAGTCCGGCTCCGAACATTGCACCAAGAAGTTATGCACTTATATATAAAGGCATAAGCGATGGTGAAAATTTATGTGCAAGCACGAGGTCAAGGGTTACGGCCGGATTCAGATGAGCGCCGCTTACAGGTGCCGCTATCAGCACTCCGGTAAATACTCCGACTGCCCATCCGAATGTGATGACGATCCATCCGCTGTTGTTGCCTTTGGTCTTACTGAGAAGAACAATGGATACTACTCCTCCACCTAAAACAATGATCATGGCTGTACCGAAAAATTCTGCAAAAAACTGGTTCATATTTTAAAAGTTTAGAGTTTTCTTTTGACTTCCGACTTCTGGTTTTTGATTATTGGATTGCCGTGAGTTATGAGTCTTGAGCCTTTCATCCCCTTATTTATCATCAGCCCATGTTGTTGCAGCTTTTACTGCACGCTGCCAGCCTTTTATCAGAGAATGAGTTTCTTCAGGTTTTATGCCAGGTATGAAAGTCCGGTCAACCTGCCATTGCTGTCTTATCTCATTAAGGTCAGCCCAGTAGTTTACAGCAAGTCCTGCCAGATAGGCAGCACCGAGAGCCGTTGTTTCGGTTATCCTCGGGCGCACAACATTTGCCTGCAGGAGATCGGTCTGAAACTGCATCAGGCTATTATTTAATGTTGCACCTCCGTCAACCCTGAGTTCTTTAATTTCAATTCCTGAATCTTTATTCATTGCCAGCAGTACCTCAAGGGTCTGGTAAGCAATACTGTCGAGGGCCGCCCTGGCGATATGTGCTGACATTGATCCTCGTGTGATCCCTGTTATTGATCCTCTTGCATGCTGATTCCAGTAGGGCGCTCCCAGTCCCGCAAAAGCGGGAACAAAATAGACTCCTTCACTGTCCTTAACTTTTGCTGCAAGCTTCTCAACATCAGCTGATTTTTTAATAATTCCAAGACTGTCGCGCAGCCACTGGACAACTGCTCCGCCTATAAAAATGCTGCCTTCAAGTGCGTAATCAGTTTTGTTCCCAATCTTCCATGCTATGGTTGTCAACAACCTGTTTTTTGATTTAATAGGTTTTGTCCCTATGTTCATCATCATAAAACAGCCTGTTCCATAAGTGGTTTTCACCATCCCGGGGTCGACACACATCTGGCCGAAGAGAGCTGCCTGCTGGTCGCCTGCAATACCGGCAACAGGAATGGGTGTTGAAAAAATCCCCGAAGCTTCCCCGTATGTTTCACTTGATGATTTTACCTCGGGCAGCATACTTGCCGGAATATCAAATATTTTAAGCAGCTCATCATCCCATTTTAAACTATGGATATTAAATATCATTGTCCGGGATGCATTCGAAACATCAGTAACATGAAGCTTCCCGCGAGTAAGATTCCACACCAGCCATGAATCAATTGTCCCTAACGCAAGCTCTCCCCTGTTTGCCATCTCACTGGCGCCACTTACATTATCGAGTATCCATCTGACCTTTGTAGCGGAGAAATATGCATCTACTATAAGTCCTGTCTTTTCTAGTATTATCTGATCATAACCCTCGTTTTTCAGGCGGTCGCAAAAGTCAGCAGTTCGCCTGTCCTGCCAGACAATAGCATTATAAACCGGCTTGCCTGTCTTTCTGTTCCAGACTACTGTCGTCTCTCTCTGGTTGGTAATGCCGATTGCAGCAATGTTTACGCTTTCCAGTCCTGCTTTGGTGATTGCTTCCGTGGCGACTCCGGCCTGAGTTGACCATATCTCTTCCGGATTGTGCTCAACACGGCCAGGTTCAGGATAATACTGTGTGAATTCTTTTTGTGCTGTTGAAACCGGCAATCCTTTCCTGTCAAATATTATTGCTCTTGAACTGGTAGTTCCCTGGTCAAGTGAAAGAATGAATTTTTTCATGTCTGTGAGAATAAAATAATAGACCCGTATTTATAAATAATTTAATACCAGTTGATTATAAGTTTCAATTTGTTCTTTTTCCCAGCTGGTGCTTAATCCAAGTTCCTTTGTCATAATGGATGCAACAGCAGGTGCAATTTCAATGCTTGCCTTCGTATCGAGAAACAATGCCCTCGTCCTTCTTGCCAGTATATCCTCGAGGGTTAAAGGCATTTCGTTCCTGCAGATCCAGATTATTTCAGCTCTTGTATAAGGGAGAGAAATGTGAAGAGGCTCTCCGAGTGATGGTTGTTCCTCTATCAGCTCTTCAATTTCGTCTGCATTATCGCCATAGATCTTCAGACGGTCCGATCTTAGCGCTGCTTCGTTTGAAATTAACCTGAGATCTTTTGTAATGCATTTTCTCTTCTCAAGGATCCCTGCATTTATCCCTTTTTCGATAGTCTCTTCAGCCATCCGGCGGTATGACGTCCATTTCCCGCCAATAATTGATAAAAGGCCTGATTTTGAAAGGGTGATCTTGTGTCTTCGTGATACCTCTTTCGTTGACAAAGGGTTATCAGGATCCGCCGCCAGAGGCCTTAGTCCTGCAAAGATACACAGAACATCTTTCCTTGAGGGAGCCCTTGTAAGATATTTGCCTGCAGTTTTCAGGATGAAATCTATTTCAGTATCGAGTGCTTTAGGTTCGGGTGTTATTTCATCAAGGGGTGTATCAGTTGTTCCGACAACGATTTTCCCATACCATGGGATTGCGAACAGTACCCTGCCATCATCAGTTTTAGGGATCATTATTGCTGAACTGCTCTGAAGAAAAGAGCTATCCAGTACCACATGAACTCCCTGGCTTGGACGGATAGTTGGTTTTGAACCGGGATCATCCATCCGGTGGATCTCATCTGCAAAAACGCCTGTAGCATTAATCACCAGTTTTGAATTTAGTGTTATTTCCTCTCCTATCTGCTGATCTTTTGCAGTGACACCTGTTATTCTCCCATCTCCATTCTTCAGAAAACCAATGACTTTGAAATAATTAAGTACGGTCCCGCCTTTGTCCACACAGGTTTTGGCGAGGGCAATCGCCAGTCTGGAATCATCAAACTGTCCATCCCGGTAAACAATTCCACCTTTCAGCCCTTCTTTTCTGAGAAGAGGCAGCCGTGCAATGGCCCTGGAACGGCTGATGAAATATGATCTGCCCAGACTCAGCCTTCCGGCAAGAAGATCATAAAAAGTTAATCCAACCGTATATAAAATCACATCCCACAGAGAATAGACAGGAATGATAAACTCCTGGTTTGCTGTAAGATGAGGGGCATTCTTTAAAATCCTTCCCCGTTCATGCAATGCTTCCGTTACCAGAAGGATATCGCCCTGTGCAAGATAGCGAACTCCTCCGTGAACCAGCTTTGTACTTCGTGATGAAGTCCCTTTTGCAAAGTCATATTGTTCAAGTAAAAGTGTTTTGTAACCTCTTGTTGCTGCATCCAGGGCAATACCTAATCCGCTGGCCCCGCCTCCGATCACTATTATATCACATCCGGTGTTTTTGTTGCGCTGTAAATCAGCGATTAAATCTCCACGTTTCATGATCATTTCAGAAATTCTATTCCCAGAATCTGATACAGCCGGGTGCCTTAAGGGAAGTATTGCTTACAGGTTTTCCTGGAATACCCGTCTTACGGTTGATCCTTAATACAGAAATATTATCTGATCTCTGATTTCCCACGAGAAGGAATTTACCAGACGGATCTATTATAAAATTCCTTGGCCAGTCGCCTCCACACGATACACTTCCTGCAAGAGTTAATGTTCCGTCACCTTCAATCCTGAAGACAACAATTGAATTCTCGCCTCTGTTCGACCCGTAAAGGAATTTGTTATTTGTTCCGATATGGATATCAGCACAAAAATTTTTGCCCTCAAATCCCGGCTTAACTGTTGGCAATGTCTGAACCAGTTTCAGAACACCATTTTCAACAACATTAAATACCATTAGTGTTGATCCCAGTTCATTGATAACATAAAGCTGTGAACCATCCGGATTAAACACAAAATGACGGGGACCAGAGCCTTCAGATAGCTCAATAATACCATTCTCAGATTGAATCAGCTTCCCGGTGCTGGTATCAAGATCATATTTAACGATCCTGTCGAGACCCAGGTCGGTCAGGTATATATGTTTACCTGAGGGATCTTGTAATATCATATGGGGATGTGAAACATCCTGGGCTTCCGTTGCGTATAATATAGAATCGGTAACTCTTTCAGGAATCCCATTTTCATCCAGGCCGACGACTGCAACAGAACCCGTAGCATAATTTGCAAAAAATAAAAATTGTTTATCTGCTGACAATGAAATATGGCACGATCCTCCGTATGGGACTAAAATTTCATTTCTTTTTTTTATAAGGTTATTAAGGGGATCGTATTCCAATGTAGTAAGTCCGCTACCTGGGGTTCCCCTGAATTCCATAACTTCATTTAGGATGTAGATCAGATTACGCTTGCTGTTATAACAGAAAAAAGCTGGTTTGGTTCCTGCATCCCAATCTGATATTTTCTCAGCGATTCCATTCCGGTTGTCGAACTTAAAAACTGAGAATCCCTTTTCGCCCTCGTTTGAGAATCCGCCGGCAAAAAAAATTGAATTTTCCCTGCAACCGGTAGAGAAAAGCCCGGTAAAGAATAATAGTGAATATACCAAAACTGAATATTTTTTCATTGATTTATACATATCAGATAAAAAAGAGGCTTATTTTCAGTCTCTTTTGATGATTATTATACTTCAAAGCTATCAGCTTCGCGATAAGCTTCCAGTAGTTTAAGTTCGCCTTCTTTCCCTTTTAAGCTTTTACCATGCTCCATGCAGATAACGCCCTCATATTTACGGCTGTAAATGTATTTGAATACATTTTTAAAATTAATCTCTCCGGTATAGGGTTCATTCCGGCCGGGGTTATCTCCGCAATGGAAAGCTGCAATCTCATCCCATGCTGCTTCAATGTTTGGGATCAGGTTGCCTTCAGTGATCTGCTGGTGATAAATATCATTGACTATTTTGCAGGAAGTACTGTTTACGGCACGACATATTGAATATGCCTGCGGAATTCCTGTCAGAAATAATCCAGGGTGATTTCTGAGGGTATTTAGCGGTTCGAGAACAATTGTAAGACCTTCCGGCTCAGCAATTTCGCAGCAATAACGAAGGTTGTCGATGACATTTGCAGTCTGAAAATCCCGGTGAAGTTTTTCATCATATCGTCCGGGAACCATCAGAGCCCACTTAGCCCCTGTCCTTTTAACTACTTCAACCCCCTCCTTCATTTTGTTTATAAGCATTTCCCTGACCTCCGGTTTATTCAGGACGAAAGAGGTTACTGAAAAATCAGCATAGAGAACATAAGGACCCAGCAGCATCCCCAGCTTCTGCATCTCATTAGCTATTTTATCCTGCTCATCTACTGGTCGTTTAGGAAAGCCGTTATCAAACATTGCCCTGAATCCCTGATCGTAACAGAATTTAATGTTATCGACAGGATCTGTACCTGCATGCTCCCTGAACATTCCAAGGCTGGGTGCATATTTAAGCTTAAAAGGAACCACAGGTTCGGCTGATCTGCGTCTTTTTGCCAGTTCTTCAGAACCGAATACAGCAGGAGCAGCTATGATAGCGGCTCCTGTTGCCGTGGCTTTTCTTATGAAGTCTCTCCGGGAACTATTCATAAAGGAATTATTAGATTATTTCTTGTTATTTTCCTGAGGTACATAAGCAAGACCTGCTATTGGCACCTCTTTTGGAACATCAACCGGACCAAATTCAAAAACTTTAGGACCAAGTCTGAGATCAGAGTTCATCATCTCATCCCAGGTTACTTCTTTACCTGTATAAGCTGAAACACGACCCATGATAGCTACCAAAGTTGAGATTGCTGTGTTCTCAAGTTCATTGAAAGCCAGATTATTCCTTACTGAGTTAATAAAGTCGATATGCTCCTGGTCCATGGCAGCCTTCATTAATGCTTTGTTTTCAATACCTTTTTCATCCTTCGGGTACTCATATTTCCATATTTCTGTTCCTGCAAGGTCAAGGATTGAATTCTGGCAGTTTGTTGAGCCGGCAGCTCCCTGGAGTCTTTCCGAAACATTATTAGCACAACCATTTATCTGTCTGCACATGCTATGGAAATGTCTTCCGTCCTCAAATACAAAATCGACACTGAAACTATCAAACTGATCACCGGTAACACGCCTCTGCCTTGATCCCATGCCAACTGCTTTTACCGGATGTGAACCTGTAAACCAGTTCAGTACATCAAGATTATGGACATGCTGTTCTACAATATGATCGCCTGAGAGCCAGCACCAGTTGACCCAGTCGCGGATCATCCATTCCATTTCACTCCATTCAGGATTATTATCCCGATGCCATAGTTTTCCACCATTCCACCAAACAGTTCCGCCAACTATATCGCCTATTGCACCAGCCTGAACGTTCTGATAGTTAGCCACATAATCGCGCTGATGACGGCGCTGGGTCCCCGTAACAATTGTCAATCCCAATTCTTTGGCTTTTAATGCAGTTGCCATTATTGACCTTGCACCAACAGGATCAACGCACACAGGTTTTTCAGCAAAAACATGCTTACGGGCTGCAACAGCTGCAGCAATAATTTCGGGGCGAAAGAATGGCGGGGTGGCATTAATAATAATGTCGACCCCGGAGTTAATCACTTTCTGGTAAGCATCGAAACCTATAAAGCACATTTCTTCAAGAACTTCCTGTCCTTTTTCCTTTAATATCTTTGCCCTGCAATTCTCAATACGGTCCTTGAATGTGTCTCCCAGAGCTGTAATCTGAAGTTTTGGCCCTGCATTCAGAAAGTTAATGGCAGCTCCTGTACCACGACCTCCACAGCCTATAACACCTGCCTTAAGAACTGGTCCGTCAGGAGCCTGGTCGAGCCACGATATAGCTTTGACCCGTTTCTTATTATAACGATCACAGCCAGATAATAATGAAGGAACAACTATTCCTGCTGCCCCCACAGTGGCAGCTTTACCTAAAAAATTACGCCTTGAGATACTGGCTTTCTTCATATTAAGTTGGTTTTAAGAATTTAAAATTACAATTTCCCGGTCGTTTCGTCAAATTCACACACAACTCTGAATCCCACATAGAAACAATCGGAATACCACCAAATGCTTTTGGGGATCTGAGGATCAGTCTTCAGCCATTCTTCTGTCCGTGTATAACCACGGGCTGCACTGCGTAAAGATCCGGCAAAGTTCCTGTATGATCCTCCGCGAATCACATGCTCTTCCCCGGTTTCCGGTCCGCGTGGATCTTTAACAACACCTTCAGGATATTGTGAGTATGCATCAGGCTGGTACCAGTCAAGGCAGAATTCAGCTACATTGCCTGTCATGTTCTTCAATCCGAACGGATTGGATTTTACCATTTCAGAAGTTTGTGTTTTGCCTGAACTGTTAGCCTTATATATTATATATGAATTAATTACAGCAGTATCATCCTTTGACAGCTTTGCTTTAAATCCGGTTTTTTGAAATTTTTCCGGATCACCTTTAAAGGAATAGGGAGTTGTTGTTCCTGCCCTGCATGCATATTCCCATTCCGCCTCCGCAGGCAGCCGGTAAGATCTTCCGGTTACAGATGATAGCCACCTGCAGTATGTTTGTGCTGCATGATAGCTTAATGATATTGCAGGTCTCTGATCCATTCCCCATCCCTGGTCAGGTTGCCCGTAAGGAGGTGTCGCGCCTGATATAGCGTCTATATCAGAAGTTGTTTTTGATCTTACTCCTTCTGTATCAGTTGACCTCCCTTCAGCAGCAGTCTGAGCATAAAACGCCAGATATTCATCCCAGGTCACTTCGACCTCGGCCATGAAAAACCGAGATATTTCAACTTCCCTTACAGGTCCTTCATCAGCTTTACGGAATGGTTCTTCTTCAGGACTTCCCATCAGAAACTTCCCGCCTGGAATTGCTACCATCCTGAATGATACAGGAGAATGAGGTATCTGTTCGGTGAATGATTCAAATCCATTCACTTTTGCAGGTTCTTTAAAAATTTCTTTTGGAGCTGAAGAGACAGATCCAAAAGTCTTATTGCTTCCATGTGTATAACCTTCCATATAATGTCCGGCATTAAGATGGCAGTTAATACAATGAAGATCAGGCGTCTTCTTCGACTGTTTATAATAGAGGTGAGCATCTTCACCCTTTTTTGTCAGCTTTACCGGAAAAAGATTCTCATGGCATTTTATGCAACTGCCTTCGTAAACATATCCACGGGCAATTTCAAGTCTACTGCGATCTTCCCAGTTAAAAGATGCCGAATCTTTTGTCCAGTAACTCCAGATATCCCTGAGACCTGTCTTACCTTTTTCCCAGAGGTAAGCATCTCCTGTGGGAGGAAGATGACACTCCACACATGCAACCCGGTATCCTGACTGTGTTTCATAATGTACCGATCTTTTCCAGGAAGCATCAGCCGCCGTATGAATGTGACATGAAACGCAGAATTTGTTTGTTGAAGTTTTAGTGATGACCATCCCCCCTCCAATTATCAATAAAATCCCTGTTATCAATCCGGGAACAAACAATATCAGGAATTTTTTCATTTCTATTTATTGACCGGATGAAGATAAAAAAATATTCCCAATGCAATAGTATTTCGATTTTAAGGTTAATAATTCTAATAATTATTATATTTAGCAATTAATGTCCATTTAAATATCATTGATTCTCAACTGTATACAGTTTAGTCCTTTGACATCTTGGTAATCTTGGTTTGTAAGTAGCTAGTTTGAAATATTTTGTTAAATTGTGTTATGCTTAAAATATGCATAATTTTAGTGTTTTAATTCAATTACCGTTGGCTTTAGCCAACGGATGAAGAGACTTCCCAGGTACGGGCTTTAGCCCTAAAATAAGGACTAAAGTCCTTTATTGTTAGGCTGTTATACCGTTGGCTAAAGCCAACGGTAATTGAAAACAATTTTATAATGATCAAAACTTAATTGTGATTTTATTTCAAATCTACACCTGTCAAATAAGCTTTACAATCTCGATGTACTCATGATTTCAAAGAACGTTATATAATTCTTAGTGGACACTAATGTTTTTTAGCAATTAACAATTTAAAGATGAAACGATCATTATTGCTCATTTTGGGACTGATTCTTAATATCCTGGCATATTCTCATCCGTGGAAACCGTCTCATTATGTTATAGTTGACACTGACGGCGGAATAGATGACATGAGAGCAATAACGATGCTTCTCGCTTCACCAGACATCAGGGTTCTTGCAGTAACTGTTTCTCCGGGGGCTCTTAACCGGGAAAAAGCATACATCAAAATTAAGAGTCTTCTGAACTCATTCTATCATGAGGGCATTCCGGTAGGGATCAACAGAAATTCAGCATTTAAATCACCTGAATTTACTATTCCCATGAAGGCTATATGGGGTGATGAGACCGGCATAAATCCTGAGAAGGCACCTGATTGCTTTACTTTAATAGATGATCTCCTTTCGCATGAGAAAACCCGGATAAGCTTTTTATGTCTGGGAGGAATGTCAACCGCTGAATTTGCAAGGAAAAACATTCCTCTGTTCAGGCAACAGGTAAAGGAGATAATCTGGAGTTCAAACGGGCTATCCGACACCAAAGGATTTAACTATAATATCGACCCAACCTCTTCATTAAATGTTTTAAAAGGAGAGATCCCGGTCAAAACTGTCAGAGGGTTTGGACAGGAAAAGCTTTTCAACGAAGCCCTGGTTGAAGAGATTAGGGGGATAAGCACAAAATACGGAGAAAAGTTTTACGGATTTTTCAGCTCAGAGGTTGCTAAGGGACACGATTTTTTATATTTCGCTACCGATGAAACATTAGCACTCTTTTTGCAGTATCCGGAATACTTTAAAACTGATACTTCAGGAATAAATTCAGAGAGCTTTCCATCGCAAAAAGAGATGCTCATGGGTGGTTTGGTCAGAATGCTTAAATGCGAAACCGTCTCAAAGAACCAGGTAATCAAAGAGATGCCCGTTGATCCTGAATTTTATTTTGATGATATACAATCCTCAGTAAATGAAATTATTTTAAAGTTCGGGGTTGATGAGTGGACATCCGGGGTACTTGCAAATGAACTTCATCGTCACCTTGGTGTATTTGCAATTGTTGGTGTAAAAATGGGGATCAGGGCCAGGGAGTATTTTAACACCGGTGTCGATGAATTCTCAACAACCTCATTTGCCGGTTCATTGCCTCCCCTCAGCTGCATGAATGACGGGATTCAGGTAAGCACGGGTGCCACTCCAGGACATGGTCTCCTGACTGTCAGAAATGACACTGTCGCAACTGCTTCTGCTGAATTCACTTATATGAACAGGAAAATACGGCTGACACTGAAGCCGGAAATTGCAGGAAGAATAATTTCCGAGCTTAAGGAAATTAATTTCGTCCATGGCCTCGACAGTAATATTTACTGGGAACTGGTAAGGAAGAATTCTATAAAATACTGGTCCGCGCTGGACAGACATGTGATATTTTTAATCGAGGAACTTTACTGACGTTTCCGGATTTGTTCAAAGAATTGCTTCGCTTCGATCGCAATGACAGTTGAATTTCTAAACTAGGGTCGCTTCGCTCGCAATGACACTAAATTTTATTCTATCCAGTGGTTGAGATAGTACAAGGTAAATTAAAAACCACCGTCATTGCGAGCGAAGCGAAGCAATCTGTCTATCCCTTATAGTGAACAGGCTCAAGTATACCGAAGTTAATCATTTATTGTATTCATCAAAGAAATCATTTCCCTTATCATCGGTAATTATAAAGGCAGCCATATTCTCGACTTTAATCTTTCTTATTGCCTCCATTCCAAGGTCCTCAAAATCAACCATCTCCACCGATTTGATATTCTCAGCAGCAAGGATCGCAGCAGGTCCTCCGATTGACCCGAGATAAAATCCACCGTATTTTTTGCAGGCATCGATAACTGCTCTGTTTCGATTTCCTTTGGCAACCATTATCAACGAACCTCCGAGACTCTGGAAAAGATCAACATACGTATCCATTCTTCCTGCAGTAGTAGGCCCAAAACTTCCTGAAGCCATTCCGGCAGGTGTCTTGGCAGGCCCGGCATAATAAACAGGGTGGTTCTTAAAATATTCAGGCATGGGTTTCCCTTCATCAATCACCTTTTTAATGCGTGCATGCGCAATATCCCGGGCAACGATAAGTGTACCTTTCAGGTTCAACCTTGTTTTAACGGGGTACCTGGTAAGTTGTGCCAGCACCTCATTCATGGGTCTGTCAAGATCCACCTCTACCGGCTTTTCAAGCTCAGGTGCTTTTACCGGAAGAAAACGTGCCGGATCTCTTTCAAGCTCCTCAAGATAAATACCGTCACCTGTGATCTTAGCCTTAATGTTCCTGTCGGCACTGCAGCTGACACCAATTCCTACCGGGCAGGAAGCTGCATGACGCGGGAGACGGATCACTTTTACGTCATGGACAAAATACTTCCCTCCGAACTGGGCACCAACACCATATTCATGGCATATCTTTTCAATTTTCTTCTCCCATTCAAGGTCGCGGAAAGCACGACCGCTCTCCCTGCCTGTAGTCGGAAGATGATCTAGGTATCCGGCTGATGCCTCCTTGACAGTTTTAAGTGTTGCTTCAGCCGATGTTCCGCCTATGACCAGTGCCAGATGATATGGAGGACAAGCTGAAGTGCCAAGCTCTTTTATCTTTTCTTTCACGAATTTAACAAGTGATTCTTCGTTAAGCAAAGATTTTGTCTGCTGATAAAGAAAAGTCTTATTGGCTGATCCACCGCCCTTGGTAATAAATAAAAACTCGTAAGAGTTACCCTCGACTGAATATATGTCAATCTGGGCCGGCAGGTTTGTTCCCGAATTCTTTTCCTCAAACATTGTAAGAGGGACAACCTGTGAATATCTCAGGTTCTTATCCTTAAATGTCTCATAAATACCTTTTGATAAATACAATGCATCATTAACTCCGGTCTGTACATCTTCCCCCTTTTTGCCAATCACAATAGCAGTTCCGGTATCCTGGCACCAGGGAAGGTCCTCTTTGGCAGAGATTACAGAATTGCGGATCATTACATATGCAACAAACCGGTCATTATCAGTTGCTTCAGGATCGTCAAGAATAGCAGCAAGCTTTTCAAGATGGGATCTCCTCAGGAAAAAAGAGAGATCTGAAACTGCTGTTTTAGCAAGGAGCTCAAGTCCCCGGGGATCCACTCTCAGAATTTTTCTTCCATCAGTTTCAACCAGTTTTACAAAATCCTTTGTAAGTAACCTGTATTCTGTTGTATCCTTTTCTATCTGAAAAGGTTTTTCATAAATGAATTCTGCCATGGCGTATGTGTTAATTAATTAACAATGAATTCTTCAATTAAATTATCTCTGAAAAATTAAACTTCTCATTGACCCGGATACCTTTTGGGGTCATCCTGAGTGTACAGCACTCGATGTGCACATCATGCTGGAATACAAGGGTATAGTTGTTCTCAAGTGCCTCGTCGAGCAACTTCTTTTTTTCTTCAATTGTTTTAAGAGATTCAATATCGTAGCTCATGTTCCAGATAAGAGGCAGGTGTGCAACAGTCGGGATGAGATCCCCTGTATATACCAGTGTTTTGTCCTTGTATTTTATCACCGGGATCATCATCCCCGGTGTATGCCCGTAACAGATCCTGACCGAGAATCCCGGGAATAGTTCATCCTCCTCATCTACCAGGTTAAGTCTGCCGCTCTGTCCAATGGGCAGATAATTCTCTTCAAGAAAAGCATCTTCTTCCCTGAGATTATTCTTCGAAGCCCATTCCCATTGAGATCTGCTTACATGATATTCCGCTTCCGGGAATACCAGTTCAAAACCGGTGCTTTCTGGTTTCTTCTTTACGCAGCCTCCGCAATGGTCGGCATGAAGATGGGTCAGTACCACATCCGTAATATCTCCGGGATTATATCCTCTTACCTTAAGGCCATTAACAAGTCCTTCTCCATTATGCTGGTAAATGTAACGGAAAAACTTCTCGTCCTGTTTGTCTCCCCAGCCGGAATCGACCAGGATTACACGACCATCTGTTTCCACAACGAGGGAACGTAGTGTAAGTACAACCAGGTTATTTTCATCGGAGGGATAAGCCCTTGACCAGAGTGCCTTGGGGATAACTCCGAACAAAGCGCCTCCATCGACTTTAAAATTGGCAATATTAAATAGATGTAGTTTCATCGTAAATGGTTATAATTCAAAAAGCCTGATAAGATTTTTTCTTCTTCGATGTCATCTGGTACATGATCCTCATCATCAGCCTTATCATCTGGTATGAGTACCAGCCCCTGAACCTGGAGAACAAGGTCCGGCGCCTGTTAAATTCATCAAAAGTTACCTGCCGGCAATCATTCCTTATTATGTTCTTTAATCTTTCTTCAAACTGAAGGGTAAAGCCTTCATCAAGTATCCCCACATTAATTTCGACACTTGCATAATCGCTCAGGTGGTTCATATTATAGCTGCCAATGGTACTCCATTTTCCATCAACGGTTGCAACCTTGGCATGAAGGTTTGAAGGCAGGTATTCAAATATCTTAATGTTGTTCCTCAAAATGAAATCATAAAGAAAATGGGTAGCCCTCTCAAACATAGGGGCATCTGATTGTGCTGCCAGGACAATTGTAATATCAACACCACGAAGGCTTGCGTTTCTGAGAAGTTTTCGCTCATTCCTCCCGGGGAGGAAATAACTTGCAAAAATTATCATTCTGCTTTGAGAAGATTTAAAAGCATTACGATAGCTTTTAAGTATCTCGATCTTATTCCTGTACCAGTTATTCTGAAGGACTTTCAGCTTCACATTATCAGTATAGGAAACCGGTCTGAGGATCTTTTCAAGTGACCGTTCATTTTTGGGTATGAAGGTTTTATTCCAGAGCTTCTTAAGAATATCAAGTATATAAGCACATTCCGGGCCTCTTACCTTAACAGCAAAGTCTAGCCACTCTTTCTTTCCGGTAGTGCCATGGTATCGGTTTGCAAAATTCATTCCGCCAATTATTGCGACTATTCCATCGGCCATTATCACTTTGGAATGTAGCCTTAAGCTAAGCTGGAATCCTTTTGTAGTAAAAGTCGGAGAAAAGAAACGGAAAAGAATTCCGGAATTCTCAATGCTGTCGATGAAGGATTTGGAAAGATAGCCGGTACCAAAGGCATCGAGCAGAAGATATGTTCTGACACCTCTTTTTGCTGCCCGTATAAGCGCATTAATGATTCTTATACCTGTTTTATCCTCATCGACTATATATGTCTGAAAATGAATAAAATGTTCTGCCTCATCAATGACTTTTTCAACAGATGCAAAAAAGGATTCACCGCTCTGAAGCAGCTCCACCTGATGCCCGTTTCTGTATTCATATTGGTCCGACCGGATTTTCATATTGATCTCCTGGACTATTTCCCTGGTACAAATATAAGAGTTTAAAAGATCAGCCGGATTGTTTGAATATTTGTATTAATTTGCAGATCAAATCAAAATATCCTTTATGAATAGATATTTTATTCTTTTATTTGGAGTGACATTTATTTTAATCTCTTCCTTTTCCTGTGAAAAAACTAAAAATCCTGTTATAGCGGAGATACCTCCACAACATCCCAGGATCCTCCTGCTTGAAGGAGAAGAGGCAGCTGTCAGGAAAACTCTTTCATCTGAAAATAAATGGGGATCTGTAAGCAGTTTTATAATTTATGAATGTAATAAAATTGTTAAAGAGCCTCCTGTGGAAAGGGTACTCACAGGAAGAAGACTTCTCAGCAAATCAAGGGAAGCTCTCAGAAGGATATTTTACCTGTCGTATGCATGGCGAATGACCTCTGATGTCAGATACCTGGAAAGGGCTGAGCAGGAGATGCTTGCAGTTTCTGCCTTCAGCGACTGGAATCCTTCACATTTTCTTGATGTCGCTGAAATGACAATGGCCGCTGCAATCGGGTACGACTGGCTATACGATAAATTATCAGAAGAATCACGGAATATTATCAAGACAGCTATTGTGGAAAAGGGATTAAAACCTTCTCTTCTTCCGGCCAACAATGGGTGGACAACCCGAACAAATAACTGGAACCAGGTGTGTAATGCAGGAATGACTTTCGGGGCACTGGCTGTTTATGAAGATGAAAAAGAGTTGGCGCTGCAGATAATTGACCGGGCTGTCACCTCAATCAAACTTCCTATGGGAGATTATGATCCTGACGGTGCTTATCCTGAAGGTTTTGGATACTGGGGTTACGGAACCAGCTTTCATGTAATGTTCATCAGTGCAATGGAAAAAGCATTCGGAGATAAATATGACCTGGGAATAACAGAGGGATTTTTAAAGACAGCACGGTATCTTGAAAATATGACTGGTCCCACAGGAGTTCCCTTTAATTATTCCGATTGTGGAACAAGTGCCAATATGGATCCTGCGATGTTCTGGTTTGGTAATATACTTGATGATCCATCAATATTATGGTCAGACAAATATCAGCTTTTAAATAAATCGCTTCCGGATGACCGGCTTTTACCTGCACTCTTGATCTGGTGTGAGGGACTTACTATTAACGAGATTTCAGCTCCCCCTGAAAGAATCTGGGTCGGCCAGGGAAAAAATCCTGTTGCCCTGATGCGTACATCGTGGGCAGATAAGAATGCAATATATGTCGGACTGAAAGCAGGATCTCCATCTGCAAATCATGCACACATGGATGTCGGATCATTTGTTATGGACGCAAACGGAGAACGCTGGGCAATGGATTTCGGGTCGCAGGACTACAATTCACTGGAACAGGCAGGTGTTGACCTTTGGAACATGGCGCAGTATTCGGAAAGATGGGACGTCTTCAGATATAATAACCTGGCTCATAATACATTAACAGTTAATGGTCAGTATCAGAGGGTTTCCGGAAAAGCCAGCATAACAGGATATTATGATCAGACTGATATGCTTACTGCCGTTACTGATCTGTCCACCCTATATGACGGGCAGCTTAAAAAAACAGTAAGGGGGATAGCCATCGTTGACAAACAGTACGTAATGGTCCGTGATGAGGTGGAAACGCTAACATCTGAAACAACTATCAGATGGAATATGGTAACATCTGCTTTGGTAACAATTACAGGAAACAACAGTGCTGAACTTTTCAAAAACAATAAAAAACTTATCCTGAAAGTTGTAGAACCCGGAACAATCTCTTTGAAAATCTGGAACACCGTTTCGCCTAACAGCTATGATGCAGCAAACCCGGGAACCACAATGGTTGGTTTCGAAGTTGTCGTTCCGGCAAATTCCACTGCAAATCTTACTGTACTTCTTCTTCCGGATGGAGCTATTGAGAATAGTGTTGTATCAGCTAAAAATATTTCAGACTGGCCGAAAAGTATCGTTAAATAGTATTTCATGAGGGTACATTTCATAGCTGTTGGTGGAGCGGTAATGCATAACCTTGCAATTGCCCTTCATAAAAAAGGATATACAGTCACTGGCTCTGATGATGAGATATTCGAACCTTCAAGATCGAGGCTGGAACAATATGGTCTTTTGCCTTCTGCGCAGGGATGGGATGTTTCGCGTATTTCAAATAATATCGATACGATTATTCTCGGAATGCACGCCAAAGAGGATAATCCTGAACTTCTAAAGGCCCGTGAACTGGGAATCAGAATAATGTCATTCCCTGAATACATTTACGAGCAAACAAAAAATAAAAAGAGGATAGTAGTTGCCGGAAGCCATGGAAAGACTACAACGACGGCAATTATAATGCATGTCTTCAAATTCCTCGGGATAAGGTTTGACTATATGGTAGGATCCTCAATCGACGGCTATGAAACAATGGTCGGGCTATCTGACAATGCTCAGATCGCTGTTCTTGAAGGCGATGAATATCTCACCTCCGTCCTCGACAAGAGACCCAAGTTTCATCTTTACATGCCTGATATTGCAATCCTTAATGGTATTGCCTGGGATCACATGAATGTATTCCCGACATTTGAGAATTACATAGATCAGTTCAGGATATTCATCGAAAAGATCACTGAAGGCGGGTATCTGATATTTTTTGATGGTGATCCTGAAGTCAGAAAACTTGCACTCGCTACAGAAAAAAAGATCAGAAAGATCCCTTATAAAGTTCATGGTTATTTTCAGAATAAGACCGGTTTCTTTGCTGCAACACATAACCGGGTAGTCCCGGTAAAGATATTCGGAGAGCATAATATGCAGAATCTTTCTGCCGCCAGGGAAGCCTGTATTATTTCGGGAGTATCAGAGGATGATTTTTACCAGGCTGTCCGGAGCTTTGAGGGTACTTCCAAAAGGCTTCAGAAGCTAAATGAAAATGAAAACGGAGTAGCATATCTCGATTTCGCCCATTCCCCATCAAAAGTAAGAGCTACCTTGGAAGCCATCGTTTCCAGGTATCCCGGGAGAGATATTGTTGCCGTCCTGGAGTTGCATACCTATTCAAGCCTGAGTCCCGGTTTTCTTCCTCTTTATGATGGAACTCTCGAAAAAGCAACGTCAGCAATTGTATACTTTAATCCTCATGCCTTAAGGTTAAAAAGACTTCCGGACCTGTCATCAGAAGATGTAAAGAAAGCATTCGGGAAAGGCAATATTAAGGTTTATGACAATTCAGATGAAATGTTTTCGTTTATCAGGCAACAAAATTTCAGGAATCCGGTTTACCTGTTTATGAGTTCCGGAGATTATGACGGATGCAACTTAAAATCGCTGTCAGAGGGATTATTAAAGATTAAATAAAAGGATATGAAACCCACATGATTGATACCAATCACAAACAAGTATGAAAATAATTCTATTTCAATCATGTGTGGTTCCATCCGACCTTTAAAAATAAATTATATACGGATGAAAAGGACAATTTTACTTTTTATTTTAACTATCGGGCTAAGTGTTCTTTCAAACGGACAGGATTACAGGACCAGCCTGGGACTCAGGGTAGGGATTCCTTACGGGTTGACACTTAAGCATTTCATTTCAAAAACAAATGCACTGGAAGGGACACTTGCCAGCAGCTGGGGTGGATTTGTTATTACAGGTCTTTATGAGAATGAGCACTGGACAGGAGAATACCCGGCATTGAACTGGTTCTGGGGTGTTGGCGCTCATGCCGGATTCTGGGATACCGGAAGAAATCCCAATGTTAATGCGACTTATGTGGGATCAGTCCTTGGTATTGATGGTATACTCGGGCTTGAATATACTTTTGATGAATTCCCTGTTAACTTATCTCTTGATCTGCTGCCCACGGTAAATCTAATTGGGGATACAGGTTGGGGAGGAATCAACGGCGCCCTTTCTATCAGGTATGTTTTCTGAGAATTCGGTATGCGGCATGCGGTCTGCGGCATGCGGTCTGCGGCATGCGGTCTGCGGCATGCGGTGTGCGGGTTAAAATAATCCAGGATATTCTCATGCTGTACATCAAGCTTTGCGATAAACTGTAATATTATACAGTTTGAATCAAGTTTTTCCAACGAAAAGTTTTGCATATCAAAAAAAACATACTTTCTTTGCATCCGCATTTTAAAGTTCTTTACATGGTCCATTCGTCTAGTGGCTAGGACGTCAGGTTTTCATCCTGGTAACAGGGGTTCGATTCCCCTATGGACTACCAATTTTTTCAGATCCTGTTGTAAATGAATCAGATACAATGGGATTTTTTATTTTACAAAACTGGTTATACACTTTTTAATCCTTACCCCCGCCCTTTCTCCTTTTCATATAGACTTGTATTACCAAAAGAGAGTAAGTGCCTGTAGATGGCATTGAATCTACTGTAGAGGTTAAAGAAGTCTTCGTGATAAGAGGCATAACTTATTAAATAATATATTTTAAAATCATAGTGGAAAGTTGAGTTACGCTGCATTTTATTAGATGTTAACTTATTACAGGTTCTACTGAAAGATATCTACTTATAACTTAGGATTATCCGTAGATTCAGTTCTCATCTCCTCAATATTCTTGTATTCGTCAAAAAAAGTTGACTTGTATTACTTTTAGTCCTAACTTTCATATAATTATCTCGTTTCCAAAGTTCTAAAACCTATTGGTATGAAAAAGAAATTCCTCCTCTCGGTACTTTTATCTTTTGTCTTTTATCTTTTGTCTTCTCAGATCCCTCAGGGCTTTAACTATCAGGCTATTGTCCGAAACACTGCAGGTGAAGTTCTCAAGGATAAGCCGCTTAAGGTGACAGTTGCAATAAAAACAGCTCTTACTGGCGGGATAGTACTCTGGGAAGAATATCATAATGTTACATCAAACCAGTTTGGACTTGTCTCCTTTGCTGTGGGTTCGGGTACATATGTTTCAGGCGTTGCATCATTCGATCTGATCGACTGGAAAGCACAGCCTCTTTACCTGAAAACGACTGTTGAATACCCTGTCGGAACAGTAACAGAAATGGGTACTGCCCCGATTTTATCAGTTCCATATTCACTTGTCGCAAAAGATGTAGAGGGACCGATAGAAAGACTTGGCATCAGGGGATCAGAATCATCGGTTGATTCGGCATTATTCGAGGTGAGAAACAAGATTGGACAGACTGTTTTTGCTGTTTATCCTGAAGGAGTAAGAGTATATGTCGCAGATGGAGCGAAAGGGAAAAAAGGTGGCTTTGCTGTGGGTAGCTTTGGCGAAGGGAAAGCTGAATCACAGAAATATCTGGTGGTTTCGAAGGACAGCATCAGGATGTATCTTGACAGCAATCCATTGACCAAAGCAAAAAAAGGTGGTTTTGCGGTTGGAGGTTATGATATGTCAAAGGGACTTGTTCAGAATTATCTTGATGTGAGTGAAGACAGTGTAAGGATTTATATTGACAATAATCCTTTGACAAAAGGCAAAAAGGGAGGCTTTGCTGTGGGCAGCTATGATATGTCAAAAAATGGAATTCAGAACTTTTTTAATGTTGCAATTGATACCACAGGTATTATCAAACCATCACAGAACAGGATACTCTGGTACCCGCAAAAAAATGCTTTCATGACAGGGAAGGTACTAATTGAGAATAAAGACAGTGTGGGAGTAAACTCATTTGCTTCGGGTTTTGAATCAAAAGCAAAAGGTAAATATTCACAGGCAATGGGGTATAAAGCGATTGCAAGGGGAGACTATTCAACAGCAATAGGGAAGAATGCGGTTGCAAACAAAATAAATTCTTTTGCATTTGGCGAAAGTGCAAGGGCAGTAAACGAAGAAAGTTATGCCTTTGGCAGAGGTGCTATTGCCAGTGGATATCGAAGTTTCGCATTGGGTAGTGCAGGAGTTGATAATTCGGGTTATGCCACAGATGTTGCCACGGCTTCGGGTAATTACTCTTTTGCAATCGGACAAGGATCCAAATCCATTGGCAAGGGGTCATTTAGCATTGGGATAGCTGATTCAGCCATAGGAGATTTTTCAACAGCAATAGGTTATTATACAAATGCAGTCGGTGAATTTTCGACTGCAATGGGGCTTCATACTTATGCTACGGGCACTGAAGCGATTTCTATAGGTCGTTCCTGTATTGCAAGTGGTACATCCTCTCTTGCCATGGGAATATGGTCTTCTGCATCCGGAAGCTATTCAATAGCAATGGGTTATAATGCATATGCAAAAGCATATGGCTCAATAGCCATGGGTTACCATTCATCTGCAACCAGAGATTTTGCATTAGCAACGGGATTTGGAACTAAAGCAAACGGAGGGTCTTCTACTGCAATGGGCTGGAATACAAATGCCAAATCTTATGCTTCAGTTGCTATTGGAAGTTATAACGACACAACTTGTACTTCATCATTTTCCTGGGTACCTTCTGATCCATTATTTGTTGCTGGAAATGGAAACGGAGGAGATGCATCAAATGCTCTCACTCTTTATAAAAATGGTAATATGACGATTGCAGGCATCCTAGCCCAAAATTCTGATTTCAGATTAAAAGAAAATATTGTGTCCATATCAAATGGAACCGTACTGATTGAAAAGATCAACCCTGTGTATTTTTATTTCAAAGATAAAAATACACATCCTGAGGGTCGTCAGATCGGAGTAATTGCACAGGAGGTACAGGAAGTACTTCCGGAACTTGTCCAGAAGGATGGTCGGGGATTTTTATCAATCGACTATAGCAAAATATCGGTAATATTGTTGCAAGCTTTTAAAGAACAGCAACAGCAGATCGGATCCTATAAATCAGAAAACGATAATCTCAAATCACAACTTCAGACGCTTCAGGAAAAGGTTGACAGGATTGAATTATTACTGGCAAAAGGTGTAATGAAATAGTTTAATTGAGATATAATTGTTTTTTTCTTAGAATAGTTTAAATTTGAATTTGGGTGGAGACCAGTGACCACCATAAAAACGGGGCGTAACTGAAAAGCCTTATGAGTAGGACTTTCTAATATTTTAATGACATGAATGGATCTCTTATCGGTATCAACGTGGCTCTCTTTGTTCTGATGATTGTTTCAATGTGGAAAATTTTCACCAAAGCTCAGAAACCTGGTTGGGCATGTCTTATTCCAATCTACAACATAATAATTCTGCTGGAGATAGTCGGTAAGCCGTGGTGGTGGCTATTGTTGATGCTAATTCCTGTTGTGAACTTCGTAATTATAATCTGGATGATCAACTTGCTGTCAAAAAGTTTTGGTCATAGTGCAGGATTTACAATCGGACTGATTCTTCTCTCATTTATTTTCTTTCCGATTCTTGGTCTGGGTGATTCAAAATATATCGGACCCGCTGGTAAGCCAAAAGAGACCCAGGCTTAAATTATTCATACAAATTAATTACCAGGATGAGGCCATCTCAAAAGCCTCAGACTTGCCCCCTTCCCTCCCGCCGAAGCGGGACAGGCTCTAAAAGGGGTAATCTAAGTAGTTGTATATCAATAAGTCCCCTTTAGGGCAATCAAAGAAATAGGGGCTTTTGAATCAGCCCCTATTGAGTTTTTATACAGATACTGTACTTAATATTCTTAATAAACAACTTTAAAAGTAATCTTTATATCATCATCAGTTGCAATTCCCATCAATGAAGGCGGGTTAATTTTAAATTGTTGTAGTTAAGACAATAAGGGTTTTTGTCAGATAAAAAAATATGATTATCTTTGCACCCATAAAAAAGACAAATAATATAAAATAATGGCAAATCATAAGTCATCAGAAAAAAGGATCAGGCAGACCGTTGGTAAAAATGAGAGCAACAAGTATCATGCAAAAACAATGCGTAATGCCCTGAAGGAAATCCGGTCCATAACAAGTAAAAAAGAGGCTGCAGAGCTTCTTCCTAAAATGAATTCAATGCTTGACAGACTTGCAAAGAAGAACATCATTCACAGCAACAAAGCTTCAAACCTGAAATCATCGGTAGAAAAGCATGTAAAAAATCTTAAGTAGTATTTTTTATTCATAATAATATTTTAAGGGGCTGTTTTCAGTCCCTTTTTTATTTCCTGCCGTTTTCTTATCTTGCATACGGAATATCAATATTCGCTGTATGTCGCTAAAAATCACTGACTGGGCTGCTGAGGACAGACCCAGGGAAAAGCTTATTCAGAAAGGTACTGCCAGTCTGAGTGATGCCGAACTACTTGCCATACTTATCAGTTCAGGCACTAAGAATAAATCGGCTGTCGATCTTGGAAGAGAATTGCTGAACATGGTAAATAATAACCTTAATACTCTTGGGAAGCTTGCCCTTTCAGATCTGAGAAAATTACACGGGATAGGACCTGCAAGGGCTGTAACAATTGCTGCTGCACTGGAGCTGGGAAGAAGACGAAAACTTGCGGAAGCTGAAGATGTACTTCAGATCCGCTGCTCAAAGGATGTTGCAGATATCTTCAAGCCGCTCCTCTCCGACCTTCTGCATGAAGAGTTCTGGATACTTTTTCTCAACAGATCCAATAAGGTGATAAACAGGATGAAACTGAGTCAGGGAGGGGTCAGCGGGACGGTTACTGATGTGAGAATAGTAATGAAGAAAGCCATCGAATATCTTGCTTCAGGCATCATAGTCTGTCATAACCACCCTTCAGGGAACCTGAATCCGAGTGAATCGGATACAAATATCACCCGGAAGATAAAAGAGGCCGGAAATCTTATGGATATTCAACTTCTTGATCATCTCATAATCTCAGAGAAAGATTACTATAGTTTTGCGGATAACGGAGTACTTTAATTGTCGTGCGGTCGTGCGGTCTTAAGGTCTTGCGGTCGTGCGGTCTTAAGGTCTTGCGGTCTTGCAGTCTTGCGGTCTTGCAGTCTTGCAGTCTTGCGGTCTTGCAGTCTTGCAGTCTTGCGGTCTTGCGGTCTTAAGGTCTTGCGGTCGTAAGGTCGTGCGGTCTGATCTTGCTTTTATCCTGGCAATCCTTCAGCAATTCGCTAATCGTTTTTTTCATTACTGGATGAACAATATCGGGTGCAATTTCACATAACGGAACCAGGACAAACTTCCTTTCCCGGATCATGGGATGAGGAATAACCAGGGCACTACTCTCCAGCACCTTATCATTGTACAGCAGAATATCAAGATCAATAATCCTTGATGTATACTTCTTCCCTTCTCTGACTCTTCCAAGAAGAGATTCGATCATCAGTAATCTTCCCAGGAGCCCTGAAGGTTTAAGTTTTGTTTCCACTTCAATAACCATATTCAGAAAATATTTCTTGCTCCTGAACCCCCATGGCTCTGTTTCATATATAGAAGAAGAATTAATGACAGGTCCAACTAATTCCCTTATCCTTTCAACGGCCTCCAGAATATTGTTCTTTCTTTTGCCAAGATTTGACCCGATTCCCAGAAATACCCTCTTCATAAGTAATCTACCCCGGATCAAATGTATTAAATCATACAACATCTTAAAATAATCATCGGCTTTTTTATATATTTAAAACCCATTTCATAAGCTATTTCAAAAATGAAAAATTTCCTGATCTACACATTAGCTACCATAACCGGAATCATTATTGCGTCATTCACCCTCTTCTTCATTATGCTGGCAAGCCTCAGCATAATGGTCGCGTCGGGTGATAAACCTGCTTCGATCAGTCAAAATTCAATATTGGTGCTGAAAGCCGGTGTACCTATTCCTGATCGTGGCGATACAAATCCTTTAGCCGGCCTTGACATCATTAACATGACTTTTTCCCCTAACCCGGGCCTCAATGAAATACTCCTCAATCTGGAAAAAGCTGCTTCAGATCCGAAAATAAAAGGAATTCTGATAGAGAACGGGCTTCTTCCCTCTGGATGGGCAACGACAGAAGAGATAAGGAATGCACTGAATAAATTCAGGGTGGAGAGTGGTAAATTCATAATCTCATATTCTGATTATGTGCTTCAGCAGGAAGGTTATTATCTTTCTACAATCGCTGATGAGATATACATCCACCCGTCCTCGATGGTTGATTTCAAAGGCTTAAGCGGAGAAGTGATGTTTTATAAAAAAGCTCTCGAAAAGCTTGGTATTGAGGTGCAGGTTACCCGTCACGGGAAATTTAAAGGAGCAGTTGAACCCTATATCCTTGAGAAACTGAGTGATGAAAACAAAGCACAGATCACTGATTATGTGGGTTCAATCTGGAACCATATCGTCGAAAAGATCTCTGAATCAAGAGGGATACCGCAGGAACAGCTTAACCAGCTGGCTGACAAACTTGCCGGGAATATAGCAACCGGAGCTTTTGAAAGCAAGCTTGTTGATGGTTTGCTTTTCCGTGATCAGCTGAACGATACCCTGAAAATTTTGTCGGGACTTACAACCAGGGATAAGATCAATCTCGTTTCAATGTCTAAATACACTAAAGTGCCGGATCCGGGAAAGAGTTTTTCTGCAAAAAACAGAATTGCTGTGATTTATGCTTCCGGTACAATAGTAATGGGTAAAGGGACTGATTATAATATCGGAGGGAATAACTATTCTGATATCATCAGAAAAGAGCGGCTCGACACTACAGTCAAAGCTATTGTTATGCGGGTGAATTCTCCGGGTGGTATTAATACAGCTTCCGACATTATCTGGAGAGAGATGGAGCTTGCTGCCAGAGCCAAACCTGTTGTAATATCCATGGGCAATTATGCTGCTTCAGGTGGCTATTATATCTCAGCGCCAGGCACAAAGATCTATGCAGATCCGACAACAATTTCAGGATCTATCGGGGTTTTTGGCCTGATTCCGAATACCGGAAAACTTATGGAACAGAAACTTGGAATCTCCACCGAAACCGTAAATACAAACCAAAACTCAGATTTCCCATCAATATACAGATCGATGAGCGTTTATGAAAAAGAAGTCATGCAGATCCGTATTGAAAAGGCTTACAGTGATTTTGTCAGCAAAGTTGCTGCAGGAAGAAAAATGTCTGTTGAATCAGTTGACAGTATCGGACAGGGTCGTGTATGGAGTGGAAAAAGTGCCCGGAAGATCGGCCTGGTTGACGAACTTGGGGGCTTAAAAGATGCTGTAAAAGGGGCTGCTGAACTTGCAGGTCTTGAAACTTATTCCATAAGAGAACTTCCTGTTGTTGAGGATCCTTATATGAAACTGCTGAATCAACTCACTGGCGAAGTACGCTTAAACCTTCTTAAAAAGGAGCTTGGGGAATCATTGAGAATTTATAATGAACTTCTTGAGATCAGGGATTTGTCGGGAATCCAGGCACGTTTACCATATTTTATTGAGATCCATTAATATATGTCATATCAGAGGAGTATTCTTCTTTACCCGTTCTCACTTCTTTATGGATTGGTCACATCCATAAGGAATTTCCTCTATAACGCGGAGATCCTTAAATCGCAGGAATTCAGCATCCCTCTGATATGTGTTGGGAATCTGACAATCGGGGGAACAGGCAAAACACCTCATACTGAATATCTTGCCGAACTGCTGAAAAGAAGTTTCAGTGTGGTGATCCTGAGCAGGGGATATAAAAGAAAATCATCCGGTTTCATGTTCGCTGATGCGAATTCCAAAGTTAGCGACATCGGCGATGAGCCGATGCAGATATTCAGGAAGCTCCCTGATATTACCGTTGCTGTGGACCGGAACAGGGTTCGCGGTATAGAAAAGATATTGAAAGAAAAACCCGAAACGGAAGTTATCATTCTGGATGATGGATTTCAGCACCGAAAAATAACTCCAGGCTTTTCAATACTTCTTTCAGATTTTGACAGGCTGATGATACGAGATCATCTCCTTCCTTACGGGAACCTCAGGGAAAGCATCAATAATATGGATAGGGCTGATATTATTCTTGTAACCAAATCGCCGGAAAAAATTTCTCCTATACAGCGAAGACTGATTGTAAAGGAGATCCATAAGGCTCCTTACCAGAACCTTTATTTTACATCAATAACCTACAAAGATCCTGTTCCGGTCTTTGGAAATCACCTTCAGGAAGCAACCCCATCATTCCCGGATGACAGTAGCTCGTGTGGAATTGTGCTGGTAACAGGAATTGCCAATCCAAAACCTTTTTATGAATACCTTGGAAAAAGTTTCAATGAAATCATTCATCTTCAGTTTGGTGATCATCATCTCTTCACTTTGAATGATGTTAATAAGATCAGTGATGCATGGGCCAGTCTCAGATCACAACAGAAGTATGTCATTACCACTGAAAAAGATGCAGTCAGGTTGCAGGAATTTACTAATTTTGCAGAACCAGTAAAATCGTCGTTTTACTATATCCCTGTTGGGACAAAATTTCTGAATGACGATCAAGATGAGTTTGATAATCTGATAGTTGACTATGTTAGAAAAAATAAACGAAACAACAGAGTTTCTTAAAGCAAAAGGAATAACCAATCCTGATGCAGGAATAATACTTGGTACCGGTCTTGGAGGACTGACTTCAAAAATTGAAAACAGCATTGAGATCGATTATAAGGATATACCCAATTTCCCGGTCTCAACTGTGGAGGGACATGCCGGAAAGCTGATCTATGGCGATTTCGGAAGAAAGAAAATTGTAGCTATGAAGGGTCGGTTTCATTACTATGAAGGGTATGGTCCGGAGCAGGTTGCATTACCCGTGAGAGTACTCAAATACCTTGGAATAAAATGCCTCTTTCTTTCGAATGCGGCAGGCGGTGTTAATCCTTCTTTCCAGATAGGCGATATCATGATAATAACAGATCATATAAACCTGCTGCCAAATCCGCTTATCGGCCCTAACGATGCCCGTATCGGAGCCCGGTTTCCGGATATGGGTGAAACATATGACAGGTATCTGATCAAAAAAGCATTGTTGATTGCACAGGAGAATAAGATCAGGGTTCATAAAGGGGTTTATCTTTCAACAAGCGGTCCTACATTCGAGACTCCGGCCGAATACAAATATTTCAGGATCATTGGCGCTGATGCGGTAGGAATGTCGACAACTCCTGAGGTGATTATTGCACGACACATGAACCTTCCATGTTTCGCAGTAAGTATCATAACTGATCTTGGAATTGAAGGGAAAATCGAATACACAACTCATCAGTCTGTTCTTGATGAGGCCGCTAAAAGCGAAGATCGGATGACAACTATCATGACTGAGATGATATCGTCACTTTGATTTTTTTACCACAAAGGGACACTAAGTACATCACGAAGGGACACAAAGGATTAAATAATTACCCTTTTAAATCCGGATTTAAAGTGTAGAACATTGAAGTTTGCCAGTAAACCTAATCTGCATTTTGTCAGTTTCATATAAGTAAGTATTTGAGCCATATGGATATCTGCTAAGGCCTCTACGAATTTGATTTCAATAACAATTGAACCCTCAACTAACAAATCTATCCGGTAACCTGCTTCAAGATTCACTTCTTTATAAATCAGAGGTAATGGTTTTTGTTTTTCTACTCTCAACCCTGATTGCAGAAGTTCATAATTCAAGCATTCAGTATAAGCACTTTCTAGCAACCCAGGTCCTAACGCAGTATGAACCAAAAAAGAACAGTCCAATATTTTCTTGAAAATTTCTTCATTATTCATATGTCAAGGTTTTTTGATTTTTCCTTTGTGCTTCTTTGAGTTATCCTTTGTGATCCTTTGTGGTAGAAAAACTATTCTCTAATTACTGCACAAACTTTCTTCCATCTTTTTGTTTGGCCGTGGTCGTTATACATCTCTATAAAAAGAATATAAATGCCCCTGTTTACCAGGGAACCGTCAGCTGCTGTACCATCCCAGATAAATGAAGCGTTGCTCCCTGCAAAATGATTCTCGGCCAGCTTCCGTATATAATTTCCTGATTCGTCAAAAACTGTAACTGAAACAACATTACCAGTGACTGTAAGGTTTATGTCGATGACAAGAACATCCTCATAACCATCATTATCAGGAGATATCTTCCCTGAAGAAAGTAATATCAGGTCATTGACCTGTGCAATGGAGCTGAAAACAGAATTTTCTGTTCCGGGAGTTCCCCATCCGGAAGATTCAGAAGCAGTATGCCAGTTGCTTTTTTCATTCGATGAGATCGCCGGCCTGACCTTTTCGAGTGAGATACCTTCTTTATCAGCAAGCAGGGGAAAATGCATATCGTCGTCATATAAGACTTCATCGATAATATCAAGTTCTCTGTTCAGAAGGAGCAGATGCCCCCTGTCATCAGGCATTGAAGGGAGAGACGCAGTGATGAAGATAGCCTCAGGGTCTGATGCTGTATACCTGCTTATGACTTTGCCAGGGTCAGTGGTAACAACATAAAATGAACCTGGGATAATGCACCTGTGTTCATTTGTAATCTTTTTTGCTTCAGAAGTACTGCCGGTTCGCGGATCAACTGATGCGAGGTAAATACGGGAAGCATCGATGACTTTGTCCGAACAGTTAAAAAGCTCAACATAATCCGGATCATCAGGGAACGGATTGAACAGCAGCTCGTTAAATACCACATCACCTTTTACGGTTGTTGCCGGCATTCCAAATCTGAAGCTATTTCTTAAGATTGAGTTTCCTGCAAAATCTGTCACATCTCCTGATATCAGAAGTGAATATACGACATCACGCTTCAAAGGACTGACAGTCGAAATGCTGAACTGTCTGTACAAAGGATCTATTGAGCTGACTGAACTGATCCGCTCCTCTCCTATTGAAATTCTGTCAGTATATTCTGTAAAGCCTATTACCGGTTCTGATAATATGAGGATGATCGTGACACTGTCTTCCGGAAATACATTCATGATCCCTGAAAATACATTGTCCTGTTCTGTCGACAAGACTGAATTTGATTTTCCGGGCGTGCCTCCCGTTCTTGATAATGAAGCAGCCCAGTTACTCTCCATGAAAAAAGGATAATTTGGATCGATCATTTCAAGAGACCATCCGCCTGTCTCTTTCAGATTATCTCCATACCAGTCTGAAGAATATTCCAATCCATGTATCAGATCTCCCAGAGAGTCAGTCAGATAAATCATCCTGCCCTCATCGGTAAGCGCCGGAAAAGATTTTAATCCGGAAACCTTACCATAACCTGAGAAAAATGATGTATCTGCAACAGGGCAGATAATTAAAAACTGACCAGGATTAATTGTCAAAGAAGGGAAAACAGAACTCTGGTTCTCCGATGCCAGTATCCACTTTTTCAGATCAAAAGAGAACTGTGTCCTGTTTAATATTTCAAGATATTCTTTACCCGGGAGTTCAACCTCAGGAAACGGATCTGCCATTATTTCAGAAATTATAACATCGCCGGGTTCTGCCCAGACAGGTATAAATTTTATTTCGACATTACTTTCACAATTCCCGTTATTGTCACATAGATGTCTGAATAACAGATAATTAGTTACTTTGTTATTAAAATGATTTTCGAAAATCAACCTGATATTTAACGGACTTATCTTTTCAATTCTTTCAGGTATCATGTTCCCGTTGACAGAGAAATTTGATATCTGCACTATTGCTTCTGATGGCTCTTCATTAAAGAATATCTCTGCTGAATTCTTCCCATGTATCCGGCAGTCAATCACTTCAGGAGGTAACTTATCTTCATAATAAACACCTTCAATCACCAGATCATCAAACCACAGGAGCATGTCGCGGGTGGAGGTGTAACGGTAATTCAGGATGAGCCAGGATGAGGAGAACAATTCACTGTCATTTCCTGTTGCCGCTGAAATAAGATTATTCCCGGTATCATAAACCGAAATGGTCCAGATACCTGATTCACTTCTGTCTGTAATTATTTTTACGGCATCACCTGTTCCTATACGGGTCTGCCAGTTTAAGGGACATGTCACCACTTTAACAGGAGACCCGTTTTTAATTTTCCAGAGTCTTAGCGTGTCATCATAACCTGTAAGATTTACGCCCAGAGTATAACCATTAACAGGGGATCCTCCGCTAAAAGAAACAGGATCAAGGTCAGACATAAGGAACAGGGCCCAGTTGTTTGATGACGAGGGATCACAGCCATGTCTTATCAGGAATGACCATCGGGTTGCTCCCTCCCCGGGATGCAGATCAGTCAGTGGCACTCCGGCACAATCTGTACCGCCTGACTGATTATCAAAAACATGATGCAGTGAAAAACGTCCGTTAAGACTGACTGCAGTATCTGCCTGCCAGTGTCCTGGAATGCTCTGAATCCAATTATTAAGATTACCGGATTCGAAATTTTCAATTATCTGGCCGGATGCCATAAATGGCATCAGCGCAGCCAGCAAAATAACTTTTTTCATGCAGCGGGACGGATTGAAAAAAAAGTTAATTTTGACCGTTTTTAACTTACAGTAAATATAGTCATTAACTTAAACTATTCAAATCTAAAATTATGAAGACAGCTGTTGTTGGAGCAACCGGAATGGTTGGCCGGACAATGATGAAAGTCCTTGAAGAAAGAAATTTTCCTGTTACAGAACTAATTCCTGCCGCTTCGGAGAAATCAGTTGGTAAGGAAATTATTTTCAAAGGTAAACCGGTTAAGGTTGTAAGTATACAGGAAGCTGTCGATGCAAAACCCGAGTTTGCCATTTTTTCCGCCGGAACATCTGTTTCGAAAGAATGGGCTCCTGCTTTTGCAAAGAACGGAACTGTTGTAATAGATAATTCCTCCGCATGGCGTATGGACAAAAATGTGCCACTCATAGTTCCTGAAATAAACAGCCATGTTCTGAAAAAAGGTGACAGGATAATAGCAAATCCTAATTGTTCGACAATTCAGATGGTGATGGCTCTGGCCCCGCTTCACAGGAAATATAAGATTAAAAGGCTTGTTGTTGCAACATACCAGTCGGTTACCGGAACGGGTGTAAAAGCTGTCGCTCAGATGGAGAATGAGAGACATGGCGTTAAAGGGGAAATGGCTTATGCACATCCGATTGACATGAACTGTTTTCCACACGGCGGATCATTCCAGCCTGATGGTTATACCACTGAAGAACAGAAGCTTATCGATGAAACACGTAAGATACTTGAAGATCAGGCCATTATGGTAACTGCTACAGTTGTCAGAATACCTGTTGTCGGCGGACATTCTGAAGCTGTAAATATTGAATTTGAGAAAGAATTCAATATTGATGATGTAAAGTCCCTGATCAGTCAGTTCCCCGGGAATGTCGTTTATGACTCACCTTCTGAAAATAAATACCCGATGCCGATTCTCTCACATAACAGGGATGAGGTTTTTGTAGGCAGGATAAGAAGGGACCTGTCGAGGGAGAAGTGTCTGAATCTCTGGATTGTATCCGATAATATCCGCAAGGGTGCTGCAACCAATGCAATTCAGATTGCAGAGTATATGTTAACGAATAGAATTTATTAGTTCTTCTCTGTGTAACTCTCTGTGCCTTCTCTGTGGCTCTCTGTGTAATAAAACGTTGAAGAACTCACACAGAGTTACACTAAGAAGTCACAGAGATACACAGAGATTTAGGTTTCAGGATTAACTTCAAACAGAAAATCATTATAAGGATACCTTTTAATGTGGAACCGTTTTACTTCCTCATAAAGTATCTTCCGGAGTTCTTCAATATTCTCTTTGGTTTTTGCTGAAATGAAGACTGTCGGATGGTCTTTATTATTTGACATCCATGTCTTTTTCAGCTCCTGAATGGAATAATTTTCTTTTAAGACAGGTGTCAGATCATCTTCATCTTTGACAATATAAGAGAAAACGTCAATCTTATTGAAGACCATAACGGATGGTTTATTAAAAGATTCAAGATCACGCAATGTTTCATTCACAACCTTTATCTGCTCTTCGAACCCGGGATGCGAGATATCAACAACATGGACAAGAAGGTCAGATTCCCTTACCTCATCGAGGGTGGACTTGAATGATTCGACAAGGTCATGGGGAAGTTTGCGAATAAATCCAACCGTATCTGAAAGTAGAAAAGGCAGGTTGCCAATAACGACTTTGCGGACGGTAGTATCGAGTGTTGCAAAGAGCTTGTTCTCAGCAAAAAGATCCGATTTACTCAATAGATTCATTATAGTTGATTTACCTACATTGGTATAACCAACCAGAGCTACCCTTACCATTTTCCCGCGGTTTTTCCGTTGTGTGCTCATCTGCATATCGATCTTCTTAAGCTGAGTTTTAAGAAGGGCTATTTTATCCCTGATGATCCTTCGGTCAGTTTCAATCTCAGTTTCTCCCGGACCCCTGAGTCCGATACCGCCCCTTTGTCTTTCAAGGTGAGTCCACATACCTGTAAGCCGGGGTAAAAGATACTTGTATTGTGCAAGCTCCACCTGTGTCCTGGCGTGTGATGTCCGGGCTCGCCGTGCAAATATATCGAGGATCAGGTTTGTCCTGTCGAGAATCCTGCAACCAAGTGCTTCTTCGATATTTCTGATCTGGCCTGGGGAAAGCTCATCATCGAAAATTGCAATATCAATTTTGTTCTCTGCGACATACCTTGCTATCTCATCAATTTTACCTGATCCGACAAAAGTACGTGGATTAGGTATTTCGAGCTTCTGGATAAATCTACTGACTGGTTTTGCACCGGCAGTATCCGCAAGAAAGGATAGTTCGTCAATATATTCTTCAGTCTCACGTTCATCCTGACCCGGGTAGTTTATACCGATAAGTATTGCCCTTTCGACCGGAATGCCTGTTTCAATCATATAATAAAAAAGTTATGCCGCAAAAATACTTATTTGCGGCATATAATAATATTGTGTGGAGGAACTGCTAATTTATAAGCCTCCTGTTTGACTGAATTGATCCCCGGATTGCATTTTTGAGATTTTCTGAGCAGCGGACAACCATTTCTATATCGGAAGGGAATGGTATTGTTTGTATTTTGGTCCTTTCGAGCTGGGAAACGTTAAGTGCCCCGATATCACCGAGAGCTCTTGCTGAAACATGTTCAAATGTCGACTGTGCTCCCATAGGATCTTTCTTAAGTACCTTGTTGGGATTCATCTGGATGACTTCGATATCACCATCGATCTGGCAGGATTTGGTCTGAAGCGTTGAAATGAGTGCACATTGGAGGGTTTTATACTTCTTGATCCTGATGTCATTTCCGGAGGTATCTCTCATTACATTACCCCTGTTGTCAAGTTTATAAGTAAATCCATCTTCAACCTCTCTTTTAACTACCGAATCTCTTTGAGCCGTCTGATCAGGACTAACGGCAATATTCCTGACATTTACATTGATGAAATAGTCATACTGGGTATTTTTGTCCAGGTTAAGAGTGTGGAATTCAACCCATTCGCTATTAAGGGCCTGAAGGTCAACGGCAAGGAGGTTTTCTTCAAAATCCTGGGGAAATATTGTCATTGTAGTATTCTGCAGATCCACAAATACCCGGCTCATGCCAAGGTATCTGGCTTCCTGGATTTTGTTGTCGATCCCTTCATAATCACCCACATATTCTTTTGCTCTGACATATTCATAATATGCCTGCCTGTAAGAATCCTTAAGACCGCTCTTCATCAGTTCATTTCCATGTGCAAAGTAATAGTCAGCTGATTTGCGTTTGGCAGCTATCATTTCAGTCAAATAATCCACATAGGGGAAATCGATGGATCTTCCTCCGTCATTCAGTGGCAGTACAGTTTTTACAAGAGCCTGCCTTTCATTCATTCTCTTGTAAATCAGGTAGATCTCATCCCAGTTCTGTGGTCTACCCTCAAGTTTGAGGAACCTGATCCTTTCATTGTCCTGATCATTCACTATTCTATATGAACGTTCCAGGGTTGCAATTTGCTTGGCGTCGTCTGAATTTTTTCGCAGCTGTTTAACTGCGGATACTATTGCAGCATCATAATTGCCTCTTTCAAGCTGCTTTTTTGATGATCCGCATCCGGAGAGGATGATCATTATCGCAAAAGAAATGAGTAAACTTTTTTTCATATACATCTATTTTTTACCGTTGTTAAAGATATGAAAAACATTGAAATATCAAATATTTACAACCTGCTCTTTTGTTGCATATTGAAGGTACTAAATTACAAAACTCAGCCACATTGAATATCTCACTCTTACCGGCTGGCCCCTCTGAAGTCCCGGACTCCATTTCGGGGAGCTCTGGATAGCTTTGACGGCTTCACTATCAATAAGCGGATCAACGCTCCTGACTACTGTAACATTGGTCACAGAGCCATCAGGTTCTATAATAAACGTCAGAAAAACCCTTCCTTGTATCCTTCTGTCCTGAGCTTCCTGCGGGTAGTTCGTCCTTTTTTGCACCCATTCACGGAATTTGTTCAGATCACCTCCCCTGAATGATGGCATCACTTCAACCAGGAAAAATGGTTCATCGGAGGATGGTCCTCCTTCACCTGATAAAAGCTCATCCCCATAACCCTGGGTTTTCAGGTCACTCTCGCTATCACCTGAATGTACCAGTGCTTCATCAGCTGTAATTTGTGTTCTGTTTACAGGGACTATGGTATCCACAACTTCAGGTGGAACATATTTTACTATTTCCTGCATCTTTTCAGACTGCGGAGGCGGGGGTGACGGAGGGATGATGATCTCCTCCTGAGGGAGTTCAAGAGCCTCCATCTGCATCTGAACATACCTGGATCCACCATTTATAACACGATCCTCCTGAGGGTTTATTATGAAAGGCAGAATAACAGCAGAACATCCGATACCAATGGCAACCAGTAGTCCTGCTAATAGAACACGGTTATATCTTTTCCTCAGCTGGTATGCACCGTACTCTTTGTTCCGCGACTCAAAAAGAATATCATCAAATTCAGGTATGATGTTATATTTTTCTTCCATTGCCGGGCAAAATTACAAAATAGCTCCATATGGACAAAACATACAGAGATTCAAAGGAGAAGGTTTTGTTTAATATAATTTTTTTTACATTTGCTAAGGCAACAAAAGGGGGTTTAGCTCAGTTGGCTAGAGCGTTAGACTGGCAGTCTAAAGGCCAGGGGTTCGATTCCCCTAATCTCCACTCTAATGATGAGACAGTTATGAAACCAAAACATAGCTGTCTTTTTTAATTGAATACTCAACCGAAGAAACAAATGCTGTTTTAAGTTCCAGGTTTGATCAATTAATAGGTTTTCAACGCTTCAGTATCCCCTGTTGCCTGCAACAGCTTTTTTAAACCTTCAAGATTCCTTTTCAGAACTATTTCAACATCTTCTTCAATAACATGTCCTATAATACCTATTGGACCATTGTATCCTGATTCTGCTATCATTTTGAGGATTTGTACATCTTCAGTTCCCTGCCCAAGGGGTAATATCTGAGGGCCTTCCTTATTCATCCCATTCAGATTCACGCAGTAAAGATATGGTACCATCAGGTTAAATGCGGCTGGCATCAATGCTAAATGTTCATGTGCATGATGAAAATTATATACTATACCTACATTATCGGATTTTACTCTTTTAATGGTTTCAACCAGATTATTTGGCTGCCCACCCCAGCCGCCATGGTTATAAAGGCCCAGACGACAACCTGACTTCCTTAATTCTTTTACAAGAATGTCTATCCGGCCGGCAAGCTGTGAATATTGAAGCAAACATAACCATATGCAATCAAAATGAACAGAAAATTATAAACTATTTATTATTGTATCAGACACCGTCTAATGAGCATACCCAAAAAAATAGTTATACTCGAAGGGAAATCCATTCTCACGTAACCACCAGCGTAATGCCTTGGCGATCTTTCTGTGTCTTATTAAAACCGGACCGGTTGCCTCTGACTTAATCTGATAAAGTACTTTCATCACTTTTTGCTGTTATTTGCCAAAAAGAATGATATTTCAGCTGTTATTGGGTGACGATAATCGTTTTGCTTTTAATTAAACTGGTTGATGACCTTCCGGGAATAAAAATATGTAAGTCCATTCATTTCTTTCATATCAATTGTTCTGAAACCGTTTCTTTTTAAAAGTTCTGAAACTTCATTTTTATTCATGATCTGATCTGTCCTGAAATCGAGAAAATTATTGAGCCTGTTGAATAACCTCGATGGGTGATAAAATGGAAAACCATTCCTCTTCAGAGTATTACTGTCTGAAAAACATCCTATGAAATTGGTCTCCGGGGGTAAAATACGAACAAGAGTATTTAAAAACATATCCAGATGTTTTATCAGATTCAGCTTTTTAAGATTTATTAGAATCCTGACATCCTTCAACTCTTTTCCATCATAATAATAATGGTGATTTGAAGGGAGTACCAGGATATCAGATTCTCTTGACAGATTGATACTTGTAAGGTAACGGTAAAAGCTTAAACCTCCTTCTGCCATCAAAGTTCTGATGGCAGGATTAAAACCAGTCTTCACTTTAGATGATTTTTCCTTATCAACATTTATCCCGTAAGTTTTGTTCATACTAACTCCGGGGTTTTTTAAAACTGTAATATTTTCCATTATTTTATTAAATAATCAATTATATAAAGGTAATGCTAAAGAATATTCACGTCAAATCGCAAATGCCCTATTAGTGGGAATATGGGATGGATTTACCTCTGGTTGGTCTATGTAATTTTGATGAATATTTACAGGATTAAACTGTTTACATGAATAAGAAGGCTATTAGTCAAAAGAATCATAGAATTGACTAAAATTCCGAATAAAATCAGAGTTGTTTTGCAGTTTCCGGAATTACAAAACGATGATTATATGCATATTAATAAGTTTATTGAATCAGATTTATAACCATTTTTGAGAAATCCTTTTTTTGACCAATGGTTTCCTGGTATTGATAAAAATTCAGGGATTACATTAAATTTGATTGAATAGTCATGGTAAAAAGAAGGAAATCCGTTAACAACAGATTGAAATTCCATATTAGCCGGATGTACAGTTTTTAACAGCATTTTGGATTTAATTAAAATTGTCTCATCTTTATCAGGTTAAGTTTAGAGAACTGTTCTCACTGATCATAAAATTTTCGTCTTATATGATTAATTATGTGACTCTGATGATGGTCATTATACAATCGTTTTCTTTTCCATTCAGAGTCAAGGATTACAAGCCTGTCCGGATTAAAAACACATTCACGGAATAAGCAACAATAATTCTGGTCAATGACAACCGACAGCCATTATAAACTTGTAAGCAGACTGAAGCCTGTCAGGATCATCATCCCTGTTCTGATCGGACTAGTTGTGGTTGCCTGGTTTATTCTCAGAGAGATTAATAGTGATGCCTTAAGCACATTGAATTTTACGTGGAATTCTGTTTTTTGGTTGTTTATTGCCTGGTGCTTCATGATAGGTCGTGATTTAGGTTATATGATAAGGATCAGGATACTGACTGAAAATAATCTTAGCTGGAAACAGTCATTCAGAGTAATAATGCTCTGGGAATTCACTTCAGCTATAACTCCGTCAACTGTCGGAGGTACTGCAGTTGCAGTAGTTTTTCTGCATAAGGAGGGATTAAGTGTAGGAAGAAGTACGGCTGTGGTTCTTGCGACATCATTCCTTGATGAGCTCTATTTTGTAATTATGTTCCCTCTGATACTCATGATCGTAGGCAGTGATATTCTTTTTACTACTTCATTGCAGGGGACAGGTATCGACTTATTGAATAACCTTGTAATAGTCGCATTAATAGGATATACAATTATTCTGATGTGGGTGTTACTGGTAGGATATGGACTTTTTCTTAATCCGGACGGCATCAGAAAAACAATTATATATTTTTTCAGGCTTCCTTTTCTAAGAAGATGGAAGGATGCGGCGGTAAAAGCAGGTGATGATATTGTGGAAAGCTCATTTGAATTAAAAGAACAACCCTTTTCATTCTGGGTAAAGGCAATTATAGCAACTTTTCTTTCATGGACATCGAGGTACTGGGTTGTAAATGCTATTCTTCTTGCATTCTTTGCGGTGAAAGACCATTTCCTGATATTTGCCAGACAACTGGTAACCTGGATCATGATGATCATAAGCCCTACCCCGGGAGGCAGTGGCTTTGCAGAGATAATTCTCGGACGTTATATTTCAGATACTATCCCCGCAGATCCGGCATATATAGGAAGTATTGCACTTGCTATTGCTATTATCTGGAGAATTATCAGCTATTATCCTTACCTGATAATCGGTGCATCTATTGGTCCCGGCTGGATTCAAAGAAAAATTGTAAAATCTACGATTATAAAGAAATAGTTTTATAACTTAGTTTTTCTGAAATCGATAATATCACAATTCATTTATGAGTGAGGAGATCCTGAAGGCACTAATGGAATTATTTGCGCTTATAGTCAAGCAGGACGGGGGTATGATAATAAGTGAGCGTGAGTATATTTCAATGTTTCTGACAAAACAACTGACCCGGGAAAGTGGAAGGGAGTATCTTGCTCTTTTCGATGAGCAAGCAGGTTCGGTTAAGGAAAAGTCTGCGGAAGCAGAACCTGCTACCCCCTCTGTAAGAGACTCCGTAAAGGTGCTAGGTATCTGCAAGAAGATAAACCGTACTCTGAACCAGGAACAAAAGGTGGTTGTGCTTATGCGCCTTTATGAACTATTAAATGCTGAACGCAGGTTCACACCGCAGAGGATGAATATTATCAATACCGTTGCGGAAGTCTTTAAAATATCTCCCGAAGAATTTGCAGCTACCGAGCAATTCGTTAAAAATGATGACCCTGAGAAGCTTAAAAATCCGGCTATTCTTGTCATGAGCCCGGGAAATGAAGAGTGCGATATCTGCAAGAGGATGCTCATTGGATATCAGGACACTAATATCTATTTCTTAAGAATTGCCAGTGTTGATCTTTATTTTTTTAAATATATCTCAGAGGAGCAACTTTATCTGAACGGTCTTCCAATAAGTTCCGGGCAGGTTTATTCCTTTGCAAAAGGAGGATCGTTGAGATCCTCGCAGGGTCATGCTATTTATTACAGCGACATAAGTTCGAATTTTCTTTCCGACATCATTATTCATAAACTTTCGTTTACAGTTGAAAACCTGACTTACGATTTCATCGAAGGACATCATGCAATTGACGATATCAGCTTTTCGATTGATGAAGGGAGACTTGTCGGAATTCTTGGTGCAAGCGGTTCCGGAAAAACAACCCTTTTAAATCTATTAAGCGGAATAGAAAAACCTGTAAACGGATCCGTCAGAATAAACGGGCTTGATATCATTAATGACAATAAGGCACTGGAAGGAGTTTTGGGATATGTCCCCCAGGATGATCTGCTGATTGAGGACCTGTCGGTTTTTGAGAACCTGTATTTTGCTGCTTGCCAATGCTTTAAAGAAAGATCAAAAGAGGATCTGACCTCATTAGTCGATAATACCCTCCTGAACCTGGGTCTGCTTGAAAAAAGGGATCTGAAGGTTGGTACTCCCTTCAATAAGGTGATCAGCGGAGGTCAGAGGAAGAGGCTCAATATTGCTCTTGAACTTATCAGGGAACCCTCGGTTCTTTTTCTTGATGAGCCGACATCGGGACTCTCTTCAAGGGATTCAGAAATTCTTATGGACCTCCTCAGGGATCTTACTCTGAAGGGAAAACTATTGTTCACAGTTGTCCACCAGCCATCATCCGAAATATTCAAGATGTTCGATAAGATCATTATTCTTGACCAGAAAGGATGTATGGCGTATTATGGCAATCCTGTTGATGCGGTTATCTATTTTAAAACCCTTGATGCACAGATTAATTCCACCGTAGGAGAGTGTCCTTCATGCGGGAACGTAAATACTGAGACGATCTTCAATATCCTCGAAACGCATGTTGTGGATGAGTTCGGAAAATATACAGATAAACGGAAAGTCAAACCTGAAGAATGGGCTAATACTTTTAAGCAGAAGCATCCCTTATCAAGGATTCCCGATGTTAAAGAGCCTCCGCATAAGAATCTTCAGAGACCCGGATTATGGAAGCAGTTTTTAATCTATCTCACAAGAGACTTAAAAAGCAAGCTCTCGAACAGGCAATATATTGGACTTACTCTACTTGAAGCTCCCGTCCTTGGATTTGTACTTTCTTTCATTATCAGGTACATCCCTGACCCTGATTCAAACATCTATATTTTTTCGGAAAATGAGAATATCCCGATTTATATTTTCATGAGTCTCATTGTGGCTCTTTTCATCGGGCTTACAATAAGCGCTGAAGAGATCTTCCGTGACAGGAAGATCCTTAAAAGGGAACGTTTTCTTAACCTGAGCCGCACAAGCTACCTGTCAGCCAAGATCTCGATAATGATCTTAATCTCAGCCCTTCAGACTTTGTTGTTCCTTATTATTGCCAATCCTATTCTTGGTATTAAAGGAATGTTTTTTTATTACTGGATTGCACTTTTTACGACGTCATTCTGTGCTAACATGCTGGGACTTAACATTTCGGCTTCATTTAATTCTGCTATTACCATCTATATTGTAATCCCACTGCTGATAATTCCGATGATGGTGCTCAGCGGTGCTATGTTCCCTTTCGACAAGCTGAACAGGAAGATCGGAAATGTAGATAAGGTTCCTCTTATTGCAGAACTGATGCCGACAAGATGGACTTATGAAGCACTTATGGTTGCCCAATTCAAAGATAACAAATATAGTAAAATAGAATATAATCAGGAGAAAGAAACATATTACCTTCTTCAGAAAAAGATCAGTGAGGCTGATTTCAACAAGGTATACAGGATCCCTGAATTGAATAAAGCACTTGATTCATGTCTTTATGAATACAGGAGCAATCCAAAGAACTATGGTGCCAGGGAAGAACTGTTACTGAGCAAGCAGACCCGCAAGTTCAGCAAACTTCCATTGCTTGTAAATGAACTTACTAAAATATCGGGGTGTTACGGTGTACCTGAGTTCAGGTATATTAATTATCTGACACCTTATGAATTCAATCCAGGCATTGCTGATTCCGTCACCGCTTATCTGAAGAAAATGGATGAAGTTTTCAGCACGATATCTAATTCTGCTGAAAACAGAAGAGATATGTTTTACAATGTGAATAGTAAGAAGTTGGATCAGTGGAAGAATGATTACTATAATTACAAGCTCGAAGAGATTGTTACAAAATACTACGAGCGGAAAAAACTCCTTCTTTACAAGAATTCGATTGTTCAGAACATTGACCCGATCTATCTTGACCCTAATAAGAGGGGATTCTTAGGGTTCAGAGCTCATTTTTATGCACCGGTTAAATATTTCTTCGGGATCAGGACCGATGCTTTTACATTCAACATTGTCCTTGTTATGATAAGTACAATATTGCTCTACCTGATACTGTACTATGAGCTCCTGGCTAAAGTTGTCAGGTTCATGGAAAAATTTAAAATCCGAAAGGGCATATTTAATAGCTTAGTAATCTGTTTTTTTATATTTTTGTATTAATCAATGTATCATCCTTATGAAGGGAAGATTCTTTTTTGTCTTGTTTATTATCATGTTTATGAGTTTCTCATGCAGGAACGCATCAAACAAGGGGTCTGAATTTGTATTCCCCGAAGCTGATTCGATTCCTGCAAGTGAAGCCGAGAAACTTAGCACTGAGGCCATTGAGGAGATTTCAAAAAATATAGCCTCTCCTGTCGAAATAGCAAATCTCCTTCAGGTTATGGCGGTACCCTATTCTCCAGAGTATCTTGCCTCTTCAATTGATGCAAATAAGCAGACTACTGCCTTTGACAAAGCATTTTCACTTGGAGTACTCGGGGCTGATCTGGGATATCTGAATATGTATGAAAAAACCGGAACTTCCATCGATATTTTATCTTCCATAAGAAAACTTGCTGAAGGGATCAGGGTAGGTCAGTTCTTTGATTTTGAGACAATTAAAAGACTTTCCCTCAATAAATCAAATCTCGATTCTCTCTTATTTCTGTCAATTGACTCTTATACACAGATCGATAAATACCTTCGCGACAATGATCGCGGCCAGCTCTCCTCACTTATGATTATAGGAGTCTGGATTGAAGGCCAGTATCTTGCCACACAGGTTATGAAGGAGTATCCTGATCCGATGCTTAAAGACCGTATAGGAGAACAAAAAATTATCCTGAATGATCTTATTATGCTTGCAGCACCTTATTGCGACCGGGACACAGAATTCAGTTCCCTTTGCCGGAACCTGCAGGCAATCAAGGAAACATACAGGGACGTCAGGATTACTTATACTCTCGGGGAACCCGAAAGTGTTGAAGAAAATGGCGGACTTGTGATCAGACAAACCGAAACCAGTGTAGTTGAAATGACTGATGCACAGATTGCCAGCATCATTGAAGTAACAAAAAGTATCAGAGACAAACTAATTTTAAATAATTAGTATGAAAAAATATTTTATCATCTTGTTTTTGCTTGCAGCAGGTATCCTTGTAAAAGGACAGACCTCAGATCCACTTGTAAGCAACTGCCTTACAACGGCAGGACCAGGTTCAAAATATCTGAAGGACTTCAGAGTTCAGCTTGGCAAGGCTCCTTCTGCCGGCGAACTGAGATATAAGGCTCAAATGTCACTCTGGAAAAACACAAAGTACAGGTTTTCCCTTTGCAACGCAGAAGATTCAAAAGGTAAGCTTATCCTCAGCATAAAAGATAATGCCAATAAACTGGTCTTGTCTTCATTCGATCAAAAAACCGGAAAGACATACCCTTATGTCGATTTCATATGCAATAAAAGTGGCATCTACCAGCTTAACTATGATTTCGTTGACGGACAGCAGGGGTCAGGTGTTGGCGTGGTATCAATGGTAAAATAATCTCATCAGATTATTGTAAGCAGCTGCAGAAGCAGTATTAAAACCAGGAGTCCGGTAAACATTATCTCCGGAACAAGTTTCTTCCTTTCAAATACAAAATAATGGGCCAGAAAATAAGCTGCCGGGATACCTGTTATCCATATTAATTCAACGGAGACAGATGATAAGACCAAATATAATATCAGTGGAATGACAAAACTCCATAGAAGCAGGTAAAAGGTTTTTCTTGTTTTTATTTTTTTTGAATTCAACTGCATCATAAGGTAAACAATGCTGGTGAGAATTATCAGTCCCAGTAATATAAGAATAATAACGGAAAGTCGTGTGAAAGCGTAGCCGGCATTCTCTCCAAAAAGATTATCACGTATATCAGTCAAAAAAGTTCCGATATCCTTGCCCAGTACATAATAGAGGCCGAATGTAAGAATATAGGGTACAGCCAGTCCGGTTAAGCAAACTGCTATTTCTTTTATGTTTCCTGTCCTAAGTAAGGCAATCCCTATAATAACCAGCAATCCGAACCAGATCAGGTTAGCATAAAAGAGACTTCCGATGCTTATGAGCAGGGCTGCATCAAAAAAGTTAAAGGCAATACCAGGTTTTCTGTAGGCATCCATTATCCTGATAAAAGCCAGTAAAAGAAACAGTGCAGCAGGAAGGACCGGATTCAGAACCTGCATCTCGGGAAAGATAGCGCTGAATAACAGATAGATGACTGCCGGCAGAAATGTTCTTTCATTGATAAAAAAGACAATTGTGTTGAAATTAACCAGAAGAAAAAGCATGACAGACAGAATCAGGAATGTGAAAATCACTCCTGACAAGGGATGGTTTCCGATAATTGACTGAACTATTCCATATAACGGCATCGGGCTGGTCTCAAAAGGTTCCTGCCCCGGCATCTGAGGATCCATAAAAGCACTTGCCCATAATCCACCCAGGAGAACTACAATAAGTAAAATAACACCCGGGCCGGTTCCTTTGAATAATCTTAACATTATCTTATAAATCAAATCCTATATCAGGTCTGAAATACATTTTCTCGAATGATAAAAGACGGGCATTCGCGTATGAGCCGTTTAGTGATTCTTTCATTGTTGTTCCCATGGAGCTCACAGCAAGCACCCGGCCTCCTGAAGTAACTACCTTATTATCCGATATTTTTGTTCCGGAATGAAAGACTACGCATTCCTTTGTTTGCTCAAGCCCGTGGATTTCCTTTCCCTTTTCATAGTGTTCCGGATAACCTCCGGATACCAGCATAACCGTCGTTACAAATCCGCTGTCTGTTTCAAAGTTCCTTTCAGAAAGGTTCTCCATCGCTACTCCTTCAATGAGCTCAAAGAGATCCGATTTTATCCTTGGGATGATTACTTCAGACTCAGGATCGCCGAGGCGGGCATTGTATTCAATTACAAAAGGATCACCCTCTACGTTTATTAAACCGAAGAAAAGAAATCCCTTATAGATGATGCCATCATCTGACAATCCTTTCATCGTTGGATCGATTATTCTTTCCCTCACCTTTTTCATAAATTCCGGACTGGCGAACGGGACTGGAGATACAGCACCCATTCCTCCGGTATTAAGTCCGGTATCTCCTGCTCCTATCCTCTTATAATCTTTAGCTTCAGGCAGCAGCTTATATGATTTGCCGTCAGTTATTACGAATACTGATAATTCAATGCCTTTAAGGAATTGTTCTATAACGACTTTCTTCCCTGCATCTCCGAATTTTCCGCCAAGCATATCCCTTACTTCCTTCCCGGCTTCAGAAATATTATCAATAATAACTACTCCTTTGCCCGCAGCAAGACCATCAGCTTTAATAACATAGGGAGGCTTGAGAGTTCTCAGAAACGGAACAACTTCTTTCAGTGTTCCAGCGTCAAAACTTTTATAAGCTGCGGTTGGAATTTTATGCCGGGAAAGAAACACCTTTGCAAAATCCTTGCTCCCTTCGAGTCTGGCGGCAGATTTTTTCGGACCTATCACAGGAATGTTCTTAAGATGTTCATCGCTGAGAAAAAAATCATGGATACCTTCAACAAGGGGAGCCTCCGGACCAACCACCACCATATTGATGCTGTTCTCAATAACAGCTTTCTTTACCCCTTTAAAATCTTCAGGGTCAATCACCAGGTTAGTCCCTACCGAGGATGTTCCTGCATTTCCGGGTCCGATAAAGATCCTGCTGATCTTTCTGCTCCGGGCAAGTTTCCAGGCGAGTGCATGTTCCCTGCCTCCTGAACCCAGGATAAGAATATTCATTTTTAAAGAATTTAAGTATCCCAAATGTAATATTTCAATCTGATAACTGAATCCTGAAGATAAGCGAAAATTTTATCGACGGAAATCCGGAAGGCCAAATCTGTAATTTTTACTTAGTGCCAGATCCAGAAACTCTCTGAGAAATTCCGGTGAAGCTGACGCAGGAGTATCGTGCAGAACGATCACTGAACCCGGCCTTATCATCCTGATAAGTGTTCGCAGTGACTTTTCCATTCCGTATCCAGTATCAAAATCATAGGGCATGATATCCCATAAAACGATGCAATAAGATTTACGGAGTCTGTTATATTGTCTGATACTTAAACGGCCATAGGGGGGACGAAATAGTTTGTCAGATGTAAGACCGGAAGCAAAATGCACATCTTCACAATACTTTCCGGCAGGTGTTTTCAAGCCGTTTAAGTGGTTATAACCATGATTACCAATGATATGACCTTTGCTTGTTATCTTATCAATAAGTTCCGGGTACTTCTCAGCTGCTTTTCCGCTGCAGAAAAAAACAGTTTTTATATCATGCCTCTCAAGTGTCTCCAGCAGATAAGGAGTCGATCCCGGATCAGGTCCATCATCAAAGGTCAGACAAAGGATCTTTTCCTTTGTTTTTAACCTGAATAGAGCTTCAGGGTAAAGCCAGCGTACAATAGCTGATGGCCTGAAAAGCCTCATATTTATCTATTTAACCGAATAGAGCTTTTCGTAGTATTTATTTATCAGAGGTTCTACAATCGCTGTCAGCTTTTCATCTTTTGTACTCATTGAAAAGTTATATATATCAAGAAGTGTCTGCATGTTGATTCCGGATGGATAATCAAGACCAAACCTTTCTCCTGATCTTAAACTGACAGAATATTCAAGATATTCTTTTGAGTAATCAATTATTTTATTCAGGAGCTGCTCACCCTCCACTTTCTTACCGGCCCGGATAAGCACTTCAGCTGAACCAATTGAAAAATAGTCATGTGGAATTTTATTTCCCGGGACAATCTCCAGTCCTCTGCTGACGGCTTCAACTGCTTTAAGAGTATCCCCTTTCTCAAGGAGTGCATTTCCAAGATTCCCGAAAAGGCGTCTGAAGTTACTGAACATTCTACGGTTGTTTTCATCGAGATATACAGAAGGATCATCAGCATTTCCCCATTTGAATTTATTCATCATGTTATCAAACATCACATCAGGGTCGATCATTCCGTACTCTCCCTGGTCAGGTTCATCTGTCCTTACAGGGGCAATCCTGTAAGCCATTCCCTCCTGAATAAAAAATTTTTCAAGCCCTTTATACTGACTCGAGGGGACAGTAGTTGATATATAGACGGGACGTTCCCACTTATTTGTAGTGAGGAGGTCCATTATTGCAAGATCTCCCTTAAAAGCATCTTCATCAGTATATTCCCATAACATTGGAGAGACCAGCCTGTCACTGAAATAATTCTTAACAGTACCGTTGGAAAGGACTGTGGCTGAATCGACATCGATAAGAAATTTGTTCGTAGGCAGATAATTAAGGTAATCACCCCTGCCGCTGTAATCTATCATATACTTCTTATCGTCGAACGCGACAAACCTTACAATTTCTTTCAGATTTACCGGCTTGTCCACCCTTTTGTTAACCGGGATCTGGGTTCTGACACCTTCAATATATTTTTCAGGCGGAAGGCTGAGCGGAATAGGATCAGAGTTAAATGCTTTCTGTCTCATCATTTCGATATACCACCCTGCCTGGATATAACTCAGGTTAGCTACTCTTATGTCGGTTCTGACCTCTTCAACATCCTGAACATACCAGACCGGGAAGGAATCATTATCACCGTAAGTAAAAATAACGGCATTGGGAGCACAGGATTCAAGGTAATTAGCCCCTATGTCTCGTGCCGTGTAGCGACCTGACCGGTTATGGTCATCCCAATTTTCCACAGCCATCAGAGCAGGGCAGGCAGTAACCAGGACAACGAGTGTAATAACTGCAGATATTTTATGATTCAAATATTTCTGTAAAAGTTCATAAGCATACATAAAACCCATTCCGATCCAGATCGCAAATGCATAGAATGACCCGGCATAAGCATAGTCACGCTCCCTTGGCTGATTCGGATTCTGATTCAGATAGAGAATTATTGCAATTCCTGTCATAATGAAAAATGCAAATACCAGCACAAGTCCGTTTCTGTCTTTCTTATACTGCCATAGCAGACCGGCGATCCCAACCAGCAGCGGAAAAAGGTAATATTTATTGTTTGCAGGATTATTCTTCAGGTCCTGTGGTAAATTATCGAGGTCACCCAGACGTGCTTCATCAATGAATTTTATACCGCTGATCCAGTTACCGTTGATATTGTTTCCATTAGCCTGGATATCATTCTGCCGTCCGGCAAAATTCCACATAAAATAGCGCAGATACATAAATCCTGTCTGATACCTGAAAAAGAAACGAAGGTTCTCTCCGAAGGTAGGACATACAATAGTTTCCTTTGCATCACCTGAACCGGAGTTGTATCTTTTCCCTTTAATCTTTCCCCAGTAATTATACGCTGCAACATGTTCCGGATCAGAGCTGAACATTCTGGGAAATATTGTAACAAAATCCTTATTGTATTTATATTCAGGGTGATAATATGGTTTGTACTTTCCGTCAATTTTATTATAACCTGCAATAACTCTTTTTACACTAATGACCGGTGCGCTGTAATAATTCCCGAAAAACTTTGGAGAACTGCCATATTGCTGCATGTTTATGTAATAAGAGAGCGAAAAGATATCAGAAGGATTATTCTGATTCATTGGAGGTCTGGCAGATGACCTGATCATAATCATGGCATAGGAGGAATATCCGATCATGATAACTGTAAGAGAGGTCATTACGTAATTCAGGATTACCCTTTTACTCTTCAGTGAATACCTGATCCCCAGGACAAGCAAAGCAATAATTGTAACAACAAAAACAAGCAGACCTGTATTGTAAGGCAAACCGAAGACATTTACAAAGAGCAGTTCAAACCAGCCTGCTACTTTCAGGACTCCGGGCATGAAAACAAATACCATTATCCAGAGCAGAAGAACCGAAACAATTAGTGTTTTAATTATACCTTTTGTCGTGACTTCATATTTTCTAAAATAGAATACAAAAACAAGTACCGGGATCACCAGCAGGTTGAGACGATGAATTCCAAGCCCGAGTCCCATTATATAAGCGATCAGGATAATCCATCGACCTGATGCCGGATCATCAGCCTCCTCTTCCCATTTCAGCATTGCCCATAAGACAAGTCCAAGTATCAGGGATGACAAGGCATAAAGCTCTCCCTCAACCGCTGAGAACCAGAATGTATCTGAAAATGTATATGCCATTGCACCGAGAAGTCCGCTTCCAATGATAGCAGGAATATGTTTTGATTCGAGGGGAACATCCCTGGTAAAAACCCTTCTTACAAGGTGTGTTATTGTCCAGAAAAGGAACATTATAGCAAAAGCGCTGCAGATACCTGAAAGCATGTTAACCATCAATGCCGCTTTGGATGCATCACTTCCTGCAAAGAAGGTTGCGACTCTCCCCATCATTAAAAACAATGGTGCTCCCGGGGGGTGACCCACCTGAAGACGGTAAGCTGAAAGAATAAACTCACCGCAATCCCAGAAGCTGACTGTTGGCTCCACTGTAAGCAGATAAACTGTTGCAGAGAACAGAAACATAAACCAGCCTGTAAGATTATTCCAGCGGCGATAACTGCCCCAAACTGAATCCATAACTTTAAAATTTTATTAAAAACAAAGAACGCAAAAAATTGGTAAAAGAGCTTACCTGATCTCCAATTTAACATCATTTTAATTTGAGTAAAGTATCTCTTTTGCAATAAAGAGGTTACACAGAGGAGATCCGGAGGAGACACAGAGTCACACAGAGAGAAATATCTATGCACCCCTGTGTAACCGTGAAGTTCTTAGAAACTTTATAATTCAATGTAGTATCTCCAGGGTTTGTCTTTCCAGGGATCTCCTGCATAATTGATCCCTATTCTCGGTCCCGTTTTAAATTCAGGATTAAAACCTGTATCCTCGACCCATATCCTTTTAGAGGAAGTAAGATCTTCACCATAAAATGATTTATCAATACCGATTGCCCTGGTCAGTTTTCCGGGACCGTTAAATCCCTCTATCCCCCGGATCAGGGCTGCCTGTGGATTATCCTTCGCTCCTGCTACAAAGTTGAGCATCCAGTACATGCCATATACAAAATATACATATATCTTTCCCCCTTCCTGATACATGACATCAGTTCTGGCAGTCCGCCCTTTGCTGGCATGGCAGGCTTTATCCTCAGGTCCCCGGTAAGCTTCAGTTTCTGTTATAATGAATCTGCGGATAAGATCATCTTCTGATTGTAATGCCAGGGTTTTTCCAATTAGGTCAGGCGAAACGTAAAGCACATCACGAACAAAAAAGTCACGGGTTAATCTCTCCGCAGTATTCATAATCAATAGGATATCTTTCCTTCAAACTCATCCCATTTTCTGAATACTTTATCCCCGCCGGCGTCGGGATGATGAATAAAGTTGATCCTTCTTTTTCCCGGGTCGAGAATTATCTCATCATATATCATGCTGTCACTGAAACCGGATGATGATGCTTCATGCCGGTCTGAGGCATAAACGATCATTTTTATTCCCGACCAGTAAATGGCACCGAGACACATGGGGCAGGGTTCACAGGAAGTGTAGATAACACATTCCGAGAGATCATGAGTTTTAAGAATTTCAGAGGCCTTTCTGATGGCAAGGATCTCAGCATGAGCTGTAGGATCGTGTGAAATCACAACCATATTACTTGCTTCAGAAATGATTTCCCCGGACCTGGTTATGACAGCACCAAAAGGTCCGCATCCCTTATCTATACCATTATCTGCTATTTCAACAGCCCGGTGGAGTAAAACTTTATCGTAGTCCATTTTCTTAAGATGTTTAAAATCAAAAAGGATTATAAAATTAATCTTAGTTTTGCTTATCAGAAATATTTTCTGTTCAATATTCTTTCTTTTTAATAAATATGTTGTATTTTTGCAAACCCGAAATCAGAGGGTTTTTACATTAAGTATAAGTGTATCAATTAAAAAATAAGTAAAAGTGAACACCTTAAGTTATAAAACAGTATCGGCAAATAAAGCAACTGTTAACAAGGAGTGGGTAATCATTGATGCGGAAGGTGCGGTTCTTGGACGTTTTGCCAGCCTGGTTGCCAGCATGTTAAGGGGAAAGAATAAAACTAACTTTACTCCCCATGTAGATTGCGGTGACAATGTTGTTGTAATCAATGCTGAAAAGGTAGTCCTTACGGGAGATAAATGGTCAGGCAAAGAGTATGTCAGACATACAGGTTATCCGGGAGGACAGAGATTCACGACCGCCGAGGAGTTGCTGAAAAAGAATCCTATAGGTCTGGTTGAAAAAGCAGTGAAGGGCATGTTACCGAAGAATCGTCTTGGAAGCGCTCTTTTCAGAAACCTGCATGTTTATACCGGCACGTCCCATCCGCATGAAGCACAGAAACCAAAGAAAATTGAATTTAAGAACAACTAAGGAACAAATATGGAATCAATCAATGCACTTGGTAGAAGAAAAGCAGCCGTAGCCAGGGTATATTTAAGTGATGGCAAAGGCAAAATTACTGTTAACGGAAGGGATTATAAGGAATATTTCGGGGCTGAGACACTTCAGTATGTTGTGACCCAGCCGCTGGTTCTTTTGAATGTTGCAGAAAAATATGATATCGTGGTGAATCTTGATGGTGGTGGTGTCAAAGGTCAGGCTGAAGCTCTTCGCCTGGGCATAACCAGGGCTCTTATTAAGGTTGATGAAGAAAATAAGAAGCAGCTCAAGGCAAGTGGTTTTGTTACACGCGATCCCCGCGAGGTTGAAAGGAAAAAATCCGGACAACCAAAAGCCCGTAAAAGATTCCAGTTCAGTAAGCGTTAGAAACCGGTTGCCAATCACCAGAGATGCAAGTTTAGTATCTAAATTGCAAAGACTTCCCGCCAGTTGGCGGAGCTACTCTGCAATTGATTGTAAGGAATGTAAACTTAATATTAATAAAATGCCAAGAACAAATTTCAAAGAATTACTTGATGCAGGTGTGCATTTCGGACACCTTAAAAGAAAATGGAACCCCGCCATGGCTCCTTATATATTTATGGAGCGCAATGGTATTCACATCATCGACCTTGAAAAGACCATTGTAAAGCTTGATGAAGCTGCGTCAGCAATGAAGCACATTGCCAAATCGGGAAAGAAAGTTTTATTTGTTGCCACCAAGAAACAGGCAAAAGAGATTGTCAGTGAAAAAGTTAAGAAGGTCAGCATGCCTTATGTGACTGAACGCTGGCCGGGAGGAATGCTTACTAACTTCCCGACTATCCGCAAGGCAGTGAAGAAGATGGGATCAATCGATAAAATGGCTGTTGATGGTACCTTTACTAACCTCTCCAAACGCGAGAGACTGCAGGTAACAAGGCAGCGGGCCAAACTCGAAAAAAATCTTGGAAGTATTGTCGATCTTACACGCCTTCCATCAGCTCTTTTTATAGTTGATGTATGCAAGGAACGTATTGCAGTCCGGGAAGCTAAACGTCTTGGCATTCCTGTTTTCGCAATGGTTGATACCAATTCAGATCCTTCGGAAATAGATTTCCCGATCCCGGCAAATGATGATGCTTCAAAGTCTATTTCTCTTGTCATCGAAATTCTTTGCCAGGCAATTGAGGAAGGCCTTAACGAAAGAAAAATTGAAAAAGACAAAGAACCTGGTCAGAAAGACAAAAAATTCATCAGGAAAGAGCTTGAAGCAAAAGACATTCCGGCTTCCCTGATTGAAGCTATTGTTGAGGAAGAAGAAGAAACTGAAGAGGAAAATTCTGATAAAGGAACTGAGGAAGAGGATGATACAGTTGCTGCTGAAGAGACTGAAGAATTACAATAGTATTATTTGTTTTAACTGAAAAAGAAAGATTAATGGCTACAATAACTGCTGCAGACGTTGCAAAACTGAGAAGGGTTACCCTGGCAGGGATGATGGACTGCAAAAAAGCTCTTGAAGAGTCTGAAGGCAACTTCGATAAAGCTATCGAAATAATAAGAAAGAAAGGACAGGCTGTCGCAAATAAACGTGCTGATAAAGTAGCTTCTGAAGGTGTTGTTTTGTCGAAAGTAACAACAAACAATAAATTCGGTGCTATGATTGTCCTTAACAGTGAAACCGATTTTGTTGCAGAAAATGCCGATTTCCTTGCTCTTGCAAACAAAATCCTTGACATTGCTCTTGCAAAGAATCCTGCTGATCTGGAAAGCCTCAAAGCATTACCTTTTGATAAAGCAACTGTGGGTGAAAAGGTTATTGAATTTGTGGGAATTGTTGGCGAGAAACTTGAGCTTTCATATTATGAAAAAATTGAAGCTGCTCATGTTCAGGCTTATATTCACCCGGGAAACAGGCTTGCAACAATGGTGGGCTTTACCAAAGCAGGCTTAGGCGTACAGGTTTATAAGGATATTGCTATGCAGGTTGCTGCCATGAATCCGGTTGCAGTTGACAAGGCCGATGTTCCTGAATCAGTTATTGCACAGGAGATCGAGATTGGCAAGGACCAGGCAAGACGTGATGGCAAACCTGAGGAGATGCTTGAGAAAATTGCACAGGGAAAACTTGGTAAATTTTTTAAAGAGAGCACATTGCTTAACCAGGAGTTTGTTAAAGACAATAAACAAACTATTGGACAATACCTCAAATCTGTTGACAAAGACCTTACTGTAACAGCATTTATAAGATTCACTCTTAATCTGTAATCTTAAGTCCATAATTCAATATATCAGGGATGCTCCAGGGCATCCTTTTTTTATAAATTGTGAAAATTAAACCTGTTATGTCACTATTATAATCATTTCGGATTTCGGATTGTATTTGTTTCTTAATCCGCAATCCGTAATAATTTAAACGATTATTTCTTCTTTCTTCCATTAACATGATTCGTCAATTTATAATTAACATAACAATTGTTATTATCCTATCTTTACAATAAAGTAATCTTAATTATGAAGTACTCAAGGATATTATTAAAGCTTAGTGGTGAATCACTTGCCGGAAAAGGAAATCACGGGATAAACGAAAGTGTACTCGGGGAGTATGCAAAACAGATTGTAGCGGTTGCTGAAGGGGGTTGTGAAGTGGCAGTTGTTATAGGGGGCGGTAATATTTTCAGAGGCTTAAGCGGAACAGAATCAGGCTTCGACAGGGTTAAAGGCGATCAGATGGGAATGCTTGCAACCGTAATTAACGGACTTGCTCTTGAAAGCATGTTAAAAAGGCTTGGAGGAAAAGCATCCTTATTTACTTCAATAAGAATGGAACCTGTCGGGAAATTTTATAACAGGGATAAAGTCGTGGATGAACTTATAAAGGGAACTGTTTGCATACTTTCCGGGGGTACTGGAAATCCATTTTTTACAACTGACACTGCCTCAGCGCTCAGAGCAATTGAGATCGGAGCCAATGTCCTGCTGAAAGGGACCAGGGTTGACGGTGTATATACCACTGATCCTGAAAAAGATCCTAAGGCCATAAAATTCGAAACAATTTCATTCGAAGAGGTAATAGCAAGAAGGCTGAAAGTAATGGATTCAACAGCTTTTACAATGTGCCGCGACAATAATATGCCGATAATAGTCTTTGATATGAATAAGACCGGGAACCTGATGAAGCTGGTCAGTGGTATTAAAACGGGCACTCTTATTTGTGACTGAAAGGGAATTGTTATTTCGTCTAATTTATTATTTTTGTTCTGCCTGTTCTTTTTTGACATAATATTTTAGAGATTTACAGTTATTAAATCCAGATACCCGCCATATGAATGAAGATGTTGAATTAATAATAGAAGAAACAAAAGACAGAATGCAGAAAGCCCTTGAGCACCTGGAGCATGAACTTGCCAGACTCCGTGCAGGCAGAGCCACACCTGTCCTTCTTGATGGTATAACAGTTGACTACTACGGAGTTAACTCACCCCTGTCCCAGGTTTCAAACATTAATACACCGGATCCAAAGACGATACTCATCCAGCCATGGGAAAAAACAATGCTTGGAACCATTGAAAAAGCTATTATGGCAGCAAATATCGGATTAACTCCGGTAAACAACGGTGAAGTAATACGCATAAACATCCCTCCCCTTACCGAGGAGAGAAGACATCAGCTTGTGAAACAGGTCAGAAATGAAAGCGAGACAGCCAAGATAAGTGTCCGTAATGCACGTAAATGGGCAAATGATGAGCTTAAACAGCTCCTTAAAGATGGTCTTCCCGAGGATATTGAAATAGATGCCACTGAAAATATTCAGGAGATGACCCGTGATTACAATGGCAAAATCGATAAGGTGATGGCTCTGAAGGAAAAGGATGTTATGACCGTTTGATATCTTTCATGTACTCACCCCCTTATATTCCCCCTCTCTCCTGTCGGACTACCCTTTATACACATTTTTGTATTTAACTGAAATATAAGTCTTTAAAGCTAAAAGAACCAGAATATATTTTCATTCTATTAGAGAATTAATCTTT
>JALONT010000086.1 GCA_025454795.1 Bacteroidales bacterium | reverse complement strand
CAGCAGGGTGAAGATCTTCTTCTTACCTGGGATGATCCAACTCTCGGATTAAATAATGAACCTCTTCCGGTTCCTCCGACAATTGTTATCTATAAGAATGATGAAATTCTGACTACCTTATCAGCAGGAGTTGAATCTTATCTGGATAATGATGTCTATTGCGTTGCGTGGTATGAGTATAAATTAAAAGCATTTGTTGTAGATGGCGGCGATACTTTAATTGGTCCAATCAGCTCACCGTTTGGTGAATACGCTTGCGAGGAACCCGCATTATCACCAATCAGTTATGATGATGGAATCTGGAATGCGTTTTATGTGGTTGATTTTACCTGGGATGACAATAAGTTTGGAATTCGATTTACACCTTCATCATATCCATCATATGTTCGAAAACTTGAGACAATCGTTAATAGTAATGATCCTATTGATTTCACTATTAACACAGATAATGGTGGCATCCCCGGAGAAATAATGGCCGGGCCATACCGTGTTTTTGATACAGGCCCCGCGCAAGTCGGTACAATTATTAAAAATATACCAGGCACCGATCCACCAGAAATTACTCAGGGTGATTTTTGGGTACTTATAAGCTGGCCCCAGTCATCACCGGGAGCTCCGGGTATTGGTGCTGATTCTGATCCTCCAATAGATCTGCGAAGTATGTATTATACCACTACGAGCGGATGGGTACAGATGACAAATATTGATGTTATGGTTACGGCATATGTTTCAGATCAGCCTGTTGGTGTTGAAGGGCAGGGAACAGGAGAACTTCCTTTGACATTTGATTTGAAACAGAACTACCCGAATCCATTCAATCCATCTACGGTTATAGCCTATCAGGTACCACAAAACGAGATGGTTACTTTGGAAATCTATAATACACTTGGACAAAAAGTGCGAACGCTGGTTAATGAAACACAAGAAGCAGGTCAATATGAAATCACCTGGGATGGAAAGAACGGCTCTGGAAACCAATTATCGAGTGGTATCTATCTATATCGGATAACTGCAGGTAATCACACTAAAGTAATGAAGATGGTTCTTCTCCGGTAATCCTAAGCTTACTCATTTCATGTAAGGCTCACTTTATTGGTGAGCCTTCTTATTATTACACATATGGTACATAGACTTTGCGTAAGTATTTTCACACAACGTTTTGTTGGAATTTATTATCTTTGCTTTGCGTTAAACTATTAATTTCTGCGTGTCATATTTTATTTCTAATGTGAACCATTCTTGAAAAAGGGTATTACTATCAAGATTTTCTTAAAATATTTTGCTTTAGCAGGCTTACTATTATTTTTTTCTTCCTGTAATAAACCTGCAGAAACTGAGGTGAGCCTGAATGAAAAGCTGGACTTCAATTACTCAGAATATAAAAGCGTTCTTCAAATCAACTTACTTACTCTTGATTCTGACCTTGTTAAGCAGGATACTTTGATCCAGTATTATGATACTTTGAAGAGTTTTTACCAAGCGAGAAATTACGAGCCGGTTTTTATAAAAAGTTTTGATGATAAAAAGCTCGTTGATTCGCTGCTGATATTCTTTGGCAACGCTGAAGAACATGGTCTGAATCCTGAACAATATCACTTCAGCAGCATCAAAAGAGAATTTCATAAAGCTATTGATACTATTCCTAATGCCTTCAGGTATTCCAATCTTGCTAATACAGAATTTTTAATAAGCGATGCATTATTAAAATATAGTTATCACTTACGTTATGGTATGGTCAATCCCAAGCAAATATTTTCTGACACTTACTTCCTTCCCATTCATGATTCCTCCAGAAGTGACTTATTCCAGCCGCTCAAACAAGAAAATATTCTGTGGTATCTGTCGGATATTCAACCTGAAAGTAAAAGGTATAAAGACCTTCAGACGGCGTTAAAATATCAGATGCGATTTAGAGATTATGATTGGCCTGCAATTCCAATCCCCGCAAAAAAAATAGAAGCTGGTGCTAAAGACATTATAGTTTCACTTATTGTGGATCGATTGATCAAGCTGGAATATCTAGACACAGCTAAAGTTAAAATCGATGACTTCACACTTTATGATTCTACATTGGTTGAGTTTGTTAAGCAATTTCAAGTCAATAATGGCCTAATTAACGATGGAGTTATTGGAAAAAGTACGATCGAACGACTTAACGTAACGCCGCAGCAGCACATAAATACAATCAAGTTAAATCTTGAGCGATTTAGATGGAATAACTACTCTGACACTTCGCAATTTATTTTAGTCAACATTCCGGATTTTATTCTTTACATATATGATAATGGAAAAAAGATTTTCAGCACAAAAATTTGTACAGGAATAAAACGATCACCTTATTATGCAGAGCGCCAAAAAGTTTATAAGAAATCAAGACAATGGAAAGACAAGCCTGATGACTGGGAAACTCCAAATATGTATGGTGAAATTTCTCATCTCGTGCTTAATCCGACCTGGACTGTTCCACCGAGTATTATGCGTGAGGAAATCGCTTATAAATTGAAAAAGGACTCAACTTATCTACGGGATAAAAATTTCAAGGTTTATAAAAACGGTGAAGAAATTGATCCAATGACTGTTCAATTGGCGGATCTTCATTCAGATAATATTCCTTACAGGATTGTTCAGGATCCTGGTGCAGGAAATGCTTTGGGAAAAATTAAATTTATGTTTAACAATCCATTTGGAATTTATTTACACGATACTCCGAACAGACCACCTTTTAATATTTCCAACAGGGCAGTAAGTCACGGTTGTGTACGCGTCGAAAAACCTTTACCGCTTGCAGAATTTTTATTAAGGAATCATCCGAGCTGGAACATTAATTATTTGAAAATAGAGATCGGACAGAAAGTTGAAGATAAGTCAATCGTCTCAGAATATTATAAGAAGCGAAGTTCTCTCAGAAAATATGCAAGCCTGGGGGAAACAACTGATGTGATATTATCTCAAAAAACTCCTGTATATATTGACTACTACACAGCATGGGTTGACGACAATGGCGTAATACAATTCAGAA
>JALONT010000036.1 GCA_025454795.1 Bacteroidales bacterium | reverse complement strand
CGCAATAGGCGAAAAACAGGGTGTGGTTGTCTTTTCCGGCCTCCTTTTCTTTGGTTCATTTCTTTTGGAGGAGCAAAAGAAATGAACATAATCCAAATAGAAAAAAGAGGGTGCCCTTTTGAGACACCCTCTTAGGGCTAAAGCCCGTTTCTGGGAAGTCTCTTCATCCGTTGGCTAAAGCCAACGGTAATAGAATTCAAACACTAAAATTATGCATATTTTAAGCATAACACAATTTAGCAAAAAAATTCATATAGCTACTTATAAACCAAAGATTACCAAGATGTCAAAGGACTAAATTGTATACAGTTGAAAATCAATTATATTTAAATGGACACTAATGACATGTTTTCATTAACCAGAACCTTTTTTCCTTAAATTTGTTATTCCTTATATTACAAAGGAAATATTATGAACAGGAAATCTTTTTCAATAATTTCATTTATAATTTTTATTACCATGAGCTCAGGATCATTTTCACAGGAGAAATTACCATTCAACAATCTTACCAAAGCGGAATCCACGGTAATAAACAATAAGGGAACAGAAATGCCTTATACAGGAAAGTTTACAAATTACACGGAACAGGGAACATATATCTGCAAAAAATGCGGTGCTGCACTTTATCATTCTACTGACAAGTTTAATTCTGAATGCGGATGGCCCAGCTTTGACGATGAGATAAGAGGTGCTGTAAAAAGATTTCCCGACGCCGATGGATTGAGGACAGAAATAACCTGTGCAAACTGTGGTGCCCATCTGGGTCATGTATTTACAGGGGAGAGACTTACATCTAAAAATATTCGCCATTGTGTGAACTCAGTTTCACTCGACTTCATTCCTGCAGTACTGGAAACAGGCAGATATGGCATTGCAATATTTGCAGGCGGATGCTTCTGGGGAGTTGAGTATTTCCTGCAGAAAGAACCGGGCGTAATATCGGTGACCTCCGGTTATACGGGAGGGAGTATCAGAAATCCGTCATATAAGGAAGTCTGTACAGGCAGAACCGGACACGCTGAAGCTGTAAAAGTCATTTATAATCCAGAGAAGACAACCTATGAAAAGCTTCTCAAGCTATTTATGGAAATACATGATCCGACCCAGGCAGGAGGACAGGGACCCGACATCGGTGATCAGTATCGCTCTGAGATCTTCTACCTGAATGATGATCAGAAGAGAATTGCTGAGAAAAATATTAAATTGCTGAATGACAAAGGGTACAAGGTTGTAACTGCAATAACGGCAGCATCAGAGTTTTTTGAAGCTGAAAAATATCACCAGGATTATTATTTCAATAATGGCAAAGTGCCTTATTGTCACGGGTATACAAAGAGATTCTGATCAATTCTTAAAAAGACTTAAAAATTTTCTGAATTTTTACTGCAAAGCCGGACAATCAATTAACTTTAGCAAGTTTTAATTGAATTCTTCCGGCACACATGAATTATTATAATTATAACAGCAAGACTTCTGTAGGTAGAAGGACAAAAGTTTGGTTTTTCATTTTTGGAATTCTGATTTCTGTCCTTTTCATTTTCTCAGGCAGAAAAGCAATGAAATACACCTCAACCGATAAGTATTGTATGTCATGCCATATTCATCCATCTGCAGATCAGAGCTGGAAATTGTCGACTCACTATAATAACCAATCCGGAATTGTTGTCCACTGTACCGAATGCCATCTGCCTCCCGAAGGACATGGCTATTTCTTTGCAAAGGTAAAACATGGATTTAAGGATGTTTATGGATATCTTTTCAAGGATAGCGCGGAAATTAACTGGCAGAAGAAAAAGCTTCTGGAGAATGCAATAGGTTTTGTATATGAGAAATCATGCACCGAGTGCCATCAAAACCTTTTTCCTGTTACCCTTTCGGTTAACGGAGGGAATGCTCATCTTTTTTATACGACAAGCAAAGATCCTCTGAATTGCATTAACTGTCACCTGAATGTGGGACATTACGATAAAAATGCTGCCATACATGCTCATGATACCAGCTTTGGTATCACAATAACTTCAACTGAACCTCCTTATACAGAACCGGCAAGGGTTGAGAAATTTGAGAATTTCACAGAAATGATACCAGGAACAAGGGTCTCATTCGATATGGTGGCACTGCCGGGTGGACGATTCAGGATGGGGAGCCCCGATGATGAGCCGGCAAGGGATATTGATGAAGGCCCTGTCCGGGCAGTGACTGTATCTCCTTTCTGGATGGCAAAAGTTGAAGTAACATGGGATGAGTACCTGGCTTTTTTCAGGGCTACAGGTTCCCAGGGAAGAACGGAAGGTCAGGTTGTGACAAATAAGAAAACTGACGCAATCAGCGGGGCAACACCGCCATGGGGAGCTCCTGACCAGGGATGGGGTAAAGGTTCAAGACCTGCAATAACAATGTCATGGTATGCAGCAAATGTCTATTGCAAATGGCTTTCGCAGGTTACCGGAAAGAAATACCGCTTGCCAACAGAGGCCGAATGGGAATATGCATGCAGGGCTGGTACCGAAACACCATATTTTTTCCCGGGTGATCCGAAAAAACTCTCCTCGGAAGGATTTGGAAAAAAGCTTTTTGGCCCCGATACATCAAATATCGCATCATATGTAGTTTATTATAATAACAGTTCCTCAAAAACTGAAGAACCATCATTTGTCAGGAGTAATCCTTTCGGCTTAAAAAACATGTCGGGGAATGTCGCAGAGTTCTGCTCCGATGTCTATTCTGCTGATTTTTATAAATCAGATTCAACAGGAACAGACCCTACAGGTCCCTCAAGAGGACCGGAGCATGTTATCCGCGGGGGATCATTTAAAAGCGATGCAGTTGATGTACGAAGTGCGGCACGCGACTTTACAAAAACTAAAGCCTGGCTGGTCACCGATCCACAGATGCCTAAAAGCCTCTGGTGGTACTCCGATTGTATTGATGTGGGCTTCAGGGTGGTCTGTGAGCCGGATTCGTTGGTTGAGAAATAGGTTGAAGGAAGTTGAAGGGAGTTGAAGAAGGTTAAAGAGGGTTGAAATATTTGATTTAAGTAAGATACTGATTGAAAAATGGAGAATATAGACAGGAGAAAATTCATTGGAAAGAGTGCCCTCGCAGGTATTGGACTTGCAGGTGCAGGGGCATTAATTTCTGCATGTAAAAGAAAAGAGACAACTCAGGTTTCAGGACTTGCTCCTATCCTTAATGGAGCCCCTAAGGGGAAGAAACTAAAGGCCGGACTAATAGGTGCCGGTGCCAGGGGCACTGGAGCAGCAATCAATTTTATCAGCTCGGGCCCTGACCTTGAGATAGCTGCCCTGGCTGATGTTTTCCAGGACAAGATCGATGCTTGCCGTGAGCGGTTCGCCTCATTTAATCTGCCAATTCCGGCAGAAAACTGTTTTACGGGATTCAACAGCTATAAAAAGCTGATGGCACTTATGGATATTGATGTGGTCATCCTTGCCACTCCTCCCCAATTCAGACCTGACCATTTCCTCGAAGCAGTTTCAACCAACAAGCATGTTTTCATGGAAAAACCGGTTGCTGTTGATTCGGTCGGGATACGTTCAATCATCACTTCAGGGAAAAAGGCCGGGGCTATTGGACTGAATGTTGTAACCGGTACCCAGCGCCGACACCAGGAAGATTACATTGAGACCTATAAACAGGTGATGAGCGGTGCTATAGGTACAATAACTTCAGCAAAAGCTTTCTGGAACCAGGATCATGTATGGTTCAGGGAACGTGAACCCGGATGGAACGATATGGAATATATGCTCCGTAACTGGAATAATTTCTGCTGGCTCAGCGGTGATCATATCCTGGATACACATGTACATAATATTGATGTTATTAACTGGTTCATGGGCAGGCATCCTGAAAAAGCTATCGGTTACGGTGGCCGTGCAAGAAGAGTGACAGGCGACCAGTATGATTTCTTTAGCGTTGATTTTGATTATGGCAATGGTGTAAGTTTACACAGTATGTGCCGGCAGGTAGACAGCTGTGCAAACGGAACAGGCGAAATGATAATGGGTACGGAAGGGTATACTAACTGCCAGAATACAATATGGGACCTTAAAGGAAATATCATCTGGGAATTTGAATATCCGAAAGATGAAAATGGAAATAAGATGGATCATTCTGTTATTCCTCCCTACGTTCAGGAGCATATGCATCTTGTATATGCTATAAGGACAGGCAATTATGTAAATGAAGCCGAACAGACAGCTGTTTCCACACTAACTGCAATTATGGGAAGAACTGCAGCATATACCGGCAAGGCTATTACATGGGAAGAGATTTTAAAATCGGATATGGATCTGGGTCCCTCAAGAATTGAATTCGGTCCGGTAGATATGGTCTTCGAAACACCTGTACCCGGCACACCTGTCAAAAGTTCTGTAACACCTTCGTTTAAGGGTCAAATAATCTAATCAGCTATGTCAAAGAAATCAACCAGAAGAGATTTTGTAAGACACTCGGCTGCAGCTGCAGCAGGGATATTTGTGTTGCCTGAAATTATACCGTCGTCGGTATTCGGAACAGGAGGTAAAACTGCTCCAAGTGACCGTATTGTAATGGGATGCATTGGTACGGGCTCGCAGGGGATGTCGAACCTTAATCACTTTCTGCAACTTAAGGAAGCCCCTCAGTTTGTAGCAGCATGCGACATTGATTCACTTCATCTTGCAAAAGCAAAGACAACAATCGACACTTTTAATAAAGACAGTGGTTGCCGTACTTACTGGGATTTCAGGGAATTCCTTGAAAAAGAGAAGCTTGATGCAGTATCCATTGCTCTTCCGGACCACTGGCACGGGATCATCTATACAGAGGCTGTAAATAAAAACCTCAATGTATATGGTGAGAAACCGATCTGCCGTACAATTAATGACGGACAGACAATTGTTGCTGCTGTAAAAAAGACTAATGTGATCTGGCAGACAGGCAGCTGGCAACGCTCGCTGCCTAATTTCAGGCGCGGTGCTGAGCTTGCAATCAACGGAAGAGCCGGGAAGATAAAAAATATTGAAGTAGGATTACCAGACGGAGTCAGGGGAATTGGGACTCCTCCGGTAGCTGAGGTCCCGCCTCAACTTAACTGGGAAATGTGGCTCGGACCTGCTCCGAAAGTCCCTTATCGCGGTGTATCCCACTGGGACTGGCGCTGGATTCTCGACTATTCCGGAGGTCAGCTTACTGACTGGGCTGGACATCATATCGATATGGCGAACTGGGGTGCGGGACTTGAATATACAGGTCCGGTGGAGATATCAGGTTCAGGTATTTACCCCTCTGATGGGATATATAATGTACCGGTGGAATATGATATTCTCTGCAAATATGCAAACGGGATCGAAATGAGAGTAGCGAATTCTTCACGATTAAAACTTGGAATGGGGACAACCTGGTATGGCGACAAGGGATGGATTCATACCGACAGAGGCAACAAGCTCTCTGCTTCAGATCCGAAAATCCTTGATGAGGTAATCAGTGAAAATGAGATACAACTCTATAAAAGTGATGATCATTGGCAGAACTTTATTGATTGCGTACGCTCCGGAGATCAGCCTATTGCACCAATTGAGGTCGCATATCGTGCAATATCGGTTGGACTTCTTGGAGAGATCGCGATGACTACCGGTCAGACAATTCACTGGGATCCGGATAAGGAAGAAATAATAGGCAATCCGGGAGCAACAAGATTGCTCAGCAGACCATATCGTCAACCATGGACTTTACCAACCGTGTAAAATTGTAATTTATGAAACCCACATGTTTTACTAAAGCCAAAGATTCTAAAAATAAATTTATCAACATGTGCGGTTCCATCATACCTTTAAAATAATTTATATTATGATAAAAAGATATTATATAATATTTCTATTGATTGCTGTAGTTATCGCAATATTTCCTTCCTGTAGGAAAAGTGAAGTGTATGAAACACTGCTTATCACAGGACAGAGTGAACATAACTGGAAAGCGAGTCATCCTGTTCTGAAGCAGATACTTGATGGAACAGGTTTATTTTCAACAGAGATTATGATCACTCCTGAAAAAGGTGGGGATATGACAAACTTTAATCCCGATTTCTCAAAGTACAGGCTCGTAGTTCTTAACTACAGCGGTGATTCATGGTCTGAAAAGACAAAACAGGCTTTTATCGATTATGTTAAAAATGGGGGAGGTGTGGTAGTTTATCATGGATCAAGCATTGCTTTCCCCGACTGGAAAGAGTATAATGAAATGACAGGTCTTGGCGGATGGGGAAACCGTAATGAAAAAGATGGTCCATACGTATACTATTCAAAGAACACCCTGGTTACAGATACTTCGGCAGGGAAAGCCGGCTCTCACGGTCCAAGGCATGATTTTGAAGTGAGAACACGAATTGCTGACCACCCGATTACAAAAGGATTACCTGCACGGTGGATGCATGCAAGCGATGAGCTTTATCAGCAGCTTCGCGGTCCGGCAAAGAATATGCAGGTGCTGGCAACAGCATTTGCTGATACTTCATTTAAAGGAACAGGAAGGGATGAACCAATGCTGATGGTAATTGATTATGGCAAAGGAAGAATATTCCATACTACATTGGGATATGGTGATGAGGGTGGTGGTCCTGCAATGCAATGCACAGGCTTCATTGTGACACTTCAGAGAGGCGCTGAATGGGCTGCTTCAGGATCTGTAACACAGGAGGTCCCGTTTGATTTTCCTAATGTTTCCGGTGTAGTGCTACGCCCTGATTTTAAAGAAATTACACTGGATGAAGCTATTGATAACATTTGCAATTACGATATACAGAAAAGCACCAGGTACTTTACATGTCTGCAAGACAGGATCCGTAAAGCTTCCGGAGATGAAAAAACTATTCTGATGCTTGAAAAGAAAATGGTAAGCATACTCAAAAATGATGAAGCATCGGCTGAATCTAAAAAACTTATCCTTCGCGAACTCAGCTGGATGGGTTCTGATTACTGCATCCCGGCAATTAAAGGCCTTGCTGAAGTTCCTGAATTAAAAGATGATGTTACGTTTGCTTTAACACGGTTACGGACAAATAATTAGTTTTACCTTTGTGCTCTTAGTGAGAGAATCACAAAGAGCCCTAAGGAAAATATATTAATATGCTTTCAATTGTAATACCAGTATTTAACGAAGAAAAACTGATAGACGAACTTATCAGGCGTACTGTAACCGCTGTTGAGTCATTCACTCAGGATTATGAAATAATCTTAGTTGACGATGGGAGCAGAGATGGAAGTCTTGCTAAGATTTTGAAGATCAGCGAAAAGAACAGGAAGATCAAACTCCTTTCCCTCTCAAGGAATTTCGGCCATCAGGCTGCTTATACTGCAGGGCTTGAATATTCAAAAGGTGATATAGTGGGTATGATGGATGGTGATCTTCAGGACCCTCCGGAATTGCTTGCAGAGATGTACCGGAAAATAACAGAGGAGGATTACGATATAGTCAGCGGAAAAAAAACAGGGAGGAAGGGAAGTAAAGGTCGTAATCTGTATGCTTTCCTGTTTCACATGATCTTTAAGCACATTGGTGATATATCGAATCTGGAAAATTATGGCAACTATTCGATGATGAAACGAATAGCTGTTGATGCTCTGCTCTCCATGAAGGAGAAAGTCCGTTATCTGCCCGGATTAAGATCATTTATCGGTTTCAGGCACGGAGATATTGAATTTGTGAGGGATGACCGGTTAAAAGGTTTGCCAAAAATGACCCTTCGTAAGCTTTCCATCCTGGCTTCAGATGCAATATTCTCATTTTCCAGGTTCCCGGTCAGATTCTGCCTGATCCTTGGTATAATCGGAACTATTATATTTCTTGGTGCCGGTATTTTTGTCATTATTGCTAAAGTTGCAGGAATTGCCACCCCGGGATGGTCATCAACATTGTTAAGCATCTATTTTCTTGGTTCGATCCAGCTGGTGTTCCTTGGAATAATCGGAGAATATATATTCAGAAATTATAAAGAATCTCAAAACCGTCCGGTCTATTTTGTCAGAAAATTCTATGATGGCTCATCGTAATCGTCATGAAAGAGACAAGATTGAAATATATCTTTTTTATTGCTTCAGCCTTTCTTCTTATTTTAATGCTGGTTATGAGCAGAAATGCAGGGATCTCATGCGACGAGGTCCTTCATTATGACCATTCTGTTGCAGTTTATAACTATTTTGCTACTCATGGTGCAGATCAATCGGCAATTAAAACACCGGTCTCTCATCTGAAGTATTACGGGCAGTCTTATGATAATGTAGTTACTTTCTTCATCAAATGGTTCAGCATTGAAGATATCTATAGCTTCCGCCACATAATGAGCGCAATAGCAGGATGGCTGACTATATTGACTACAGCTCTTTTTGCAGTCTGGTTATCAGGATACAGAACAGGAATAATAGTTTTGTTTCTTTTCTCAGTCTCCCCGACTTTTCTGGGACATTCACTGAATAACCTGAAAGATATTCCTTTCTCACTTTCTTATATAGCCGGGATCTATTTTTCCATGAGGATACTTTCACCGGCGAAAAAAATCAGCTTCTCTGATATTATTTTACTGGTTTTAAGCATTTCATTTTCAATAAGTATCAGGGCAGGCGGATTGCTTCTGATCTGTTACCTGTTTCTCTTCTTCATATTATTCTTTTTCAATTATAATGTCAGAAACAGGCAACCTGATCTGAGACATACAGTTAATGGACTGATAATTATAATCATAGCTTCCATTACAGCCTTTTTCCTCGGAATTCTGTTATGGCCATACGCTCTGCAGTCACCTTTTAAAAATGTAATTGAATCATACAGGGTTATGGCTCATTTCCCTGATACATTCAGGCAGATATTTGAAGGAAAGGTCCAATGGTCAGATTTCATGCCATGGTATTACCTTCCAAAATCGATGGCAATTACTATACCTGTAATAGTCATTTCAGGAACAGTGGCATTCTTCCTTTTCATAAAAAGAATAATTGAATCGGGGAAAGCCCTTATCTATGCGATCCTGATGTTTACAATTCTCTTTCCGCTCTTCTTCGCAATAGCGGAAAGATCGAATGTATACAGCTCCTGGAGGCAGTTTCTGTTTGTTTACCCTCCGATAGTGCTACTTGCTGCGGCCGGCTTAAATTTCCTGTATGATTCCCTTGGAAAAAAACTCTTTAGATTTAGCTTGATCCTGATACTTTGCCTGGCAACTATTCATCCGGTTCGATTTATGATGCTGAACCACCCATACGAGTATTTGTACTATAATCAGCTTGCAGGAGGATTAAATGGAGCTAACGGTAATTATGAGACGGATTATTATTATGTCAGCCAGACAGAAGCTTCTGAATGGCTTATCCGATATCTGGAAGATAAGAAAATTGAAACAGCAGTTGTAAAAGCAACATTTAGTGTGGATTGGCAGTTCAGAAATTATCCGGAAATTAAAACTGCTTATCTCAGAAATGAAGAGAGAAGTCAGTATGACTGGGATTACGTAATAATCACCAACAGGTACATTTCTCCATTTAAGTTAAAAAATAATCTTTGGCCGCCAGAAAATGCAATACAGATAATATATGTCGATTCTGTTCCTGTTTGTGCGGTTCTTGAAAGAAAAACAAAAGCAGATTACCTTGGTTATAAAGCACTTGAAGAGGGCAGAATAAAGGAGTCTTTGAATTTTTTTGAGAAAGCACTTTCATTTGATAACGGGGATGAAATGATTTTTTATAATTTTGCACGGGCATTGTATAACGACGGTCAATATCTGAAAGCTGATTCAGTACTAAAGAAGGGGCTGGAAATAAATCCTGAGTTTGAACCAATCCTTATGTATCTCGGGAATATTGCAAAGAGCAGAAATGAATCAGAAAGTGCTTCGGGGTACTATGAAAAAGTGATCAGCATAAACCGGAAGTACTTTAAGGCATACGTCGAACTGGCAGGACTTGTGGCTGATAAAGATTTGCAGAAAGCAAGGAGGTTGTTGAGGGAGTGTCTGACCATAAACCCGAAATATAAACCTGCAATAATGGCACTGGCAGACACTTACAGAATAAGCGACCCGGTAATTGCTGATAAATACTATAAACAGGCTGAAACTATAAAATAATTATAAAATAATTTAAGATGAAAAAATCAATTTCAGGTATCATTTTCTCTATCGTGCTTGCAGTAAGCTGTATAATCCCCGTAGTTGCACAGGAACAGCCAAAACCCGAAAAGGATACCATCAATATGGATACTGAAGCAAAGCCGGAATTCTACTATGCAGTTGAAGATAAAAAAACTGAAGATGCCAAAGGATCCGGGAAAATTGGTGCCGGAGCAATAGTACTAATTGCAGGAGCTGTAATTATTATCGGAGGTGCAGCATTCTTCCTTCTGAAGAAGAAAAAATGACAGAATATTCTCTGTGGTTCTCTGTGTCTACTCTGTGTAGCTCTTTGTAAAAAAATAAGAACTTTCACAACTTGTCCCGATTTATCGGGAGAGATTCACAAGGTTATAATTATACAAGAATATTTTTGCAGTATTATACCGCCCCTTCCCTCAAGGGGGGACTAAAGCTATTACGCCTATGCGCTCTTAGTTCCTTACGCCGTGATGCCGTAATACCGTTACACCGTCAACACCGTCACGCCGTCATACCGTCATACCGTTACACCTTCATCCACACATTTCCTTTAGCGTTCGAGTTTATGACAGCATGAATGAATTTCATGCCCCGTACGCCATCATGAACTGTCGGGAATTCGCCTGGATTGAATTTCTCTTTACGGATCGACTTGGCGGTACCTTTATATATATTGGCCAACGCTTCATATATTCCTTCAGGATGTCCTGCCGGCATAGTATGTCCTTCTTCAGCAAGTTTAACATTATAGCCGTGTGCTGGTTTGAAAATTTTAGTTGGTTCTGAATCGCTGAACAAGTAAAGGTAGTTAGGGTTTTCCTGGCCCCATCTCAGGCTTGCCTTTGATCCGTATACTGAAATTAAAATGTCATTCTCTAAACCTGCACAGATCTGACTTGCCCTTATCACACCTTTCAGCGTTTTGCTGAACCGTATCATAACAGTTCCATCAAGGTCGAGCTTTATTCCATCTTTTACCGGATTCAGATCTGACAATACTTCTTTGACTTCAAGACCCGTAGTGTATTCGATAAGATTGAATGCATGTACTCCTATATCGCCCATGCAGCTGCTTACTCCCGCATGTTTCGGATCGAGCCTCCATATTCCGGTTATCCTGCTGCCTGTACCATGGATTACAGAGTTGATCCATCCCTGGTAATACTGGGCGTCAATACGTTGTATTGTGCCAAGAACACCTTTGGATATAAGGTCTCTCATCTGCCTTACCATAGGGTATCCTGTGTATGTATGGGTAAGTGCAAAGGTCTTTTTGGTTTTAGCGACAAGTTTTTCCAGGTCGAGAGCCTCTTTTACGGTAAGGGTCATAGGTTTTTCGCATACCAGGTGAAAACCACCTGACAGAAGCTTCTTTGCAAATGGATAATGAAGGTCATTTGGTGTAACAATAGCAACAACTTCCATTCTTTCATTTTTTGGTAAGGCAAGCTCTGCCTTAATTAGTGCATCAACGCTTTTATAGCATCTGTCCAGACTAATCCCTTCTTTGGCAGCAAATACTTTACTCTTCTCATAATCAATATCAAAGACGCCTCCGACAAGTTCAAAATCGTTGCAGATACGGGAAGCACGACGATGGGCGTCCCCAATGAATGCTCCAATACCTCCGCCGATCATTCCCATTATAATTTTTTTCATAAGTTCTTTTTTAATATTTATATATTTCAATCTTTTAAAACCCACCCCAGTCCCTTTTATGAGGGGATTTGAGAAAGATTACTTTTCGTACGCTGCATCAAAAGCAATTCCGGAAGGAGGGAAGTCGATTGCTTTTACAAATTCACAGGCTTCTCTGGCACCATGTTCACGATCCATACCGCTGTCTTCCCATTCAACGGAAAGCGGTCCGTTGTAGCCAATACGGTTAAGAGCCCTTATGATCTCTTCAAAATTGATATTACCCCGTCCAAGACTTCTGAAATCCCAGTATCGCCCCTTAGTTCCGAATTCAGTATGTCCTCCGAAGACTCCCGCTTCAGTTGGTGACTCTGACCAACCTGCATCCTTCATGTGAACGTGAATGATCCTGTCAGCGAATGTATATATAAACTGTATGTAATCAACACCCTGGTATCCGAAATGTGATGGATCAAAATTGAAACAAAATGCAGGATGATTATTCACTGCTTTTAATGCTCTCCTTGCAGATGCAATATCAAAAGCAATCTCTGTCGGATGGACTTCAAGTCCAAAGCGGATACCCAATCTTTTATAATAATCCAGAATCGGCTTCCAGCGTTTTGCAAATTCTTTAAATCCGTCTTCGATCATTTTTGGTGTATTGGGCGGAAATGAATAATTGAGATGCCATATCGGGCTTCCCGTAAACCCATTAACAATGGAAACTCCAAGTCTCCCGGCTGCTTCACCAGTTTTGATCATCTCCTCAGCAGCACGTTTTTTTACTTCTTCAGGATTACCGTCACCCCAGACATAATCCGGAAGTATTCCTTTATGACGCTCGTCAATGCGATCTGCAACTGCCTGCCCGACAAGATGATTTGAGATTGAAAATACTTTGAGTCCATATTTGTTCAGCAGCTTGCGTTTAGTCCTGCAATAGGCATCGTTTGCTTTGTTGACTTCAAAATGGTCGCCCCAGCATGCCAGCTCAAGACCATCATATCCGAATGATCTGGCTTTCTGACATACTTTCTCCAGCGGTAGATCAGCCCACTGGCCTGTGAATAAAGTAACCGGTCTGCTCATGTTTGTTTGTCTTTATTTCTGATTATTTTTTTGTCTTTTGTTCCCGCCGAAGCGGGATTTGGCTTCGCCGAGCTCTCCGCCGGTTGGCGGATCGGTTCGTCGCTACACTCCTCAGCTTTTATCTTTTATCTTTTATCTTTTATCTTTAAAGCTCCCTTATCCATATATTCCTGAACGAAACAGGATTCTTATGGTCCTGAAGCACGAGTGGCAGTTTTTCCTCATGTGCTTTGTACACCGGGATCCCGATATATTCAGTAGGTCCTCTTAGTTTTACATGGTTCTGGATCAGAACGCCGTTATGAAATACCGTAAAGCAGGCAGGAGTGAGGAGCGCTCCGTCTGCATTAATTACGGGCGCAGTAAAAACAACATCATAGGTTTGCCATTGCCCCGGGCCAAGTGAGGCATTCACGAGGGGTGCGAACTGCTTGTAAATCGATCCGGCCTGTCCGTTATGGTAGGTCTCATTATTGTACGAGTCAAGCACCTGGAGTTCATATTTCCCCATCAGGAATATGCCGCTGTTCCCTCGTCCCTGACTGGTCCCTTTTACCTCCGATGGTGTTTTCCATTCAATATGCAACTGGCAGTCACCAAATGATTGTACCGTTTTTATGCTTCCGGTGTTCGGGACTATAGTCAGACACGAATCTGCAGTCCATTTAACAGGACCTCCTTTTTCATGGACCCAGTTTACAACATCATTCTGACCAGAGAACAATACAATCGCATCTGAAGGAGGCTGATTGTTCTTTCCGGGGATTACTATCTCAGGTTTCCCTGACCAGTCTTCGGTCTCTTCCGGTTTCATCTGCGCATTGATGCTGACCACTGTCATGGCTAACAAAATGATGCAAATAAATCTCCTCATATTTATATTAAATTTAATATATATAATTATAACCGGGACTCTTTCTGTTATCCGGAACATCCATACCTCATCAAACTGCTTTTTTAGATCAACTAAGATAACAAAATCCTTTTCATCAACTTTGACTGAATCGACAGAAATTATTTTCTTTGTATTATTTTCCACAATAAAATAATCCTATGAATTTTAAAAATCTGCTTGATCGCAGGAGCATCCGTAAATATTCAGGAAAACCTGTTGAAGATGAACTGCTTAATAATATTCTTTTGAAGGCATGCCGGACATCAACAACCGGTAATATGCAGGTTTACAGCATCATTGTGATAAAAGATATCGAAAAGAAAAAAAAGCTTTCTCCTTTTCATTTTAACCAGAAGATGATAACTGAAGCCCCGGTTGTGCTGACTTTCTGCGCCGATTTTAACAGATTCAGTAAATGGTGCCATCAGAATAATGCAAAACCAGGTTATGACAATTTCCTGTCGTTCTTTACCGCAGCCATAGATGCACTCCTGGTTGCCCAGACTCTTTGCATTGCTGCTGAATCAGAAGGTCTTGGTATCTGTTACCTGGGAACCACAACCTATATGGCACATAAGATAATTGAAACACTGAAACTCCCGAAAGGAGTTGTCCCTGTAACCACTGTCACCCTGGGCTGGCCGGATGAAGAACCGGAACAGTTAGACAGGCTTCCGTTAGAAGCAGTTGTCCATAAGGAGGTTTATCATGATTATTATACTCCGGACATCGAAAGATTTTACAGGGGAAAGGAAGAAAGATCAGACTCGCAACAATTTGTGAAAGAGAATAACAAGGAAACACTTGCCCAGGTATTTACCGACGTGAGGTACAAGAAGGAGGATAATGTTTATTTTTCAAGAATGTTCTTGCAGGTTCTTAAAGATCAGGGATTTATGGAGCAGTAAACAAGATAAAAGATAAAAGATAAAAGATAAAAGATAAAAGTGGAAGGTGTTAAACAGTTTTAATCCCCTCCTGTGCGGGCTTGTCGTGAGCGAAATCTCGGGAGGCAAGGTGTGGGTTAGAAATAAATTGGTTTCTAATTAAAATCTATACCAAGTTCCTTTGCAATAGTAGCCAGATCGTTTTTAATGGCTGGCACCAGATTAATCCCATCCTTCATTATCCTTGCTTCTGCTTCTCTTTCAGGATCTCCGGGTATTAATACACGTTCTTGTCCTTCCGCAGGTTTGGCTGAACGGAAAGTATCGATCCATTCATCCATTTTTGCTTTAAATTCAATTGCGGGCTGGAAAGCATCTATTCTCATTGCCCCGAAAAAATGACCGGTACCCAGACCGACCTTCTTCTCAAGCACAGGGAGGTAAGCAACACTTGGCGGAACAAATGGACCAAAGTTGGCACCGCTGAATATAGAAGAGAAAATATCAACAATGGAAGAGAGACAATATCCTTTATGACTTCCGTGAAGACGGTCACCACCAAGAGTAAGCATTGAACCGCCTGATTTAAGGATCGTTGGATCATCGGAAGGCTTTCCTGTCTTGTCCTGGACAAATCCGAATGCTATTTTTTTCTCACCCTTTTTCTCAGCAACTGCCAGCTGACCCCTTGCTATAGGAGTTGTGGCAAAATCTGCCACAAACGGAGGATTCTTAGATGCCGGAATGGCAACTGCAATGGGATTTGTTCCCATCATCCTGCTGATCGAAAATGTGGGAGCAACCAGAGGATTTGCATTTGTAAGAGAGACCCCGATCATGTCGTGCTTCAGAGCCATCATAGAATAAAAACCGGCAATACCGAAATGGTTCGAGTGGCGTGTTGCTACCCAGCCTGTACCTGCTGTTCCGGCCTTTTCAATGGCTATCTCCATCGATCTCCTTGCCGCAACCATTCCAACAGCATTATCCCCGTCAACAACCGCCGTACTTGGAGATTCATGCACAACTCTGACGTTGGGTTTAATATTTATCCTTCCGGCTTTCCACATCCCGTAATAATCATTGATTCTTATCATACCATGAGATGAATGGTCTCTGATCTCGGCAGCCAGAAATACTTCGGCAATGATATTTGAGTCCTTTTCACTGCATCCCATTTTCATAAAGACACTCTTCGTGAAATCAAACAAGTAGTCGTAGCTGTACATATTTATTAGTTTAAAATTCTTATTCAGTAGTGTCGGGCGTCAGGCATCAGGCTTCAGGCATCGGGTCTTAATTAAGTGAAGATAAAGCACCGTTGCACCGTTACACCATCACACCGTCGCACCGTCGCACCTTTCTTACACTATGGTTTACTCCTGCCTCCTGAGTAGGGGTGATTTCAAGAACATTAATACATACATGAGGTGGAACATTAGCACAATAGTAAACTACATCAGCAATATCTTCGGCTTTAAGTGCATCAATACCAGTATATACCGCCAGTTCATTTTCGAGTTCAACAAGCCTCTCTTTTCTTCGTCCCGTAATAATAATATTATATCTGTTCTGTGCAAATTTTACAGCTATTGCCCGACCAAAACCTGCAGTGGCACCAGTAATCATGATAATTTTATCCATGTTGTGTTAGATTAGAATGACGTAAAAATAGAAATTAATTCTCTTTTAATAGAACTTATTTTCTGCTATCAGGGTTGCATGTACTCACCCCCCAACCCCCTCTCTCCGCCAGCCGGCGTAAAGAGGGGGAAAAGAAGGGGGTGAGTACGTGTGTTATAAGATTGAGTTTAATTACTTTTTAGGTTATCTTTGACCATGATTAAATTATGCGGAATCACCAGAATATATCAGGCGAAGACAGGAAAGCAGCTGTAGCTTCAATGTTCGATACCATTGCCTCCAGGTATGATTTTATGAACCATTTTATGTCATTCGGGATCGACAGGATGTGGAGAAGGAAGGCAATTAAAATAATCGGTGAGACACACAGGAATCCCGGGATCCTCGATGTAGCAACGGGTACCGGTGATCTTGCTATTGCCGCAATGAAACTTGATCCTGTGCATATTACCGGGATAGACATATCCGGGAAAATGCTGGAAGCAGGAAAGGAGAAGATTAAGAAGCTGGGACTCTCTGACAGCATTGAACTTCTCGCAGGTGATTCAGAAAACATTTCATATGATGACAATTATTTCGATGTCGCAATGGTTGCATTCGGCGTCCGGAATTTTGCAGATCCGCTTAAGGGACTTTCAGAGATGAGAAGAGTTATAAGAAGAGGAGGTCTGATAATGGTTCTGGAGTTCTCAAAACCTTCAGTTTTCCCTTTTCGACAGATCTATGGATTTTATTTTCTGAAGGTACTTCCCCTTATCGGGTGGATTTTTTCAAAAAACAGCAGTGCATATAGATACCTGCCTGAATCTGTCATGCAATTCCCGGATAATGAGCTGTTTCTGGAATTAATGAGAAATGCCGGACTTACGGGATTAAAACAAAAAAAGCTTTCATTCGGAGTCGCAAGCATTTATACAGGCTTCAAATCATAGATGCAATATTTATTATTTAAAGCAGTTTATTATCTTAGGAGAAAATTAATCTCATAATAAAAGTGAGAATCTTAATCAGAAAGCTGTTCCTGTTTTTGTTCATCTCGGTATTTTCTCTGATCACCTTCGGTCAGAAAAGAAAGCCGGTCAATATGATTCCTATATTATGGGAGAAAAAAACTGTGCACTTTGGTTTCAGTCTCGGTTTTAATGCAATGGATTTCAATATTACACCCTCGCTTGCAAATTTAAGGGCGGATTCTCTTTATCCGGAAGTAAGTATCCTGAATCCGGGCATCAATATACAAATTGTCTCGGGTTACCGACCATCTGAGTACCTGGAAATAAGGTTTCTTCCCGGTGTATCATTCGGGCAGAGAAATATACGCTATTATAAGGAGAAGGTGATTTACAATCAACAGCAGAGACTCGAATCATCATTTCTGGAATTTCCTTTGCTTCTTAAATATAAAGGCGACAGGTTAAATAACGTCAGGCCATTTCTTATCGGCGGATTAAATTACCGTTATGACCTTGCAGGGAAAAAGGAATTCGATGATGAGAAACCTGTTTATATAAGGATCAAACGCCCCGACCTCTATTATGAAATGGGGGCAGGACTCGATTTCTACCTTACATATTTTAAGCTTTCTGTTGAACTGAAAATGTCGAATGGATTGGGTAATATAATTGCCGATGAGGCAGCTTCCAATCATGAGCAGTTTCGAAATGCTATCGAAAAGATGAAATCCCAGATATGGGTGCTTGCCTTTCATTTTGAATAGAAATGCCAAAACAGGTTCAGCTAAATCTTAGTCCTGCGGCTGCAGCCGACGAAAGGACAATTATTAAAATCTCAGGTACCCTCACAAAGCTTGATCCTGCACAGATTTCTGCTGTAAGGGTAATAAAGCGATCGGTAGATGCCAGGAAAAAAAATATCCGTGTAAACCTTACCGTCGAAGTTTTTTCAGAAAATGAGATTGCTGCTCCGTTATTAAAACCATTTGCTTCAACAGATGTTTCCCGACAGAAGGAAGTAATTATTATAGGAGCCGGACCTGCGGGATTATTTGCTGCATTGAGGCTTATAGAGCTTGGAATCAGGCCCGTGATTATTGAAAGAGGCAAAGATGTTTCTTCACGTAAAAAAGACATTGCGAAAATAAGCCGGGAACAGATTATTGATCCTGATAGTAATTATTGTTTCGGGGAAGGCGGGGCAGGAACATACTCAGACGGTAAGCTTTATACAAGATCAAAGAAAAAGGGTGACAATGACCGGGTCCTTGAGCTACTTTGTGTCCATGGAGCAAATGATAATATATTGTATGAAGCGCATCCTCACCTGGGTACAGATAAACTTCCCGGGATAATTTCGGGAATCAGAAATACCATCTTAGAGGCCGGAGGTATCTTCTTTCTTGAAAAAAGAGTATCTGATCTTGTAATTGAAGGAGACAAAGTAAAAGGAGTTGTAACGGCAGGCAATGAGATATTTACATCGCCTCATGTCATCCTTGCCACAGGACATTCTGCAAGGGATATTTACGAAATATGCATTAAGCATGGAGTAACCCTCGAAATGAAACCATTTGCAGTTGGTGTGAGGGTGGAACATCCCCAGGATCTGATCGACCGGATCCAGTATCATGGTAATCCCAGGGGCGAATACCTGCCTGCAGCATCTTACAACATTGTCAGACAGGTGGAGGGAAGAGGAGTTTATTCATTTTGTATGTGTCCGGGTGGTTTTATTGTACCATCTGCAACTTCTCAGGAAGAGATTGTGGTGAACGGCATGTCGCCCTCAGGAAGAAATTCACCCTTTGCCAATTCTGGTATTGTTGCAGAGGTCAGACCTGAGGACCTGCAGAAATATTCAGGATACAAGGAACTTGCAGGCATTGAATTTCAGAAATATCTGGAAAGGGAGGCCTGGAAGAACGGAGGACATACGCAAAGGGCTCCTGCTCAAAGGCTTGCGGATTTTGTGGCAGGAACTGCCTCAGTTTCATTACCAAAAGTTTCTTATTTCCCCGGTGTCACCTCTTCACCTCTTCACAGCTGGCTGCCGGCAACGATTGGAAAAAGACTCAGAGGCGGATTCCGATTGTTCGGATCAGTAATGAAAGGATATCTCACGAATGATGCTGTTGTTGTGGCAGTGGAATCCCGCACCTCTTCTCCGGTCAGAATCCCGCGGGACCCGGTAACATTTGAACATGTTAAAGTCAAAGGTTTATATCCCTGCGGTGAAGGTTCGGGATATGCAGGAGGTATAGTGTCGTCAGCTGTTGATGGTATGAGAGCTGCAGAAGCAATAGCTCTGAATATAAATGCCCGTAGCACATAGCTCGTTGCTTTTATCTTTGGTCTTTTATCTTTGGTCTTTTATCTTTGGTCTTTTATCTTTGGTCTTTTATCTTTGGTCTTTTATCTTTGGTCTTTTATCTTTTATCTTTTATCTTTTAATTCAGCCTTCCTTTACTCCTTGTAAATTCAGAGAGTATAACCGATGCAGCCATACTTACATTCAGTGAATCAATTCCGGATTGAGCATTGCTTAATTTTGGAATCATTATTCTGTCAGTAATATATGGCAATAGCTCTTCCGAGATTCCCTTTGATTCATTCCCGAGAAGTATAATTCCATTGTTTTCCAGTTTGTGTGAATAGATCGATTCCCCTTCGATAAGAGCGCCAAAGACTTTAACCTTAAGCTCTGCTGCTGTCTCAAACAGTTTTCTGAGATCGGTATAGAAAACGTTAACATGCAGTATGGCACCCATGCTTGCCTGAATCACCTTAGGGTTATATACATCGACGCAGTCTCCGGAGCAATAAATATTTCCTATCCCAAACCAGGCAGCTGCCCTGATTATTGTCCCGAGATTCCCCGGATCCTGTACAAAATCAAGTGCGACTGTTAAACCTGATTTAAGGTCGGAAGGATACATTTTGATTTCCGGCATCTGAATAACTGCAAGTGCATTATGCGGTGTTTTCAGTGAGCTGATCTTTTTCAGATCATCATAACTTGCAGGTATTATCTCTCCAATACCCTGTTTTTGAAACAAGGGGAGGGAGTTCAGAAATTCGGGTTTGGCAACAAGTGTCCTGACAGATACCCCTGCAGCCAGGAATTCTTTGACAAGCTTGTCGCCTTCAATAACGTAAAGCTTTTCTTCTTCTCTTATTTTTTTCTTCTGAAGTGATATAATGAAATTTACCTTGCTCCTGCTTACCATTTTAAGGTCATTAAGTGCTTATTAATAATTATTATTATTGATATATTTGTGTAACACTTGTTAATACAAAATTTGGAAAAAAATACTTCAAATAAAAATATTTCCCCACTGAGATATCCTCTGCTTTCATTTCTTGTCATTCTGATCATATCATCTTGTAATCCAACAAGATATGTGCCTCAGGGTGAGACTCTCCTGGATGAAAATCATGTTATTATTAACAAGGAGGGTATAAAGAAAGCGGATCTGGAGCTATATATCAAACAAAAGCCCAATAAAAGGATATTCGGTACAAAGTTTCACCTTGGATTATATAACCTGTCTAACATTAAAAAGGAAAAGTGGCCTCATTCATGGTTGCGGGAAATAGGAGAAGAGCCGGTTATCTTTGATCAATATTCTACTGCCAAATCACGGGAACAGATCCAGTCCTATATCGGCTCCAAAGGTTACTTCGACAGTAATGTGATGGAAACTATTGAAATTTCCAACAGGAAATCAAAAGTTTTTTACAATGTTGACCTCAAAACGCCCTATACTATCCGGAATCTTTATTACGAAATTGCAGATACGACTATAAGGAAGCTCTTTTATTTTGATTCAGTGAACTGCATGATTGAAAGGGGAAAACCCTATGATGTGGATGTCCTTCAGGCAGAACGGTCAAGATTTGAAAGGTTTGTAAAGGACAATGGCTTTTACGGATTTTCAGGAGATCATATCCTTTTCAGCGTCGACAGCACAATAGGTAACCATAAAATTGATATTTATTACAGAGTTAAAATGTTACCTAAGATGGATCAGAATAACAGGATCTCCCTTGTGCCTCATTCTATCCACAGGGTAAGAAATGTTATTATTTACCCCGATTTTGTTCCAAAAGATGCGCTCGAAGGAGGAGAGAACTATCGGAAGAGCCTTGACACAACAGAGTATAAGGGCTACTATTTTATTTCATCGAAAGATAAACCGGAGATAAAATCTGATCTTATTCTGCAATCACTTTACCTGAAACCCGGGTCGATTTTTAATGTTACAAACACAGAACGGACCCAGTCGCACCTGCTATCTCTGAAAACATACCGACTTGTAAATATTTTCTACACTGAAGTGCCGGAACCGGATAAAAAACCCGGAGATGTTCTGACACTTGATTGTAACATTCAGCTTACGCTTTTAAACCAGCAATCATTTAAAGCTGAAATTGAAGGAACCAATTCATCAGGTAACCTGGGAGGTGCCCTCAACCTTATCTACCAGAATAAGAACCTTTTCCATGGGGCTGAACTTTTTAATCTGAAGTTAAAAGGAGCCTATGAAGCGACCAACCAGGGTGATTCATTACGCAGCATCCAGGAATATGGAATAGAAACAAGCCTCAGGTTTCCAAAATTTCTCCTTCCATTCCTTGAAAAAGAGAGCTTTATTAAGAAATACAATCCAACTACGACACTTCTTGCAGCGTACAACTACCAGAATATGGCTTTCTATACAAGGACAATGGCAAATGCTACTTTTGGATATACCTGGAACGGAAATACTTTTAACACTCACATTATCAACCCTATCCAGCTTAACCTGATTAACATGCTTTCCATTGACTCTGCATTCGAGGCTAAGATTGCAACTTCTTACCAGGCGATCAGCTACAGGGATGTGATGATCATGGGAGGCAACTATTCATTTATTTACAGTAATCAGAAGATTAAAAAATCAAGGGATTACTGGTTTGTCAGATTTAATGCAGAAGCAGCCGGAAATATACCAGGACTTTTAAGTAAACTTGGAGGTGCAGTAAAGAAAGAAGATAGTTATTATATTCTTGGTCAGCCCTTTGCACAGTATTTCAGGGCTGATATCGATCTTAGATATAATGTAATACTCAATGATGTAAGTTCCATTGTTTACAGAGGATTTATAGGTGCAGGCATTCCTTATGGTAATTCTGTTGCAATTCCCGTAGAAAAGCAATATTTTGGTGGCGGGGCAAATGGTCTGAGAGCATGGCAGGTTCGTACACTGGGCCCGGGATCTTATAATCCCGGTGATGACAAACTCCTGAACCAGACAGCTGATATAAAGATCGAAGCAAATGCGGAGTACAGGTTCAAACTATTCTGGATACTGAATGGTGCTCTTTTTATCGATGCTGGAAATATATGGTCTTACAACTATGATCCGGCAACAAAAGGTTCTCAGTTCAGCCTTACTAAGTTTTATGACGATATTGCTGTTGGTACAGGGACAGGCATCAGACTCGATCTAAGCTTTGTGATGTTAAGGGCAGACATGGGGATGAAGCTCCGCGATCCTCATCTGGATAACGGATCGAAATGGATAATAATGAACAGGAATTACAATTTTAAAGACGATTTCACTGTGGTGTTCGCTATAGGATACCCGTTCTGATTCCCACTAAAAAAATGTCCTCATTTTAATAGAAAGTCTCCCGGAATTCTTATATTGCATTGTCTCTCTGCTAACTAATAATGAAGTGTTTATTCACAGAACCTCTTAAAAACTGGTTTGGATATACACGCAGGGAAAGAAGAGCATCCCTGTTACTGTTGCTGATCATCATTGCAGTTGCAGGGGTAAGATATTTATTCCCCGGCAGGGAATCGGATATTAAGGTTATTCCACTGAATTTTAGCTTAACAGGTACAGATACAACACAACCAGGAAATGTTTATTCCCATAGTCCGGTAAATGGAAAGCCAGTGACAACGGTCAATAAACTGAAAAAGAATATTCTTGATATCAACACTTGCGATTCCGCATCACTTGTTGCTCTTCCGGGAATTGGCCCGGTGCTGTCGGCGAGGATTATAAAATACAGGAAACTATTGGGAGGTTTTGCATCAGTCAACCAGCTCAGAGAAGTATATGGTCTCTCTACTGAAACCTTTGATCTGATTTCAGGAATGGTCAAAGCCGATTCCCCGGCAGTAAAAAAGATTAATATAAATAGCGCTGAATACAGACAATTACTACGGATGCCCTATCTGGATAAAACTGAAGTTGCCGCAATACTTAAATACAGGGAGTTGAAAGGAAGGATTGGAGGAATGAATGAGATGATTGATAATAAGCTTGTCAGGATTGAAGTTGCTGAAAAAGTAAAGCCGTATCTGGAGTTTAATTAGAAATAAAAAGACCCATGCCCGGTGTTAAGTTAAAACCTGTGAGTGCAGATTCGTCTGAAGAAACTACTCATTGTAAGGGATCTTTGTGGTTTTACGGGCATGGGTCGGGCTTTTTTACTACTAGTTCAAATTTCCAGATCAGTAGACATCCCAGAAAATCTTAGTCTGAACAACATCACCCCCTATTGATACCGCTGCGGCTGTATAATCGTAAAGCGCATGTCCTGGCCAGAACACAAACAAAATTAAAAACAGAATCATTCTTTTCATAAGCATTTAAGTTTGGTTTGTAATTGGTTTGTGGAATCAATGCGTCTGTCCTTGAAATAATTAGATAGATTAAAGCCTGTTTTGTAATCGCAGTATGCAATTTCAACAATACACTGACGGGAACAATTCTTTGTTTTACAAATGGCTGTTATGAATCGACAGATGGTAAAAAAAGCAGGGAATAGGATAAAATATCTTTTGAATACTCAGAAATTAATTGTATATTTATATGTTGTGCAAAACAGTAAGAAATCATTGCTAAATAATTGTTAAACAATAAAAAGAGAGCCAAATGGATAAATTATCTCCTTAAAAGTTTTGAAAAGATTTTTTCTATTTCTATCTTTGCGCCTCGTTTAAAAAAGAATTTATATTATGATCATTGTACCGTTAAAAGAAGGCGAAAACATTGAAAGAGCTTTAAAAAAGTTCAAAAGGAAATTTGAGAAGACCGGAGTGATTCGTGAATTACGTTCGCGTCAGGCTTTTATTAAGCCTTCAGTACGCAAGAGGGAAGAAATCAAGAAGGCTGTGTACGTTCAGAAGTTGCAGGAAAACGAAGAGTAATTCGTTTGCTGCATTTCTCATTTTAAATATAACAGATAAGGGGTTCCTTCATGGGGTATAAGGAATCGTTCTTACAATATCTGCAGACTGAGAAGCGGTATTCACCGCATACAATAAGGTCATATAAAAACGACCTTGATCAGTTTTTTTCATATATATCACTCAATGAAATGTCTTCGGATCCGGAAGAAATTACTTCTCACCAGGTGAGGGCATGGATTGTCAGTCTGATGGAAAATAATATTTCATCTTCGAGCGTACACCGGAAAATTTCCTGCTTAAGGGTGTTTTTCCGTTATCTCAGGAAAGAGGGGACAGTAAAGAGAGATCCTCTTGAAAAGGTTGTACTTCCGAAGCGAAGAAAAAGATTGCCTCAATTTGTCAGTGAGGAGTCTCTGGATTCTCTTCTCGATAACTATAATTTCGGAGATGATTTCAACGGGATCAGAAACCGTATAATTATAGAGATGCTTTACCTGACGGGGATGAGGAGATCTGAGATGATCAATTTGAAAAGTGCGGACATTGATCTTGGTGAGGCAGTTGTAAAAGTGACTGGAAAAAGAAACAAACAAAGGATTATTCCCCTCACAAAATCTTTCGTAAAAGGGCTAGAGAATTATATCAGAATGAGAAGTGAAATTGAACCATCGGTAGAAGCAGACTGGTTTTTCATAACTGATAAAGGAAACAAATTATATGACAAGTATGTTTATAATATAGTAAAAGGATATCTTTCCTTGGTAACCACAATTGAAAAGAAGAGTCCGCATGTACTGAGGCATACTTTTGCAACGCATATGCTTAACAGGGGTGCTGACCTGAACGCAATTAAGGAGTTGCTGGGACACGCAAACCTGTCAGCGACACAGGTTTACACGCATAATACATTTGAAAAGCTTAAGAAGATATATAAACAGGCTCATCCAAGGGCTTAAATTTTTAACAAAAAACAAGGAGGTACTACTATGAACGTTCAGATTCATTCAGTGCGGTTTGATGCCGACAAAAAACTAGTTGATTTTGTTCATCAGAAACTGGATAAACTTACCCAGTTTGGTGAAGATATTGTCAATGCTGAGGTATACCTGAGACTTGACAAAGATCAGGAACGCGAGAACAAAATTAGCGAAATCAAGCTGGATTTACCAGGTGGACCTTTATTTTCCAGGAAACAAAGTAAGACTTTTGAAGAGGCAACGGATGGCGCAATTGATGCTCTTAAAAAGCAGATTACCAAGCATAAACAAAAGAAAAGAGGACAGTAGATTTTCTGTTCACAAAAATATTTTGGTTTTCTTTGATATATAAAATATAAATTCATACATTTGCACACCGTTTTTTGAGGGTAAATTTTATCCCTCCGGTGCGTTCTTTAAATTGCCGATGTAGCTCAGTTGGCCAGAGCAGCTGATTTGTAATCTGCAGGTCGGGGGTTCGAATCCCTTCATCGGCTCTTGAAGGAGTTGTAAATGTGTGTATTAGGAGACTAACTCTGTTTCAAGAGGGGAGATACCAAAGCGGCCAACTGGGGCAGACTGTAAATCTGCTGGCGAATGCCTTCGTAGGTTCGAATCCTGCTCTCCCCACTTAAGACAGGAGGAGACCGTACATCTGGAATGATAATGAGTGTTTGGCAGGTACGGATTCCTTTGGACGATATTAGGCGGGAGTAGCTCAGTTGGTAGAGCATTAGCCTTCCAAGCTAAGGGTCGCGGATTCGAGCTCCGTCTCCCGCTCACTTTTTGATGCCAGAGTAGCTCAGGGGTAGAGCACTTCCTTGGTAAGGAAGGGGTCGGGGGTTCAATTCCCCCCTCCGGCTCAACAGGAAAAATGATTATTGATTGATTATATAATAAATTTAAATTTAATACGCTTGGAGTTATGGCAAAAGAAAAATTTGACAGGTCGAAACCGCATGTAAATATTGGTACAATCGGTCACGTTGACCATGGTAAGACCACCCTTACAGCAGCGATCACTATGGTGCTTGCCAAAAAGGGACTCTCTGAAATCAGGGATTTTGACTCAATTGATAATGCTCCTGAAGAAAAAGAAAGGGGTATTACTATTAACACTGCTCACGTTGAATATCAGACAGCATCGCGTCACTATGCACACGTTGACTGCCCCGGCCACGCCGACTATATCAAGAATATGGTTACCGGTGCCGCACAGATGGATGGTGCGATACTTGTAGTTGCTGCTGATGACGGCCCAATGCCTCAGACACGTGAACATATCCTTCTTGCACACCAGGTTAACGTTCCTAAAGTGCTCGTATTTATGAACAAAGTCGATCTGGTTGATGATGCGGAACTTCTTGACCTCGTTGAAATGGAAGTACGTGATCTTCTCAATTTTTATGAATTTGACGGCGACAATGCTCCTGTCATCAGAGGCTCAGCACTTGGTGCAATGCACGGTGAAGCCAAATGGGAAGCAATAGTGATGGAACTGATGGATGCAGTTGATGCATATATTCCAATTCCAAAACGCGAAAATGAGAAACCATTTCTTATGCCGGTTGAAGACGTATTCTCCATTACAGGCCGAGGTACAGTTGGAACAGGCCGTATTGAAACAGGAGTTGTTCTTACAGGTGATGAGCTTGAAATGATCGGTCTTGGAACTGAAAAACGTAAAACTATATGTACAGGAGTTGAAATGTTCCGTAAGATACTCGACAGGGGTGAAGCCGGTGATAACGTTGGTCTCCTCCTCCGCGGCGTTGATAAAAAAGAGATTAAAAGAGGTATGGTTCTTGCTAAACCGGGTTCAATAACACCTCATACAAAAATCAAAGCCGAAATCTACGTTCTTAAAAAAGAAGAAGGCGGACGCCACACTCCGTTCCATAACAAATATCGTCCTCAGTTCTATATCAGAACTCTCGATATAACAGGTGAGATAACTCTTCCTGAAGGAACAGAAATGGTAATGCCTGGTGATAATGTTACTATTACAGTTGACCTTATCTACCCGGTAGCTATCAACGTGGGACTTCGTTTTGCTATCCGTGAAGGCGGAAGAACAGTTGGTGCAGGTGCAGTAACTCAGATTGTTGAATAAGAGTTTTGGATATTCAGTAGTGCCGTAATACTTCGCAGCACTATCCGATACGGGTGTAGCTCAGTTGGTAGAGCACTGGTCTCCAAAACCAGGTGTCGGGAGTTCGAGTCTCTCCTCCCGTGCAGAAATTTTTAGTACTATGGGTTTAAAAAAATATTTACAGGAATCATTTACAGAGCTTTTCCATAAAGTTACATGGCCGACATGGAGCGAACTTCAGAATAGCGCTGTTCTTGTTATGATTGCAACATTGATAATTGCATTAATTGTTTCTGCAATGGATTTTTCATTCAGCAGGACTATGCAATTCATTTACAGTTTATTATACTAAACAGGAGATCTCATCAAAATGAGTGAGAATGTAAAGAAGTGGTATGTGCTTCGGGCAATAGGCGGAAAAGAGAAGAAGGTCAAGGAGTATATCGACAGCGAAGTGACACGCCTCAAGCTTGGAGAATACATCTCACAGGTTCTTATTCCTACTGAAAAGGTTTACCAGATACGATCAGGTAAGAAAATAAGCAAGGAGAGAACTTTTTTCCCCGGATATGTCCTGGTTGAGGCTATCCTTGTTGGAGAAATACCGCATCTGCTCAGAAATGTTCCCAATGTTATCGGATTCCTCGGTTCACACGACGGAGAACCTGTTCCACTCAGAAAATCAGAGATAAACAGGATACTGGGAAAAGTAGATGAACTGAATGCAAGTGATGAGGAACTAAATGTTCCATTCTTCGTGGGTGAATCAGTTAAAGTGATCGATGGTCCTTTTAACAGCTTCACCGGAATAATTGAAGAGGTGAATGAAGAGAAAAAGAAGCTCAAGGTTATGGTTAAAATTTTCGGCAGAAAAACCCCTCTTGAGCTTAGTTTTATGCAGGTTGAAAAAGAAAATTAACAGAAGATATTGACAGTTGTAATATTCATAATGCTTCCTGAACGACTGTCAGATACTCGCAATAAACACGCAAATTTTAAATTATGGCAAAAGAAGTTGCTGGACTAATCAAGTTACAGATACGTGGCGGAGGAGCTAATCCATCTCCACCGGTTGGACCCGCTCTGGGTTCTAAAGGTGTGAATATCATGGATTTCTGCAAGCAGTTCAATGCGAGGACCCAGGACAAAGCTGGAAAAGTGATACCGGTTGTAATAACAGTATATGCTGACAAATCATTTGATTTCGTTACAAAAACACCACCGGTTGCTGTTCAGCTTCTTGAAGTCGCTAAATCGAAGAAAGGTTCAAAAGAACCAAACAGAGAAAAAGTAGCTCAGGTTTCATGGGACCAGGTAAAATTGATTGCAAAGGATAAGATGGAAGACTTAAACTGTTTTAAGTTGGAGTCTGCTATGAGGATGGTAGCTGGAACCGCACGCAGTATGGGAATTACCATTAAAGGTGATTTCCCGGACAAAAATTAACTAGGAGAAAAATGACTAAACTTACCAAAAACCGTAAAGCCTCCCTTGAAAAGCTCGATGGAAATGACCAAGACCAAATTCGATGCTTCCATCGACCTGGATGTAAGGTTAGGTATTGATCCAAGAAAATCCAACCAGATGGTTCGCGGCGTTGTTTCGCTGCCTCACGGAACAGGAAAAGAGACACGCGTTCTGGTGCTCTGTACCCCCGAGAAGGAAACTGAAGCAAAAGAAGCCGGAGCCGATTATGTTGGTCTTGACAACTTTGTTGAAAAGATCAAAGGTGGTTGGACAGATGTGGATGTGATAATAACCATGCCATCCGTTATGGGAAAAGTCGGTCAGCTGGGCAGAATCCTCGGTCCCCGCGGACTGATGCCGAACCCGAAAAGTGGAACCGTTACAATGGAAATTGGTAAGGCTGTTAAAGAAGTGAAGCAGGGTAAGATTGATTTCAAAGTAGATAAAAGCGGAATCATTCATACCTCAATAGGAAAAGTCTCATTTGAGCCTCATAAGATCGCTGATAACGCCAAGGAGTTCATCTCAATGGTAAATAAACTTAAACCGGCCGCAGCAAAAGGAACCTACATCCGTAGCCTCTTCCTTTCAAGCACTATGAGCCCGGGAATTAAGATCGATCCAAAAGGTCTTGATGATTAAATTTTTATGCTAAAAATCGGAAAGAAATTATGAGACGGGAAGAAAAAAATGCTATCATAGACAGCCTTGCTGAGATATTAAAAAAGTACAACCACTTTTATCTGACTGATACTGCTCAGCTTAATGCAGCTGATACAAGTGACCTGAGAAGAAAGTGTTTCGAAAGCGATATTAAACTTATCGTTGTTAAGAATACTCTCCTCAAAAGAGCACTTGAACAGTCTGGCTTAAACTTTGAAGAACTATATCCGGTTCTGAAAGGTACTACGTCCATCATGTTTGCAAATGCCGGAAACGGACCTGCCAGACTCATTAAAGAGTTCAGAAGAAAACATGATAAGCCTGTTCTTAAAGGCGCTTACGTTCAGGAGTCTATTTATGTTGGAGAGAATATGCTCGATGCACTTGTTTCCATTAAGACTAAACAGGAACTCATCGGAGATATCATCCTCCTTCTGCAGTCACCTGCCAAAAACGTTGTGTCAGCCCTCCAGTCAGGTGGAACTAAAATTCACGGTGTTCTCGTAACACTGTCAAAAAAAGAGTAATAAGAATAATTGTATAATCAAATTAAATTTCAATAAAAATGGCAGATCTTAAGAAATTTGCAGAAGAACTGGTTAACCTCTCTGTAAAAGAAGTGAACGAACTTGCGAAAATACTTAAAGAAGAGTATGGAATTGAACCTGCTGCAGCCGCAGTGGCCGTAGCTGGTCCTGCTGCAGGTGGCGCGGCACCCGTTGCTGAAGAGAAATCAACATTCGATGTTATTCTCAAAGCAGCCGGCGGACAGAAATTACAGGTTGTTAAACTTGTAAAAGACATCACCGGTCTGGGATTAAAAGAAGCAAAAGCTGTAGTTGATGCTGCCCCGGGTCCTGTTAAAGAAGGTGTTTCAAAAGAAGAAGCTGAAACAATTAAAAATCAATTAGTTGACGCAGGAGCTGAAGTTGAACTTAAATAAGTTATACCTCTAAGCTGGGTTTTAGGTTTAGTCCCGGGTTTCCGGGACTAGGCCTTTTTGTTCTTTAAATTATAAGTTCACTTAATCTTTTTAAAATGTCCTCAAAAAATACCGAAAGAATAAGTTTCGCCTCCAGGAAAAACCAACTTGAGTACCCTGATTTTCTGGAAGTTCAGTTGAAATCATTCGGTGAGTTTTTTCAGCTTGGAACAACTCCCGAGAACAGGAAAAAGGAAGGACTCTTTAAAGTCTTTACTGAAAACTTCCCGATAACTGACACCAGGAATAATTTCGTTCTTGAGTTTCTGGATTATTATATAGACCCTCCCCGCTATACAATAGAAGAATGTATAGAACGCGGACTGACATTCAGCGTTCCTTTAAAAGCTAAACTAAAACTTTACTGTACTGATCCGGAACATGAGGATTTTGATACAGTCATTCAGGATGTATACCTTGGTACCGTACCTTATATGACCGAACGCGCTACGTTTGTCATCAACGGAGCAGAAAGGGTCGTGGTATCACAGTTACACAGATCCCCCGGAGTATTCTTCGGACAGAGCATTCATGCTAACGGAACAAAACTCTATTCAGCACGAATAATCCCTTTCAAAGGATCATGGATCGAGTTTGCTACCGACATAAATAACGTGATGTATGCTTATATCGACAGGAAGAAAAAGCTTCCCGTCACAACGCTTCTTCGTGCTATCGGCTTTGAAAGCGATAAGGAGATCCTTGAGATCTTCAACCTCGCAGAAGAACATAAAGTCTCCAAAACAAATGTCAAAAAACTGGTCGGCCGCAAGCTGGCTGCCAGGGTCCTGAAAACATGGGTTGAAGACTTTGTGGATGAAGATACCGGCGAAGTCGTTTCTATTGAAAGAAATGAAGTGATCCTCGACAGGGAGACTGTGATCGAATCAGAACATGTCGATCTTATTGTCGATTCAGGAGCAAAAGCAATACTCCTGCACAAAGACGACGCAACCCTCTCGGATTACGCCATCATATATAATACACTTCAGAAAGACCCGTGTAACTCTGAAAAAGAGGCAGTAATATATATCTATCGCCAGCTTCGCAATGCTGAACCACCAGATGAAGCAACAGCCCGCGATGTTATCGACAAGCTATTCTTCTCTGATAAGAGATATGACCTTGGCGAAGTGGGACGTTACAGGATCAATAAAAAACTCGGTCTTAACACCGAGATGGATGTTAAAATTCTTACAAGGGAAGATATAATAAAGATCATCGGTTACCTTATCGAGCTGATCAACTCGAAGACCGATATCGATGATATCGACCACCTGAGCAACAGGAGAGTACGTACTGTGGGAGAACAGCTTTATGCCCAGTTCGGAGTCGGACTTGCCCGTATGGCCCGTACAATCAGGGAAAGAATGAATGTCAGGGATAATGAGGTGTTTACACCTGTTGACCTGATCAATTCAAAGACTCTTTCATCAGTTATCAATTCATTCTTCGGGACAAACCAGCTTTCACAATTTATGGACCAGACCAATCCTCTGGCTGAAATGACTCACAAGCGCCGTATGTCGGCACTCGGACCAGGCGGTCTCTCACGAGAAAGGGCAGGTTTCGAGGTAAGGGACGTTCACTATACCCACTATGGCCGTCTCTGTCCTATCGAAACACCTGAAGGACCAAACATCGGTCTTATATCTTCTCTCTGTATTTATGCCAAGATCAATGAACTCGGTTTTATAGAGACGCCATATCTTAAAGTAAACAATGCACAGGTCGATTTCAGCAGGGAAGGAATTGTATGGCTCAGTGCTGAAGAGGAAGAAGAAAAAATGATTGCCCAGGCTAATGCGCCTCTTAAAAAAGACGGACATTTTGAAGAAGCTAGGGCAAAATGCCGCTATGAAGCTGACTATCCGTATGAGGAAGTTAATAAGATCGATATGATAGATGTAGCTCCAAACCAGATCGCCTCCATTGCAGCATCACTTATTCCTTTTCTTGAGCACGACGATGCCAACAGAGCTCTCATGGGATCGAACATGATGCGACAGGCTGTACCTCTTATCAATCCTGAAGCAGCAATTGTAGGTACCGGCCTCGAAGCACAGGTGATCCGGGACAGCCGTATCCTTTTCGTTGCAGAAGGCGACGGTGTGATTGAATACGTCGATTCAAACGAGATTGTCATCAGATATACACGTACTGATGAAGAGAAATTTGTAAGCTTCGACGATGATACAAAACGTTATGTTCTTCCGAAATACAGAAAGACAAACCAGAATACCTGCATAAACCTTATACCTATTGTCAGGAAAGGCGAAAAAGTCAAAAAAGGACAGGTTCTGACAGAGGGTTATGGTACTAAAAAAGGAGAACTGGCTCTTGGGAGAAACCTCAAAGTGGCATTCATGCCATGGAAAGGTTACAATTTCGAAGACGCTATTGTGATTTCCGAAAAAGTAGTCCAGGAAGATATGTTCACATCTGTTCATATCGATGAATACCTCCTCGAAGTACGCGATACCAAACGCGGTCTTGAGGAGCTTACATCAGATATACCGAACGTGAGCGAAGAGGCTACAAAAAACCTTGATGAGAATGGTCTTATAAGGGTTGGTGCACGTATCCGTCCGGGCGACATACTTATAGGTAAGATCACACCTAAAGGAGAATCAGATCCTTCACCGGAAGAGAAACTACTGCGCGCAATCTTTGGCGATAAAGCCGGGGATGTTAAAGATGCATCTCTCAAGGCAGGTCCTTCACTAGAAGGTGTGGTAATTGACAAGAAACTCTTTACAAGGGCTATAAAGGACAGGAAAGCAAAAGCTGTCGAAAAGCCGATTCTCGACAAAATTGAAAATGAATTCAACAAGAACGCTGAAGAACTCAAATCAAGACTCGTCGATAAGCTCTTTATCCTTGTAAATGGCAAAACTTCACAGGGAGTAAAAGATTATCTTAATGTTGATGTCATTCCGAAAGGGAGCAAATTTACTCTTAAACAATTACAGGATGTTGATTTTCTGAATATTAACCCCAACAAGTGGACCACTGACAAGAAGAAGAATGACAGCATAAAGCAGCTCCTTCACAATTACATATTAAGGCATAAGGAGATTGATGGAATCTATAAGAGGAAGAAATACAATATCACAATCGGAGATGAGCTGCCTGCAGGGATTGTTCGTCTTGCAAAAGTATATATTGCCAAGAAGAGAAAAGTCAAGGTCGGTGATAAAATGGCAGGACGGCATGGTAACAAAGGTATCGTTGCCAGGATCGTACGCGCTGAAGATATGCCGTTCCTTGAGGATGGAACCCCTGTCGATATAGTTCTGAACCCTCTTGGTGTGCCTTCAAGGATGAACCTCGGGCAGATTTATGAGACAGTACTGGGCTGGGCAGGACAGAAACTCGGACTCCAGTTTTCGACTCCTATCTTCGATGGTGCTACAATCGATCAGATTACTGAATACACTGAAAAAGCAGAAGTGCCAAGATATGGCAAGACTTATCTCTATGACGGAGGAACAGGTGAAAGATTCGACCAGCCTGCAACAGTAGGTGTGATCTATATGCTTAAACTTGGTCATATGGTCGACGATAAGATGCATGCACGTTCTATAGGGCCTTATTCACTTATTACACAGCAGCCGTTAGGTGGGAAAGCACAGTTTGGCGGTCAGCGTTTCGGTGAAATGGAAGTCTGGGCTCTTGAAGCATTCGGGGCAGCCCATATTCTCCAGGAAATCCTTACAATTAAATCTGATGATGTGGTCGGTCGTGCAAAGGCTTATGAAGCAATAGTTAAAGGAGAACCAATGCCACAACCTGGCATTCCGGAATCACTGAATGTGCTACTGCATGAACTGAGAGGTCTCGGATTGAGCGTTATACTTGATTAACTGCTCTATCCACTATTAATTTAATCATTGAATAAAAAAAATTCAGTATATGTCATTCAGAAGAGATAACAAAACAAAAACCAGTTACTCAAAGATCTCAATAGGTCTTGCTTCGCCTGAAGAAATCCTCGATCGTTCAAGCGGCGAAGTGCTGAAACCGGAAACAATAAACTACCGTACCTATAAACCTGAGCGCGACGGTTTGTTCTGTGAAAGGATATTTGGTCCGGTAAAAGATTATGAATGCCACTGTGGAAAGTATAAGAGAATCCGTTATAAAGGCATCGTATGCGACCGTTGTGGAGTTGAGGTCACTGAAAAGAAGGTGCGTCGGGAAAGAATGGGACATATATCTCTGGTTGTTCCGGTTGCACATATCTGGTACTTCCGTTCACTGCCCAATAAAATAGGGTACCTGCTCGGACTGCCGACAAAGAAACTCGATTCCATCATCTATTATGAAAGATATGTTGTCATCAATCCCGGTATTAAAACTGTGGATGGTGTCAAACAGCTCGATTTTCTCACCGAGGAAGAATACCTCGAGATAATTGAATCACTTCCAAAGGAAAATCAGTATCTTGAAGATGCTCATCCTGATAAGTTCATTGCAGATATGGGAGCAGAAGCTCTGCACAGACTTCTCAACCGGCTCGAACTGGATGACATGTCATATAATCTTCGTCACCGGGCTAATACTGAGACTTCTCAACAGCGTAAAAATGAGGCACTTAAACGTCTGCAGGTTGTTGAGGCCTTCAGGGATTCAAAACATGTCAACAAACCAGAGTGGATGATAATAAAGGTTGTTCCGGTAATTCCGCCGGAATTGAGACCTCTTGTTCCTCTCGATGGCGGACGTTTTGCAACAAGTGACCTGAACGATCTTTACAGAAGAGTTATAATAAGAAATAACCGTCTGAAACGTCTTATAGAAATCAAAGCTCCGGAAGTGATCCTTCGAAACGAAAAAAGAATGCTTCAGGAAGCTGTTGATTCGCTTTTCGATAACTCAAGGAAAGCAAATGCAGTAAAGACTGATGCAAACCGTCCTCTCAAATCTCTGAGTGACAGCTTAAAAGGAAAGCAGGGAAGGTTCCGCCAGAACCTCCTTGGCAAGAGGGTTGATTATTCTGCACGATCTGTAATCGTCGTTGGTCCTGAACTTAATCTTCATGAATGCGGTCTGCCGAAAGACATGGCTGCTGAACTTTATAAGCCATTTATCATCAGGAAGCTCATTGAGCGGGGTATTGTAAAAACAGTGAAATCGGCCAAGAAAATTGTCGACAGAAAAGATCCTGTCGTCTGGGATATCCTTGAAAATGTACTTAAAGGACACCCGGTTCTACTTAACCGTGCACCTACTCTTCACAGGCTTGGCATCCAGGCATTTCAGCCAAAACTGATTGAAGGTAAAGCAATCCAGCTTCATCCTCTTGTTTGTACTGCTTTCAACGCCGACTTTGACGGCGACCAGATGGCAGTTCATCTTCCTCTGGGTAACGGTGCCGTTCTTGAGGCACAGATGCTGATGCTTGCATCCCATAACATCCTGAACCCGGCAAACGGAGCTCCGATCACTGTTCCTTCACAGGACATGGTTCTCGGACTTTACTATATTACAAAAGGAAGGAAGGGTACCGAGACAGAGAAAGTCAGAGGCGAAGGCCTTATATTCTATTCACCTGAAGAAGTCAATATAGCATATAACGAAGGAAAGATAGACCTTCATGCTATAATTAAAGTAAAAGTTAATGACAGGGTCGACGGAGAATTCGTAAATCATATTATTGAAACCACTGTCGGAAGAGTGATCTTCAACCAGTATGTTCCTGAAGAGGTCGGGTATATCAATGAGATACTTACGAAAAAGTCGCTCAGGGATATTATCGGCCGTGTACTGAAACTTTCGGGAATGGCCAAAACTGCAGATTTCCTTGATGCTATTAAGAATCTTGGATTCTATTCAGCTTTTAAGGGAGGTTTGTCTTTCAACCTCGATGATGTTATCATTCCTGAAGAAAAGACAAAATTTGTTACCGAAGGTTATGAGCAGGTTGATGAAGTGCTGAATAACTACAGCATGGGGTTCATCACAAATAATGAACGTTATAACCAGATAATCGACATCTGGACACATGTTAATGCACGTCTCACCCAGTCGCTGATGAAGCAGCTCTCGAATGACAAGCAGGGCTTCAATTCAGTTTACATGATGCTTGATTCAGGTGCAAGGGGTTCAAAAGAACAGATCCGTCAGCTTTCAGGGATGAGAGGTCTAATGGCAAAACCTCAGAAATCGGGTTCCACCGGCTCAGAGATAATCGAAAACCCAATTCTTTCAAACTTCAAGGAGGGTCTTTCAGTCCTCGAATACTTTATCTCGACTCACGGAGCACGTAAAGGCCTTGCCGATACTGCTCTTAAAACAGCTGATGCTGGTTATCTTACCCGCCGTCTCGTTGATGTCTCGCAGGATGTTATTATAAATGAAGAAGACTGCGGTACTCTGAGAGGTCTGGTGGCCACGGCCATTAAGAAGAATGAGGAGGTTGTTGAATCCCTTTACGAAAGAATACTTGGACGTACTACCGTTCACAATGTATATCATCCTCTTACAGGTGAACTTATTGTTGATGCAGGTCAGGAACTCACTGAAGAACTTGCCAAAAAGATCGAAGATTCACCAATTGAACAGGTTGAGATACGTTCAGTACTTACATGCGAATCCAAGAAAGGTGTCTGTGCAAAATGTTACGGGCGCAACCTGGCAACAGGTCAGATGGTACAAAAAGGTGAAGCAACCGGTGTTATTGCTGCTCAGAGTATCGGCGAGCCGGGAACACAGCTTACTCTCCGTACATTCCACGTCGGGGGTACTGCATCGAATATTATGTCAGAATCGAGACTGGTTGCACGTTATTCAGGTATTACCGAAGTTGAAGAATTAAGATCTGTTCCAAAAAAAGATCCGGAAAAAGGAAATATCGATATAGTAATCGGGCGTCTTGCTGAACTCAGGATCATCGACAAAAAAACCGGTATAGCCTTAACTACCCACACTATTCCTTACGGTTCTAAACTTTATATCAAACCCGGACAGGAAATTGAAAAGGGTAAACTGATTTGCGAATGGGATCCATTCAATGCCGTAATTATCTCGGAGATGAGTGGTAAGATAGGATATGATTACCTGATAGAAGGTATTACTTTCCGTGAGGAATCTGACGAACAGACCGGATTCAAGGAGAAAGTAATTATTGAGAGCAGGGATAAAACAAAGAACCCGGCAATCAAGATACTGGCCCCTAAAGGCGGTGAAGAGCTCAGGCTTTATAACCTTCCTGTTGGATCGCACCTTGTTGTTGATACAAACAAGATTGTGGAAGCCGGAGAAGTACTTGCCAAAATACCAAGGGCAGTCGGAAAATCAGGTGATATAACCGGTGGTCTGCCACGTGTTACAGAGCTTTTTGAAGCCAGGAATCCTTCGAACCCGGCAATCGTTTCAGAGATCGATGGTGAAGTTACTTTCGGAAAAATAAAAAGAGGTAACAGGGAAATTACCATTAAATCAAAAACTGATGAAGTTAAAAAGTACCTTGTTCCCCTTTCAAAACAGATACTTGTTCAGGAAAATGATTATGTTAAGGCTGGCATTCCACTCTCCGACGGAGCTATCACTCCTTCTGATATTTTAGCAATCAAAGGGCCCACAAAGGTCCAGGAATATATTGTTAATGAGATCCAGGAAGTATATCGTTTGCAGGGTGTTAAGATCAATGATAAGCATTTCGAGATAATTGTGCGCCAGATGATGCGCAAGGTCGAAATTGTTGATCCGGGTGATACCAAATTTCTTGAACGTCAGGTCGTTGACAAGCTTGAGTTTATGGATGAGAATGACTGGATTTATGGCAAGAAAGTAATTATTGACGGAGGTGACTCACAGACTCTTCGAGCCGGAATGATTATTACAGCACGTAAACTAAGGGATGAGAATTCAGTCCTGAAGCGCAAAGACCTCAAGATTGTTGACTCAAGGGATGCTATTCCCGCAACATCAAGCCAGGTTCTGCAGGGTATTACACGTGCCGCACTCCAGACGAACAGTTTCTTCTCAGCTGCTTCATTCCAGGAAACTACGAAAGTTCTGAATGAAGCCGCAATACTTGGAAAAGTTGACAGACTTGAAGGATTGAAGGAAAACGTTATCGTTGGACATTTAATTCCTGCCGGTACAGGTCAGCGCGATTACAACGGAATAATTGTGGGATCGCTCGAGGAATATGAAAACCTCGTCGGCGATGACCAGGAATCAGAAGTGGTTGAAACAGAGACCAGTTCGAAGAAATAATATTAATTTTAAAGAGATGGCAGATCCAAAAGAGCAGAACCAGATCAGCATTGAACTTAATGAGGAAATTGCACAGGGAATCTATTCAAATCTGGCAGTGATCACCCATTCGGCTTCGGAATTTGTAATTGATTTTGTGCGGATAATGCCCGGTATACCAAAAGCACAGGTCAAGTCGAGGATTATTCTTACTCCGGAACATGCTAAAAGACTTGTTGCAGCGTTACAGGATAATATTGCAAAATTTGAATCAGTCCATGGACATATCAAGGAAGTAAAAGGGTCCGGACCTGTTATGCCTCTGACATTCGGGGGTCCTACAGCCCAGGCCTGAGATTACCATAACTCCGATTGTGAGGGTGTCTCAAAAGGACACCTTTTTTGTTAATGGACCCATCCCCAACCCCTTCCCTTAAAACTAAGGATAGGGGCTTAATCCACTGATAGACAGTAATATCGCTCCCTCCCTTAGCCTTAAGGGAGGGAGATGGAGGGTGGGTTATTCATTAAATAGATTTAAAGAAATAATCCTGTTGATATACTTTTAAGACACCTTTTTTTGCAATCAATGAAATATAGACTTACTTTGTGTGTTATAAAGGAAATGTGAAAACGATGAAAGCCAGGCTGATCCGTAAAATAATTGTCGCTCTGATTATCCTTCTGCCCGCAATATCATTCAACGGCTGCAAGAAACAGGCAAAATGCGGCTGCGAAGGAGATTTGTTGTTTTCTCTTCCGGAATATAATCAACTTTTTAATTACAGCGATATCTATTATATGGACAGCACTTCTGCATCTTTTCAGCTAGGGATCTATGAACGATATAATTTCTGCAATCCATCTGAAATGTATCCTGTTTATAAAGCTTTAAAAGGTAAGAATCAGATAATTCTGACAGGAGATGTTTACTGGAATTGCAACTACCTGATGAACAGCAGCAGCTCCTCTTATTATTATCAGTATTATAAAACTTACGATATTCGTGTTACCGGAATGACATACCAGCCATTTGGGAAAAAGTAATTCTTTCCATGGTACGATACAATTTATCTTTTGCAGGTGCAGGAAGGGTTGCCGGAGCCTTATGCATGAAAATGCATCATTCCGGCATTAAGATCCTGCAGGTTGTATCAGAAACAGAAACATATGGAAAACCATTAGCCGGGAGCTGCAATGCAGAGTGGTCGGAGGTGCTGAACTTTCATGACACTAATAACATAATAATAGTTGCTGTACCGGACCACCGGCTGAAAGAGGTAATTAAAAGTATCCGTTGTCATGAGAGTACAATTGTTGCACATACTGCAGGCAGCTACGGACTGGAAGTTTTTCCGTCTTCAGTAAAAAGAAAAGGAGTTTTTTACCCGCTTCAGACCTTTACAAAAGGGAGGAATATTACATTCAGGGATCTCCCTTTTATTTTGGAAGCATCCGATACCGGAACAGGAGAGATGCTGAAAAAACTTGCAGAATCAATAGGAGGTAAAACCTGGTTTATTGATCATGAACGCAGGAAAAAATTACACCTGGCTGCAGTTTTCGTAAATAATTTTATCAACCACATGCTCGCTGCAGGGAAGGAACTGGCATCACAGGATCGTTTACCTTTTGACATACTGGAGCCCCTTATTATGGAAACAATTTCGAAGGCCCTGGAAAACGGTCCGGAAAATTCGCAGACAGGACCCGCTGTTAGAAATGATGTTGACACTATAGAAAAGCATCTGAATTTATTATCTTTCTCACCTGAACTGCAAAATGTTTACAGGGAAGTGACCCTCTCTATAATGAAAAGTAATAATCTGTCTGATAATGACTAATTTCAAGGAAGACCTTATAAGGGTAAAAGCATTTGTATTCGACATCGACGGAGTATTGTCGCTTCAGACTATCAGCCTGAATCTTTTTGGCGTTCCTAACCGCACAGTAAACTTGCGTGATGGATATGCACTGCAGCTTGCTGTAAAGAAAGGCTACCATGTCGGTATTATCTCGGGCAGCAATTCTAAAGAGTATCTGAAACGCCTGAAACAGCTGGGAATAAATGAGATTTATCTGAACAGCAGGTCAAAGGTGTACCATTATAACGCTTTTAAAATAAAACATGGCCTTAATGATTCTGATATACTTTTCATGGGTGATGATATTCCGGATTATGCAGTAATGAAAATAGCAGGAGTCCCTGTGTGCCCTTCGGATGCCGACAGTGAAATAAAGCAGGTTGCAACCTATATCTCGGATAAGAAAGGTGGCGAGGGGTGTGTCAGGGATGTAATTGAACAGGTACTAAGACTGCACAACAACTGGATGGATGCTGATGCATTTTCATGGTAATATGAAAGAATTTCTGATACTTATAAGATGGCAAAACCTTCTCATTGTGATCCTAACAATGGTCATGATGAGATATTTTGTCATTGAACCACTACTCTCCGGGATAGATGTGACTTTAATAAGCAGCCCGGGAGAAGCGGTACCAATGGCTCTTCAGTTACCATGGTATGACTTTATAATTCTTGTGGCGGCAACGGTATTTATTACTGCAGGTGGTTATGTTATAAACGATTACTTCGATATCAAAACTGACCTTTTAAACAGGGGAAAGGTAATTGTTGGAACCAGGATCCCCAGACGTCAGGCAATGATGTGGCACAATATCTTCAATATCCTGGGGGTGGCTGCAGGATTCTATATTTCATGGAAAGCAGGATATATATGGATGGGAATACTTTTCCTGTTAGTATCAGGATTGCTTTATTTTTATTCAGTAAGTTACAAAAGACAGTTTATTATCGGGAATATATTAGTAGCCATTCTGACTGCCATTGTTCCTTTGCTTGTCATTCTTTACGAATGGCCGGCACTTTATCGTTTTTATACTGTCAATACAGCTGAGTCTCCGGTACTTGGTTTCCTGTTTTACTGGGTGGGAAGCTTTGCCCTGTTTGCTTTTCTTACGACCCTTTCACGCGAAATCATTAAGGACATCGAGGATTTTGAAGGAGATATGGCTTACGGAAGAAATACTATTCCGGTTGTTATCGGGATACCTGCATCCAGAGTAGTAGCTGTAAGTCTGATAATTGTCACGTTATCAATGCTTTATCTTGTCTGGCATTTTTTTATCAATGATAAAATCACCCTTATTTATCTTTCATCTGTTATCGTACTGCCTCTCCTTTTTGTTATATACCTGGTAGCTATCGGCAGAAATAAGAAACAACTCCACGCTGCGAGCAATATAATGAAACTGATAATGCTGGCAGGAATACTTTATTCTGCCGTTGTTAAGGCAATAATTACATGGAACCTCCTCTGAAATGATTTTTGAAGGTTTAAACAGATACCGGATTATCCTTGCATCACGATCTCCCAGAAGGCAGCAGCTGCTCCTGGAACTTGGCCTGCCGTTTGATGTCGTAATCAGGGACTATAACGAAACCTGCCCGGAAAATCTTACCGGAGAAGCAATTCCTCTTTTCCTCGCACGCGAAAAGGCAATGTCTTTCAGGAATGAAATATCAGATAATGAGATAGTTATTACGGCAGACACTATTGTCTGGTGTAATAATAAAGTTCTTGGAAAACCTGTTGATCCGGATGATGCAAGGAGGATGATTACGGAACTTTCAGGAAACACTCATGAAGTTATAACGGGTGTTACACTTTTATCATCCGGAAAGGAAAAGACATTTTCGGATACAACCAGGGTCAAATTTGAAGCACTCACAGAGGAGGAGATTACCTATTATATTGATACATTCAAACCTTATGATAAAGCAGGTGCCTATGGCATACAGGAGTGGATCGGGGTAGCCGCCTGCTCACACATTGAAGGATCATACTTTAATGTTGTTGGTTTGCCTGTGCAGAAGCTGTATAAGGAACTGCAGGAATTTATTAAATAACACCTACTCACCCCCTTCCTTCGCTCCGCTCAGGATGTTCCCCTCTCTGCTTTCGCAACGAGGGGGAAGGGGGGTGAGTATTTGTGATATAGAAAATAATAATTATGAAAAAGATTTTATATTCACTTTTGTTGTTAGTAAGCTCTTTAAGAATTTATGCTCTCCCCGATGAGGGAATGTGGATCCCCTTGCTTATCGGGAAATATAATATCAAGCTGATGCAGGAAAAGGGTTTCAAGCTGAATGCCGACGATATTTACAGCGTAAATAAAGCTTGTATGAAAGATGCAGTTGTCTTATTTGGAGGCGGTTGCACCGGTGAGCTTATTTCTGCCGAAGGACTTCTGATAACCAATCATCATTGCGGATTCAGTCAGATTCAGAAGCTATCCACTCTTGAGCATGATTATCTTACAAATGGCTTCTGGGCAATGTCGAACAAAGAGGAACTGTCTTGCCCCGGATTATCCGTTACATTTCTTAAAAGGATGGAAGATGTTACTGACAGGATGCTGAATGGAGTTACAGGTGATTTAGATATTGCCGCCAGGGAAAGAATATTGAACACCAATTCCGAAGAGATCAGGAAAACAGCAGTAGAAAACACGGGTTATACTGCAAGCATCAAACCTTTTTTTATGGGTAATCAGTATTTCCTTTTTGTTTATGAGACGTTCACCGATATCCGTTTCGTTGGTGCGCCTCCATCAGCAATCGGTAAATTTGGAGATGTATCCGATAACTGGATATGGCCCAGGCATACCGGTGATTTCTCTTTATTCAGGATTTATGCATCGAGGGATAATAAGCCGGCAGACTATTCAGAGGAAAATCTCCCATACAAGCCTCTTTACCAATTCCCTGTTTCCATTGGAAAATTGAATGAGGGCGACTTCACAATGGTACTGGGTTATCCGGGATCAACTTCTGAATATGCTCCTTCTTATTATATTGATATGGTAAAAAACTATATTAATCCCAGGATGATAGCTCTGCGGACAAAGAAAATAGAGATAATGAAGTCGGCAATGGATGGGGATCCTCATATCCGGCTTCAGTATGCATCAAAAAAATACGGGCTGGACAATTCATGGAAAAAGTGGATAGGAGAGACCCGGGGTCTTGAAAGAATGAATACGATCGGGAAAAAGCAGGAGTATGAAAATCATCTTCTGGCATGGATAAACGCTGATGAGTCTCGAAAACTAAAATATGGGAATATTATGTCTGACTATAAGAACCTGTATTCTCAACTAACGAATTATAGTCTTGTTAACAGTTACACCAATGATGTATTCTTCATCTCCGGGGCAGAGGCTGTTGGATTTGCCAGGAATATGAACACTTTAGCAGGAATGTATGGAAATAACCTTAGCACTGAAAAAATTAATGTCGCTAAGGATGAGCTGATTAATGTAGCAAAAGGCTTCTTCAGAAATTATGATAAAGAGACAGATAAGAAACTCTTTATTGAAGTTATGACCATGTATGGCGAAAACCTTGAACCGCAATGGCAGGCCCCTGAATACATTAAAATCAGGAATGCATGCAAGGGAGATTTCCAGGCTTTTGCCAATAAAGTTTACAGCAAGACCATATTTACTGATGAGGCCAGGTTCATGACATTCGTAAAAGGCTTCAATAAAGGTTCTCTGAAAAAACTGAAAAAAGATCCATTCTACGTTCTTTCAAAAAGTGTAAGCGAGTTTCTGTCAGCAAATGTCAGAGGTGAGTTAAATCGCATATCCTCTGAGATTCAAGCTCTTAATCAGAAATACATGACTCTTCAGATGGAGTATGACAAAGATCGCCTGTTTTATCCTGATGCAAATCTGACAATGAGAGTAGCCTATGGTTCGATAAAAGGATACTTTTCAAAAGATGCTGTTTATTATAAGCACTTTACAACATTAAAAGGCATAATCGAAAAGGATAATCCTGATATATACGATTATGCTGTCCCGGAGAAGCTGAAACAACTGTATCATACGAAGGATTATGGACGATATACGCAGGATGGAGAGGTCCCTGTCTGTTTTATTGCAGACAACCATACGACAGGGGGCAACTCAGGCAGTCCTGTCATCAATGCGGATGGTCATCTGATCGGTATAAATTTCGACAGAGCCTGGGAAGGTGTTGCAAGCGATATGGCATTTAATCCTGACCAGAGCCGAAATATCAGTCTCGATATCAGGTATGCACTGTTCATCATCGACAAATTTGCCGGAGCAGGGTATCTGCTGAAGGAGATGACTATTGTGGAATAAATAACACGTACTCACCCCCTTATTTTCCCCCTCTCTGGTAAACCACTACCCTTTATACACATTCTTGTATTTAACTGAAATATAGATCTTTAGAGCTAAAAGAACCAGAATATATTTTCATTCTATTAGAGAATTAATCTTTAACACACATTAATGTGACATT
>JALONT010000035.1 GCA_025454795.1 Bacteroidales bacterium | reverse complement strand
TTGGTCTTTGGTCTTTGGTCTTTGGTCTTTGGTCTTTGGTCTTTGGTCTTTGGTCTTTGGTCTTTGGTCTTTGGTCTTTGGTCTTTGGTCTTTGGTCTTCTCCTCATCAGAACCTTCCGAAAATCGAATACTTTTCCGTGTTGCAATAGATAGAAGAGTAAATAAACAAGCCGTTGACATTCGTCTCCATTTTTCTTTCGAGATGAAGGACAGGCTGGTTTTTTTTCAACTGAAGGAAACTGCTTATCCTGACAGAAGCAGGAATTGCTTTGATCCGCTGCTCTCCTCCCCTGATCTCAATCAGATAATGGTCTCTCAGTATTTGAAACAGTGATTTGTTCTCAAATTGCCGTGATGTTATCCTTGGCAGGTTTATATTATCTAAATAGCTGATATCGTAAAATATAGGGTTTCCGTCGAGCAGACGAAGCCTTTCCATATAGATGCATCCTGACTCCTTCTCGATCTCTGAAAGAGGAAACATAAAATCTTTGATCCAGGGGATCAGAACAGGTTTGACAATTATTTTTGTTTTAAGATTGCGGTCACCCAGCGCAGAGGTTGTTCCCGAAACTGACAGGATGCCGATCTCTCTTGGCAGAATAAGTACAATGCTGCCTTTACCCTGGTGCTTTCTTATATAACCGTCGGCAGCCAGAGTGCTGAGAGATTGTCTTACCGTAGGCCTTGTCATATCGTAAAGCCGGCACAACTCATTCTCAGACGGAAGAAGATCGCCCTCCTTATAGATCCCTTCAATTATATGTTTCCTCAGGATCCCGTAAAGCCTTTTATACTGTGGAATTTTCTTAACCGTATCCATTAATTCTGAAATTATTTTGTAAGTATGTAATATTTTACTTGTAAATATAAGTTATTTGATATATTTTTTTAACAGCTGATTTATAACATGATGTGTATTTACAAATCATTCATTTGATTCACTTATAGTAATATGTTAACAAACAAGAATTTAAATACAACCCCCATTAAAAGGGCAGAACAAAAGACATCCCCCCTTGAGGGGGGCCGGGGGGTGTGAAAGATATTAGAAACATCCCCCTGTCCCTCCCGATAAATCGGGACAAGCTCTTCTAAGGGGGAAGAAGAATTACGAATTACGAATTACGAATAACGAATAACCAATAACCACCATGGCCACTCCCGTTATAATGCCAAAACAAGGGCAATCCGTTGAGACCTGTATCATCTCCCGCTGGTTTAAAAGTACCGGCGACAGGGTTTCCACAGGCGACCTCCTGTTTTCTTATGAAACAGACAAAGCAGCATTTGACCTTGAATCAGCGGTCGACGGTATTTTACTAGAGATCTTCTTCGGAGAAGGTGCTGAAGTTCCGGTTTTGATGAATGTTGCCGTTATCGGTCAGCCCGGGGAGTCCGCAGATTCCCGGCTAAGGATATCTCCAAGGGCAAAGCGTCTTGCTGATGACAAAAAACTTAACTATATTGACATTCAGGGATCAGGACCAAACGGAAGGATCATTACCACAGACATTGAGAAGGCTCTTTCAGGAGGAGCTCTGAATAAAAAAACATTCCTCTTTCAGGAGCAGAATTTACAGAACAACCTCTGACCAATGTGCGAAAGCTTATTGCCAAAGCAATGTATACCTCACTTCAGAGTTCCGCACAACTTACCCACCACATGAGTGCCGACGTTCGCAGAATTCTTGAAGCAAGGAGAAAAATCAAGGCAGGTATTGCTTCCGGAGTTGAAAAGCAGGATATAACTCTGAACGACATGGTCTGCTTTTATGTTATAAAGGCACTTAAAAGTTCCCTGAAGCAAACAGTCATTTTCTCGGTGATACAATAAAGATTTTCAATCAAGTGCACCTTGGACTAGCAGTTGACACACCACGAGGTCTCATGGTCCCTGCAGTTAAAAATGCTGATGAAATGGGCCTGGCTCAGCTTTAGAAAGAGCTTAAATCAGCTGCAGAAACCTGCAGGAAAGGGAGCATAAATCCTGAGCTGATAAAGGGGATATCTGCCTCATTCACAGTATCTAATCTGGGTAATTACGGAGGCGAAATGTATACCCCGGTTATCAACCTCCCTCAGGCTTGTATACTCGGAGTCTGCACTATTATTAACAGGCCTGCAGATCTGGGCAATAACACTTTCATCGTTGTTCCTTATATTGGATTATCGCTCACATACGACCACAGGGCTATTGATGGAGGGTCGGCGACTTTATTTCTCAGAGAGATAAAGGAACAGATAGAGAATTTTACATATCCGATTAACGGGAAATAAGATAAAGATTGCTTCGTCACCCATTTGCGTGACTCGCAATGACCCTAAAGTATTCAGACCGTTGTACCGTATCACCATAATACCATAACACCTTATTAATATGCCAAAGAATCAAAACATCAATCCAAAAGAAGTACGTAAAACGCAGTTCATTGAATTCGGTAAAATACCTGTAAATCAATATAATAAAACAATTGAGGAAGAAAAGAAAAATTTCAGCAGTTAAGATTTCCTCAGGATCTTTCATGACATGGTCGTTATACGTGAGTTTGAGACTATGCTCAATCTTATAAAGACCACAAATGAATATAATGGCTTATCCTATAACCATCCCGGACCTGCTCACCTTTCGATAGGGCAGGAAGCTTCTGCTGTAGGGATGGCTTACAATCTGAATATTGAGGATTTCATTTTTGGATCGCACCGGAGCCACGGTGAAATTCTTGCCAAAGGCTTATCATCAATCAAAAAGCTTGATGAGGATAATCTCTATACAATAATGAGCAGCTATTTCGGTGGCACTGCACTCAGGGTTGTAGAAAAAGATTTCCAGGGTAACATTAAAGATCTTGCTGAACTCTTTTTATTATACGGGGCTCTGGCTGAGATATTTGCACGCGAAAACGGATTCAACAAAGGACTTGGCGGTTCTATGCATGCATTTTTCACTCCCTTCGGGATCTATCCAAACAATGCAATCGTCGGTGGATCAGGAGACATTTCGGTAGGTGCAGGTGTCAATCCTGAAATGATGCATGCTGAACGTGTCGACGGATATAACCCGCTGGCTGTGATAGACGCTTTCAAACGCAAGAAAAAACTCCTGAGCGAAAAGAGAGGGCCTGTCCTGCTTGACACCCTCACATACAGAATTAGCTCGACGAGATATGGCGTCAGACATGGGAAATGATTACACACATCCTGAAGCTTGTAGTAAATGATAACATTTCACCAAGACTTGGCCTCACCAGGGATCCTGACCGGATCGGTAAAATGATGTTTTCCAGCTGTTCTGAAGACAGGATGGAGGATCGTAAACCTGAAGTTCTTATGCCGCTTGAGGAGAATCCAAGAGTTAAATCCCTGAAAAATAAAGAGAGATTATATAAAGACAAAGAAGGTAAACCTGTTTCAAAAGCAAAACTCTACCAGCTGCGCGACGGCATATTTGAAGCTGTAATTGACCGTTTCTACAAAGATCCTACACTTGCTGCCTGGGGTGAAGAGAACCGCGACTGGGGCGGCGCTTTTGCTGTTTACCGTGGTCTTACAGAAGCACTTCCCTATCACAGGCGCTTCAACTCACCGATCTCTGAAGGAGCTATTGTAGGCACAGCGATTGGATATGGAATGTGCGGAGGAAGGGTCATTGCCGAGATCATGTACTGTGATTTTCCGGGAAGATCAGGAGATGAAGTATTCAATCAGCTTCCAAAATGGCAGGCTATGAGCGGGAACATAATAAGAATGCCTGTCGTAATAAGAGTATCCGTTGGTTCAAAATACGGAGCACAGCATTTGCAGGACTGGTCCTCAATTACAGCACATATACCCGGATTAAAGGTTGTTTTTCCGGCAACTCCCTATGACGCCAAAGGACTGATGAACACTGCTTTGCAAGGTACAGACCCTGTTATTTTCTTCGAGAGTCAGAGGATCTATGATATCGGCGAAATGTTTCATGAAGCCGGAGTTCCGGAGGGATACTATGAAATTCCTTTCGGGGAACCCGACATAAAAAGAGCCGGAAATGATATCACAATCCTGACGATCGGGGCTACATTATATCCGGCAATGAAAGCAGCTGAGATTCTGCAACAGAGATATGGTATGAGCGCGGAGGTTATTGATGCAAGAACACTTGTTCCCTTCAACTATGAACCTGTAACTCAGTCTGTTAAGAAAACAGGAAGAATACTCCTTACCAGTGATGCTTCTTCCCGTGGATCCTTCCTGAAAGAGATGGCTCAATCCATTACAGAGATGGCATTTGATTATCTTGATGCGCCTCCTTTTGTTGTCGGATCACGTAACCGGATCATTCCTGCACATGAAATGGAACAGTACTTTTTCCCACAACCCGACTGGATACTGGATGCTATTCACGAGAAGATTGTGCCCCTGAAAGGGCATAAATCAAAGATCGATTTTTCTGCTGCTAAATCAATCGAACTAAATAAAGAAGGAGTTTAGGAGTCCATAAAAGATAAAAGATAAAAGATAAAAGACAAAAGAAACAGCAATCGCCTGACAAAACTTTGAGACCTTTGGGGTTTGTTTTTGTATCTTTAATCTTCAATAATTATTACATGTAATGGAGCATAAATATAAAGCAGAACGTAAAGAGGTAGCTCGCTTTATGCGTCGTCTTTACAGGCAGGGTCTTACGACCACATCCGGAGGTAATATTAGTATCCGTGTTTCTGACGACAATATTGTTATTACCCCATCAGCAACTGATAAAGGAAATATGAAATGGAAAGAGGTCGGAGTTATGTCCCTTCCAGGAGAAAACCTTACTCCGGATCTCAAACCCTCAATAGAATATGCTCTTCATATCAATATCTACAAAAAAAATAAGGATATCAATGCAATTGTTCATGCTCATCCTGTTTTTGCCTCATCATTTACAGCCATGAAGCTCACTATTAACACCAGCCTTACAGCTGAAGCCAGGGCAATCTGCGGTGAACCAAGGTTTGTACCTTATGCTATCATGGGTTCTGCTGAACTGGCTGATATTGCTGCCCAGAATGCAACTGATGCTGATATTCTTCTGCTTGAAAACCATGGGATACTCACCACCGGAACATCGGTTTTAAGTGCATTTGACAAGCTGGAAGTACTTGAAAATGCCGCCAGGATGACACTTATTACAGAAATTACAGGGAAAAAGAAGATACTCAGCCCGTCAAGATTACGTGAAATTGACAGGTTATTCAGATGATCATGGGTGTTCATTTCTACTCACTGTTACCGGTTACCGGTTACCGGTTACCGGCTACCGGCTACCGGTTTAATTCTGTACATACACAATGTATCTCCTTGTAAATCAGTGGTTAATTAAATATATGAACCTATGAAAACCAAAGCAGTAAGAATTTACGGGAAAAAAGATTTACGGCTTGAAGAATTTGAACTTCCGGAGTTGGGAGAAGATGAGATCCTTGCAAAGGTAATCTCCGACAGTATCTGTATGTCGTCGCACAAGGCCGCTCTTCAGGGTGCTGATCATAAACGGGTTCCGGATGATATTCACATCAATCCCACAATGATCGGTCATGAATTTTCCGGGATCATTCTTGAGGTGGGGAAGAAATGGCAGCATAAATTCAAAAAAGGGCAGAAATTCTCTATCCAGCCGGCAATGCAAAAAGCAGGAACATTAGATGCACCAGGATATTCCTACCGTTTTATTGGCGGTGACGCTACTCATATAAACATCCCGAACATTGTAATGGAAGCCGACTGTCTTCTTCAGTATGAGGGGGAGGCATTTTTCCCGGCATCGCTTTCAGAACCAATGTCATGTATAGTCGGAGCATTTCATGCAAGTTATCATATTAAACCGGGGACTTATGATCACGAAATGGGTATCCGCAGGGGCGGTAAAATGGCTATTCTGGCAGGTGTAGGTCCAATGGGACTCGGAGCGATAGATTATGCCCTTCACCAGGAACGTAAACCAGGATTGATCATTGTAACTGATATTGACGATAACCGGTTGTCGAGGGCTGCCTGTCTCTTTACTCCGGAACATGCTGAGAAAGAGGGTGTAAAGTTAATGTACGTGAATACCGGAAAGGTTAACGATCCTGTCAGACATTTAAGAGATCTTACGGGAGGAACAGGCTTTGATGATGTTTTCATTTTTGCGCCGGTGAAACCAGTCATTGAATATGGAGATGCGATTCTGGGGTTTAACGGTTGTCTTAACTTCTTTGCAGGTCCGACTAATCCCGAATTCGAAGCTGAAATTAATTTTTACAATGTACATTATGCCTTTACACATATTATGGGCACATCAGGCGGTAATACCGATGATATGAGAGAATCGCTCAGGCTTATGGGCGAAGGTAAAATCAATCCTGCCGTTATGATAACTCATGTCGGAGGACTTGATGCGGTTGTCGAAACAACATTGAATCTGCCGCAGATACCCGGAGGAAAGAAGCTGATCTACACTAACATATCAATGCCTTTGACGTCCCTTTACAAGCTTGAGGAATCAGGAAAAACTGATCCTTTCTATGCTGGATTGCATGAAATTGTCTCAAGAAACGATTATATCTGGTCGCCTGAAGCAGAGAAATACCTGCTGGCTAATGCAAGACCGATCTAAATAATAACTCTGAGTAACTCTGTGTCTTCTCTGTGGTTCTCTGTGTAACAAAAAAGGAATTTACACAGAGGATCACAGAGGACCACAGAGGGTCACAGAGAAGAAGTTTTAAATTTCTCTGCGAAATCTCCGGATATATAATTTTCATAACTCAGACAAACCTCAGTTGCAAAATCGATTGCAGTTGCAATAATTTCTTCCCATTCTTTTTCAGTCAGGCTGCTTAACTGGTCCGGCCGTATATTTTTTTGAAAAATTGAAGTTATCATCCCTGCATTAAAATTGTCACCTGCCCCTATTGTGCTGACCGGTGTAATTTTCTTTACATCGAATTTCCCTGAGAAACCGGGTGTTTTGACGTATACTCCCTCATTATTAGCAGTATAGACAAGGTTTGTGCAATAATGTTTTATCTCCATATAGGCGTCATCAACATTCCCTGCTCCGAAAATATTCTTAAAATCCTCGTTGGATCCTCTTACCAGGTTTGCCATCTGCATATTCTCAATGATCAATGGTCTAAGGTTTTCGAGCTCTATCAGATGCGATTTCCTGAAATTAGGATCATAGATCACCAGGGCTCCTTTCTCCCTGGCTCCACTGACAAGTCTTTTGAATCTTTCCCTGATCTCGGACCAGATTGAATAAAAGGATCCGCAGAGAAGGATGTCATCTTTTCTTACATCAGGATGGTCTGACTTTAATTTCCCCGGGTGATGATTTTTGTAGAAAGTGTAACGTGCATCATTTTTCTCATCCAGGAAAGCCAGGGCAAGGGTAGTGTTTGAATCCTCATAACGATTTATAAAAGATGTATTTACGCCATTATCTTTCAGAAATGTCTCTATAAGATTCCCTACATCATCTTTCCCGAATTCGCTGATGAATGAGACTGGCAGACCAACACGACCCATTGATACTACGCTGTTGAGTACAGATCCTCCTGCTTTTGCTGCCTGTGGTGAACCATCCTTGAAGATGATATCAAAGACCGTCTCTCCTATTCCATAGATCTTTCGCATAAAATATTCTCTTCATTTTGTGGAACTTCGTGTTCTCCTTTGTGTCCCTTTGTGGTAAAAACAATTTAACCACAAAGGAAGAATAAGTACATACAAAGTAACACAAAGGATTTACATGTGATATCATTATATTTGACTTTTAAACTTTATTTACAGTTATGAAAGCGATGATGCTCACCGGTATCCGGCAAATGGAGATGAAAAATGTTCCTGATCCGGAAATTAAAAGTCCCAAAGATGTAAAGATTAAAATGAGAGTCCTCGGCATCTGCGGATCTGATATACATTATTACACACATGGAAAGATTGGATCTCAGGAGGTTACATATCCCTTCACAGTTGGACATGAAGGAGCAGGTACAGTTGTTGAAACAGGATCGGCAGTAAAGAGAGTCAGGACCGGAGATCTCATTGCAATTGATCCGGCGATGCCATGTTGGACATGTGACCAGTGTCTGGCAGGACGGCATCATACCTGTCTTAAGCTGAAATTTCTTGGATGTCCGGGACAGGCTGAAGGAGCTCTATCTGAATATATTGTAATGCCGGAGGAGAGTTGTTTTCCATTATCGGGTAAACTTACTCCCGACCACGGATCAATAACCGAACCTCTCGCAATTGGTGTTTATGCTGTAAAAAGATCGGGAGACGTTAAAGGTGCCAGGATCGGAATCCTTGGATTTGGTCCGATAGGTATGAGTGTAATGCTCGCAGCTAAGGCAAAGGATCCTGAAGCTCTTTATGTTACAGACAAGATTAATGCCCGGCTTTCAATAGCATTAAAAGAGGGTGCTGCTTACGCCGGGAACATTCTTAAAGAGAATATCGTAGAGATTATCAAAAAGAAAGAACCTCCGGGCCTCGATATGGTATTTGAATGCTGCGGACAGCAGGAGGCTCTTGATCAGGCAGTTGATATCCTGAAACCGGGAGGTAAGCTTATTGTGGTTGGCATTCCCGAATTCAGCAGGTGGTCCATGGATGTTGAAACCACACGACGACATGAACTGTCACTTCAGTTTATCAGGAGACAGGTGGATTGTGTTGAGCCGGCACTTAAAATGATGAAAAGCGGCAGGATTGATATTAAGAACATGGTCACCCACCGCTTTCCATTTGATCGTACAAAGGAAGCCTTCGACCTCGTAGCTGATTACAGGGACGGGGTAATGAAGGCCATGATAGATTTTAACTGATCAGTTTATTCATTCCCGGGAAGTTTCCTGTACCTTAATAGGGCTTCAATATAATAGTAATCTGCATAAGTAAGAGGTACGTCCACTTCGCTGTTGCCTGGCAAATTACCGACCCCATGTAACAGTATAAAATTACAATTTGTGCCCTCCTTAGCCAGATAAGCCGGTGAAGAAAGAGTACGCAACTGCTTCTCTGCAATCCGGAGGTATTTGCTTCCGGTTTCCGTATCCACATAGCCGGACAGCTCAATCAGTGCTGATGCCATAATTGCTCCTGCTGACGCATCTCTTTTTGCATCCGGGATACCCGGTGCATTAAAATCCCAGTAGGGAATCTTGTCCTCAGGCAGATCACGGTGATTGATCAGAAAATCTGCAATACCTCTTGCCTGTGCCAGGTATCTTTCGAGGCCGGTCTCACGGTACATCATTGTATAACCATATAGGCCCCAGATTTGTCCACGCGCCCATGCTGATTCATCAGCAGCGCCCTGGGATGTTTGTTTTGCTTCTACTAATCCGGTGATAGTATCATATGATACTACATGGTAAGAACTGAAATCCGGTCTGAAATGATTTTTTATTGTTGTATCAGCGTGACTTACAGCTATTTTATAGAAAGTTGAATCACCTGAATTCTTAAACGCCCACATCAGGAGTTCAAGATTCATCATATTATCAATAATGACAGGACAAGTCCATCCTTTTCTGCTTCCCCATGATTGAATGCAGCCTGTATTTGGTCTGAAACGGGTAGAGAGCGACCTTGCTCCAGTGATGAGTACCTCCTTATAACTCTCTTCTCCTGTAAGTCTGAATCCATTTCCAAAGCTGCAAAAGAGCATAAAACCAAGGTCATGAGTGCCCTTATTGTTCTTCTCTTTCTCAATGCGTGAAGTAATCAATTCTGCCGATTCTTTGATTTTAACATCATTGGTATACTCATACAGGTACCAGAGACTGCCGGGGAAGAATCCGCTTGTCCACCATCGGGCGTTTTCAGTTCGAAGCTTCCCTTCAGCATTTATTGTCCTTGGCAGCTGATCAGGCATACCTTTCATCACATCAAACATCAATGCATATTGTTTAGAGGCTAAAGAAAGTGACTCATCAATGACATTTTTCATTGGTTTCTGCCTGCTGCAGGATGAAAGGGTAAATATAAATGCCAGTAAATAAATTGGAAGTTTTTTCATTTTGATAATTTTATATAGTTCTTATTGCTGCTGCTCTTCTAAAATTTGCCTCTTCATCCTCCTGTTCTCAAGAATCCTTGAGTATTCCCTCGCAAGCTTAATATTATAATCCTCATATGCTTTCTGTGCCCATTGAAGAGCCGTATCCACATCTCCGTTTATCTCATTGATAATGCCCATATTATAGCATGCCCTTCCTGCAACCTTCATTTTAGGATTATTTGTCTCCTTTTCCCATAGCTGACCCGCCTCATCCCATTTGCCAAGCTGTGCTTTTCTCCGGGCAATCTTGAAATTATTTGTCCCTTTCACAAAGTAATCCCGCATTACACGCAATTCAAACGGCAGGAGCCGCAGGGCATACCCGTGGCCAGCTTTATTGCTTACTTCTTTTATTGCTTCTTTCCTGCCGGTAAGAGATGCCACAGCAACCAGCGGATTTATGCCTCTGCCGGTAAAAACGATAGATTCCAGGTGATTGAATTCATCAGCTATCACCTGACTGGAAGGGTCATAAATGCGCCATCCTGTTTTTACGATAGTTTCCATCTCTGCAATATGTTCAATGCCCGGGATGGTGATTCCCAATGGAGTATTTACATCAACCTTCCTGTTTGAGTAATTCAACCTGGTATCTGTATCATAATATTCCAGGGCGAAAAGGGCATCAGTGCCGGTTTCTTTACATACCTTATTCACGATATCCCATGAAAGCGGAACAGGGAAAATACCGAGTTTGGGTGTTCTGAAGTCGATATCTTTCAGGTTTTTGATTTCTGCAAACCTTTTGTTATTCAACAGTTCATCCGACAAACCATTTATAGCTTGTTCAGCTCCGTCCTTGTCCAGGTTGACGCCTTCCAGAGAAAGAACTTTATCGATGACATCAAGTATTTTTGTCTCGTCGGTTGGGATGCTCCTGTTTATAACTCCAACCGATTTTATGTCCTGTGACAAAGTGACAGGAGCCGGTTCAACTACATTCAGATAGAGCTGCTGTGTTTTGCAGGAGCTGAGCAAAACAATTATCAATAATACCGGTAAAGTTTTTTTCATATTCAGTTTTTAATTTATTTCCCGTATGCCATAGCCTATTAAATAAAAAAATTATTCTTCAGGTTTCTTTAACTCCCTGACGGGCTTGTCGATAACTTCAAACACAGGTAATGTATTTTTGTTATCTGTTGCTTTAAGCTGTTCAAGCTTCCTTCCGGCAGGCAGGATACGACTCTCCCAAGACCCTATTGCATCATTATAAGCTTTCAGGGCGCTCCTGAATCCGCCACCCATCTTATCTAAATGCTCTGCAAATACATTTACCCTGCCATAAAAATCCATTGCTGCTTCCATTATCTGCAGGGCATTCTCAGCAATATTATGTTGCTGCCACGACATTGCTACGGATTTCAGAACAACTATAAGGGTAGTCGGTGTAGTCAGAATGATTTTATTATTCATGGCATCCTGAAGGAGAGTCTTGTCTGTCATCAGAGCTACATTCAATGCCGACTCAACTTCCATGTACAATATAACAAAGTCGGGAGTATTAGGGAACTGGGACCAGTATTGTTTTCTGCTGAGCTTTGTAATATGGTCTCTCAGATCCCTGGCATGCTTTGCGAACAACAGGTTCCTTGACTGCTCATCATCTGTTTCCAGAGCCTGAAGATAAGCATCGAGAGGAAGCTTTGAATCAACAACAACATGACTGTTCCCCGGAAGGTTAATTATCATATCAGGTTTCAGAATTGAATCTTCAGCCTCAGTATAAACCTGCTCAACAAAATCACAGTGAGCCGACATTCCTGAAAATTCAACAGCCCGTTTAAGACCGATCTCACCCCATTTGCCTCTGACTCTCGGATTCCTCAGGGCATTTACCAGGGCAACAGTCTCTTTTTGCAGGATTGAGTTTGTAGTCTGAAGGTTGGAAAGCATTCCTGTTATCTGTCCGAAAGTCTTTTGCGAACCACTTTCAAGTTCATCGATCCTCTTTTTATAGCTGTCAATCGACTCCCTGACCGGTTTTAGCATCTCCTCAATAGCGGTTTTCCTTTGATCAAGGTTTCCTTCAGATTCTTTGACCTGCACCTCAAGCTGTGTTTTTGCAAGATCGAGGAATTGTTTATTATTCATAATGAGGGCGTCGGATGCAGCTGCCTTGAAAGTATCAACCATTGCTTTCCTCACCTCTTCAAGGTTCTTCCCCTGTGCTTCGATATTCGCCTGAAGTACACTGTTCTGCCTGATTAATTCATTCAGCTCCTCTCCTTTCATCAACAGATCCCGCTGATACCGGGAAGTCAAAACTGATTTTGTTACTAACCATGTAACCAGTGTACCTGTAAATAATCCGGCAAAAATATAAAGGAATATTTCCATAACAGAGAGGTCGCATTTCGTAATCCTCAAATTTAAAAGTTTTACGCATACTTTGTCGTGAAAAAGTGCCTTTTTATTACCTTCGCATATCTAAATTTACAGCTATGAAGAATCTTACACTACTTATTGTATCAGCAATTATGCTCTCATTACTGATATCGTGCACTTCCAAACAGGAAAAAATGGAAAAAAGCCTTAAAGAATTTCTTACTTCCTATGATGAGAAGGTCATTCCTCTTTACAAAGATATGGCACTGACCTCATGGAATGCCAATATCACGGGAACAGATGCGGATCTCGCCATAAGTGAAAAAGCAGCATTTGAATTTGATAAATTTTATACTGATACAAAGGCATTTGCCAGGCTTAAGGAGATAAAAGAATCCAAAGCAGTACAGGATCCGATACTCTTGCGTCAACTGGACCTGATATATGATGCCTATCTGGGGAAACAGGTTGATACAAGTCTTCTTGCTGAGAAGCTGAAAATGGAGACGGAAATAAATAAGAAATACCTGAATTTCAGGGCAAAAGTGAATGATAAAGATCTTACCGACAATCAGGTTGAAGAAATTCTCAGAAACTCTGCATCAAGCGCTGAGCTACAAGCAACATGGGAAGCTCATAAAAAGATCGGTCCTGTGGTTGCTGAGGATATCATCAAACTTGTAAAACAGCGTAATCTTATTGCTATAAATCTGGGATTCAGTAATTTCCACGAGATGAGCCTTAAGCTTTCAGGACAGGATCCGGCTGAAGTGACAACTATTTTCGATGAGCTCGATAATCTTACCAGGGCTGGTTTTGCCGGGCTGAAGAGCGAGATTGATACCTACTTTGCAAACCGGTATAAGATAAAAGTCGCTGATCTGCAACCATGGCACTATCAGAACAGGTATTTCCAGGAGGCCCCTGAGATATATGCTGTTGATTTTGACAAATATTATGAAAATCAGGATCCGGTTAAGCTTGCCTCTTCTTTCTATGACGGCATAGGGCTAAATGTGAATGCCATACTTGAAAAAAGTGATCTCTACGAGAAACCAGGGAAGAACCAGCATGCATTCTGCACTGATATTGATCGTGCCGGTGATGTCCGGACACTTGATAATATTCGTCCCGATTCATACTGGATGAACACCATTCTGCATGAGCTCGGCCATGGAGTGTATTCATATTATTATGATGATAATCTGCCCTTTACACTGAGAGATGCAGCCCATACATTTACAACCGAAGCAATAGCCAACATGTTTGGACGAATGGCTACCGATCCCGGATGGATGCTTAATATGGGTATTATAGATGCAAAAGAAAGTGAAAAAATATCAGACGATTCCCGAAAAGCTCTCAGGCTCCAGATGCTTGTTTTCAGCCGCTGGGCCCAGGTAATGTATCGTTTTGAAAAGTCAATGTACGAAGATCCGGATCAGGACCTTAATAAATTATGGTGGGATATGGTTGAGAAATACCAGATGATTAAGAAACCTGAAGGCCGTAACATGCCCGACTGGGCCACTAAGATACATGTCGCCCTTTATCCCTGCTACTACCATAATTACCTGCTGGGAGAACTTCTTGCCTCGCAGCTTTACAGCTATATCACGACTAATATCACTCAAGACCAGTCGTTTGTGGGTGAAAAAGCTGTCGGCAATTACCTGAAAGAAAAAATATTTATGCCCGGGGCAAGGTATTACTGGAATGATATGATCGAAAAGGCTACCGGTGAAAAGCTGACTGCAAAATACTATGCCAGACAATTTGTAGAATAGCATACGCTATAGGGAAGTTCGGGATTGCTTCGTCACGTTAACACGTGACTCGCAATGACGGTTGACGTAACCAAATTCCCCTCCTGGGAGGGGCCATGGGTGGGTTCAGATAGAGTAAAATATATATTTTAAATAATATGAAAAAATTATTAATTCTGTTCTTAGTCGTAATAACTTCATGTTCATCACCAAAGAAAAAAGAGGCTCAGGATATATATGCCGGTTTCATTGATGATGCAAAAATTACAAATGCAGTCAATAATGTCAAATCTGCCCAGTCAGCAGCAGATCCAACTCTTCTGGAAAAAGGAGTCAGGCATGCTGCCTCCCTGTGGAGAGCGGAAGACGGCACTGCTGAAGAGTTCGCTGAATTCGTAAAGAGTAATTACATCTCAGATCCTGAAAAACGCAAAGTTGTTTTCAATAAGATCAGCAGTTACCTTGAATCGGTATATGGCTATTTTAATGAAATAACCCTCGACCTCAAGCAGAATCTGGATGAAACCAGGGGCGATATCGATGAAATAGACCGGATGTTTGGTAATTATTCGGTAGACTCTCATTTACAGGATGATCTGCATTCAAATAAAATCGCTTTCATTATTGCTCTGAACTTCCCATACTATACACTTGCAGAAAAAGAAAAGCTTGGTCCCGGCTGGAGCCGTTTAGACTGGGCAATGGCCCGTCTTGGTGATATGTTTGTATCCAGAGTACCTGCAGATTTGAAACAGGCTTTGGATGCATCATTGGGCAACTCAGATATGTATATTGCTGACTATAATATCCATATGGGGCATCTACGTACAGAAGACGGACGCCAGATATTCCCTGACAATATGGTTCTTCTGACACATTGGAATCTCAGAGATGAACTTAAGGCAGATTACGCTGATAAGACCAATGGACCGGAAAAGCAGGATATGATAGTAAATGTTATGGAGCATATTATAAACCAGGACATTCCACAGGTTGTAATTAATAGTCCCGGATACGAATGGGCACCTTACTCAAACAAAGTATTCAAAGCAGGGAATACTGTTGAATTCTCCGTGGAACCGGATACAAGATACAGCCACATTCTAAACACATTCAGGGCAAATAGAGCTATTGATGCTTATAATCCTGAAATGCATACTGCTATCCTGCGAAAATTTTCATGGGAGATGGAGGTATCTCAGGAGGAGATTGAGACATTGTTCGACACATATCTGCGATCACCCCAACTTATGAAACTTGGTGCACTGATAAGTCAGAGACTCAACAGGGAACTGAAACCTTACGATATATGGTACGACGGATTTAAATCACGAAGCAGTATCCCTGAAGAGTTCCTTACTGCAAAAACCTCGGAACTTTATCCTGATCCTTCCGCATTTAAAGCTGATATGCCGGCAATGCTGAAAAAGCTGGGATGGAGCGCTGAAAGAGCCAGATATCTCTCCGATAAAATAGTCGTTGACCCTGCCAGGGGCTCCGGTCATGCCTGGGGAGCGGCCATGAAAGGATCTGTTGCTCACCTGAGGACCAGAATTTCAGATAAGGGGATGGATTACAAGGGATATAATATCGCTGTACATGAATTCGGTCATAATATTGAGCAAACGATTTCACTTTACGATGTTGATTACTATACACTTAACGGTGTTCCAAATACTGCTGTTACAGAGGCGCTGGCATATGTCTTCCAGGAGCGTGACCTTTTGCTCCTTGGTATCAAGGTTGAAAATCCTGAGAAAGAGAAAATGGAAACCCTTGATGCTGCATGGTCTCTGATGGAAATCATGGGTGTGGGAATGGTTGAAATGAAATCATGGAAATGGCTATACGAAAATCCTGACGCAACTCCTTCAATGTTAAAAGAGACAATGGTAAGGATCGCAAAAGAGACATGGAATGAATATTTTGCACCGGTTATCGGTGTAAAGGACTCTCCTCTTCTTGCAATTTACTCGCATATGGTCAACGATCCTCTTTATTTACCAAACTATTCGTATGGACATGTTATCCAGTTCCAGATAGAAGAATACCTGAAAAACAAGAATCTTACTGCAGAAATTGACAGGATCTTTAAACAGGGGAAACTAACACCACAGCAATGGATGATGGGAGCTGTAGGGTCGAAGATTTCTACTCAACCATTGCTAAATGCGCTTGATGAAGCACTGAAATAAAAGACAAAAGACCAAAGACCAAAGACCAAAGACCAAAGACCAAAGATCAAAGATCAAAGAAAAATGAAAATCAAGTTAAGTGATTGCCCCACCTTCAATAAGGAGTGGAATAAAGACAATATCCGCGAAAAGACGGAAAAGATGCTGAAGCGGATCGGTGAGCTTCAGTTTAAAATGTTCGCTCAGAATAAATATAGTCTCCTGATCATATTCCAGGGTATGGACGCCTCAGGTAAGGATGGTGTAACAAAAGGGCTTCTCAAATACTGCAATCCTATCGGAATAAGTATCGACTACTTTAAAAAACCTACAGAAGAAGAGTATGCTCACGACTTCCTCTGGAGAGTCCATAAAATATGTCCGCGCAAAGGAGAAATTGAGATATTCATAAGATCGCAGTACGAAGATATCCTTGTTCCGACTGTTGAAAAAATTTTCGCTCCGGAGATTATTGAACAACGTTACCAGCTAATTAATGATTTTGAAAAAATCATTGAACACAATGAAACAAAAGTGCTTAAGTTCTTCCTGAACGTTTCAAAAGAGGCTCAGAAAGAAAGACTTATGGAGCGGATTGAAATCAAGGAGAAACACTGGAAACATAAGGACGGAGACTGGGATACCCGTGAAAAATTCGATGATTATCTCGCAGTTTATGAAAAGATTCTGAACACCAGTAATGCAATCCAATGGCACATAGTCCCGGCCGATAAGAACTGGCAGAAGCTCTATGCCGTTGCAGAAGTCGTATTAAAAACACTTGAGGAGCTCGATCTTAAATGGCCCGAACTGGTTACTGAAAAATTCGCAAAGGGGAATTAAAAGATCCGGGTGCTGGGTGCTGGGTGCTGGGTGCTGGGTGCTGGGTGCTGGGGTGCTGGGTGCTGGGTGCTGGGTGCTGGGTGCTGGGTGCTGGGTGCTGGGTGCTGGGTTTAAGTTTTAGGTCAAACCATTTATAATTATGCCTTTGAGCCACTGCGCCACTGAGCCACTGAGCCTCTGCGCCATTACACCTTTATACCATCAGCAATATCAGCAACTGTGCAACAAATATCCTCAGGAACATTACAAGCGGATATATGGTTGCGTATGCGACGGCAGGAGCCTCGGACCGGGCAATACTGTTCGCAAAAGCCAGAGCAGGCGGGTCAGTCATGCTCCCGGAGAGAAGACCACATATCTCAAGATAATTTCTTTTCAGTATTAGTCTGGAAAAGAAGCCGACCAGAAGCAGCGGTAAAAGAGTTATAATTGCCCCGTAACCCATCCAGACAAATCCATCACCTGACACAAGCGTTTGAATGAATTTCTCTCCTGCTGAGATCCCGACACTAGCCAGGAAAAGAACGATCCCTATCTCCCTGAGCATCAGGTTTGCACTCGGTGTTGTATACGAGACAAGCTGAAATTTGTATCCATATTTGCTTAATAGAATTGCTACGATCAGCGGACCTCCGGCAAGGCCCAGCTTAACCGGATTTACAATACCCGGAATCCGGAAAGGTATACTTCCAAGCAGCACTCCCAGCAGTATCCCTAAGAAGATCGGTATGAGATTGGGTTCATCAAGTCGCTTTATAGAATTACCAAGTTCGTTGATAACTTTCTCTATTGATTCTTCATCACCCACAACAGTGAGCTTATCTCCCATCTGCAGTCTTAACTCCGGGGAAGCCAATAGCTCAATCCCTGAACGATAAACCCTGGTAATATTTATATTGTACCTTGACCTCAGTTTCAGAGAGCCCAGCTTTTTACCAAAAACATCTTTATTCGTGACGAGTATCCGCCTTGAGATGAGCTTGCCGGACTTTGCGGTAAGATCCATCTTGCTAATAATTCCGATTTGCGCAACGATTGAAGGAAGAACACCTTTCTGTGCTACAACAAGAATTATGTCATTTTCATAAATTATCGTATCAGATCCCGCCGGAATAAGATCCCCGTTATGCAGCACACGTGAAATAACAAAACTATGATTAATTCCACTTGTGATCTCACGTATTGTCTCCCCGAAAACCCTCCTGTTAGTAACGACGATACTGGCCTTTTCCGGCATTTGCTCAACAGGATGCTTATCCTGGTTATACATCGTTTGCTCTTGTCGGATATTAATATTCAACGCTTTTCTGATTATCAGCATAGTAATAATAATACCCAGAACCCCAAGAGGATAGGCAACGGCATAACCAATACTTATCCGGGGAACTTCAGCTCCTTCCGAAACCTGTATTAGAGCCTGCTGGGCCGCTCCTAGTCCCGGGGTGTTGGTAACCGCCCCCGACATCACTCCCACGAGCATCGGAACCGATGTGCCGGTAATGAAATGAAGTACCACCACTGTCAGTCCGCCAAGCAGGACTATTATCATTGCCAGCAAGTTCAGAGTGAAACCTCCTTTTTTGAATGAGGAGAAGAATCCCGGACCAACCTGTAACCCGATAGAAAATACAAAAAGGATCAGACCAAAATCTCTGATAAAGTCAACTACCTCATGGTTTGCCGAGAATCCGAAATGACCAAGGGCTATACCTGTAAAAAGTACAAAAGCGATCCCAAGTGATACCCCGAATATCTTAATCTTCCCCAGAAATACTCCTAAGGCAATTACAATGCAATAAATGAATATTGTATGCGCAACTGTTTCCTTAAAGAGGAGATCGCTTATCCAATCCATTTTAAATTATGTTTGCGGTGTGCGGCATGCGACGACCGGTGTGCGGTAACCGGTTTGCAGCGGCGCGCGGCGTGCGGAACTCCTTTGCGCCTTTGCGCCGCTGCGCCGCTGCGCCGCTGTGCCGCTGTGCCGCTGTGCCTCTACTCACACCGCCTCAATGGTTGAAGGTGGCTTTGTTGTAATATTGTATGTAACACTTACTATACCAGGGACCTCTTTAATGATCTCTGCAGCAAGCTTTTCCAGAATATCAAACGATAATCTGGTGGGGGATGCCGTGCGGGCATCGATACTATCCCAGCATCTGACTTCAATCTGCTGACCGAAATCCCGTTTGCCGTTACGCATCCCCGTTACCCGGTCCTCATGTAATATTGCCATATACTGGAAAGCGCCCTTATCGGAGAGCATACGTTCGACAACCATAGTTGCCTTACGGACTGTCTCAAGTCTTCCGGCAGTAACCTCACCAATTATACGTGCAGCAAGTGCTGGTCCCGGAAACGGGATCCTTGCAAAAAGCTCTTCAGGGAGGCCGAGAGCCTTGCCAGTCATCCTGACGCCATCTTTCCGGAGCTGGATAAGAGGCTCAATGATCTGATAGCCAAAAGCTTTCTGTGGATCAATTCCAAGCTGCGCAAAGACATTGTGCTGACGTTTTATCCCTGCCACGGTCTCATCAACATCGGTAAGGATTGTTCCCTGGAGAAGGAATTTTGCTCCGCTTTCTTTAACCAGCTTTCCGAATACCTTCTTATAAAAAGTCTGGGTTATAGCCTCACGTTTCTCTTCAGGATCAGTTATCCCCTTAAGGGCAGCCAGGAACTCCTTCTGCGCGTCAATAATTTCAATGTCAATACCCAGTTTCCGGAAAAAACCTGCTACTTTTTCAGGTTCACCTTCCCGCATCAACCCGTTCTGGATAAAGACGGTCCTAAGCTGTTTACCCAGTGCTTTGTGACCAAGCATGGTCACAGTTGATGAATCTACGCCTCCTGAAAGAGCATTGATGGCAATACCATCCCCAACAGTGATTTTTATTTCCTTTACCTTTTCTTCAATGAACTTCTTAGTGTCAAGTTCTTTTGCAGAGATTTCCCTGATCATAATTTTGTGATTTTAATTTTCATTTAATTGCTTTAAACATTGACACTAAAGATATTCATTTTTTTCTTACCACAGCTTGCCCCGATCTATCGGGGGGGTTACACAGAGTTTGCACGGAGTAACACTGTTTTCTGCACTTCTTCACCTTAACGCCGTTGCGCCGCTAAGCCATTTTCCCTTTATGCCTCTAAGCCGTTGTGCCGTTGTGCCGTTGTGCCTTTTTCTTGTTAAATTCCAATTTTAATACTACTTTTGAAATCACATTCAAACGCCATGCAACTTAGCTGGGTACTCGAATATAAGATCAAAATCAACCGCTCCGGGCTCTGTTGAAGGATCTGAGCTAATTCTCCCTTATTTTATCTATTTTTTCAATCTGAATTGTTTCAAATTGAAAATCTTTATTTCTAATTTCTTTTTAAGAATCTTTATATCAGATATTTATGGATAAGTTAACAATAAAAGGATCAAACCTTTCAATATATGATGTGGTCAATGTGGCCCGTCATGGACAAAAAGTTGAACTCCACCCGGATGCCCGTAAAAGGATAAATGAATGTCGTGCAATGCTGGAGAAGAAGATCAAGGCTCACGAAATAATGTATGGAGTTAACACCGGTATTGGCGAGTTCTCGGAAATGGTTCTTAACGACGACCAGATAAAGGATTTCCAGAGATACCTTGTTTACAATCATGCTGCAGGAATCGGAGAACCTGCCTCAATTGAGATTGTAAGGGGTGCCATGCTTGGCAGAATTAACGTTCATGCACACGGAAATTCCGGGAACAGGATCGAAATTACCGAGACACTTGTTGAGATGCTGAATAAGGGAGTAACGCCCTTTGTCTGCCAGAAGGGATCTGTAGGCGCTTCAGGAGACCTGGCACCGATGTCGCAGATAGCCCTGCTTCTTCTTGGTGAGGGACAGGCTTATTACAAAGGAGAACTGTTGCCAGGCAAGGAAGCGCTGGATAAAGCCGGAATTCCGGTTCCCGGACTTCACGCACGCGACGGTCTGGCAGCGATAAACGGGTCAAATGTACTGACAGCCATGAGTGCAATCTGGCTGGTAGATGCCAACAACTGGCTCAAACAGGCAGAGATAGCAGCTTCAATGTCGCTGGAGGCACTCAAAGCCAACATGAAACCCTATACTCCTCTACTCCATGAAGCCAGGGGCTTTAAGGGCGCCGTCAGAAGCGCCAATGCAATCAACAAATGCATTTCAGGAGGCGATCTGAAAGAGGGCAGGGTAAAATCCAAGGTCCAGGATGCCTATTCAATGAGGTCAACCCCACAGGTCATAGGCGCTGCACATGATATGCTGGGATATGCCAGGTCGCAGGTTGAGATTGAGCTAAATGGGGTGGGCGATAATCCTATCTTCTTCCCTGATAAGAACCTTCAGCTTTCAGGAGCTAACTTCCAGGGATCTCCGGTATCTGTTCCGATGGATATGGCAGGAGCATGTATCACTATGGTCAGCGTTCTTTCCGAAAGAAGGATGAACAGGCTCAATAATCCTGCTCTCAGTGTTGGTCTGCCAGATTTCCTGACAAAAGGTGCCGGTATGTTTTCAGGAATGATGCTTAGCCAGTATACTGCTGATATGCTGATAGTTGAACAGAGAATTCTTTCTGCTCCGGCTTCCATCCAGTCGATACCTGCTGCAGCCGACCAGGAGGATTTTGTTTCTATGGGAATGAATACAGCCATCAAGAATAACCAGATCATTGAAGCAGCTTACGGTGTTCTTGGCATCGAATTCATGGCAGCAGCACAGGCTCTTGATTTCAGGAAAGAAGAATACAGCTTTGGGGAAGGAGTCCAGAAAGCAAAAGATGTAATCAGAAAACATGTTGAATTTCTGGACATTGACAGACCTCTCTATCCCGATCATACTAAAATGAGAGAGCTGGTCAGGTCGTGTGAGATACTTATGGAAGTAGAGAAGGCTGTTGGTAGTCTGGAATAATAATGGCGTCGGGCGTCGGGCGTTTGCATTAACCCTCTGTGGTTCTCTGTGAATCCTCTGTGTGACTCTGTGTAAGTTTTTAATTTTTTTTGGTTACACAGAGAACCGCAGAGGAGACACAGAGTTACACAAAGCTTAAACTAATATTATTTTAGGTACACTTCTAATACAGGAATCTCCACTGGTGGCTTAAGAACCGGCAGCTGAAGTATCAGGTCATTTGCAGCTTCTGCTTTACCTGTATTGAATCGTACCTCAGATGCATCATGCAGAAATTGAATGTACCTGATCTTATCTCCCATATTCGTAAGAGTCATCCTTCCCATCGGATAGACAAGCAGGTGAATATACAATTTTCTGGTAACCGGGTTGTATGTTAGCAGCGTATTTGGAGGTGCTGTAAACTCAGCTGGAGCTTCCGTACAGTTATATATTGATCTGCTGTTGTATTTCATCCATTCACCCATCGAATTTAACCTTTCCTGAGCCCTGAAGTCAAATGTGCCTCGTGCTGTGGGGCCCACATTCAGTAAAAGGTTACCTCCTTTGCTTACTGATTCGATAAGCAGCTCCAGCAGCTGGGAATTGCTTTTCCATGAAGTCTCATCACGGAAATAACCCCATGACCCGGAGAAGGTCTGGCATGTTTCCCATGGCACTTTTTTCCCGTTCACTTCGGGCCATTTTGTTACCTTGACCTGTTCAGGGGTAGTGAAATCCCATCCTCCCTCAACATCTCTCAGATCAAGACGATCATCCACAATAATTCCCGGCTGGAGAGAACGGGCAAGCTTCAGGAGATTTTCAGAATCCCATTCATTGCGCCCCTTTCCATTTTTACCCGGGAAGGAAAAATCGAACCATATAATACTGATTTCCCCATAATTTGTCAGGAGTTCTCTTACCTGGTTTTTCATATAATCGCGGTATTTATTCATATCGCGACCTTTATTAAGTCCTGCATAAGCACTATCTGACTCCTGCCTTTGCGGATGCCTCAGGTCGATACTATAATCCGGATGGTGCCAGTCGATCAGGGAATAATAAAAGCCTACCTTCAGCCCTTCTGCCCTGAAAGCTTCAACATATTCCTTAATGATATCTCTGCCAAAGGGAGTGTTTGTTGCCTTATAATCAGTATATTTTGAATCCCAGAGACAGAAGCCTTCATGGTGTTTTGCAGTGAGCACCACATATTTCATACCGGCCTCTCTGGCCATTTTTGCCCAATCCTTTGGATTAAAGAGATCAGGATTGTATATATCGAAGTACTTCTGGTACTGCTCATTGGTCATCCTTTCATAGTTCTTTACCCACTCATGGCGGGCAGGCGAAGCATAAAGTCCCCAGTGGATAAACATGCCAAACCGTGCATCGGTCCACCATTTCATTCGCTGTATTTTCCGGGCTTCACTCTCTTTAGGAAGCTGAGAATAGACTGGCTGTGAAATAATTAACAGTAACAGAGTAATGAACAGAATTGAGTGAGTTTTGGATTTCATTTCAGGTATATTAAATGGTTACAACGATTGATTCTTTTTATGTGTATCGGCAATGAATAATAAAAACTTAAAATATTCTTCTAATTTGCATGTACTCATCCCCCCGTCCCCCTTCTCTTGCAAAGCAAAAGAAGGGGGGGAGAAGCTTTTAGCCCCTCTTTGCAAAGCAGAGAGGGGTTGGGGTGAGTTCGTGTGATTAAATAACAGATATTCAGATATCTAATATATTTTATTATTAAAAACCGATACTCAATATTCTTTTTAATAAATAACAAACCGTTCGCAATATTATTCATCTGTTCTTCATTTTTATTCTCTAATTTTGTTTCATAACAGGAAAATTACTATTAAATGAATTGAAGATGAATAGATTCACTCTCCAAAGATAAAAAAATTAGAAAGGGGAAAAGTAGATGATAAAATTAATTAAAATACTAATTATAGCAGGAGCACTGGTTTTTTCAGGATCAAATGTTTTTTCCCAATCAGCAATCACACCGGGTGACACGACTAAAGTCAATCATACCCAAAGCAATGATCAGCGCCAGAATGGTGAAGGCGTACGTGAACAGAATCAGCAGGGAAATGTAAATAAGCAACAGGGCAACAGCCAGATTGCAAAAGGAAATCAGAAAGTAAAACAGGTTAAAAGTGCCCGCCCTGACATGAGCAAGGCGAGAGGAGCAAGACCTAACATTACCAGACCATCAGGATCAGGGATACCGAAAGGTGTCGGCAAACCTGGAGGAGTCGGGAAACATGGCGGAAGGTAATCAATAAAGCTATTCCCATGAATCCGGAAAAGAGAGCCATTACTTGCAGGTTACTCGGCGTTATTATTCTGTTTATACCGGTACAGTTGCTGTCGCAAACTGATAAGAATAATTCTGCCACAATCTCTGATACTGTAAAAAAGGAGATTTCCACTCATTCACTTTACAGCACTCTCGGGTACGGAAACAATCTGATATATCTTGGCTCCACGATATCGCAGGATCAGCCATTCGGTTATTCCGCATTTACCTATGGCTACAGGGATAGGCTTTATTTAACAGTTTCAGCTATTCACCTTGAAAAGTACAGCCCTTTTGTTGCTTTTTCGACAGGATCATTAAGTTACAGTCATACATTTAATTCCTGGTTTGACATATCTGCCGGTCTTTCTGGCTACCTGGTTGCATATTCGCTAGCCGATACTCTATTCAGCAATTTCTTATACGGCGATATAACGCTTGGGATAGACTGGAAGATACTTTATACAAAAATATCGGCAGGTGCATTAGTGGCGGATGAAGCTGAACCATATATTCAGATAAGAAACTCCAGGTATTTCCAGACTCCGGAGTTTTCAAAGAAAAATCTCAGTTTTTCGTTTGACCCGTATTTTAATCTTCTGTTCGGTTCGTTGACTACGGCTGAAACAACTACAGGTACAATAACCAACCTTTCACCACCATATCGCAAAGGCGGCAAATACGGGCAGACATACTCAACGAATACAGACACAACACGTTTCAGAATTATGGAAGCCGATTTCGGAATACCTGTTTCTTTCAATTCCGATCATTTTACAATTGAAGCTGAACCCGGTTATGTCATGCCCCTTTATGACAATCCTGAATATCCCGGACTAAAGGGATTTGTCTTCCTCTTAACCGTTTATTTCAGGATTTTTTAACTTTACCCTGATGAACATACTGATCGTAGAAGATGAAAAAAGCCTCTCTTCAGAAATAGCTGAATTTCTGAGATCAGAGAATTTTCTTTGTGAGATGGCATTTTCCGGGATAGAAGCTTCGGAAAAAATTGCTGTCAATTTGTATGATTTTGTGCTGCTCGATCTTGGTCTGCCTGACTGTAACGGGCTTGATCTGATAAGGGAAGCCAGAAAGAATAACAGCGAAGCATCATTTATCATTATAACTGCCCGCGGTGCTGTCGAAGATAAAGTGAAAGGACTTGATCTTGGCGCCGATGACTATCTTTCAAAACCATTCGCGCTTATCGAGCTTCTATCAAGGATTAATGCTGTTGCCCGTAGAAAATTCAATGTCGGTACCACAGATATCATACTGACTAACTTTATGATGAAGATACAGTCACGTGAACTGCTGTGTAAAGGTGAAACTGTTGACCTCACCAAAAAAGAGTATGACCTTCTCCAGTACCTTGTTCTCAATCACGGAAGGGTATTGACACGCCACCAGCTTTATGAACATATCTGGGGGAATCTTCTTGATGATCAGTACGACAGCAATTTTATTGATGTTCATATTAAAAATCTCAGGAAGAAACTTAATAATCATGCTCCAACACCATGGCTGGAGACTGTCAGAGGAGTTGGATACAGAGTAAGACTTGATAATCAGAAAGAACCTGAAGGATAATGATGAAACTTAAAATTAAGCTTTCTCTTTTCAACCTTCTGTCGAAGCTGGTTTTTGCTTCATTATTCCTTTTATTAATGCCATATATTATTGAAAGGATTAACCTGAGACAGGTCGACAATGAGCTTATTCAGAAGAGGGAAAAGGTTATTTCCTTAATAGAGAACATTGGTATTGAGCCATTTATCACATCCGATTCATCCGATACATTTGGAAGCTTTAACATACTTAAAGAGGAATTTGTAAGCCTTGAAAGAGTCAGCCTGAAGGAGGACTGGAATTTTATTGAAGTCGCAACAAGACTCATTGAAAACGAAGAGATAGAATACAGGGTGCTCAATTATTCATTCAGGATCGATGACCAGATGTACCTTCTTGAGGTAGGTAAAAGCCTTTCCAGTATAAATAAAATGGCAAGGAATACAAGAACAGTTATGCTTGTGCTGCTGTTGCTAATAATATTCATAACCTTCCTCACGGATGTTCAGTACACCCATCTTCTGCTGAAACCATTTGACAAAATAACTCAAAAGCTTAAAGGTATTTCAGATCCGGCGATATTCGATAAAACCCCTGTAAATACAACAACCGCCGATTTTCTGCAGCTCGATATTGCACTTACGGAGATGATGGAGCATATCAACCAGCTTTTCAAGAAAGAAAAAGAGATAACGGTGAACATATCTCATGAGCTTCTGACACCTGTTTCAGTCCTGAGAAGCAAGCTTGAGAACCTGCTTTTAAGGGAAGACCTTGCTCCTGACATATCTATAAAAGTGGAGGAATCCCTTAAAACGCTTCACCGCCTTCAGAGCCTGGTCAACTCACTTCTCTTAATTGCCAGGATTGAGAGTAATCAGTATCTCAGAGAAGATTCTTTTTCTTTAAAAGAAGTTCTGAATGAAATCACTGATGAAATAAGACCTGTTGCAGATGATGCCGGAATAACTTTAAAGGACGAAACCTCTCAGGATCTGATGATCGGTAAAGCAAACAGGTCTTTGGTATTCTCAATGTTTTATAACGTTGTCAATAATGCAGTTAAACACTCTGGTGCCACTGGAGAAATCCTTATAAGAAGTTTAACCCGGGATAAGAAATTCATAATTGAGATCAGCGATACAGGAAAAGGTTTGACCGAGAAACAGATGAGTACTCTTTTTTCCCGCTTCAAAATGAGGGACGAGAGCAGTGCTGAAGGCACAGGGATAGGGCTTGCCATCGCAAAATCAATAGCCGACTATCATGGCATTAAAATATCCGTTGAATCAGTCCCTGAAGAAGGTACAATTTTTTCTTTCACTATTCCTGAAAATTCATGATTTCTTCATAATCAGGAATCTATATTTGTGCTTTACCAGATAAAATATTTAATTATGAAAAAGTTCTTTTTAGCGGTAGTAGCAGCAGCCTTTATAATGTCAGGCTGCACTAAAACTACTGATTACCAGGGGACAGGAAAACTGATCGTAAAACTGACTGATGATCCATTCAATATCAGTTTTGTTGAATCGGCAACAGTTACCATTACAAAAATTGAGTTAAGGAAAGCCGGTCTTTTAGATAGCAATAAGTTTATCGTTGTATCAGAAGACAAACTCACATTGGATCTTCTGACACTGAGAAACGGCATTACTGAGGATCTTCCGGCAATTGACCTGCCACAGGGATCCTACGATCTTGTCAGGTTATATGTTGAAGAGGCGGGTCTTAAGATCAAAGATCAGCCAGAAAATTATAATGTAAAGATCCCGAGCGGAAAACAGACAGGGATCAAGATCTTCATCAGCCCTGCACTCCATATAGAAGGAGGACTTACCTCGGAACTGCTTCTTGACTTTGATCTTTCAAGATCATTCGTAATGAGAGGCAACCTCTCCCACTCTGCCGGAGTTAAAGGATTTATTTTCAAACCCTGCATCAGGGCAACAAATAACTCAACAGCCGGAAGAATTGAAGGTCTTGTAACCGATACTTTAAAAGTAAAAATAAATGAAGCTAAAGTATGGGTAGAAAAGGATACTGTAATGGCAACAGCATATACAGATACACTCGGACACTATGCATTCATCGGGGTACCGGCAGGAACATATTCAGTTTTCGCAACAAAGGCAGATTATGATACTGTTTCCTTTTCCGGGGTAAAAGTATCCGAAGCAAACAGGACAATCCTCAATTTTGATTTGACAAAGAAGTAAAAATCCGCTTTACATTATCAAAGAGGACCTGGAGCAATCCGGGTCTTTTTTTTTGCTGTCTCAGGTTGATTACCTAACATGCTCTTTTCAAATCAATTACCGTTGGCTTTAGCTAACGGATGAGGGATTAAAGTCCCAAAGAAAGTCGTGTCTAAAACCGTCGGTTAAAACCGACGGTAATTGATAACCAATAATTTGGAGTGCCTAAGAGGGACAAAAGTCCCAGAGAAAATAGTGTCAATTACCGTTGGCTTCAGCCAACGGATTCAGGGTCACACACATTAAGGGCTTTAGCCCAACACTTCTTAAAAATTCAGAATAAACCGATTCCCAGCAAAAATTATTTTAAAGGTAAACTCAAATTGTTTATCTTTAAGTTGTTAATCGCTAGCATTTCTAATAATATGTCATATTTAAGAATCTGGCTTCACTGTGTGTGGACCACAAACAGAAGGATACCTTATTTAAGGGATGAGTTAAGAAGTGAAGTTATTCTACATATCCGTAATAATGCAAAAATTAAAGGTATTTACATCGATCACATTAATGGTTATTATGAACATCTTCACGCTCTGATTTCTTTAGCAGGTAATCAAACTGTATCTGAAATAATACAAAAGATAAAGGGAGAAAGTTCATTCTGGATCAATAAAAACAAACTGACCAGATTAAAGTTTGAATGGCAGGATGATTTCTATTCTGTATCAATCGGAATGCCACAATTAGATAATCTAAGAAAATATATCCGGAATCAGGAACAACATCATCAAAAAGTCTCTTTTCAGGAAGAACTGGATTTGTTAATTGAGGAGTACAAACTACAAAAGATAAGGGACTAAAGTCCCGGGAAAAGTAGTGCCTAAAGCCGTCGGTTAAAACCGACGGTAATTGAGAATCAGTCAACCTTCGGTTAAAACCAACTCTAATTGACAATCTATTACCGTTGGCTTTAGCCAACGGATTC